>JAVZLS010000001.1:0-138429 GCA_038883715.1 Bathyarchaeia archaeon
GAAAGATGTTCTCGCCAATTTTGGGTATAAAGCCGAAGACATAGCTGAACTCGCTGTTGGTTCCTTGTCCATCCGCGGTAAAGCCTTCCTAAACCAGATAATAAGAAGTTCTATTGATGTTGACAAGCTGGATTTTGTTGTTAGAGACACCTATCACACAGGCGCGGAGTATGGCTTCGTAGACGTTTTTCGTCTAATTCACACTTTCGATGTTTTGGATGGAAACCTAGCTGTTGATATTGGGGCACTTTCAACCCTTGAATCCTTCATAATAGCCAGAATAGAATCCTTCAAAAGCATATACTTCCACCGCGTTGGGAGAGCCGCCCAAATAATGCTGGCAACAGCCCTTGAGAAGGCAGATGAAGAGCTAGGCTTGTCCGCCTTTAAGACACCAGAGGAGTATTTGGCAATGGACGACTACACGGTTTGGACTATGCTCAAAAACTGTAAGAAATCCAGCCCAATAATAAGGAATCTTGAGGGGCGGAGAATGCTGAAATGCGCCTATGAGCAGACTTTCTACGTTAAGGACAAAACAGTTTCAAACATTTTTAGCGCCGAAGAATTCCGCAACCAAATAAAGAACAGAATAGCAAAGGACGCCAAAGTTGACCCAGAAGCCATAATAATTGACGTGCCAACAGTGCCTTCTGTCCCGTATCATCATTCCATGTTCATGGAGCCTATGGAAATCCCAGTTTTCAGCAAAACCCGTGATGGAAGGAAGGAGGCTAAGAGACTCAGCGAGATTTCCGGAATATTTGAGGTTCTAAAGGGTTTCATAAACATTTTAAGGGTTTACACAGACGAGAAAAATCGTGGAAAGGTGGCGGAAGCCGCCTCAAAAATCCTCGGCGAAATCCCATCATCAGCCAAAATATCCTACTGAAGGCGCCTAAAATGGCAAGGTGTATAGTTCTGCGCGGGCGCGGAATCGTTGAGGGATACTGTAAAGCGGAGGCGCTTGTCTCCGCCAAACCCATAAGTTTCCTTGGAGATGTCGACCCGGAAACTGGAAAGATTATTGAAAAACGGCATGACTTGTTCGGCGAGTCTATAAAAGATAAGGTCTTATGTTTTCCCCATGGACACGGCTCAACGGTCGGCAGCTACGTCCTATACTCTTTGGCCAAAAAGGGCTTGGCGCCAAAGGCCATAATAAACTACAAGGCTGACCCCGTTATCGTTGTGGGCGCGGTTATAGCTAATATTCCAATGGTGGACCAAATAGACATCAGCTGGATTAAGAATGGCGACTTGATTGAGGTTGATGCCCATAAAGGAACTGTTAAAATCCTGAAGTCGGTGGAGGGTTGAAAGGGCACGTATCTAACAAAAGAGGAAGAGCGCATTTACGACGGCGAATTCGGCCGGGCAAAGCAAGTTTGCATGAAAATACTTGTCAAACTTGGAGAGCTTTTCAATGCGCCTAGGCTTATACCGATCGACTCTGCCCATGTTTCCGGAGTTTCATACAAAACCCTCGGCGAGGCGCCCACAGACTTTCTAGAAGCATTAGCGGATGCTGGCGAAAAAGTCGCTGTTGAAGCCACCCTTAACCCTCAAAGTTTAGACTCCGAACACTTGGCAAAGAGACTTCCAAAAAATCTTGTTGAAAGGCAGCTGAAGCTCTGCGAAATTTTCGATAAGCTCGGCTTCCAAAAATCTTTCACATGCACACCCTACTACATTAAAGAGCCGAGGAGAGGCTCCCACTTGGCATGGGCTGAATCCTCAGCCGTTGTCTACGCCAACTCCGTTTTGGGAGTTTGGACAAATCGTGAAGGAGGTCCAAGCGCTCTGGCAGCAGCCCTCATTGGCAAAACACCAGACTGTGGAATACATAGAGCTGAGAACCGCAAGCCAAAGGTCGTGGTCGAAGTTAAGGCTTCTTTAGAAAACAGAGTTGATTACGGAGCCTTGGGAATATTTCTGGGAAAAATTTTGGAAGACAAAATCCCGCTAATCAAAGGCTTAAAAAACCCGTCACCTGAAGACTTGAAACAGTTGGGTGCCGCGCTTGCCTCCGCCGGAATGGTAAACATGTTCCATTATAGAGAAGGCGTCAAAGTAGAAGAAAGGCTTGAAAAAATAACTGTGGAAGCAAAGGGCATCAAAGAAACAGTGGCAGAGTTAACAACAGCCTCAACGCAAAAACCGGACCTGGTCTTTGTTGGGTGTCCCCACTGCTCCCTCCAGGAAATTAAAGAAATTGCAGATGCCATCGGAAACCGAAAAGTTAGAAATGACGTTGAATTTTGGATTTGCACATCCCACTTAATAAAAGAAAGGGCTAAAGCTTATATGAATAAAATCGAGGCAAGCGGCGCCAAAATCCTAACAGACACATGCGCCGTAGTTACATGGACAGAAAAGCTCGGAATAAGAACAATAATGACAAACTCTGCAAAAACAACTCATTATGCGCCAACCCTAAACAAGGCAGAAACCATCCTAGCACCGCTAAAAGAATGCTTAAAAACAGCCCTAAAAGAATAAGGTTTAAACGAAACCCGAAAATATTTGCATGATGCCAGACCCAAAATAAGGCTCATAGGGCTCCGGTAGTATAGCCCGGTCAAGTATTCCGGCCTTTCGAGCCGGAGACGCGGGTTCAAATCCCGCCCGGAGCACTCCTCTTTTATCAGAAACTACGTTTCCGATACCTTCCTTTTGGGAAGGCGTTTGATTTTGTGCTATTTTCTTGAAGCCGTTTGTTAATGTTTGTATTCCAATTTTTAAGGCGTTTTCACAGTATTGTGAAACGTTTAAGCCTAATTCTTGAGCTTGTTTTAAAATTGCGTCTTCAATTAGGATTGTTGTTCTAACCTTCACAAACATCACCATGCATATTTGTATATACATTCACGCTTTCACTCATGCCTTTTCACCTTCCTCTAATTTCTTACTTATTTTTCTGAACAGTCCAAGAAATTTGGGAATCATCTTCTCACCCACTTTAATCCTATGCTTTTCCGCAGCATTTTCGTCCAACAACAAATCCCATATGCTTATCTTTTTCAGTTCCTCTTCATATTCAGAGGTTAGAGAGTTTAACTCGCCTCGTAAATCGTCAGGCAACTCTAAAGCTGGAAGCTCAGTTTTTAGGAGAAGATATAATCGCCTAGTAGCTGATTCAATATTCTTGTTTATAAAATCCTCTTTAATCCGTTCAACTTCAGCCCTAATTTCTGAAAATAAGTCTCTAATGGTTGTTTGTTTGGCATTTTTTGGAAACCATAAACCTTTTTCGCTATACACTTTTCCCATAAGCTCTAGAGTGTTAAGGTAGCGGTGAACAGTGGTTCTATAACTTGGCGGCTTGCCAAGCTCCTCTGCGATTCCAACGGCTGATATTCCCTTTGTGCTACTTTGTTGCACTATTTTGTAGATACTGTCTAACTTTTCCATGAATTTACGTTTTCTTTTATCCATTTTTGTAGCCACACAAAAATAATTTAGAAGATGTAGCTACTTAAATAATTTGCGGTGACAAGAAATGAACAAATCCATAATGTTAAGAATCCGAGTTGAACCGGAATTCAAACAATTACTTCAAAAGGCGGTAAATGAAGGCAAAGCCGAAAGTATGAGTGAACTGATTAGAAAAGCGGTTCTGAAATTTTTGGAAATAGGCTAACGGAAGGGTCGTGGAATGGCTAACCTAATTTTAACGGGAAACTGCAAATGCGGAAAAACTTTCACCACAGCAGTTGAACTCCCAGAAACCATAACCATCAGAAGTGGAAATAGCGTTTACAACGCCAGATTGGGCGAACACTTAGTTGTCCAATGCCCAGCTTGCGGCAGGATCTTAAACCTGGGCAACGGGTCCAGGCGAAAAACTGAGGTGAAAAATCCTAATGTCTAATTGCATTTTTAAAGTTAAGGAGAACCTTCAGACTCGTAGTGTGTTTTGTGAGAAGCTGCAGCAGTGGGTAAGCTCAAACTATTGCAATTTATGCCTTAACAGGGAAGCTTCCCCATCTACCAAAACCACTAGTAATAATATCTATCTATCTAATAGATACGTACCTACCTACCTAAGCTCAAGCACCTACACCAAAACCAAAACACACCAAAACACTCCAAAACCAAACCTTCCTTCAAACAAAATTTTAATGTGTGATGTTTTGGCGTGAGCGAGTCTGAAAAGTCATGGGTTCACAAACTGTTTTTCAATGCCTATTTTGAAGATGCTTTGGCAAAATATCGAGCTCAAACAGGGTTTGGCGAAAGCTATGCCATTCTCAATGCTCTAAACGAGTATTGGTTTCAAATAGGCGTAATGAGCAAGGAAGGATATGAGTACAACAGGAAACGTTATGGAGTCAGCTTAACAGAGAAGCTTAAAAAAGAGCTTGAAGCTGAACAGGAAGCTCAGAAAAAGGCGGATTTGCAGCAGCAGAAACCAATAGTTACTTCAAAAAGACCAGACTATTTCAATATGACTGATGACCAGCTTCTGGACCAATATTTGTTTGCTCAGAAAGTAAGTGATACTACGGCAATCCAGCTAATCCAATACGCTGCAATGAGGCGAGGATACAAATTCACACCAGACGGAAAAATAGTCAACATTAAAGGAGAAAAAGTGCTGGAATGAATCAAGATAAAGAGCCTGTTGTTGCTTTGACGTCAAGGGCTAAATATGAGAGGCTATGTTTAAAATTGGCGAAAGAGATTTTGGAGCGTGGTAAAGCGAATGAATGAGCTTTCCGTCATGTTTTTGGGCTTGGTTTCCGGGCTTTTGTTAGGCATGTGGCTTTATCCTAAGCTGATTCGCTTGTTTGATTGGTTGGAGAGGCGGTTTAGCGGTGGGAAAGGCGGAGAAGGGGAAGCGTAGGCGAAGCCTGGAGGCTCTGGTGGATAAGCAGCTTCTCATTCAGCTTTGTGTTGAAAACAAGATTGTTTCTAGAGCTTTTGAGCTTGAGCAGAGGCGTGTTAGGCGTAGGTTGCATAGTCAATACGTGGTTTAACTGCTAGTAGCCCTTATGTATATATACACTACAAGCCAATCCACCACATTAGGGCTATACCATTTAGTTTAAAGTTGTTATACTGTGTTGGACATTACACTCTAATGTCCAATAGATGAAAGCTTCACCGAAAAGAAGCCAGAAAAAAGCTCCGTTTGAGTCCTTATTAATTGATATAAATATATACGGCTTGATGGTTTCGGTTCTCTAGAGGGAATGTTGGTGTTCAACACCAACATTAGTATCTCTGGTTCGATTTTTATGGGTTGTTTTTCTGAAATACGCTCGTTTTGAGCTCCTTTTGGAGCAAATGCTCCACGAATAATTTTCTCTATATGCTTTTTATGGTATCCTGAGTATTCACTCAGCAGCTCCACAGCTCTTGCCTTTTAGTAAAGTTTTAATCCGATTGTGAGTTTCATTTAGTATGGGCTTGCGGTTTGAGCTTTTATGAGGAGCTAGCCCAAAGCTTCCCTGAAGACTATGTTGAGCCTTATGGCGCATGCCTCATTATTCCGCCTCAAGCCTTCAAGTCGGAATGGGCTGAAAAGTTGAAGGCTGAAAACTGTTCGGTTTTTCAGTCAGCCCTTAACAACCGCATGGTTTTTCTTGTCCGTAAAAAGAACAGCAGCAGTCAAGGCGTTTCTGAACCGCAAGCCCCACAGGCTTCTCAGGATCAGTCTAAGCCTCTTAGACCGTTTGAATGGAATGAAGAGAACATTCGCCTTATTCAACGTTTGAGGGCTGAAGGGCTGGGTTTGCGGAGGATTTCTAAGCGTTTGGCTGAGTTGGGTTTTAAACCGCCTGCCCACATAACTATCAGCAAAAAATTGAAGGCTTTGCAGAAACCAGCCACAACGGAAGCTGAAGCTGAGCCTCAAGCCTTAAACTGTGAAGATGATAGCCTTTTCAAAGAGCTTATGGAAGCCTCTCAAATGCTTTATCCAAGATTCAAAAAGGCTTGCGCCCTTCTGCTTAAAGAGGCAAGCCGCCTATTGATGGAAGCCTAATGTATCATCACTGCAAAGCTTAAACTTTTCAACTTTCGTTTAAATTGTCTTGAGAGGGTTTAAACATATGCGGTTTGTTGTAACTGCGGTTGTAGGCATCGTCATAGCCTTCATGATAGGCTTGGTTGTCGTAGGCAACCTGATAAGCAGCGTCAACAGTAGCGGCTGGAGCGCCCAGGCAAACAGCACATGGGAAAGTTTGGTAGGCAACGTTTGGACAGCCTTCGGATTGCTAGTGATAATCCCGCTTGTCATCGGAGCAGTGGTTCTTCTCCGCATGTTCAGCGGAGGCAGAGGAGAAGGCTTCTAAAGGGCTTACAGCCCTCAAACTCCCCCCTCTTTTTCTGTTTTAGCCTAGACTCATTTAAGAAAGTCAATCGCAAGAATCCAATCCTTAAACTTCTCGTTTCTCCGTTTCTTACACAACTTCATTACAATATATAAAAGAAAAAGGAGAATGTTAAGCGATTCTGTTTTGGATTTCCTTTATCGCTTTAAACACTCTATCCTTTAAGTCTTCTATCAACTTTGGATTGAAGTAGTTGCTCATGAAAATGTTGCTTGATACTCTTCCCACGAGAAAGTCTATTTCCGGCTGCGACAAATACCTAGTTAAAATAGTGTTATGTGCTTCTCTTATGTCGCTGAACCTAACCGGTAAACCTCTATCTTTCAGTCTTTTCTGAACCGCATACTTGCTTTTTAAAGGCACTTCACAACATATCTTTTCAACAAGCGTTTTGGGAACAAAGCTGATAAACGCCTTTTTAGTGCGTCTAATGAAAACCTCTTTAAACCGGTAATGCTCCAGGCATTCATTCGCCTCATTATAGTATTGGTTAAGTTTGCCTTCCCTATGCAGCTTGATTATCAAGTTATAACTTTGAACCGCCTCATCTAGTCTTAAACCAGTTAAAGCTATGAAATCCATGAACACGCTTAAGTCTTGCCTAACAGCTTTCACTTGCTTAACCCATTGCCAAACCTCTTCCGGATTCTTAACCTTGACAAGACGCTCAATCACTAAATCATCAACGCTTTTACCAGTCCAGTCTATCCCATAACATTTAAGCAGACGCTTATAATCCTCATAGACTCCCAAAAATTTCGCCAAATTACTTAAAGCACTAACAACATGATGACGTAAAGTCTTTCTCAAAATTGCCACTTCACTTAAATCCATCTGGAATAGGCAATGAGCATAACGCTTAGCATAACTAACAATATCCTTAGCAATCCTTTCCCTGTGACTCTGAAGCAGCCAAATTTCAAACGCTTTCCAGTCAATCGCCTCAAAATCGCCTTCTATGCACTTTCGAGCCGGAGACGCGGGTTCAAATCCCGCCCGGAGCACTCTTTTTTCATGAGTTGTTTGTGTTTGTTTGGTATTCAACAAGCTTTATATTGTGTATTGCGATATATGGAGGTTTGGTGCAAGCCCATGGGAGGCCCTTCAGAACGCGAGTACATGGAGAAGTTTGGCAAGTTCAAAGAGAAAGTTAACAAGAAGCTGGCTGATGTCAAGAAGCGGTTTGAAAAAATTGAGAAGGCCAAAGTTGATTTGCTTAGGAAGACTAAGGAGATGAAGCACAACGCTGAACACGAAATATTGAAGATGGAGAATGAAATAGCGAAGTCGAAGGATTTGGCTCCCGAGTCAAAGAGAAGGCTTCGCATGGAGATCGACGCCCTCAAAAGCGAAGTCCTGAGAAAATGCAGCGAAGTGGAAACGCAGATCGCTGAGGCTATTGCAGCTGCATGAGCCAGCATAGGACGATGGCCGATTCCAATGAGGAGAATTCTTCGAAAACAAAAATCTGCATATGCGCTTAGTTTAGCTCTTTGCCTATTGGGAATTGCGGCCATTTTGGTGGTTGTCTGGAAGGCTTATCCAAAAATCTCTGGAAGCCCTAATCCCTTTTCGTCTTTCCTTTCCCTTCTCTGGACTGAGGAGCTTTCTCTCTTATCGTGGTTTTCTCTTAAACTCATATATCTTGTTGTTTTGGGGGATGTTCTGCTTATTGCTGGGATAGTTTTGTGGCTTTTAAGTAGGCAATGGTTTGTCGTGCCAGGCGCCACTGTTTGGTTTGAATGTCCCTTCTGCAAGAAAAAGTGGAGGTCAACTGGCGATAAGGCGCTGGTTCATTGTCCCTATTGTCGCCAACTGGTTCATCCAAGAATTGTCGAAAAATGATGCTTACATCTTTTCCCTTTTAATCTCGAAAAGTACTGTTCCGCCGTCCGTGTAGGATTTTACAGGGTCTAGCATTGCATGACCCAGTTCCATCTTCCTCTTTTGCCAAGCCCAGGTTTTTGAAGCTTATTCCGCTGCTTAATGGCACAGGCAAGGAAAGCATGCAACCAAGGGCGTGAACGCATATTTTGCCTGTTCCCTTATTTCCTTGAGGATTATGACTAGACGGTACTTTTCCTTAGATGTCATGACCATTTGCCTCGCTAGAACTGTGCATCAATTTTTGTTAATGTTTTATGGTTTAAAGCATTGGTTTGGCAAACACTTAAAAGCCTTGTTGGAAGGGATAATTGCTACAGTAAGAGGCGTGCAGCTATGGGAAATCGTCCAGTGATTGTTGCGGCTGGTAGGACAAAGTTTGGGGAGCATTACGAGAAGCAGCCTGAACGCCTTATCGAGGAGGCTTGGCTCAGAGCTTCAGAGGAGGCTGGAATTGAACGTAAAGACTTAGAGGCATGTTACTTATCGGATTATTTTCTGCCGATAACAAATAAGCTCGGACTTGAAGAGGGTTTCCTATCGGAGTTGACCGAACTACATGTGCCTATGGATGTTGTGCGCTCTTTCAGTTCAGCCTTCTCCAACGCCTGTAACGCCATTCAAGCGGGAAAGTATGACATAGTTCTTGTAGGCGGCATAGAGAAAATGACAGACCGCTGGGACAAAATCCGGGACGACCTAATGCTTCTTGAAGACCCTTGGAGTTACTATGCTGGATGCACACCTGAAGCCAACCATGAGCTTATGCTTAGGGCTTACATTAAGCGCTATGGAATAAGCGGCGAGAACCTTGAAAAGTTAGGCATCGCCTTAGCACAAATCTCTGTTAAAAATCATTTGAATGCCTTGAAAAATGAGTACGCCCAGTTCCAGCGGAAAATAACCGTTGAGCAAGTGCTGGAAGCCAGAAGAAACGCGAGGCGCCCTTTGGGGCTTTATGATTTTGCACCTATATCTGACGGCGCTTCCGCAGTGATTTTAGCCAGCGAGGAGGCAGCTAAAAAGTTGACTGACAAGCCAATTTATGTGTTTGGCTCCGCGTCAGCCACCGACTACCTAACTTTTCCAGCCCGTGAAGACATGACTGGTTTTATTGCGACCCGCCTGGCTATAGAGAAAGCCCTTAAAACTGCTGGGATAAGCCTATGGAACATACAAGTTTTGGAGGTTTACGACCAATCAACCGTTATGGAAATGATTTCCCTTGAGGATTTAGGCTTCTGCGAGCGGGGGACAGCTTGGAAAATTATCTTTGAAAGCTGCAAAGACTATAAGGGCTACTACGAGGTGAATGGGAAGAAGCTTTTTGTTAATATGAATGGCGGCTTAAAGGCTGATGGAAACCCGCTGGGCGCCACTGGCGGAGCCCAAATTTACGAGGTTGTTAAACAGCTCAGGGGCGAAGCTGGTGAACGCCAAATAAAAACTGATGAAGCGTTAAAGTATGGCTGTGTGCTCGAGCTTGAGGGTTTCGGCACTAAAAGTTATGTTCACATTTTGGGAGGAGGCTTCTAAATGAGCAGCGAACCAATAGAAAGGCGTGTTTCCTATCTTGGCGATAGGCTTAGGGGTAGAAGATGCCAAATCTGTGGAAAAGAATATTTTGAAATAAGGGATTACTGCGGAAACTGCGGAAGAAAAAGCTTCGGAAAAATGGAGGACATTGACTTCTTCTATGAAAAGGGCCGACTTGAGCTTTGCACCCTTGTCAATGAGCCTACAAACAAGTTTACAAAGCTTGGCACTTACATTTACGGCATAGTTTCCTTCCACAACGGCAAGATAAGAGTTCCGGGAAGGCTCACAGACAAAATAATAAAGGATGACGAAACCATAGACTTTTCAACCCTTGAAGGTAGGGAGGTTGTCCCAAGGTTTAGGAGACGCTATTCTGTTGAGAAAAGCGAAATAATCCCAACAATCTCCTTGGCTTTCACCTTCGCCAATGAATATTATCCACATCAAGAGTACCATGTAATAAAGCCATGCAAGGAGTATGATGCTCCAGGCATAGTTGGCTACGGCGTATACACGTCCAAGTTTAGAATTAGAGAGGGCGGCATAGAACGTTCCGTCCCCTTCATAGATGAGGATGCCATAACAGCGGCTGTTGAAGCTGGAAAACTCGCTCTAATTCACTCTGGGGTTGACAGCTCGCTTATTGGCAAAGTTTACGTTGGCTCAGAATCAAACCCCTATGCTGTTAAACCCATAGCCTCAAAGGTTGCCCAAGTCCTTAAGCTCGGCGAAGAAGACGAGGATGTTCAAGGCGTTGACGCCGTTGACACAGAATTCGCCTGTAAAGCGGCTACAAGCATGTTTAAGGACGCTGCATCGCTTGTCAGTTATCCGAGGATGGGCTTTCCATACGCCATGGTTATTGGAACGGATAACTCGCAAGCGGCTCCAAGAGACTCTCCGGGTGGGGAGCTAGACTTCTTTGTTGGTTATGGTGGATGCGCCTACATATTTGGAAAAACCGACGTTATAGCGGAGCTTGAAGGATGGTACTCATGCACCTCTGATACGCCAGACTTTTGGCGCAGAGACGGCGAACCATACCC
Organism: Bathyarchaeia archaeon; assembly: GCA_038883715.1. Classification (GTDB taxonomy): domain Archaea; phylum Thermoproteota; class Bathyarchaeia; order Bathyarchaeales; family Bathycorpusculaceae; genus JAGTQI01. The sequence continues at coordinate 10,811 of JAVZLS010000001.1, forward strand.
AATGCATGGCGGGCGGTTCACTGGTGACCCAGCCTACTTCAAACACATAAGAAAAGCTGCAAAGAAGCTTATGGAGAGGTTGGGCTTAAAGCCGGGCGACATAAACTATTTTGTGGCCCACCAGCCTAACGTCCAGTTTCCGGTCAGAATAGCCCGCGAACTAGGCTTCAAAGAAGAGCAATATGCGCCCTCGATTCAAGTGGCAAAGTTCGGCAACACATACTCGGGCTCTTCACCAGTAGGCCTGGCAGCAGTCCTCGACATAGCAAAGCCCAACGAACGTATACTAATAGTAAGCTATGGCTCTGGAGCTGGAAGCGACGCCTACTCCTTCATAACAACAAGCCAAATTCTTGAAAAAAGGCAGCGTCAAAAACTCACTGTTAAGTATCAGGCGGAAAACCCGTTTCTGGAATATGTGGACTACAACACGTATAGGCGACTTAAGGCCGGCATGTAGGCAACCTTTAATAGTGGTGCTGGCGACAAAATACAGCGGAGCTCAAAATAAATGTCTATGCGTGAAGTCTTACGCGTCATATATGCACCCCACAAAGCCTTCAAAGAAATAATACAAAAACCACAGTACAAAGGACCACTAATAATCATGCTCTTATTCGTATTATCCTTCTCCGGATTTTATTACGTCCTCTCTACACGAGTTTACTATGATCAAACAGCTCCATCATTGTCAGAATCAGATAAGTGGACGGAAAATGTCAACTTCTGGTCTTCAAATGAAAAAAATGCAGCCGTATCCGTAAATACTACAGATTATATTAAAGGCGACCGTTACGGAAACAAAAGCATCCAATTCAAGCTAGAAAACAGCAGCTTAATTTCCATGGAACTAAAAATTCCAGAAGCATTAAACTGTATTGAGCCAAACCACTATACAAATTTGACATTTAGGATAAAGATAGTTGAGCCTTCGGATGCTCCTCCTTCAAACATGAGCATTTATTTGTTCTCAGAAAATTCCACAGGTAAATACTTTAACTATTCCCTGCAGAGCAGCCCCATAAGGGTTGGCGTTTGGGATAACAGAACAATCTTGTTAAACGATTTTTCAAGCTTTAATGGTAACTGGTCCAATATTACTAGTTTAGTGTTTAAATTAGAATGGCCATCTAACAAAAACATTACAGTTCGGGTTGATGGAGTTTTCTTTCATGGTTTTTACAGAACCGAGTTTGAAATTTATGGTGGCACAATGGTTTTATACTCTATGGTTAATGCATTTATGATATTCTTTATGCAATGGTTCATTTTCGGGGTTATCCTCTACCTGTTCTCGCGCTTTTTTAAAGCTCAGCCTGTTTGGAAAACCATGCTCGTGATATCTGGGTTCGCGCTTGTAACCCTCTTTGTGCAGAATCTGATTCTCACAGGGATTGTTCTGGCGTATCCTGAAATACGTCTATCTTTGAAAACATTGGGTGGGGTTCCGGGAGAGGGATTAACAGCGGATGTGCAGAACTATATGTCCATATTCTTCATTCAATACAACATCTTAGAGAGAATAGTATACTATGTTTGGGTTGTAGTTTTATGCACCATTGCCGTGCGTTTGTTGTTTAATTTTTCGTGGACAAAAGGCGTTTCTATCTCGCTTCTGAGTAGCATAGTCAGCGTGTTGGCATTTCGTTTCTTAGCCTTTGGAATGGTTTGGCTCTGATTATTCGTATCTTAGGGCTACCACTGGCGGGATTTTTGAGGCTCTGTAAGCTGGGAGGATTCCGCCCACTAAGCCAATAAGGATTGTTAGAGCTAGTGTTTGGGTTATGAGGGTTGGCGTTATTAAGGGGCTTAGTTGTAGGGTTATTCCGCCTTCGCCTATTCCTCCTATTGTGAAGCCTCTTGAGGCTAATATGTAGGCGCCCACCACGCCTGTTGATATTCCAGCTGTTCCGCCGACTAGGCTCATGACCATCGACTCCATAAGGATTAATAGGAGAATCTGCCTGTTTGTGTAGCCTATCGCCTTCATCACGCCTATTTCTCTTGTGCGTTCCATAACGGATGTTATCATTGTTGCTGCTACTCCGGCTATAGCGACGGCGAAGGCTGAAAGTGATGTTGAAAAGTTTATGAAATTTATCGCCCCAGTTACACTGGAGACAGCCTCAGCTATGGAGCTGAAAGCGATTATTTGGGCTTTATCCTCATAATACTGCCTTAAGGTTGAGACGACTGGCTTAACGTCAGCAGGGGTATTCACTAAAACGAGAATCCCAGACCATCTACTCATTCCCAGAAGCCTTCTGCCAGCTTCTAGGCACATGAAAATCGTCGAGTCTGGATCGACTATTAATGCGCCGCCATATTCTTCAAGGATGGCGCTTATCATTATGGTTCGCGGTATTTTACCGGTTATCTTCCCTTCCTCAATCTTTGGGACTATTATAGATACACCATCGCCTAAATCAAAGCATTTTGCTCCATCTTTGTAGGCTATTTTTCTTCCAATTATTGCGTATGAGATTTCAGTTTCTGGCGGAATAGAGCCTTCTCCAATTTTTAGGCTTCCTACAGCCTCAAAAAGTAGGCTATAATCGACTGCGAATATTGACACTTTAACCTCTTCGGTGCCTCTTTTCACTATGCCTTGCGTGTTGTAAAAGGGTTCAGCCCTTCTAACAGTTTCCACAGCTCTAATATAGTTTAGGTCTTCTTCGTCGAGTCGATAGTTTTCTGTTGGAAAAATGGCGATGGTGTTTTGACCCAGCGATGTTATCCTTTCCTCTATATAGTTTGAGTAGCTTCCAACAACTGAGCTCATCATGACTAGAACTAGGGGACCGATGGCTATACCAACTATTGTTAGTGTGGCCCTCATTCTCCTCTCACTTAGAGCTTTAAGCGAAAGCCTAACGAAGTCCGCGAACATTGAAGTTTCACCTTGCTATTTAGGAGCTGCCTTCCACCAGCTTTGATTTTTTAACAGTCCTATATATTAGGACGGCTGCCACGGCCAAGAATATAATGACGCCAGTCACAATAATCCACCTTTCAACAGTGAATTCTCCACCTTGCACCGTTGGAGGTGCAGTCTCTTGAAGTGTGATGGTTATGTTTGTTGCTTTTGATTCCAGCTTGTTGAATACGTCGTAGTATTTAATGGTTAAAATGGCAGAATCGCTATACTTGTTCATGTCCACTCTGAAGGCTATCTCTGAGCCTGGCTCAATATCGCCTACGAAGGAAGATTGTGAGACATCGCCTATTTTAAGTTCTACCTCGACGCGGTAGGCCATGGCAGAACCATAATTAACAATTATGCCTGAAACCGTTGAAGTTGCACCGGTGCCGGTTGCCTTAACATTCCTTAATGCAAGGTCGATGAAGGGTTCAACAATAACGACTATTGAATTGTTGAAGACACGCTGGTAGCCACATGCATCCCTATAAATTACCGAGACCATAAATGGAACCGGCCCATACGTTACAGTTGCGGTCCCGCCAGTTTGTGTGTAAAAGCCGAGTGGATTATATGCCAACGTCAGCGGGATTTTAATGCTTCCTCCAGAAGGGATTTCATCAATGTAGTTTAACGCTGGCGAGGCTATGAGAATCGGTGTTCCTTGGTATGGTGAAATGGCCACGTATGCGTCGAGGACCGGTGAGCTTCCATGGTTGACAAGGGTTAAGGAAGCGTTTGTGAAGCGGCTTCTCACGCTAATGGTTTCTTCCATGATTATTTCGATGTATCCAGCCTTTCCGAGGACGAAAACAGGCACTTTAATCGGGATTTGTCGATTGCTGCCCCACCCGTCAATATAGGATAGGCGTCCCTCAAGAACGTAATTTCCAACGTCAATATCAAACAAGTTGAGGCTGAACATGAAGGTTAGGATATCGCCTCTGCCGTAAACTTGCGCTGGGCTAGCTTGCTGGGCACTTAAGAAGGCGTTTAGAACTTCTGCAAGGTTCTGCTGTTGCAGGGGAAGTTGTAGCTGCACCGATAACGGTGTAGCCCTAACAATGCTTGAGTTGTCTACAGCATTGTAAATGCCTTCTGGCAATTCTAATTCAAGCACTGCGCCGTGAAGCCCATCCACATAAACATTTCTGATGAGCACTATTAGGTGGGCGCCATAGGTGTTTGGTCCAACAGAACCCTCATACCATCTTGCATCTAAAACCTCTAGGGCTGGGCTATCATCATTTACGTTTATTTTCACGGTGAAGTTTTCAATGCGCCTAACTCCGGGACCGCCAGAAAGCAACATATAGTCAACTGTTAAGTTAGCGTTGTAGCTTCCGGGCTGCACGTCGCCGACCGAAATCATAAAGGAAGCTGTGAAGGTGGCTAAGCTTCTAACGGGTCCTTCAAAATAGGCTGCAGCCTCATTTTGTCCTTTTGAGGTTATTCCGATTGGAAGTTTGAGTTTGAGGTTTATTCCTGCAATTGAGTAGGGTGCCCTATTCGCCAAGGTCACCTGATATGTGGCGTTGCTTGTTCTTGGAAAAACGTTTACGTTATTTTGCCATCCGGCATCTACTAGGGAGAGGATGCTTTCAGAGGCTGGATAACTTTCAATGGGCAAGGAAACTGTGAAGTCCCTTATCGTGGTGACGTGGGTTCCGAACTCGGTGTATATGTAGCTTGCAAAAACTTTTACCGGCACGTTTAGGGATGTGGTGTTTATGTCAAAGTAGAGAACCGCTGTGCATGAACCGCCTTGTGCAACTGTTGTGGCACAGGCTTCAGAATCTTTTATGGGCTTGAGATGAGGCGAAGAAGCGTTTACCACGACTCCCCAAATGCTGTACCTTCCGTAATTGACAAGCCTTATTGTTAATGGCACATAACGTGAATTTGAATAGACTGGCGTCGGGTCTGGGTAACCCCAGTAAGCGTCAACAAGGACAAGCTCCGGCATGTAGCTGTGAACAGTTTCAACATTTAATGGAAAAGGTAGCGTCTGTTTCATAAGGAAGGACGAGCCGGAAACAATTTTAAGATAGGTTATGTTCAATGTGCCTTTATACAGCCCTCCAGCAACATCCGCGCCCACGTCAAGAGTTAAGTCGACGTAGCACGTGCCACCGGCAGCCATCCCGTTAATGTAAGTTCCGGAAATGGCTCTAACATTTATCCCGTTTGGGACTGTGGCATTTACAATTATGGCACTTACGGCTTCTGGAAGTCTATTGATAAGGTAGATTCGCAAAACAACGCCCCTAGCGGATGGAAGCAGTGGAGCTGATTGCCCATTATAAAGTGTGTTTACAGCCGCTATCATGATAGGTTCTTCCGGAGGCGGGCTCTCCACCATAACCGTGACATTGAAGGATGCTGTAGTGCTGTAGGCTACTCCGTCTTCTGTTCTGGCACTATAATCCGCATAAATGGTTGCATTGTATGCTCCCAATTGGGCGTCAAGTGGTATAGACACCCCGGTAAATGTTACAGTGAAACGGTCTCCCCTATTGACAGGTCCGATGCTCGCCCTAGGATTCTTAACCGTGAAGCCTTCTGGGAGTGTAACATTAAAATTTGCAGAGTTTATGGCGCTGCTTCCATTATTCTCTAATACCGCATAAAGGTTTGTGTCAATCGACCCCGGGTAGGAAGTTGGCGAGAAATAAGCGTCAACAATCCTCAAGGAAATTTCTGGGTAAGGCTGAACTTCAATTATTATTTCGTCTCGATGCAAATCGTAGGCGGGGGTGGAACCCTTCAGATAAGTTATATTCAATGTCAAATAGTAATTTGATGGCGATAAACTACTTGAAATATCAAGTAAATACTCAAAAGTCACAACCATGCCCAAGCTAACCTCTTTGACCACGCTTTCGTTGAATTTTGCTGGTGGAGACGCGTCACTGCCGGAGCTGAAGCCTATGCCATCTGGTGTTCTAAGCCATCCAAAAACTATTGTGGCGTTGGCTGTGCTGTTTTGATAGGCTACTTCAACTTTCAAATAAACCCTCTTGCTGCCGGGGTAAATGTTCGGCGTGTCTGCTGAAGACCTAACATAATAATTCCTTATAACAAAATCACTTGAGAGCTCGCCGAAGGCTATATGTGGGACAAGTATAGATGCGGACTGTAACGTGAGAGTTATCACCAACATAAGGGTTAAAATCTTTTTTAGGTTTCTCATGCTTTCACCTTTTATGACAGATTTTATGCTTTGCTAATAAGGGATTCTGCCTTATTAGGCATAAATTCTCCCACTATTTCTCCATCTCTTATAACATATATTTTTTCCATACAGTTTGCCACTTCAGGGTCGTGTGTCACAACAACTATTGTGTGCCCAGCCTTGTTAAGGTTTAGAAAAGTTTCGACAACAACTTTGGCTGAAGCTCTGTCCAAATTGCCAGTTGGCTCATCAGCTAACAAAACAACCGGTTTCCCAACAATGGCTCTCGCAATCGCCACGCGTTGCTGTTGCCCGCCGGAAAGCTGATTAGGCTTTTTGTGAAGCCAACTCTCGTCGCCGCCAACCTTTGTTACCGCTTCCAAAACCATCTTCGCCCTAACGTTACGGGAAATCCCACGAGGTATTAAAGGTAGCTCAATGTTTTCGAAAACGCTTAACCTATTAACCAAATTAAAGGTTTGAAAAACGAAGCCAAGCTTTGTGTTTCGTAAATTAGCCAGTGTTCTATCGTCAAGCCTTGAAACATCAAACCCGTCAAAGAAGATTTTGCCTTTTGTGGGTCTGTCCAAAAGTCCAATCATGTTAAGAAGTGTTGTCTTCCCCGAACCCGATGGTCCCATTATGGCGGTTAGCTGCCCCCTAAAAACTTGGAAGTTAACCTTCTTTAGTGCCATGGTTGAGATGGTTCCAACTCTGTATTCTTTGTAAACATCCACCAGTTGTATTATTGGTTTCTGCCGGGTTTGTTCAGGCAAACCTAGTCCTCAGCATCCATTACTTGGCATCATAGCAAATAACACAAGACCCTATATACCATTTACTCTCCTAACCAAGGCTGAATATTGTGAGCCATCTAGCAAGATTTATATGCATGGCTGCTGTTTGTGATGCTAACTAGCCTCTGCTGGAAACTCGGTGTTCAGCAAAAGCGGGACACTTGAGTTTTTGGCGTTTGAGGCTGGTTCCGCGATAAGGACGAAAAAACAGTATGCCAAGAAGGCTTCCAGAAAAAACAAAAAACATCCAGAGAAAACCAAGAAGGTTTGGGAGTAGCAGACGCTTCAACCCCGGCAAACCCCTTTTCCAGATGGCGCCAGTCAAAGAAAATCAGGAACTAGAGGTTGTTATAGACGACATTGGGAGCAGAGGAGACGGCATAGCCCGAATACAGGGATATTTGATTTTTGTTCCAAACAGCAAGATAGGTGAACGCGTTAGAGTGCGCATTGTTTCGGTTGGCGGAAAATTCGCTGTCGCGGAGAGAATAGCCTAAAAGGGGATGGTGAAAAAGGTTGAAGATTAAGGAGCTGCGAAATGGAATGAAACGAGTAAACATTGAAGCCAAAGTCGTAGAAAAATCCGCGCCGCGCGAAGTTCTATCAAGGTTCAGCGACACAACCCACAAAGTGGCAACAGCCATAATAGCAGACGAAACAGGCACTATAAAGCTGACCCTGTGGAACGACCAAATAAACCAGGTAAACGTCAACGACACGGTTAAAGTGGAAAACGGCTACGTGACAAGCTTCAAGGGAGAAATCCAGCTGAACGTTGGAAAATACGGAAAACTCACAGTCGAATAACACGCGGAAATTTTAAACCAATAAGGAGAGGTGAAAACGTATGGAAGAAAGAAGAAGGTTCGGCGGAAGAAGAGAATTCGGAAAAGGACCAAGAAGGTTCCCGCCAAAACCAGTTGAGCTAGGAAAAGAATACGAAGTAGACGTCACAGAAACAAGCCGAAGAGGTGAAGGAATAGCCCGCATCCAAGGACTGGTAACCTTCATACCAAACACAAAACCCGGAGACCATGTTAAAATAAAGATAACTAGGATAAGCCGAAGATTCGCAGAAGCCGAAGTTGTAGAAGCCGGAGCAACAGAAGAATAAATAAATTGCACACTAGAACGCGCTCGCAAATTTTCAATTTTCTATTTTAGGGCGGGCCAGCCAAACCTAAAATTAAGGCTTCCCTTTCCTTTTTGCCTTTTCTCGCAACGTTCATACCACAATCTTTCATAATCTCTTTGAGATACAATCCTATTCTCAAGGTCGGCTATAGTGCGTATTCCTTCCCTTTTGCACCATTCAACACAGATTTTGTAGGCGTCCCAGTTCAGCTCCTCATTCTCCCAATAGACAGGAACCTCTGAAAAACCGCACAGAAAAGCCGCAAAAGCCCTGGTATGACCATCAACAAAGATGACGTCTTCTCCGAGCTTCTTAACTGGTACAGGCTCCATCGCCATAGGGTTATTTCCATCAAAAGTTTTCATAACCTCAGATAACTTCTCAGAGCAAATGTAAAGCTGACTTGGCTGAATTTCGCTTAACTTCATCATAAACACTTTTCTAGCCATAAACCAAGCCCACACATCATACCATGAATTTTATTGGTGGGGCCGGCCGGATTTGAACCGACGACCTTTCCCCGAAACAGCCTTTGAGGCTGTTTCTACGGGTTTCTCTACTGCTGACCGCTCCAGAACCTCTTCATTCCGCTTGGCGGTCCGCAAACCCGTTTGGTAAATGTTCTGGAGCCCGTCGTCATACCTGCCTAGACTACGGCCCCTTTTGGCTTTACGGCATTAGAATTTTGCTTAAAATTGGATATATGCGTTATTCTTTTCTTAACAGGTAAAGTTTAAACAATGGTTAAGATTTGCTGAGAGGCTATTCTCGTCTAGTTTGGTTTAATACTTCGGGATTTGCGATGAATTTTGGGTTTTCCCCTTTAAGCACTCTTAAAACTTCTTCTGCGGCCAAGAGCGCTTCTCTTTGGTATGCTTCATAGGTGCAGGATGCAAAGTGAGGAGTAACTATAACATTGTCCATTTTGAGTAGAGGATTGTCTTGGCTTGGTGGTTCCTTTTCAAAAACGTCTAATGCGGCTCCAGCAATCCATTCCTTTTTTAAGGCTTTAATTAAAGCCTTCTCATCTATTATTGCTCCCCTTGCAGTATTTACGATGAAGGACGTCTTTTTCATGGATCCGAGTTCCCTCTCCCCTATCAAGTGTTTAGTTTCTTCTGTTAAAGTTGCATGGATAGTAACAACATCTGATTCTTTCAATAGCGTGTCTAGATCCACCAGCTTCACACCAATCTTTTTGGCAGTTTCCTTCTCAACGTATGGATCATACGCAAGCAGCTTCACTTTAAATCCTGATATCTTTTCAGCCACTTTGCGTCCGACACTTCCTAACCCAATAATTCCTACAGTTTTCCCAAGAAGCTCATTTCCCAGTAAGCTTTTGTCTCTCCATTTCCCTTGCCTTAGCTGGGAGCATGTAATGTATAATTTTTTCATTAAAGCTAGGATTAGGGCTATTGTGTGCTCGGCCACGCTGTCGGAGTTAGCATATGGAGTATAACAAACAAGGATTCCTTTTCTGGTGGCAGCGTCTAAATCTACATTATCAATTCCTGGTTTTGAACCGTATTTGACTATCACTTTTAATTTGTTTGCAGCTTCTATGACTTTCTTTGTTATATGTTGTTGGGATGTTATTATTAAGGCATCAACATCTTTTATCTCTCTTACGAGTCTATCTTCAGTATATTTCACACTTGGTTCGCTTACTTTTACTTGAGCTATTTCCTCGAGAATTTTGTGGGATTCTTCCCATTCTGGCTCTGGAATGAATACCTTAAATTTCTTCTCCATGTTATTCACCTAGTTTGGATAATTTTCCATCGCTCTTTGAAGTGTTCATTATCCTCGTCGAATTCCACATCTTCAAGTTTTGCTTTGATGTCGTACCTTTTTAATGCGGCAATCATCGTGTTTGTCATGAAGTGGGAGGGCTGTTTTCCTTCTCTTATAATTTTGGCTGAGGATTTTGTGACTGAGACTCCAAACATTTCAACCAGCGCTTCGTCATCGCTGAGCTTGTGAATGACTATTTTCTTCATGTAGCCAACAGACTCTAAATACCTAGCAATTTTTATTAACACATCGAGAGGCTTATCCTCTTCATCAATCTTGATTAGGCCTCTTTCTAGTGCTTCGTTTAGGTGGTGTTCGCCGACCCTTCTAAAGAAGTCAACAGCTTTTTCGCTTAAATATTCATTGACCGCTTGGCATATGGCGTAGTTAATAGTGTCAAAAAATTCCGGCTTGATACATCTTTCCTTCATCATAATCACGCCTCTATAATTTGATTTCTAGGTAATTGATTTTGCTCTAAAAACTTGCCGTTTTTGGCTAGTAATTACCGACTATCTGTGAAAGTCTTTTTAAACTGTCCGGAGTGAGCGAAAAGTTAATGAGTAATGGTTTATGGTGTATTTTGGGGTTTGCCGGCCATAGGGCGCGGGTTCCACCCGATCCCATTCCGAACTCGGAAGTTAAACCGCGCTCCGTTCCCGGTTGTAGTGTGGTCTTCGGCCACGCGAAGCCGGGAAAGCTGGCAGCCCCACTCCTTTTGAAGGGCTATACTGTTTTAAGGTTTAAATTGGCAGTATTATGTGCGGTTGGGTTTCCTTTGGACATGGAAGTGGTAGCCGAGCTTAGGAAGATTGTTGGCTGTGAGAATGTTCTTGTGGGCGACGATATAGGCGAGGAGTATGGGCGTGATGAGGCGCTTGCCGTTAATCCTTGCATACCAGAAGTTGTCGTTAAGTCCAGAAACGCTGAGGAAGTTGCAGAAATACTGCGGCTAGCCAATGAAAGGCGGATTCCGGTTACTCCTAGGGGTGGTGGAACAGGCCTAAGCGGGGGCTGTGTTCCATCTGCGGGTGGGATTGTTTTATCTCTTGAGCGTTTGAATCGGATTTTGGAAATAGATGAGGATAACCATGTGGTTGTTGTTGAGGCCGGCGTTACCCTATCAAGTCTTATGAGGGCTGTTGAGGCGCGTGGTCTTTGTTACCCAATTTACCCCGGAGAGGAGAGCGCAACTGTTGGTGGTAATGTTGCCACCAACGCCGGTGGTATGATGGCGGTTAAGTATGGGGTTACCCGCAACTTTGTTTTAGGTTTGGAGGCTGTTCTGCCGACCGGCGAAATCATTAGAACTGGCGGTAAATATGTGAAGGTTTCGTCGGGCTACGACCTAACGCAGTTGATTGTAGGTTCTGAGGGAACTTTAGCCGTTGTAACCAAGGTTATTTTGAAGCTTTTGCCCAAGCAGAAGACTAGATTGACCCTTTTTGTTGCGTTCAAAGAGCTTAGGCAAGGTGTGGCGACTGTTCCGCTTTTGTTGAAGTGTGGTGTTACACCCCTAATAGTCGAGTTTATTGATAAGGTTGGGCTTGGCGCCATGGAAAATTACACCGGAATAACCGTTCCAATGGATGAGCGTGTGCGCGACAAGTCGGAAGTTTTTCTCCTAATCGTTTTGGAGGGTGAAAGTCGAGAAAAACTTTACAGGGACGCCGAGCTTGTCAGCGAAATCTGTATGAAGAACGGCGCAATTGAGGTTCTTGTTCCATCCACTGAAAGGGCTGGGAGGGAGCTTTTAGAGTTGAGGGAAAAATCCTTTTACGCCGCTAGAGATGCTGGTGCAACTTTTCTTGTCGACGTGGTTGTTCCACGAAGTCAAATCCCAGAATTCATGGAGGAGGTTAAGAAAATTTCCATGGAACATTCAATGGTTATAAGTGGTGCTGGACATGTTGGTGATGGGAACGTACACCTAGCCATATTCGAGAAAAATCCGGAGAAACTGTCAGCCATTTTGAGGGAGATTTACACTTTGGGAAAAGCTTTGGGAGGCGCTGTGTCGGCTGAACACAGCATAGGCTTGGAGAAAAAGGAGCTTTTCCTAGAGTTTGAGGATAAAGCAAAAATTGAGCTTATGAGGAGGATTAAGAGGGCTTTCGACCCCAACAACATCTTAAACCCGGGAAAAATTTTCTGAAAAGAGGTTACGCCTTAAATATGAGGTCGGCGGATGCATTACTTCTTTCCGAAAGTTGCCTTTGGAGAACTATGACATGTGGGAGTTGATGCTTCCCCTCTTCGGCTTTTTGATAAGCATAGCCGCAGCCTTAACGGGCGTTGGAGGCGGAATATTCATAGTTCCTCTCTTAACGCTTCTCTACAACTTTGAGCCGGTGGTAGCGGTGGGCACAAGCTTGGCTACAATAATCATCACGTCTATAGCATCCTCCGCAAATTATCTAAAACAAAACCGCGTTTACGTTAAGGCTGGTTTGGCTTTGGCTTGCGCCACTGCACCTGGAGGCTATGTTGGAGCATCCATCACGGCTGTTCCAACTGTAAAGATGTGGCTTGGCGTTATTTTCGGCGCTTTTCTGATTTTTGTTGCCTTTCAAATGATTTACAAAGCCTTTACCACAGAATCCGTAAAAGCATGTGGTGTAGTTGATGCCGCCTTTGAAAAAGAGCTGCTGTTTAACAGGCGGAAAATGCTTTATGGCTTATTCTTAAGTTTCTTCGGCGGGGTAACCTCTGGGCTTTTGGGAATAGGTGGAGGAGTTATTCTCGTCCCAGTCATGTGCTACGCGCTTAGTTTTCCAATACATTTCGCCATACCAACATCTATGTTCATAATGATTTTTACATCGATTTCCGGCGTGGTCAGCCACGTGCAGCAGGGAAACGTGAACGCTTTGTATGCATTTTATCTTGGAGTAGGCTCTGTTGTTGGGGCGCAAGTTGGCGCTTATACGAGTAGGAGGCTTTCAAGCAGAAGCCTAAACCTTGTTTTTGCGGCTATGCTCCTTGTGGCGAGTGTCAACATGATACTTAAAAACTTGCATTACATTTGACTCCATTGTGCGAGTAAACTTGGAATATCCTAAAATTTATAACTAGGCTTTTGCTAGTTTTTCGGAAGGTGAGTATGTGAATCTAGTGGCAGCGCTGTTCGTTCTTAACAATCAGCTCTTGCAGCTCCCAGGAGGGGATATCTTCTCACAAATTTTAACCCTAATCATTTACGCTTTCATATTCATCTCCATATTTTATGGTCAGCGTATTCAGCTTTATATTATGCTTAGGGAGGTTGAGGGCAGTCTATACAAGCTTAAGTACATCCGCGACGAGGGGCGAAGAATAGCCATAGAAACTATCAAGGAGATTGGAAAGCCCCAAATGGACCCGTCAGCTAGGGTTGACCGCTTCCTAGAATATTTTACGATTGCTCCTCAAAGCCTTGACCCGGCTGGAATTGTTTGGAAGCTTGAACATATACTGGACGTTAGGGACGCCCGCTTTAAGGATGAGGTTAAGCTTATTGCCCCAGCGGCTGACGAAACTCAGGCGAATAATTTGGAGAACACTCTTGAGGCGGCTATGGCTTTAAACTACATTTACAAGGTTATAAGGCATTATTATTTGCTTGGGAAGAAGACGTTAAGCCTCTATATTATAATGCAGATTCAGATGATATTGCCGCTGGTCATGCGGGAAGCCGAAGCCTACGCAAGCGCCCTTAAAGCCTTCGCCTACGGTCAGCCCATTGGTGACGGTGTCGGCGCGCTGGTTGCAGCAAAACTCATGCACGGTCACCCAATAAGAAAAGTTCCCAAGGACTGTGTTGTGGCTGAGGTTCCCTTTGAGGGAAGAACAGCCTACGTAATAAAGGCTGAAGGTCCAGGCGGGAACGTTGGTAAACCCGGAGACGCCATTAAAACAATTATTGAAGAGAATGAGGGCAAAATAGCCAACATAATAATGATTGACGCCGCTTTGAAGCTTGAAGGCGAGGAGGTTGGCGAAGTGGCTGAGGGTGTTGGTGCAGCCATAGGGGGTCCAGGCGTAGACCAGTTCAAAATTGAGGAAACCATTCTGAAGTATCGCATTCCAATAAACGCTGTTATAATTAAGGAGGATATTGGCGATGCTGTTTCGCCGATGCGCAAGGAGATTTTCGAGGCTGCCGACAAAGCCATCGAGAGGATTAGACAAGTGGTGTTGGAGAGGACTAAGGAGGGCGACAAGGTTATTATTGCCGGTGCTGGGAATACCATAGGCATAGGACAATAAGAGAGGGCGATGACAATGAGCAGTAGCAGAAGTAACGCGTCTGCGGCAACGAGGGTTTCGTCCTTCGTCCTCCTCATAATATTTGTCACTTTGGCCTTAGCCTTGGCGGCGCTGGTGCTTGCGATTTACCTCTACAACACCGCACCGGAAATCGCCGTTTACTGGCTTCTTTTGGGTTTTATAGGCTTAGCCTTGTCAACTTATGTGTTGTTCCAGACGCGGCAGCGTATACTCCGCTTGAGAATTGAGGCTCCACCGATCACTACAACTATTGAGTGTAGGAGGTGCGGCTTCAAAAGCGTCCGAGAGTTTCAACGCGGCGACTACGTTTTCAAAGAGGTTGAGCCATGCCAGAAGTGCAACGAGAAAATGATTATTACAGCTATTTACCGAGAGGTTCGTGAGAAGGGTAAGGCGCCTTTTCCCTATTAATAGGGCTAGGTTAGGACTAGGCATCCGTCCTCAACCACTAGGACTGTGTGTTCAGCTTGGGCTACTGGTTTTCTGCTGGCTTCTACGAAAACTGGATAGCTCATAATAGCCTTTGAAGTTAGAAGCTCTTTGAAGGCTTCCCTATAATGTTCTTTTGGGATTATGACTTGAAGCCAGCGCTCCGTAAAGGGCAGTGTTTTAAAGTTTTCCTCGATATATTTTAGAAGCTTCTTCGCGTAGGCGTTTTTGAGGGGCTTCTGTTTTACAAAACGGAATATTGTGGCTTCTAGGCTATTTTCCACCTTGCCGACGGCGTTTTGCACCGTCACGAAGGGTTCTATGGCGTAGGCTTCGCCTATCTTAACTTTTGTGAAGGACAAGTGTGCCACGTTTGGAAGTGATGTTCCGGCATGCACCAAGTATCTGCCAACGCTGTGCCCTGTTAAGTTTGAGATGGGCTTAAAGCCTTTGGACTTTATTGTCTGTTCTATTAGTGCGCCAAGCCTTGAGGTTGGTGTTTCTGGGCGTATGGCTTCCACAGCCTTTTTTAGGGCTTGTTCTGCCGCGTCCACCATTTCACGGTATTCTGGGTTAAAGCATATTGTCACTGCTGTGTCTGTTACATAGCCGTCCACATGGGCACCAATATCCACTTTCACAAGAGACTTTTCCGGAATTCTCCTTGTGTCGTTTGGCGGTGAGGTGTAGTGGGCTGCAATCTCGTTTATTGAGACGTTGCATGGGAAGGCTGGTTTACCGCCTTTACGCCTAATCAGCTCCTCTGCCTTTTCACAAACCTCTATTATTGGCATGTTTTCGCGGACAAAGCCCTTCAACTCTTCTCGGGTTTCGCGGAGAATCCTACCAGATGAACGGAGCTTCTCAAAGGCTTCCTCGTCTATGGCTTTCATTTATGGGGCACTTTAACCTTTTAACTTTATAAACTAAACAGTATTAAAGGGTTTAAAGATTTAGCGGGAGGCTTGATGTTTGGCGAAGGTTACGTGGTTTGGACACGCCTCATTCAAAATTGAAATGGGCGGGAAAATTGTGCTGATTGACCCTTGGCTCGATGGGAATCCAGCCTCGCCAGTGAAGGCTTCTGAAATCGACAGGGCTGACATTGTTTACGTGACCCACGACCACGGCGACCATCTTGGCGACGCCATAAACATTTGCAAGCAAACCAACGCCACTTTTGTTTCAACATTTGAACTTGGCAATTACGCCAGCAAAAACGGCGTCAAAGACGTTGTTGGACTAAACATTGGTGGATGCGCAGAGGTTAAAGGTGTAAAACTTTACATGGTTCAAGCCTTCCACACATGCTCAAGGGGTGCACCAACAGGCGTTGTTGTCGAAGCTGAAGGAAAAAGGGTGTACCATGCCGGAGACACCGGCCTTTTCGGAGACATGAAGCTTATTGGGCAGCTTTACAAGCTTGATTTGGCGCTATTGCCAATAGGCGGATACTACACTATGAGCGCTTTGGAGGCAGCTGAAGCCGTCAGACTGTTGAAGCCCAAGGTCGTAATTCCGATGCATTATAAGACTTTTCCTGTTCTAGCCCAATCGGCAGACGAGTTTGTCAAAAAAGTGAAGGGGAAGGCGCCGAAAGCCAAAGTGGTGGTTCTGAATCCGGGAGAAAGCTACCAGCTCTAGTTAGGCTCTGGGCTTGAAAATTTTTGGCTGGAGGGTTGCAAACTCGTCTCCGCCCAAATGGAAGACCATTTTTGCTTTTTCTAGGTCGTAGCCAGCGCTTGTGAAGCAGTCTTTGTTTGCGTAGGCTTCTAGGATTTCGCCTACAAAAATTGTGTGGTCCCCGGTTTGGAATTGGCTGTGAAGCCTACATTCCAAGTAGGCGATGCACTCCTTAATTATTGGCGGCTTAACCTTTCTGGCTGGAAGGGGCGTTAATCCAGCCTCCTTAAACTTGTCGCGGTCTCTTCCGCTAACCCGACCACAAAAGAATGTGGCGTCCAATATCTCCATTGTTGGAATGTTAACGACAAATTCCTTTGTTTCTTGGATTAGGCTGTGGGAGTGTCTTCGTGGCGCAATGCTTACAGCCACAAGCGGTGGATTTATGGATGTTGGCATAGCCCAAGCCAAAGTGATAATGTTTGGTTTTCCGTCTTTGCCAACGCATGAGACTAGAACCGTGTGCATTGGGTGGACAAGCCTAAAAGCGTTTGAAGGGCTTACATCGACAACTTCTTTCCCATTCATTCTTTGCACGCCTCCAACTTTCTAGCGTTTTATGTGAAACTTGTCTAAAATGTTTCTTGCTTTCTCCCGCTTCTTCCTATGGTCTTCGAGGAAACTGTTAATTCTATCCGTCAACTCGTTTTTGCATTCGCCGCACAAAATTTCCCCAGCCTTGCATTGTCTCTCCCTCTCGGCAAGCTTATCGTCATCTTCCTCAAACATGAATAGGAAGTACTGAAAAACCGTGCATATGGACGGATCTCCACCCATTTTCCGCTGCTCCGCCACCGTTGGCTTACCACCAGTGAAGGCGTTCCAAACCTTGCGCTTGACAACTTCCGGCGGGTCTGTTGTGAATATGCATGTTTCGGGTTCTGAAGCGCTCATTTTCCCGCCAACGCCCAAGCCCGGAAGAAGGCGACAGTGAATCTGCGCTGGCTTATAATAGCCAAGCTTTGGAGCAACATCACGTGTAATCCGCCAATAGGGGTCTTGGTCTATGGCTGCAGGAATAAGCACCGGAACATTTTCGCCTGTTAGTTTGGCGTGGATGAAGCATGGGGCCGCCTGAATGGCTGGCCAGAAAACCCATCCAATGTTTGTGCTTTCTTGAAAGCCGAAAGTGGCTCTGGCTGTTGAGTAGGTTATGCGTTTGGCAACCTCCAAGGCTAAATCGTACAGCAAGTCTATGTCCTGCACGTCATATATTATGAAGGTGTTTTCCGGCTTGAAGCCCAAGGCTATGAGGTCTAAAGCGTTCTCATAAGCGAAGTTTGTTGCCTCTTTAAGCTCCAACTCGTCCTTAACCAAGAATTTTTCGTCATCCGTCATTTGGAAATAGAGCCTCGTCTTGAAATGGTCTTGAAGGTGCTTTGTGAAAATCCAAGGAACCAAATGCCCCAAATGAACTGGGCCGGATGGACCCCGACCAGTGTATAACACAAATTTTGTTCCTTTCTCGTATAGGTCTAAGACAACATCTAGGTCGCGGTGCGAAAAGAAGAGGCCCCTCCGCAGTTGAAGGTGAAGCCCGCCTGTGTGTTTTGCCAGTTTTTGGATTAGCTCCGTTGTTAGGGGCTGGGTTCCAAACTCGCGGATTAGGCGTTCGTAGTCTACTTTGCCCCTAACCTCCCATGGAGTGACAACCATCTCGTTTCTTTCTTCGCCCACCAATCTTTACACTTTCCAAGCCTTTTCTGGCTTCCTTATACAATTCCCATAAGGCGTATTAAATTTTGTGAAAACGCCTACGGAATAAGCTATAAATATGGGTTGGCATTTCCATTCAAATGCTGCTGGTGAAGGGATGCCCAGCCAATTTACATAAGAAGCGGCTTTGCTTTCGCTTTTAAAGGGCATAGTTTTAAAACTCTCCAGAGACTCTTATGTAAGCATCATAGCGCGCTAAACAGCTTAAACCATAATCTGGGTGTTTGAAGATGGTTGGTTTGCGGCTTCATGAAAGAAAAACCTTGATAGCACTGCGAGAGCTTGGCGGAAAAGCCTCTGTGGAAGACATAGCCGAAAAAAGTGGCTTGGCACACGCTGCTGTTATGAGAGCCGCCTTAACCCTTTCAGCGCGTAACCTTGTAAAAGTTCATGAACGGAAATGGAATGTCGCCACGTTAAATGAGGAAGGCGAGGGCTATGTGCAGTACGGCTTGCCAGAGCGGCGTCTTCTCCGCGCTTTGTTGAGGCTTGGCGGCGGGGCAGGTGTGGATGAAGCTGCCAGAGAGGCTGGTTTAGATGCTGGTCTTGTACCGATAGCTTTGGGCTGGCTGAAGAGGAAGGGCTGGGGAACAATTAGGGGCGAAAAATGTGAGTTAAATGTGGAAGCCGAGCCGCCGCTTGGGGGTGATGAGAAGCTTTTAGCCACAATTTTCGAGAAGCGCTCCATCGCCGTTGAGGGTTTAAGCAGAGAGCAGAAAGAAGCCTTAGACATTATCCGAAGGCGCAAGCTTGTGGATTTAGAGGAGAAAACTTACCGCGAACTGGAGCTAACAGCGGAAGGATGGAAGACCGTCAAAAAAGGCTTAGAAATAGTTGAGGAAGTGACACAGCTAACCCCAGAACTCATAATAACTGGGCGTTGGAAAAGCGTGAAACTCACAAGGTTCGATGTGGCGGCTCCTGGACCAGCCGTTTATCCTGGCAAGATGCACCCGCTTCAGCAGATTATCAAGCGCGCCCGCGAAATCTTTTTGGAGATGGGCTTCACGGAAATTCGTGGCCCACTGGTGGAGACGGCCTTCTGGAACTTTGACGCTTTGTTTCAACCTCAAGACCATCCAGCCCGCGAAATGATGGACACTTTTTATTTGGCTAATCCGCAGACGGGACGGTTGCCATCCCGAAGGCTTGTGGAGGCTGTTGCAAAAACCCATGAAGACGGTTGGGTTACCGGCTCTAAGGGTTGGCGTTACAAGTGGAATCCAGAAGAAGCCAAGAGGCTTGTTCTGCGAACCCACACCACAGCCGAAACAATAAAGTATTTGGCTACACGCAAAAAGCCACCAATAAAAGTTTTCTCCGTGGACAGAGTTTACAGGAACGAGCAGGTCACCTACAAGCACTTAGCCGAATTCCACCAGATTGAGGGCATAGTTGTCGACAAAAAAGTTACACTCCGCGATTTGATGGGAACTCTGAAAACCTTCTACACAAAGTTTGGCCTTGAAAAGATAGAGTTTTGGCCAAGCTACTTCCCTTATACGGAGCCTTCAGCTCAAGCTGTGGCTTACCATCCCAAGCTTAAGCGTTGGATAGAACTTTGCGGCATGGGGATTTTCCGACCAGAAGTTTTGGCGCCCGTTGGCGTGAAATGTCCAGTTTTGGCTTGGGGAGGCGGACTGGAACGCCTTGCCATGATTGAGCTCGGCTTGGACGATGTTAGGCTGTTGTACGCGAATAATTTGGGATGGTTGAGGAGGACACCGCTATGCCAGTGATAACACTTCGTGTTGAACGTTTTTCAAGGTTTTTGGGCAAGCCTGTGACCGTTGAAGACTTGACAAAGTGGCTTCCATGGATAGGCTTCGACTTAGAAGAGATTAGCGAAGACTATGTGAAGGCTGAGTATAACCCAAACCGCATAGACTTCTGCAGCTATGCGGGCGTGGCCCGCGCATTAAAAGGCTTCTTGGAACTGGAGACTGGAATGCCAAAATACCATGCGGAAGAGCCCAAAACAACACTTAGAGTGGACGGCGCCGTTGCCACTGTTAGGCCATACATGCTTGCCGCCATAGTTCGAGATGTAAAGCTGGATGAAGGCGCTGTTGTTGAGCTAATGGATATGCAGGAAGACCTCCACTGGGGGGTTGGCAGAGACCGTAAAAAGGCGTCTATCGGCATCCACAACTTGGACGTTGTTGAGCCGCCCTTCACTTATACCGCTGTGGAACCAACAAGCGTCAAATTTGTTCCCCTTGGCAAAACAGAGGAGATGACACCCAAAGAGATTCTTGAAAAACATGAGAAGGGTGTGGCTTACCGCCACCTAATCGACTGGTCGCCAAAATACCCACTGTTAATCGATAGGCATGGGCAAGTTTTGTCAATGCCGCCAATAATAAACGGTGAACTTACAAGAGTAGACGCCAATACGCGCAATCTCTTTTTGGATGTTACTGGACCAAATTTTGAGGCTGTGGAGAAAAGTCTAAAAGTTTTGGCGACCGCCCTAGCCGACATGGGCGGCAAACTTGAAAAGGTTATTGTGCATTATCCAGACCGAACGGTGGTTTCGCCGAATCTTGAACCAGAAAAGATGAGGCTTAGGCTGAGCTACGCCAACCGGATGTTGGGCTTAAGACTTTCAGAGGCTGAAGCCATAAAATGCCTGCAAAAGTGTCGATTGGACGCGGAAACCATTGAAAAGGGCGTTTTGGAAGCTGCCATTCCACCCTACCGCATTGACATAATGCATGAAATAGACCTCGTCGAGGAGGTCGCCATAGGCTACGGCTACTACCGCCTAGAACCAACAATGCCCACCACAGTGACTGTTGGCGAAAAGCACCCGGCCAACAAGTTGGCAGACACCGTACGCCAAATAATGACCGGTTTAGGCTTCTTGGAAGTTATGAACTTCACCCTAACAAACGAACGCGTCCACTACGAGCTTATGAGGCTTAAACCAGAAAACCCGGTGCGTCTCGCAAACCCAGTGTCAGCCGAATACACAATAATGAGGGAGATGCTCTTACCAGGACTTTTGAAGAACCTAGCGGAAAACAAGCATGAAAGCTACCCCCAAAAGCTTTTTGAAGTTTCAGACGTGGCAAAAATAAACCGCCGCCAAGAAACCATGTGCGAAAGATGTTTACATATGGCAGCAGTGATATCCCACTCAACAGCCAACTACACAGAAATAAAATCCACATGCGAGGCTCTCCTTGCCAACCTAGGCTTAACAAACTGGCAAATAAAAGTGGCAAAACATCCAAGCTTCCTGCAAGGCAGAACAGCCGCTATCCACATTGGGAAAAAGCGAATAGGGATTCTAGGCGAAGTCCACCCACAAGTCCTAAACAACTTTGAACTGGAAAACCCAACAGCAGCCCTCGAAATAGACCTAGAATGGGCCAAAGCGCTAAAAATCTAGAGAGGGGTATCCAATTCTAGCAACAACCCACAACCTAAAATTGGCGCACGGGTGTAACGATGACTACCCATAACTTTCTGAATGGTTTGTTTAGAAATGTAGAAGAACAAAATAGCCCTCGTAATTCCTCTCCTCAATAGAATAGAAGATTTTTCCGAAAATTTTAAGCCAACATCGATAGATTAATGACCGAGGAGATGGGAAAGAATGAAGGTTGCAAGTGAAAAATGGAAGAAGATATTTGAAGGACATAGGCTTGAAATTCTGGTGGTATCTATTTGCGTTTTACTGTCGGCCTCAATAATAGTTTACGCCTTGAATTACCTTTGGTCTGGTTCAGTTGGTGCTACAATCACCACAGAAGTGGAAAACATCAAAGTTTATGATCAGCTTGGAAATGAGGTGACTTCAATAAACTTCGGCAATTTAAATCCAAGCTCAATTATAAGCGTGACATTAAAAATAAAGAATATTAGCCCAAACGCAACAATCACAATAACTTGGGAGTCAACCGCTTCGAGCGTCACTAACAACAAAATAACAGACTATTGGACATACGGCGGAAACAATCTTCATGTGTCGCTATCTCCAGGTCAAGAAATAACAACCACCTATAGAATTTATGTTGCTTCGGATTGCCCATTGCAATCCTATTCTTGGACACTTTACATTATACCTGGATAAAAATATCCAAGAAGCGCGGGGCTTTAAATGGATCGCAAGACTACAATAGTGACATGTGCAATTCTTATTCTAATCTTTATCAGCGCTACAGTTTACGGTGCTTTTGTAAGTCTTTGGAGAGCTTCTGTAACTGTCACCGTTACGGCTGCATCCTTTAAAAAAAGTCTGCAGATTCTTACAAGACCTTACGTGCCAATCGCAAATTTAACCGTCAACTATGAATTAATTGGCCAAAGTGGCGGAGAAAATGTTTATAGAATAACTGGGATTCAATTACGTTTAATAGGGTATACCGGCTACTACCGAGTTTTTATCCGCGATTCCAACAAAAACATAATCTGGTCAACATGGGGTTTCTGCGGAACAGGTTTTATCAAGAGTTTTACGCCTACATCAAATGTTAAAAGTTCATACGAGATAGGCATATCAATTAAAGGGGTAGACGATATCGCTGCGATTGTAAAACCATTTCTTAAATTCACAGACTGGTATGTGGAAGCCGCAGAGAAGCTGAGTGAAAACTCGTTCCTCCTATCACTTATTCTCGATGTTATCAGCAATCTAGCCGATATGCTCAAACCAGAAGACGTCGACTTATGGAAAGCCACTCCAGTAGCTGTCGCCAAATCTTCCGCGGCTCAATTTGACCCGGAAACTCCGCAATGGTCGGAACCAACAAGTTTGGCCAGTCTCCTTCTGTCCTACTTACACAGCCCCGGCGAGTTGAGAGTTTACGATTCCATTGGACGTGTAACAGGCCTAATTAGTGGGGAAATTGTAGAGGAAATACCAAACTCAGTATACTTTAACAACACCGTAATTATATTTCCAGCAAATGATTCATACATTTATGAAGTTGCAGGTATAGAAGAAGGAGTATACGGAATCGTCACAGCTCATATCCCAGAAGAAGAAGGCAGCGCGTTCATCGCCGGAGACATACCTGTTTCATCAAGCACCATACACCAATTCATCATCGATTGGGCTGCCCTTACCCTGAATGAAGGAGGCGTAATTGTGAAGGATGACTCTAATGCAGATGGAATTTTCGAGCGCATTTTTGCTTCGGATAATGAACTGGACCAAGAGGAGTTTGAATTAGCCGCTATAAGATTTCAGGCAATTTGGGAAAACATTTCCTATTCAGTGTTCATTTCAACCAACTCAACCGTGTCAAACTTCGCTTTCAATCAGAACCAAGCAATTGTCCGCTTTAATCTAAAAGGGACATCCGGTTCGCACGGCTACTGTAACGTCACTATCCCAGCGACGCTTCTTAAAGGAGAGCCGTGGGCTGTCTTGTTAAATGGAACAAACTGGAGTTTTACAGCGACACAAAATGAAACCCATAGCTTCATACGCTTCAATTATACTCACACGAGCACATACGAAGTTATAATTCAGGGAACATGGGTCGTGCCAGAATTTCCATCAACTCCAGTTTTACTATCCTTTATCCTTATGATCTCCACCACAATAATTCTGCTGAAGAAAAGAAGGCAAAAACTCTAAACACCCCAAACTTTTTCCCATTAAATTATTGCTAAAAGTGAAATGACACCAGTTAAGCTCGTTGAAGACCTAACAGAAATAGGATAGAGCTTTTGCCCTTAACAATACCAGTGTCCTTTCAAAATTTCTAGAAAGGCTACCCCCAAAATCTAGAAGGATATTAACTCATTATCTTTACATTTGGCTGCATTAAATTTATCTTCACGTTATATAATAGCCCCTCAACAGAAGTAAACGCAATTCATATTGCTTTCTTCAAAGTCGAAGCAAAGAGAATAGCGCATAAACTTGCTAATCCAAGGCGTTAAAGAATATCATTTCATACTTTGCATCATTGGAAAGTCACAATGGAATACGCAAAAACAAAGGACATACTACATGTCATGCGCATGCTGGGACATAAAACATAAAGAACACCCTAATTTACACCCATCTTGTTGAAGGCTTAAGAGAAGACGAGTTCACATGTAAAGTGGCACGCACGCCTGAAGAAACTATCCAGCTTATAGAGGCCGGATTCGAATATGTCTGCAGTGACGGCGACCTAAAATACTTCAGAAAAAGGAAGTGAGCGGAATGTCGTGGACTCATTCCAAACTATATAAAGAATGCCGGGGGCGGGATTTGAGCCCGCGACCTCCAGATCTCTTATCTTCTGAGCCCCATTCAAGCCTTTTGATTATGAGTCTGGCGCCCATTCCAGGCTAGGCTACCCCGGCACCACCACTTCAATAATCAGATGAAAGTTGCTTCTTGTTATTTCTTTCGCTTCAGCCTTTCAACTCCGTCACGTTTTCCGAGGTAAACCAGATCAGCCATATCCACGAAAAGTCCAGTCTCCACTATTCCAGGAACCATTTTCAGCTTCTTCTCTAATTCTGTCGGATTCTTTATTAATCCGAAGTCCACGTCTATTATGAAGTTGCCATTGTCTGTTATAATTGGGCCGACTTTTCCGCTGCCTTCTCTTATTTTCGGCCTTCCGCCTAACGCGCTTAATTTCTGTGCTACAAAGGATGCGGCGAAGGGTAAAACTTCTATTGGTAGTCTTTGGCCATTTTCGCCTAAGATTTTGGCTTTCTTTCTCTCATCCGCTATTATTATTAGGGTTTTGGATGCCGCAGCAACTATTTTTTCGCGGGTTAGGGCGCCGCCCATGCCCTTAATTAGGTTTAGATTTTCGTCTATTTGGTCTGCTCCATCTATTGTCAAGTCTATTGTGGGGTTCTCCTCTAATGTCGTTGTTGGAATGCCATTCTTTACTGCCAGCATAAGGGCTTGGTATGATGTTGGCACTGCCTTTACACGTAATTTGTTGGCTCTTATTCTTTTTCCAATTTCTTCGGCGGCGTAGGCTACTGTGCTTCCGCTGCCGAGCCCTAATACAAATCCGTCTTTAACGTGTTTGACTGCTTCTAGTGCGGCATTCCTCTTTGCCTTTTCCACATCTTCTTCTCTAAGTTTCAATTTCCATCTGCCCCAGTCTTTCCAGAACTTTTTCCACTTCGGCTCTAATCTCTTCTATGCGCTTTTCAGCTTCAGTCCTCGGAGAGGGCTTGGCGGGTGGTTTCCTCCTCTTTTTCGCTTTTTCTTCAGTTTCCGCTGCTTCTGGTTTTTCCTCAATCTCCGTGGGTTTCGCCGGTTTTGGTGCCGGTATTGTTATCTCCTTCACTGGTTTGGCCTCAACCTTTGAGCGGAGTTCCTCGATTTTTGAGCTTATCTCGTCAAAGCGTTCGCTGAAAAGTTTTATTAGGTCTTCCTGCATGGCTTCAAGCTCATGTAAGGCCACAAGAGACTCGTCCTTTGCAATAGCCTCCTTAACGATCATCATTCGCTCCTTATATGTTTGGGCGAGTCTATCCCGCTCTTCCTCAGTTATTTTGCCCTCGGCATGAGCCTCGTAAAGCTTCCTTATGGCGTCGCTTAAAATCTCCCTCTCCAAGTCCAGTATCCTAAGCTCTTCTCTGGCGCGGGCAGCCTCCTCCGGAGAAACAGTCTTAACAATTTTAAATGGCAAAGCCTCCTCAGGCTTAACTTCAATTTTTTCGGAAGCTTTCTTCTCCCCCTTCCCCCTCCGCCCCATAGCGTAAAAAACTATCAGAAGGGCAGCAACCACTCCCACCACTGCTATTACGAGCGCGTAGGTTTGGGGCTCATCAAGGGGCAAAAAGCTTCTCCCTCTTAATCTCCATTAGAGTTTCTTTTTGGATATATAAATTATCCAGAGCATGGTACATGTGAAACTTTATAACTTTTGAGATCTAAAATTGAGGGCTAGGTGTAGTATATGAATCGAGAGAAAGTTTTTAAATATATCGAAGACCATTTTGAGGAGCATCTTGGACGATTGCAGGAGCTTGTCAGACAGCCTTCCATATCAGCTGAAAACCTTGGAATACGTGAATGTGCAACCCTCCTCAGGGATTATTTGAAGCGTTTGGGCTGTAAGGACGCTCGTCTTGTGGAGACTTCTGGCAATCCAGTGGTTTACGGATATTATGATGCTGGCGCCGATAAAACAGTCATAATTTACATGATGTATGACACACAGCCAGTGGACGAGCCTGGCTGGACTGTTCCGCCACTGGAAGGACGTGTTGTTGAGATGCCGCCTTTTGGAAAATGCCTTGTCGCCAGAGGCGCCATAAACACTAAAGGGGAGCTCGGCGCCTTTTTGAATGCTTGTGAATCTATAACAGCTGTTGGCGAAGAAATTCCGCTTAACTTAATTTTTGTGGCTGAAGGCGAAGAAGAGCTTGGAAGCCGCCACCTACCGGAGTTCATAAATGAGTACTTGAATGTTTTGAAGGAGGCGGATGCTGTTTTCTTCCCAACAGCCGACCAAGACGAAAAAGGCAAGGTTCAAATGACATTGGGCGTCAAGGGAATAGTCTATTTCGAACTTGAGCTCGACGGGAAAAGTTGGGGTTACGGACCAACAGAGTTTGACATCCATGGCAGCAACAAGGCTTGGGTTGACAGCCCAGCGCTGCGCATGATACAGGCCCTCAGCACCTTTACATCAAAGGATGGAAATAAGGTCTTGGTTGAAGGCTTCTACGACAATGTTGCTCCTCCAAGTCCTGAAGACATGGAATTAATAGAGAAGCTGGAAAAGACCTTCGATGAAGAAACCATCAAAAAAGAGATGAAGGTTGAGCGTTTTATCGACGACGTTCATGGAAAAGAGGCGCTGCTAAAATATCTCTATTCGCCAACTCTAAACATTGATGGCATATGGAGCGGCTACATTGGCCCAGGCACTAAAACCGTTTTACCCCACAAAATAACTGTAAAAATAGATGTTCGCTTAGTGCCAAACATGACTGTTGAAGAAGTTATACCAAAGATAAGGAGACACTTGGACAAACATGGCTTCAAGGAGATAAAAATAATTCAGCTTGAAGAAGGGTATGGATGGGCAAAAACAAGTGTGCGCGAACCAGCCGCCCAAGCTGTTATAAAGACCTACCGCGAGTTCGGCTACGAACCCGAAATATGGCCCCACATGGCTGGAAGCGCACCCTTCTGTATGTTCAACAGAGAGCCACTAAACCTTCCATTCGTTGAGGGAGGCATAGGCCACGGCGGAAGAGCCCATGCACCAAACGAATACATAGTCGTTGGGGAGGAGGGACCAACGGGAGGCCTAATAACCCTCGAGAAATCCTATGTTGCCATATTGGATAATCTCTCAAAAATGTTATGAAAGCCAAGAAAACTTAATAAATCAACATTTTCCTTCTATTCATCTTGGCATCTCGCCCTAAAAGCCCTGGTAGTATAGTCCGGTCTAGTATAGGCGGCTGTCGCCCGCCCGACCCGGGTTCAAATCCCGGCCAGGGCGCCAAAACCAAAAACTAACATGAGCTGCCTAGCCTTTTTCGATGAGAGTCTAGGAAATCTTTGAATCTCGATAATCCTTCTTTTAAGGCTTCAGTTTTGCATCCATAACCGATGCGTAGGTATCCTTCCATTTCGAAGCATGAGCCCGGGACTAATAGTGTTCTCTTTTCTTTTATGAGGCGAAGGCAAAGGGCTTCTGATGGCATTTTTAGGCTATAACGAAGGAAGGCTATGCTTCCCGCCCTTGGAGGAATCCAATTGATTAATGGTTCATTTTCAATCCATTTGGAGAGAATCTGGTGATTGGTGCGGACGATTTTGAGGTTGCGTTTAAAGATCTTATCCACGTTTTTAACGGCTAGAGTCGCGAGGGCATCATCTATTAAACCATTGCTAATTGTTGTATAATCTTTATGAAGCTTGCATTCCTCAATAATCTCCTCGCTGGCGGCTATCCACCCTAACCTCAAACCTGTAAGCGAAAAAGCCTTAGAAAAAGAACCGGTTGCTATGGCATTATCACTTAAATCGGCAACGGATGGAACGTAATCGTCTGGGTTTATGTATAAACCCCTATAGGCTTCGTCGCAAAGTAAATAGGCCCCTGCATCTTCTGCAAGGGAGCAAATTTCTTTCAAAAACTTATCGTCAAAAAGAGCTCCGGTGGGATTGTGGGGATTTATAAGCACGATGAGTTTGGTTTTGTCGTCGACAAGTTCAGATAATTCGTTAATATCTGGAAGCCAGCAGTTTTCTTCTCGCAATTTTAAAAATTTAACGTTGGCGCCGAAGGATTTGGCTACGCTGTAGAGCTGCTGATAGGCTGGAAAAATGGAAATAACCGTATCTCCGGGTTCAACAAGAGTGTAGAAAACAAGGAAGTTTGCGCCTATAGCTCCACCAGAAATGAGAATGTTTTCTGGTTTCATGCGCTTGTATAGTCTCGCAATTCCCTCTCTGAGCTCTGGAGAACCGTCAACGAAGCCGTATGTAAGTTGTGTTCCTTTGAACTCTTCAAAAAACTTTTCTCTGCCCATAAGGATTAGAAATTCGCCTAAGGTGAATGGATTGACACATGTTTCTGCAAGGTTGAGCTCCACTTCATGTTCGTAGGAGCCTATGAATCTTTCAACTAGGAATTTATCCACTTTCATGTTTTTCAGCTCTTTTGAACTTTCAAATTTTGACATGTAAGACAATTAAGTTTTCTGGTGAATGCTGGTTAACATAAAGCATATGAATGTGTTTTAATCAGATTTTGATGAGCAACCTTGCGGTTTTCTCAAAGGCTTGTAGATAGGTGTTCGCCAAACGTTTGGCTATTTGATGTTCTAAGGGATTCAGGTGTGGCTGCGGATGTAAGTTATAATGGAAGTCAGGTTGTTGTTAAGGCTTCTAGAAGCGGTTTATGTGTTGCTTGTAAGGGTTCACGTTTTCTCTGCGGAAAGACTCGTTGTCCAATAATTGTTAGGGCTAACTACTTCTTGAAAAGTGTTCCGTTGATGCAAAGTGAGGATATTGCTGGGGCTTCTCCTCCAAGTGTTTTTGTTGGTAGGATTGGCTATCCATATGTTTACGCTGGACCCCTTGTTCCGCCTGTGCAAGAGGACACAAGCCTTTATGACCTGCCGGAATACTGGTTTGGAAAATCTATCGACGAAATTGTTGGTTTCCGCTCTATGCTCATTCGTGGTAAGCATCGTGTTCATGTGCAGAAGTTTTTGGAAGCTGGAAAAATTATTGAGAAAACCAGGGAGCTTGCCTTAGCTGTTAAACCCGTTGATGTCGAGCTTCTTTTGAAGAAAAAACCTAGAGGCTTCATAGTTTTGGACGATGAAGTTCAGCCTTTTGGTCCTTCTGCGCCCATACGCGACTTAAGGGTTGGATATGCCCGGTGGGATCATCAAATTGAGAAAGCCTATTATGATACGGATTTGAAGGCTGCGGAGGCGGTTTTAGAGCTTTACAACAAAGGTGTTTTGGTAACGAAGATTCAAAGAGCTTTTAGCGTTGGCGCCTTTGGTATGGAAAAGAATAGGCGTCTTGTGCCAACCCGCTGGAGTATAACAGCCGTTGACAGCATAATCTCAAAGGAGCTTATGGAAAAAGTGAAGACTTTTCCAGAAATAAGCGAATATCGCGTTTACGAGTCTCGCTATTTGGACAACATTTTTGAAGTTTTAATGATTCCGGGCAAGTGGAGCTATGAAGCCATAGAGGCTTGGTATCCGGGCACCGTTTGGAACCCCCATGGAAGAAGTGTTATAATGTTTTCCGACTGGGAAGGCTATGAGGGGCGAACAACATATGCTGAAATTGGTGGATGCTACTACGCGGCGCGTTTGGCTGTCTGCGAACAACTCGTTAGGGAGCAGCGCCAAGCAACGGTCATAGTGCTTCGGGAGGCTCATCCTGGCTACATAATGCCGGTCGGCGTCTGGCAAGTTCGTGAAAACGTTAGGAATGCCATGCGCCAGAAACCCTACACTTTCAAAACTTTAGATGAGGCCCTAAAGTTTATTGCAAGCCGCTTTAAGATTCCTATTCGCCAGTGGATTATGCGCAGCGAACTTTTAAAGGATGCCCTTTTCCAGAAAAGGATAACGGATTTCTTGGAAAAAGTTAAAGGCTGACGGTTAAAGCCATGTCGAGGATAAGAAAGTTTTTGGCAACATTATATCACGCCTTTTTCAACTTTGTACTCAACTCGTTTAAGAGCATCAACCGAAAGATTAGGTCGAAGCTTCCAGTTTGGCGCATGAAAGAGGAAACAAGAGAGCACGTCCAGTCATCCATAAAGGTTTTCAAGTGGATAATCTTGCCTGCAAGCCTCCTCTACGTTTTCCTAGAGTTCTACTTTTTCGGCGAAAATGCCCTGGACACAATGCTCTGGGGGTTGGCGGTTTTCTTTTACAGCAACTTCCTACCAGACTTACCGTCCATATACAGAAGAAAAGCCAAAAACAATGGTGGGAAAGATCTTTCATGGTATAAACGCTACGCCATACTTTTATTCGCGCCATTGCTTGTTTGGATTTTGTTTTCGGGTATACGACTAAACTGGAGAACCACGGAAACCTACCATAACTTCAAATCTTTAACAGTTTACTGCGTTTTCCTCTTTTTTGTTGGCTTTTTCGCCTTCGTGAAATTTCCCGTACAAACTGGGAATTTTATTAAAATTCTTGTCTTTCCGCTTTATGGTTTAGCTGGATATCTGACGCATTTAAAAGTGGATAAAATCTGGTGAGGTATTAGACAATGGTTGCTAAAACTTCCCAAACTATGCTGCTTTACGGAGAAAATAATTTATAAACGCTGACGTAGTTAGTTTTGGTTTTCCAGAGTTTACATTTGGTGCATTTAATGGTAGAGATAATCATTCAAGCTTTGGCGCTGTTTGCCTCTTTGGCTGTCTTAGCGACAGCCAGCTTTTTCGCCATAAAACATATTGAAGATTTTATGGAAATCATCCGTCTAAGCGAAGTTGCAGCTGGATTTGTGATCTTGGCGATTATGACTTGTATGCCTGAAATAACTGTAGCGGTTTTTTCAGTGCAACATGGCACAGCAGGAATCAGCATAGGCGACATTTTAGGTTCACATCTCTTTAACATTGGTGTAGTGGTCGGGTTATTAGCAACGTTCGGTTCTTTAAAAAAATGCAGGACAGAAGCGCTGGTAGAACTTATTGATTTACTTTTTCTCGCTTCTATCATACCTTTACTTCTCGTTGCATTCAAGGCAGCCAGTTCCATTATCGGTGTTCTATTAATAGTCATTTTTGTTCTAAGTTTTTATAGGATGAGCAGAAAGCGGCGACCTCCCACTTTCGACCATATTAAAGATAGACGCGTGGAAAGGAAAAAACCACTTATAATCCTCATTACAATCCTCATTACAGTTGCTATTGTTGTGTTGTCCGCTAGAACCACCATCACATCAGCTATTGAAATTATTAAATTAGTGGGCATCTCTCAGCCCGAAATCGGTGCCAAGATAGTGGCAGTGGGCACATCTCTCCCTGAACTTGCTTTTGGGCTGGTAGCTCTCAAAAGAGGAAGAGTACACCTTGCTTTGGGCGACGCCATTGGCGCAAACCTTACAACTATAACCTTAGTCTTGGGCATAGTTTTACTTTTCGCGCCGTTTGCAATCGAACAGCTAATGTTCACTGAAATTCTCATATTCGTGCTCATAATGAACCTCATTTTATGGAGGTACTTGACAAAGGGAGGAGTAACACAACTTGGCGGAATAATCCTCATAACGGTCTACATAGTGTTTCAAGCAATTTTCTAGTTGTTGGTAGGTTAAAATAAACATGCATATTTTAGAGCAAAGATTTTAAGGCAAATTATTAAACTAAGTGAAAGGTTTCATAAAATGCTTGACCCGGTAACACTTGCGTTGGCTTTGGCTGGCTCAATAATTGTGATAGGATTTTTAGGCAACTACTTCTTTGAGCGCACCGGTTTCCCTGACATGATTTTCCTTATAATTTTGGGCATGCTGGTTGGACCCGTAACAAAATTGGTGGACACCGAGCAGTTCATAATGCCGCTGGCTCCATACTTCGCTGCCCTAGCCTTAGTCTTCATATTATTCGACGGTGGAATGGCTATGAATATTTACCGCGTTTTCACCGAAAGCCCTAGAGCCACTGTGTTGGCTGTTGGGGGTTTTGGTTTAAGTGTTGCAGCCACAACATTGTTTGCGGCTTTGTTGTTGATGCCGGACAAACCAGTAACATACTCGTTATTGTTAGGAACCATTCTCGGAGGAAGCAGCAGCATAGTCGTGATTTCACTTGCATCAAAGATAGGGGTTAGCGAAAAATGCTCAACAATACTCAGCCTCGAATCGGCGCTGACGGACATTTTATGCATTGTTTTCTCATTAACAATTATTGAGATAATTCTGGGAAGCGCCGTTGAACCTATATCTATTGGGCAGGCGATTGCAAGCAAATTCTCGATAGGAATTGTGCTTGGAATATTTTTCGGACTTTTATGGCTAAGTGTACTAAAAAAGATTGTGAAGGCGCCATACGCTTACATTCTCACACTAGCTGTTGTGCTACTATCCTATGCTGTTTCAGAAACCCTAGGCGGCAGCGGAGCACTATGCTGCCTACTTTTCGGTATAGTGTTAGGGAATGAAAAGGAGATTTACAGAATGCTTCGAATGGAAAGGCCAACGGAAACTGTTATTGATGCTGGGCTGAAAAGGTTTGAGTCTGAAGTGGCATTTCTACTGAGAACATTCTTTTTTGTTTACATAGGCTTAATATCAACAATAAGCGACGTAAAAATAGCCCTTCTAGGCATAATCCTCTCCTTCATACTATTACTAGCCAGATTTGGCGCCGTGCGATTAGCAACAGCCCGCTGCAGCGAACTCGCCGAAGAACGTCCAATAATGAGTGTAATTCTAACAAGGGGTTTGGCGGCCGCCGTATTAGCAACATTGCCTTTGCAGTATTCTGAAGCGAACCCCACTTTTAAAGAGCTGTATAAAATCTACATCAACATAGTTGTTTTGGTGATTCTTGTAACGGCGGTAATTGCCACAATAGGCATACCAATAATAAAATGGAGAGCCAAGAAGGGATAGTGGCAAGACATTTAAAGGATTCACGTAATACCTTCATTAACGGTGAAGAATTGTCGCATAAAATTGTAAGGTTAATGCTTCCTTTTTCGGTTCCAGCTGAAAACCGCAAAGAACCCTTCACGGCAGACATGGAAAAGGCAACCATCTATTGCTTTGCAGAAGCAGAAAGGGAAAAGGGTGGAGGCCTAATATTAAGAAAGACAGAGGAGAAAACGGTTTTCTTAACAAAGTTTTGTTATCCCTTTTGGCTTGCACCATGGAATACGTTAAGCCTAGTCTTTGATGGATTAAAGCAGTCGGCTTATACGGCAACCTATAAGATTATACCAGACGCTAAAGCATTCATAGAAAACGCCCATAGAAGCGCAAAATCCTTGGAAACCTACATGGCCTTTCTGTCTGACAATCTAAACTATTTTCAAGTACCAAGCGGCGACAGAAGAGTCACAATAGATGGACTAGTCAGCGAAACCCAGTTTCTCAGCGAGTTTAACAAATATCTTTCAGAAGTCAGACAAATAGAGCCGACGCCCTCCGAAGCTGTTCTGCTAAACCCGCTGGTTGACGAGTCGGCGATCTTGTCAGCAGTTGAGGAGCTTGGAAGATTAAGAGAGGATTTCGAAGTCGAAGTTGCTACGCTGAAAGAAAGTATAAAGCTCCTTAACAAGACCACAAGAAACTTCGTAAAAGAGATACGTGGAAAAATTAGGGCTGTCAGAGCAGAGTTTGAAGAAGTTATTAGAAAGGAAGAGGAGATTGCAGCGCAAAGGATCAACAAGGTAAATGAGGAATATGAAGAGCAGAGAGCCAAACTGATAAAGAATTTTGAGAAGCAGCTTCTGCCATTGCAAAAGGAGAAGGTTAAACTTGAAAAGATGAAAGAGCAGACGCTTAGAAAAATCGAGCAATACAATTTAGAAGCCAAAACATGCGCAGCTAAAAAAGATAATGTTGGAGAGAGAAAATGGAAGGAAAAAGCCAACGAGGCGAAAAGGGAGCTGTCTGAAATAAACAGGAAAGTCGAAGAAGTGGAGGAAAAAATTAAGGAAGTGGAGGAAAGCGAATCCGCTGAAACCTTCAAACTAAGGTCTGAATGGGAGGCGAAAATTAAAGAGGCTAGAAAAAATCTACTTGAACTGGAATCCACTCGCGACGCGAAAATACAAGTCCACAAACAAGAAATGGAAAAGTTGGAAAACATGGCTACTCACATAATTGCACAAATAAATAACACAATGAAGTTGAGGGAGGCGGGTTTAGCAAACATAAAGGGGCTAGGAATCCAACAAGAAAACAAACAGCTAAGCCTGGTTTACATTCCATTCTATATGGTTTGTTATGAAGCGGAAATGAAGAAGCGCTACCTGATTTTTGCACCATCCACGGTGAACAGCATAGGCTTCACTGCAAGGCTTAAAGGCGCCCTTGGAAGGGCAAAAATTAAGCACCTATTGACTCCTAGGTTTAAGGCAGTAACGACGCTTCTGGAGAGGCTCCCAGCATTAATGGAAAGGGATGCAGCCTTTGCTAGGGAAATTCACGAGTTTGGAGATAAAACAAGCATGCTTGGCGAAGGCTCTAAATGGAAATCATTGGAACAAGGATTAAAGAAGCTGAAAGAAGAGGGTTGGCTTTCGGAAAAGGAGTTTGAGGCTTTTAGCCAAAGGCTGACAACACTTTAAATGGTTTTTAATTCCTTGAACTTTTTGATGGCGTATTCGACGATTTTCATGGCTTCTTTTGCGTTTTTCCATTCTTTAAACCTAACCCACTTGTGAGGCTCAAGACGCTTGTAGGTTTCGAAAAACTCTTGAATTTCTTTAAGCTTGTGGGGGTGGATGTCACCTATATCTTTGTAGCCGTCGAATCTGGCGTCGTCCACAAGCACTGACAAGATTTTGGGGTCTTCGCCTTTTTCATCCTCAATGATTAATGCGCCTATAACCCTAACCTTCACTAGGCATCCTACCTCGAGGGGCTCATAGCTTAGCGCCATTATGTCCAGCGGGTCTTCGTCGTCAAACCATGTTTGGGGCACAAAACCGTACTCAACAGGGAAAACCACCGATGATGGTATTATGCGGTCCAGAACGAAAGTTTCCCATTTAATGTTGTATTCATACTTGTCCCTCGAGCCGCTGATAACCTCAATGATCATGTTTAAGATTTCTGGTGGTTTTTCTCCGCATGGGATATCACGCCAAAGATTCATAACAGACGCCGAAAGTCAAACTGTCCAACCGAATATTTAGGCTTTTGTTATTCCTCTCTAAGCGGCCTCTTCTTGACCTCGAATTTTTCCGTGCCGTATTTTGCGTAGAGCTCCTTTCTCAAGGCTTCGAGCATCTCTATCTTTCTACCAGAAAACTCGGCTGCTGTAACAACCTTGACGCCGCGTTTTTGGGCTTCCTCATAAACTGGTTTTATTCTCATTTTATAGTTTAGGTCGCGTAGGAAATGGTGGTCTAAAACGATTGTGTGGACGCTTGTCTCTTTTATAGCTTTGATAAGGTTACTACTGGATATTTCAAGGCTTTTGAAAGAGAAGCGGTAACCAAGCATATACGTCATTGGCCCATCAACAAAGAGCACGTCCGGCTTCTCGTTTAAGATGAAGACTATTTGATCATCAAGCGACAGTCCCTCTACGTCTGAGGTGTGAAGGAACTTTTCGCCACCACTTTTTATGCATGTTTCAGTTACATAGCCAAGTCTTGGGTTTGTTCCGTGGCAAACAGCCTTTGAAAATGTTATGGCGGTTTCGCCAAACTGGAAGCTTTTGCCGTCCGCAATCTCCAGCCTTTTCGGCAAGTTTCTGATGGCTGCTAGGAAGTAGGCAACCCTATCCCTTTGGCTTCTGTTTATATTTTCCGTCGGATGCTTTATGAAAACCGTTTTTCCGCTATAAAGCTCCGGATAATCTGGGTCATGATGGTCATAATGATAGTGTGTTACAACAAGCACTTCTGATTCTTCTGCGTACTGCTTTATAATGTTCCATGTCTCGTCCAGCCTCTGCCACTCGAGTGGATGCGGCTCCAAGCCATAGCGCAAGGGCGCAAGAGAAACGCCCGGGTCTATTAGGATTTTTAAGTTGTCAGTTTCTACAAAAGTCGCCATTGAACGAACTCCAAAACTGTCAAAGGCTAAGGGCAATATCTGCCTAATCATTTGGTTTCCTCCCCAAAGAAGGCTTCAAGCCTTTTTATTTCAGCCCTTTTCAGAATTTCCGCGCACTTTTTAGGGTCTAAAGCCCTGAACTCCAATCCAAGGGTTTCAAGAAGTCTCTGCACGTCTTTAGCTATGTTTGGCGCTACAAGGATGCCGCGCACCTCGCGGTTTGTTCTACTTTTGACAGCCTCTATGTATTTGGCTAATTGGAAAACAGCCTCTTTACCAGCTGTTTTGCGCTTAATCTCAACAACAACAAAACGTCCATCCTTGTCAACGCCGTAAACGTCCACGAACCCGGGTTCCACCTTCTTTTCATAGCTTACGGGTTTGAAGCCCTTTTCCAAAAGGGATGGCTCTAAAAGTATGGCTTTGTGCATGTCCTCTTCGCTGGCGTAGAGTGAAAATTCTCCAGAGTCTGCGAGCGCCATAGCCGAAACCAAATGAATTTTGTCAAAGAAAACTCTCACGGATTCCGAGGGTTTTCGCCTCACAGCGTGAATTTCCAATATTCCGTCTTTAACTTGTGTGTGGAATAGGCATCCGGGCGGTTGCCAGTTTACTGGTTCATATCCCACTGAGCGGTGCACGAGCAATGAGCCGTCCTCCTTTATGATTAGTATACGCTCGCCTGGTTCAAGCTCTGACCTAGCTCTGCCGAGGTAATGAACCCAGCAATTGCCAACCAAAAGGAGAGTTTTCCTTTGGGATAGCGCCTCCCTAACTACTTCTCCAGCCTCAGCCGTATTTGGGCTTACGAGAACGTTAAGGGGCCTTGAAGTGGACAAGCTTTCAGCCAAATAGTTTTAGAATCCCTTATGCTAGATAAAACTTCTGAAGATCCTCATGAGCGAGTGGGAGCTGAAACGCGATAACATCCAGCACTATGATTTGACGGCGAAAAGCTACGATGAACAGTATGCCGAGGAGCAAAAAGCTAAAATCGAAACCGCCTTAAAAAGCGTAAAAATCGGCACAAATTGCCTGATCTTGGATTATGGCTGCGGGACAGGCCTGCTTTTTAAGTACGTTGCTGAAAAAGCCGCCATGGTGGTGGGGCTGGATATTTCAAAGAAGATTTTGGCGGAGGCTAAAAGGCGGGCTAAAGCCCTCGGTAATGTATATTTGGTTTTGGCTGACGCTGATTATCCGCCCTTTAGGGATAATGTTTTCAGCCATGTTTTTGCTGTAACTTTACTTCAGAACATGCCAAATCCGGAGAGAACTTTGGCGGAAATTTGCAGAATAGCAAAAAAAGACGCTTACATAGTTGTTACGGGGCTGAAGAAGAAGTTTTCTTTGGAGGTTTTTGATGGTTTATTACGCAAGCTTGGATTAAATGTAATTGAAATTTCAAAAGGTAATGAAAGCCTAAAATGTTATGTGGCTGTTTGCAAAAAGCCCAGTCATCATTAAATTTTGTGGCTGCTTAACCTAAACTATATATGAAAGTGGAGGTTAGAGCTATACTCTTACATGTTCACTGATGGAAAATTTGGGGACCTGGTGGTTGACAGATGCCCCTTAAAACCTTGAAAAGGGAAACCGCGGAAGCTCTAATCCTTGAATGGGTTTTGCACGCGAAAAATTATAGGTTAACCCTTGACAGAAGGCTGTGTGTTGGATGTGAAATTTGCACTTTAGCATGTCCAAAAGAAGCCATAAAACTTGAGAAACAGCCAAAAACCCCTGATGGAAGAGCACAGCGGGCAAGGGTTGACATAACCCTTGAAAAATGCAACTTCTGCGGAATATGCGATATATTATGCCCGTATGGAGCAATCAGAGTGACAATTAATGGAGAACACGTTTTGAATGTTGTCGAGAAGGAAAGTTTTCCACAGCTAATCCGCGACATTCAAGCGGATACAAGCAAATGCCCAGTGGACTGTGTTGAATGTGAGAAGGCTTGCCCCCTAAACCTTATTAAGGTGACACGGCTTACTCCGGAAGGAAAGATTGTTGAAGATTTAGGCTCTTTAACGAAGAAAGAGAGGAAGGGCTTAAAGGTTAATGTTGATGTCGAGAAGGAGCTTTGTCCATGCTGCAGAATATGCGAATTCAAATGTCCGGAAGGGGTTCTCCATGTCCGCAAGAGTTTCTATGGAAAGATAAGCATAAATCAGGATAAATGTCCAGAGGGTTGTAAAGACTGCCTTGATGTCTGCCCAATAACTGGGGCGCTATATTTGTCCGAAGCAGATAAGAAAGTTCACGTGAATGAAACTTTCTGTGTTTATTGCGGAGCTTGCAAGGTTGTTTGTCCGGTGCCAGAAGCCTTAGAGCTTAAAAGAACCAAGATTATGCACACTCCTGTTCGCTCTGGGGCTTGGAACAAGGCCTTGGAGCGTTTGGCTTCTCCTCTTGAAATTACTAAGGAGTTGAAGGCTAAAGGTTCTCAAAAGGCTTTGGAATCCGTTGAGAAAAGATTGGGTTGGAGGGTCCCATAAAATGGTGGAGAGGCGAGCTGAAAATAAGCCTGAAGAGCTTCGCATTGGCGTTTTCATATGCCACTGTGGTTTGAACATTGCTGGGGTCATTGATATAAAAGAGCTTGTTGAGTTTGCAAAAACCATTCCAGACGTTGTTTATGTGAAGGATAACCGCTACACATGTGCGGACCCGGGACAGGAGGAGATTAGGAAGGCCATAAAGGAGCATAGGCTTAACCGTGTTGTTGTGGCTGCTTGTTCGCCCCGCATGCACGAGGTCACATTCCGGCGGACGGTTTCAGAGGCTGGCTTAAACCCGTACCTTTTTGAGATGGCTAACATCCGTGAGTTTTCATCCTGGTGCCATCCAAGCACTCCTAAGGAGGCCACTGAAAAGGCTAAGGACTTAATCAAGATGGCTGTGGCAAAGGCTAGGCTTCTGATGCCATTGCAAACAATCGAGGTGCCTGTGACTAACAAGGCTTTGGTTATCGGCGGCGGCATAGCTGGAATGAATGCGGCTTTGGACTTGGCTGAGATGGGCTTCAAGGTTTACCTTCTGGAAAAAGGTGAAAGCATAGGCGGGCACATGGCGCAGTTGGACAAGACTTTTCCAACATTGGACTGTTCCATCTGCATTGAAGGACCAAAAATGGTGGATGTTGGGCGGCATCCAAACATCGAAATAATCTCTTATGCAGATTTGCTTAGCGTCAGCGGTTTTATAGGCAACTTTAAGGTTCGCATTAGGAAGAATCCACGCTACGTTATCGCCGAAAACTGCACTGGCTGCGGCGAATGCAAAGACGTTTGCCCAATAGAGTATCCAAACGAGTGGGACATGGGGCTCGGCGTTAGGAAAGCCATATCGGTGCCCTTCGACCAAGCGGTGCCCCTTGTTTATACGATTAATCGTGACTATTGTATTGAGTGCTACAAGTGTGTGGATGCTTGCGGCGCAAGACAAGCCATAAACTTTGACCAGAAGCCGGAAGAAATCGAGCTTGAAGTTGGCGCCATAATTGTGGCGACTGGCTACGATATTTACTTGCCCTACGACAATCAGCTTTATGGTTATGGCAAATACACAAACGTGATAACATCCCTAGAGTTTGAGAGGCTTATTCTTGCGGCTGGTCCAACTGGCGGAAAAGTGGTGCGGGCTTCTGATGGACAAAAACCCCATAGCGTAGCCTTCATCCAGTGTGTTGGTTCACGGGACACAAACAAGTATCCATATTGTTCAAACTTCTGCTGCATGTACACGCTCAAGCATGTTGTCCAGCTTAAGGAGAAGTACAAGGAAGACATCGAGGTTTACGTCTTCTACATGGATATGCGAACCAACTTCAAAGGCTTTGAGGAATTCTACCAAAGGGCTCGTGAACTCGGCGTGAACTTTATCCGTGGGCGGGTGAGCCGCATATTCGAAGACCCGAAAACCAAAAACCTCATCATTCACGCTGAAGATGCCAACTTGGGCATGCCAATAGAAGTTGAGGCGGAAATGGTTGTTTTGGCAACGGCAGCCATACCCAAGAAGGGCACAGAGGATATAGCCCGCATCCTCAACTTAACGAGAGGCGCGGACGGCTTCTTCATGGAGAGTCACCCGAAGCTAAAACCATTAGACGCACCCACAGACGGCATATTCTTGGCTGGAGCATGTCAAGGACCAAAGGACATACCGTATAGTGTCTCGCAAGGCTGCGGTGCAGCAGCCCGCGCAGCCACAGTCTTGTCCAAGAAAACTTGGAAGATTGAGCCCATTATTGCTGTTGTTGACCCGACTAAGTGCCGGAATGTCACGACAAAGTGTGGGATATGTGCTGAACGCTGTCCATATGGCGCTATAAAAGCTGAGGAGAAGAAGCCAGCCCAAGTTATAACAGCCATGTGTCATGGCTGCGGAACATGTGTGGCAGAATGTCCAGCGGACGCCATACAACAAATGCACTTCACAGATGCCCAAATATTGGCTCAGCTGCGAACAGCCTTGGAAAAGAACCCAGAAGATAAGATTTTGGCTTTCCTATGCAACTGGTGCAGTTATGCGGGGGCGGACCTAGCCGGAACAAGCCGCTTCGAGTATCCGCCAACAATACGCCCAATAAGGGTCATGTGCTCTGGAAGGGTGGACCGCGACTTTGTTTTGGAGGCCTTTAGGCTTGGGGCTGGCATGGTTCTGGTGGCGGCATGCCACCTGCCCTACGACTGCCACTATATTAGTGGAAACTGGAAGATGAAAGCAAGAATGGATGCTTTGGCGCCTATGCTCCATAAGCTTGGCTTAAGCCCTGAAAGATTCAGAGTAGAATACGTTTCAGCGGCTGAAGGCGTAAAGTTTGCAGAGCTTATCCGAGAAATGACTGAGCAGATGCGAGCCCTTGGTAAAGAGCGGATAAAAGCGGAAAATGAGAAGCTGCGCCCAGTGCTGGAAAACATGCTGAAGAGGAAGGAAAAGAGATAAACATTGAAGGTTAAGGCTGTACTATTCGACCTATTTGACACGCTGCTCCCAATTGAAGGCGGCAACGCCTTTTACACTCCGTGTCTTCAAAGGCTCCACGAATTTCTGATAGGAAGAGGCGTTGATGTCTCCTTTGAAGAGTTTAGGAAGGTCTATTTTGAGGTTAGGGACGCCATATACGCGGATGCAAACAAAAATCTTGAGGAACCACACTTTAACATTCGCGTTTGGAAAACCCTCCAAAGGCTGGGCTACAATTATGACCTTTACAACACCATCATTGCTAGGGCTACTGAACGCTTCGCTAAAGAGTTCATGAAATATGTCAGCCTCGATAGAGACGCTATGGATGTGCTGCAGCGGCTTTACGGCAAATATAAGCTTGCTTGATTTCCAACTTCGCCATACCAGAGTGTGTTTGGGCGCTCCTTGAAAAATATGACTTGAAAAGGTTCTTTGACGTCGTTATTATTTCTGCTGAGATTAACAAGCGCAAGCCGAGCCCTGAAATCTTTCAAAAGGCACTAGAAAGCCTAAATGTGGCTCCTTTTGAGGCTGTTTTTGTTGGCGACACGCCGAGCATGGACGTTGATGGCGCAAAAAATGTTGGGATGAAAGCCATCCTAGTCCTTCGAAAGACGTCAGCGACAGACACGTCTAAACCAGACAGCACAAATATTAAGCCGGACTTTGTTGTGGAAAGTCTAAAAGAGGTTCCAAAGATAATTAGTGATTGTTGATTCAGAAATAACAATACATATTAGGATGGAAAGAAACATTTATATCCGCTGAGCCATCTTCACATCTATCTTGGTGAAGTTGAGCTGCCCGCATTTACGGCGGCGGCCCAACCTAGACCATAAAGGCGTTTAAACGCCTAAAACGGGGATGAAAAGGGTTGGCCTCCACTTGCGGGCACAAAAATGTGGACCTGACGCCAACGTGTTAGGTCTGAAATGGGCTTTGGCATGTGGATCCCCCTCCAAATCCAGTCGGCTTTGCGGCCGTATGCCAATAAGCGTCTCCGGCAGACGGCCAGGAGTTCGTTAACTCCGGTTGATCCTGCCGGACCCCACTGCTATCGGGGTGGGACTAAGACATGCTAGTCGTGCGCCTTCAAGCCACGGTGGAGGCGCGGCGCACAGCTCAGTAACACGTGGCTAACCTACCCTTGGGACGGGGACAACCCCGGGAAACTGGGGCTAATCCCCGATAGGTGAGGACTCCTGGAATGGGTCCTCGCCGAAAGGGCGTCTAGACCATGCTTCTAGACGCTGCCCAAGGATGGGGCCGCGGCCGATCAGGTTGTTGGTGAGGTAACGGCTCACCAAGCCTAAGACCGGTACGGGCCGTGAGAGCGGGAGCCCGGAGATGGACACTGAGACAAGGGTCCAGGCCCTACGGGGCGCAGCAGTCGCGAAACCTCCGCAATACGCGAAAGCGTGACGGGGCCACCCCGAGTGCCGTCCGCTGAGGACGGCTTTTCCCCAGTGTAGACAGCTGGGGGAATAAGGGGAGGGCAAGTCGGGTGTCAGCCGCCGCGGTAATACCCGCTCCCCGAGTGGTGGGGACGCTTATTGGGCCTAAAGCATCCGTAGCCGGCTGGATAAGTCCCCTGTTAAATCCAGCGATTCAATCGCTGGACTGCGGGGGATACTGTCCAGCTAGGGGGCGGGAGAGGCCGGCGGTATTCCCGGGGTAGGGGTGAAATCTTATAATCCCGGGAGGACCACCAGTGGCGAAGGCTGCCGGCTGGAACGCGCCCGACGGTGAGGGATGAAAGCTGGGGGAGCGAACCGGATTAGATACCCGGGTAGTCCCAGCTGTAAACGATGCGGGCTAGGTGTTGGCACGGCTACAAGCCGTGTCAGTGCCGCAGGGAAGCCGTTAAGCCCGCCGCCTGGGGAGTACGGCCGCAAGGCTGAAACTTAAAGGAATTGGCGGGGGAGCACCACAAGGGGTGAAGCTTGCGGTTTAATTGGAGTCAACGCCGGAAACCTTACCGGGGGCGACAGCAGGATGAAGGCCAGATTGAAGGTCTTGCCAGACAAGCTGAGAGGAGGTGCATGGCCGTCGCCAGTTCGTGCCGTGAGGTGTCCTGTTAAGTCAGGCAACGATCGAGACCCGCGCCCCCTGTTGCAACCGGCCTTGAGCCGGGCACACTGGGGGGACTGCCGCCGATAAGGCGGAGGAAGGAGCGGGCCACGGCAGGTCAGTATGCCCCGAATCCCCCGGGCCACACGCGAGCTGCAATGGCAGGTACAATGGGTTCCAACCCCGAAAGGGGGAGGCAATCCCTAAAGCCTGCCGTAGTTGGGATCGAGGGCTGAAACCCGCCCTCGTGAACATGGAATCCCTAGTAATCGCGCGTCACTATCGCGCGGTGAATACGTCCCTGCTCCTTGCACACACCGCCCGTCGCTCCACCCGAGCGGGGCTTGGGTGAGGCGTGGTCCCTGTTGGCTGCGTCGAACCCAAGCTTCGTGAGGGGGGAGAAGTCGTAACAAGGTGGCCGTAGGGGAACCTGCGGCCGGATCACCTCCTAAGCCAAGAGCCGGAAAGCCGACTGGAGGAGAAAGCCGGATCCACATGCCAAAGCCCATCCTTGCACTTTCCAACCTTTTAAATGTCAATTTTGTTACTGGTGTCGAACTGCAAAATTGACTAGTCCCCTCTATAGAATTTAGGTTGTGGGTGGTTGCTAAATTGGGTACCCCTCTCTAGTTTTCGGCGGTCTTTAGAAAATGGAGCTGTTTTTAACCCTATTTTCTCTAGCCCCCTCTAAAAATTTCGGCGGGTCCTCTGCTGTTATTGTGCCTTTGCAGTAGGGGATGAGCTCCCTGATTTGTTCTATGGAGGCTTTCAGTATTTTTTCGCGCTTCTCTTTTGGCGCTTTTTCGGCTAGAGCCTTTAAAACTTGTTTTAGGAGTTGTTTTCCGCTGTTTTCTCCAGGGACAAGGACGGTGTAGATTTTTGTTTTTGCTTTTATAGCGTCTACTGGTCCGCCTATGAAGGTGGCTTCGTCGGCTTCGTTAAATTGGACGCCTATGGCTATTTTTAGTGGTGTGTTGCGCATCCAGTTTCGGGTTCCAGTTATGGTGAAGGCTCCTCGTGGCACGTATTCGCCTGAGGCTCCAGCCTTGCTTAGCTGTTCTGGTTTAACCCAGTAGACGTCTACTGTGGCGAAGCCTTCCCGCCATCCTCTTGAGTGGGCTGCGGCGAATTCTGCTGCTTCTTGTAGGCATTTTTCTGTTGGCTTCTTGCCTTCAGTCTTAACGACTACGAAGGGTGCTCCGACCAAGTCCGCGTGGAAGACGATGTCTTCTGGTGTTGTGTACTTCTTGATGAGGGCTTCGTTGCTTGTGGCATCTTTTCCAGCCAAAACCAGAAAGCCGTCAGAAGTTGTGAACCATTTGAACTTTTCAAACCACTTGCGGGGTTTAACCTTTCTTTTGGCGAGCTCTTCTATAGCTCTGGCTGGTATAGCCCTTTCTAGGGCTTCAGCTTCTCGGATTTTGGCTTCTATCTCTGAAAGCTTCCTTCTGGTTTCTTCCAGTGCCGCTTTTGCGCCCTCCAGCTTACGCTTTGCAAGCTTCGCTTTTTCATAGAATTTTGCAGCGTTTGCGAACAAGTCTTTTTGGATGTCTATGCCAAAATGTAAGTCGTCAATGCATAGGTTAAGAACAAGCCTTTGCTTGTCAAAGGATTCAAAAAACGTGTATGGTTTTAAGCCTTCACGCTTTTTAGAAAGCGTTTCAGAAACTATTTCGTCCCACTCTTTCCCAGTCCTTTTCTCGGTTAAAAATTTGTTTAGAAGCGTTTGAAGCTCGCCGGAATAAGCGTAAATGGTGTCGCCCATCTGTCTATACTTTTCTGCCTTCTGCTCAGCGTCCTTTAATGCTTTTTCTTGTTCGGCTAAAACCCTTTTTAGGCGCTCCGCCTCCTGAGT
Organism: Bathyarchaeia archaeon; assembly: GCA_038883715.1. GTDB lineage: Archaea > Thermoproteota > Bathyarchaeia > Bathyarchaeales > Bathycorpusculaceae > JAGTQI01. The sequence continues at coordinate 55,809 of JAVZLS010000001.1, forward strand.
TAGCTGTTCTGCAGCCTTCTTTTCGGCGGCAGCCCTTTCTAAAGCCTCCGTCTTGGCGTAAAACTCGTCTAGGGCTTCATTGAAGCTGTTAAATGGCTGATGCTTAAGCCCGTCATAGCGCTTAAGCCTTAAAGGGATGACGTCTACAAAGGTGCCATCTTCGCCTAAAACTATGCATGGTTCAAGCTTCTCCTCAAAGACTTGGGAAAGCATTCCGTGCAAACAGTTATGAATGGCTTCAACTTGCTGAGGGGATAAGCTCGTACACTTGGTTGTCTTCTCTATCCCAAGCCTTAGCAATACTTCTTCAGCGTAAACGCCGCCTATTCCCAGAAAGCGGGCGAGAGCCCTTACAACCTCAACTTCGCCAAAACCTTTTAATCCCTCAGCGAGGTTTTGCACGCTAACCTTGACGGGGTTTTGCCCGCTTGGAGGGGCAAAGCGAAAAGTCTCCCCCCTTATTATGTTTCTGTCCCGCATCCGCCTATAATGCAGTGCTTGCACAATCTTGTTTTCGCCATCTACAAGGATTATGTTTCCCTCGCCGAAAAGCTCCAAAACAAGCCTAAAATTGCCCAATTTACCACTAAAATTGAGGAGGATAACCCTCTCAAACTCGTATTGTTCAATGTTTGTTAGTAGGCTGTTTCTGAGAAACTTTCTCAAAGCCATGCAGAAAGCTGGAGGGACGAGGGGCTTTTCTAAGGCGTAAGAGGTTAGGTTTAGACGTTTTCCAGCCTCTAAAACAAGCCTATAAATAGTTTCGCCACTTCGCAGCTTGAAAAGCAGTGTTTTTTCATCCAGCTGGTAAACGTTGCTTACTCTAGCGTTTAGAATAGCCTCTTTCAACTCGCGGACGGCGGCAGCCACATCAAAGCTGGTGAACTCCTCTTTGTGCAATCTCTAACCACTTTATGGATGGCGGGTTAAGCTATAAATAGGCAGCTTTAAATTTAAGCGATGTTAAACTGGAAGGCGTTGGAGAACATGAAGCCCCTTGAAAAGTTGTATTGGTTAAGGTTCGCCCTAGGCATAGTGGCAGCCCTCGTTTGTGTCGGGTACGAATGGGCTGTGGGATTAATCAGCCCGGAGTTTAACATGGCCATCTTGTTGAACGGCATATCCTTCGCATTAATTGTTTACATTTTATCCTATTACATAATTAAGCCGAAGTTTATACTCAAAGTCGAGAAGCCTCAAAAAGTTTTCACAACGGGGATGGGCATTTTCTTTCTTTCATGGCTCGTTTTCTGGGTGCTCCTATACACTGTGGCTCTTTGGCTGTCTGGCACCCTTCAAAGCATCTAATCTATAAAGTCTTCTATCGTCGCCTGATTCTTGTCTTCTAAAAGCTTTCGCGCTTCTTCTTTTTCTAAAGAGGCGTTTTTGTTTTCTGCAACATTAACAATGTTTAGTCTGCTTGCCACACGGGTGAAGTCCGCCCATGCCGCGAAAAAGCCGCGGTCAAAGTCTCCGTGAAGCCTATTCTTCACGTGGTTCAAGAATTCCCGCCTATAGCTTTGTAGGGCTTCTTTGTCGGATGTGTCCAGTTTTGCGAAGAAGGAGTAGGAGTCGCTGTTGTTGGTGCGTCTTACGAGAAGCATGCCATACAAAGCTCTAAAGTAGCCCCTGTTCCACTCTGTTTTCTGCATTTTCTGCTTAAGCCTCTCCAGTTCGCGTTCCGCTTCAGCAAACTGTTTGTTGAGGATTAATTGGAAGAACCTTGTGACTAGGGCTTGTGGCACAGGCATTTTAGCGCCCACTTGACTTGGTTTTCTCCTCTTCGGAAACGTCCTCTATACCGTTCTCTGTTATTTTAAAGATTTCCTCCCCTTCGGGCAGGTATGGACTTGAAACCAAGCGGGCTATGCGCACTGGACCATGAGAGGCCCTTCTAAGGTATATGCGCGTGTGACTTGTATGCCCAACAATGTGTCCGCCAACCGGGTGGATGGCGTCTCCAAAGAACATGTCTGGCTTAGCCATAACCTGGTTTGTTACAACCGCCACGGCGTTGAAGGCTCTTGCCAAACGTATGAGTTTATGCATGTGCTTGTTGAGTTTCTGCTGCCTAGCCGCAAGCATCTCCCGCCCTAAATATTCACTTCTGAAATGTGAAGTTAAAGAGTCAACTATGATGAGTTTAACGTTGTTTTCCTTTATAACTTCGTCCGCGTTTTCCAAAAGGAACATTTGATGGTCCGACGTGTAAGCCTCTGCATAAATAATGTTCTTAACAACATTTTGTGGGTCAAGTCCCAAGTGGCGAGCCATCTGCACTATACGTTCAGTTCTGAAGGTGTTTTCTGTGTCTATGTATAATGCTGCGCCGTTAAGCCCGCCCCGCTCCGGCGGAAGCTGAACATTCACGCATAGCTGGTGGCAGATTTGGCTTTTTCCACTTCCATATTCGCCGTAAAACTCCGTTATGGTCTGCGTTTCCAAGCCGCCGTCCAAAAGCTTGTCCAAGGCTTTGCTTCCAGTGGTGAGTCTCAAAACGTTTTGACGCATTTTCAAAAGCTCGTCAGCGCGGATGAAGGCTATGCCAATTGATGAGCGGGCGGCACTTATTATGGCTAAAGCCTTTTTCTCACTTATGCCGGCTGGCTCAAGCTCGCGAACCGTTGCCATTGCAAGAGACTCGACTGTGTGGAAGCCAAGCTCCCTCAACTTCTGGGCTGTTGACGGACCAATTCCAGGAAGGTCTTCAAGGGTTTCGTATCGTGGTTTTTCTGCGCCTTCGCCTTCTTCCTCTGACATAAATTTTCCCGTGTGAGTTTTATTTTTAGCAGTATTTAAAGCAAACGAGAAACGTTGCGCTTCTACACGTGGAGAGATAAGTTAAAGTGAATGGGCTCCACGTTTGGAAACTCCAAAGCCTTTGGAAACTTTTTTATAAACTGGAATAGAGAAGGACTCGCTGAAAAGCATCATATTTGAGGGATAAAACTTGGAAATCGCCAAAGTTGTGGAAGATGTGGCTTTTAACCTTCTGAAACAAGCTGTCATATACCTTCCCGAAGACGTAAAAAAAGCCTTGAAAAAGGCTTATGCTGAGGAAACAAGCGAAACCGGAAAAACCCAGTTGAAGGCTATATTAGACAACATTGAGCTTGCGGAAAAATACAAGGCGCCAGTGTGCCAAGACACAGGCACAATAATATTCTATGCCCAAGCGGGGGCCAATGTCAAAAATCTTGACAAAATTGAGGAAGCTCTTGTTAAGGCAACGAGAAGAGCTACAAAAGAAATTCCGTTAAGGCCTAATGCTGTTGACCCCTTCACCCAAAAGAACAGCGGGGACAACACTGGAAGATTCATACCATACATAAACTGGGAAATAGTGCCCGGAGACAACCTAGAATTAACGGTTATGACGAAGGGCGGGGGTTCAGAAAACGTCTGCCTAACCGGAATGCTTGTGCCTGGCGAGGGCATAAACGGGCTGAAAAAGTTCGTAATAGAAGCCGTCATAAAGGCTGGAGCCCAACCTTGTCCGCCGACAATTCTGGGGGTTGCCATGGGCGGAGGCGCGGACATAGCCATGAAACTCGCAAAAAAGGCTCTTTTAAGGCCTCTAGACCAGCCTAACCCTAATCCGGAGATAGCGAAACTTGAAAAAGAGCTTTACGAAGCCGCTAACATGACTGGAATTGGACCGATGGGTTTGGGTGGCAAAACAACAGTCTTGGGCGTGCATGTTGAATATGCTTTTAGGCACCCAGCCTCTTTTCCGGCAGCAGTTGCCTTTAACTGTTGGGCTGCTAGGAGGGCCACAGCAAGAATCCACGCTGATGGAACTGTTGAATATTTAACCCATAAAGGTTTGGTGTGAGGTGAAAAGAGATGGCGATTTACCACCTTAAAACACCCATTTCAGAAGGGGAAATCCGTAAGCTGAAGGTCAATGATGTCATATACATAACTGGAACTATAGTGACAGCCAGAGACCAAGCCCACAGGCGAGCCCTAGAATACTTCAAACAGGGAAAACCCTTGCCCATAAACCTTGAAGGATTGGCGGTTTTCCACTGCGGACCAGTGGTAAGCAAGGAAGGCGACAAATGGGTTGCCGTTGCCGCTGGTCCAACAACAAGTACAAGAATGGACATATTCGAAGACGAGTTTATCAAAAACTTCAAGGTCCGAGTCGTAATAGGCAAGGGTGGAATGGGAAAAAGGACAACAGACGCCATGGCAAAATACGGAGCCGTCTATGGAGCCTTCACAGGCGGAGCAGCAATACTAGCCGCTAAAGCCATAAAAAATGTTAGGGGCGTTGAGTGGCTTGACCTCGGCACGCCTGAAGCCCTATGGATTTTCGAAGTTGAAGACTTTGGACCATTAACAGTGGCTATAGACTCCCATGGAAACAACCTGTTCATGGACGTGGCAAAAACAGTAGAAGAAAACAGGAAAAGGATTTACGAGAAGCTCGGGCTACAGCCCTAAACCTTCCCACATTTTTCTTGTTGTAAAGGCTATAGTTCTCTGCTCATTACGTAGGCGTCTTCACCATCCGAATAATAGCCACGGATTGTCCTTGTAACCTTAAAGCCCAATTTTTTGTATAGGCTTATGGCTGGCATGTTGGAAACCCTAACTTCCAAGAAGGCTTGTTTGGCGTTGTATATGCGCATCCCTTCCAAGGCTTTTGTCACCAGGGCTTCGCCTATGCCCCTTCGTCTATGTTCTGGCAGGACTGCAATAGAGACTATGTGCCCCTTCTTTATGAAGCCGCTAAAGCCAAAGTTTGACAAGCCCAACTCGATGCGGCACATGACATAGCCAACAATTTCGCCGTTCCCCTCAGCTACTATGAAGGTTTCTGGAAAACGGTTATACAAGTCCATGAAGAAGTAGTCGCCATAATTTTCCGGGAGGCAGACACGGTTGATATACATTACGCGTTCAAGGTCTTTTGGTGTAAACTTCCGCAGGGTGTATGTCTGTTGCAAGCTCCCTTTACTCCCACGGTTTTAATGGTTAGGTTTGCATTCCTACTTTAAAGTTTTTCCGAAACAGATTAAGCATTTATTCGCTTGCCTTAACCTCTGGAAGTGTTAAATTCCCGTAAGGCATAACCCAAACCTTCGCGTTTTCCCCTACTATCTTGAACGCCTCGTTAAGGGCTTCATTCACTGTTCGCGCCGTTTTGAGTCTAAAAACGTTTGTGGCGTAATAGTCTGGCATGGCTGAGACGAGGATTATTTGGGCTTTTTGCAGAGCCTTCATCAAATAGTAGGCTTTATGCCCACCCACAACAAAGTTGCGCTTAATCTCCCTTTCCACAGCTTTTATATCCTTAAACTTAACCATCCAATCATAAAACGCTTGATTTCCATATCCTTCTGGGCATTCAGCCGCCAAAATTATGACGCCGCCACGCTTTACAACCTCTAAAGCGCTGTCAACGCCCTTATAGGCTTGGAAGAGGTTCACGTCAAACGGGTGCCCGCCGGGGCTTACAACAACGATGTCGGCTCTCCGATCCACTGGTATACGGTACATTTCATCTACAAGCTTAACGCCCTCGTAGAAGGCTTGCTCCAAGTCGCCAGCAAAAGCCCTCACAACTTCGCCTTTGCTGTTAATCACAACATTTAGGATAAAGTCAACCTTCGCCATCCTTGCGGCTTCAACCATATCCTCATGAACCGGATTTCCATCCAAGACACCAGTCCTAGCGTTTGGATGCAGAAGCATGGCATGATTAGCCTTAATAGTCTCCTCGCCTGCAACACCGGGCAAGACGCTCTTTCTACCACCGCCATAACCAGCATAATAATGGAAACACACGTCACCAGTCAAAATCTTCAAGTCAGCCTCAGCGAAAATGCGATTCAAATAAACTTTTGTTCCATATTTAGGCGTGGTGCCCACGTAAACAAGATCTGGAGCCTTGCAGTCGTGGCTTACGGCTTTCACACGCTTTAGGACGCCCTCGCCTAAAAGTCTAACAGCCTCCTCGCTGGTGACAGCCCTATGCGCGCCACAACCAAAAACAATGGTCATGTTTTCATCCTTGACGCCAGCGCTGTTCAGCTCATCCAAAAGCGGAGGCACCATAACATGACTTGGCGCCGGCCTAGTGGCATCATCAACAACAATTGCCACCTTATGCTCAGGCTTGGCAATTTCGCTTAACCTCCGCGTGCCAATTGGCTCTTTTAAGGCTCTTTCAACCTCCGCCCGCGCATCCGGAACACCAGATTTCTCTTTCGGCTCAATAGAACCTAAAAAGTTCCGAGCTGGAACGCGAAGGCAAACCTCAGTCTTACCATAAGGAAGCCAAACATCAACCATTCATCATCACTTATGGTCTATCTAACACGGCAAACAACGTTATTAAGCATTTACAAGTAAGCTTCAATAAAATTTTATGGAAGAACAGCCAAATCTTATATTCTTAAAGTCGTCTTGTTTCGGGAAGACAAGTGGAAAAAGTGGCTATGGGGCTTCGAGAGATCCTCCGGCGGGAATTCTCCTTCATAAGCGGCAACTACAAGGTCCTAGTAGTAAGCTGGATAATAATGGACCTTGCAATGGAGATGCCAGCCCCAAACTTTCAATACTATGTTCAGCATTTGGGAGGAACGGGCCTAGCATTAGGCGTTATAGGGTTGGCCAACTGGATTGGGATGGCTATTGTGGCTTTTCCAGGAGGCTACTTGGCGGACAAGTATGGTAGGCGCTGGCTCATAACAACCATGACCTTCATAATGGCTTTGTCAAACCTTTTCTTTGCGCTCGCCCCAACATGGCACTTCATACTAATAGGCACAATAATTCACAGCCTATGCCTAATATATCAGCCAGCCCTCTTCGCAATGGTTCAAGACTCATTGCCTCCAGAACGAAGGGGAATGGGCTCCTCCATAATACAGCTAATCCACGGCGCCTTCAACACTCCCGGCCCAATCATAGCGGGCTTTCTAATGATGAAATTTGGACTGGAATTGAGCATGAGGATAATCTACTTCATCGTCACAACCCTCTTCCTCATAGCAGCCGCTTGGCGACTAAAGCTGAAAGAGACAATAGTTAATGCTGAACCCATGCGCTTCAGATACTTTATAGAGGCTTATCCAAAAGCCATCAAGGAAAGCGTCAGCGTCTGGAAGAAGGTGCCCCGCACAACCTTTTGGATTTTCGCAATAGAGACACTAATCATGTTTGGAGTGTCGCTTACAAACGTGATAAACGCCGTTTATGCAAGGGATGTTCTGGGCATAGCTGAGAACCAGTGGTGGCTTGTCTACATACCCCTACTATTGACAATGATAATTGCCTCGCTCCCGATAGGCAAAATAGTGGATAAGTTTGGCAGGAAAATTCCGCTTGTCACTGGCTTAATCATTTTTGGCATCGCAACAACAATCTTCATGTTGGGCAACCTCCCGATGCTAATGCTTTCAATGGCACTGTTCGCCGTCGGCCAACTACTAGTCATGTCATCCGCTATGGCTCTCTCCACAGACCTCGTAAACCCGGAAAACAGAGGGAAAGTGGTCGGCTTTAGAAACTTCGTCAGCTACATTCTTTCAGGCTTAGGCATGTTGCTGGGCAACTACTTATACGTAAGCATTCTCCCACAACTTCCCTTTTATGCGGCTTTAGCACTGGTTGTTCCAGCACTTTTAATAGCTACATTCCTGGTTCAAGAGCCCAAAAAATAAAGAAAAAGGCTAGGAGGCGCATTTAAGCTCACGTATTTTCCTGTCAAAGATCCTGCGAAGCATGGATATAGGCAGATAACCATTAGCAGTTATGGTATCATGGAAAAACTTCTCGTCAAACCTTTCACCCATCTTCTGTTTAACCTCCTCCCTCAGTTTTAAGATCATATGTTTTCCCAGCAAATAGGACAGTGGATATCCGGGCGTCTGAGTGTAGCGGTTAACCTCCGCCACTGCAGCTTCTCTGGACATGCCAGCTTCTCTAACGAGCATGTCTACGGCTTCTTCAAAGCTCATTTCGCCTCTTGAAAGTTTAACATCAACTATTATGCGGACAGCCCGCCATATCATATCATTAATCTGTATTAGGCGTGTTTCCAAATCCGTTATGAAGCCCTTCTCCCACATAAGCTCCTCACAATAATGCGCCCAACCCTCGACAGTTTCGGAGCCTTCAGCTAAAAGCCTAATTACGCTTCCACGGTTCGAAACGGAACCTTGAAGGAAGTGTCCCGGAAAAGCCTCATGAACAGCAGTATTCCTAATCGAAGGATAGTTTAAGTGCTTTCCAAGGTTTGCGGGATCTTTCGGCCTAGTTACCACATAAATCCCTATCTGCGGCTTGTCAAATTTCGCTGGCATCATTAAGGCTGCGAAGGGTATAACAGGCGTCATGAAGGCTGGGGTCTCCTCAACCAGCAGCACATCCTCTGGATAAACCGTTGCGATGCCCTTTTCTTGGACGAAACGCCTTGCCTCCTCCATCGCTTTTTTGGTATATTCCAGAGCTTCTTCGAAAGTTTTTGGGGCCTTACTCTCAATCATTTTGAGAACATCTTCAACAGACTTTCCAGGGGCTATTTGTTGGGCAATGCGCTCCCTTTCAGCTTTCAATTCGTTTAGGTATTTTATGCCAAGCTGAAGTATTTCATCAGAGGTCATTCCAAGCTCGCGAAGCTGGAGAAGCCTTTCAAATTTTTCCTTGCCAAGAGCCCACTCCTCACATGTCTTGTTTAGGAGGTTGTGGAGCCAATCCATGTGCGCTTTAAATGCTGGGTAAAAGTTTTCCACAGCTTTTTGAAGCCTCTCGTAGGTCTTGTCTGAGATCTTACCTTTCACTGCTTGAAGTATGAAAATGAATAAGCCCATCAAGTTTTGGGTTTTCTCTATGGCTAACTGTGTCCACAGTCGCACCGGCTGCGATTTCTCGAATCTTGAACGGAACTCTTCAAGGTATCTGGGCATCTGCTCTATTCTTGCGGCTATTGCGTCAATTCGCTTTTCCAAGGGCGCATAATCCCTTGTGAACATTATGAATATTAGTCCGCCCAGGTCCTCTGAAACGTCCGGGTTTAACTCATGAATCCGCCTTTCATAAAAGTCAAATTTCCAACGTTCGTACGCCTTCTCCAAAACTTCCCAATCTATTTTATGATCTTCGTTGAGTTCAGTTGGATTCACAGTTTCCCTCAAGCGGGTAAGTCCTTCTTCCATCAGTTTGAGGTTTTCCAGAAGCCTTTCAGTGGAGCCCTTCGGCAGCATATAATCGTAGGGTTCATGAAGCCCTAAATAGGTGGCAAAGTCAGGGTTTTTCTCCAAAAACTTTTCTAGAAACTCTTTTGTAAACTTTTCAAATACTTCATCAGCGCTCATTTTCACCACTTTTGAAATTTTTAGCTCGGCGAGGCTTTAAGCTTTTAGAGGCTTTAGCCCACAACTGTTAAAACAGCACAAGTTCTTTAAGACGTAAATGTTATTATAGATAGAAAGCGAGGAATCCACATGGCAATTGAAAAAACGCCTGGAAAAAATGAGATTCTTTTTGTTTGGTTTAACCGTTATGCTGGAGTAACCATAAAAACCCCCTTGAAAACCCTCGTGGTAGATCCTGTTGACGTGAAGCCCAAAGTTTTCCAGAAGGTTGACGCCATCCTCATAAGCCACGAGCACTACGACCACCTAGACCCGTCGCTTGTCTCAGAAGTCCACAAGTTGACTGGTTGCATGGTCATAGCAGACCCAACATCCGCAAGGAGACTTCGCAACACCATACCAGCTGAAAAACTACACGAAGTTCAACCGGGCTCTGGGGTTAAAGTCGGCGAAGTCTCTGTAAAAGCCGAAAAATGTAATCATCCACCAGCAGCCACACCTATATCCTTCATAATAACAAGCGAGGACGGCGTAAAAGTCTTCCACACAGCGGACAGCCTCCCCTTCCCAGAAATGGCAAGCATAGGTGAGAGAGAAAAATTCGACTTGGTCTTCTGCACCGTCGGCATTGCACCTGGAACTTCGCCGGAAACAGGCGTTGAGATAGCCAGACTTACGAAGCCTAAGGTGGCTGTTCCCTATCATACCGGCTCTTCTGCAGACCTTAAAAGGTTCGGCGAACTTTTGAAGAGGGAGATGCCAAAGGTCACATGCCTAATCCCAGAGGTTGGAAAGATTTACCAGGTTTCAAAAAAGGTGTAGAGAATGCTTAAAGAAAAGGGCGGCGGAGACATCAAAGCCGAAGTCTGCAAAATCCTAAACAAGATTGGCGCCCTACAATTTGGAACCTTCAAGCTCACAAGCGGGAAAATAAGCCCATACTACATAGACCTACGCATAGTTCCAAGCTTCCCAGACGCCTTCCAGAAAATCTGCAGCCTCTACACAAACTTTGTCAGGGAGAAGATAGGCGTTGAAAACTTCGAAAGAGTGGCCGGAATCCCCGTGGCAGGCATACCCTTCGCCTCGCTGGTAGCCTACAACCTCAAAAAGCCATTCTTATACATACGCAAAGGCGTGCGCCTCCATGGAAGACAAAGAAGAGTTGAAGGAATCCTCACACCCGGAGACAGAGTTCTCCTAGTGGACGACCTAATCACCACCGGACTATCGCTTAGAAGGGCGGCAAAAGCCATAACAGCCGAAGGTGGAATAGTAAACGACGCAGTGGTCTTATTAGACAGAGAGGAAGGCGGCGAGGAAAAATTAAAGAAAAACGGTATTAGGCTTCACGCCCTCCTCAACATCAGCGAAGTGGCAAAAACGCTCTACGAGACAGGCGCAATAAACGAGGAACAGTTAAAGACGATTTTGAAGCAAGTTAAAAAGGAATAAAAAGAAAGCGTTAGAAGATGCTGGAAAGGGCCTCACTCGTAGAATATTAATTTCTTCTCCTCCAACATCTCATGAAGCTTATGGACGGCATCATAAACGTCTTGCTCTCTCTTAGCTCCTGTGCAGACAAGCTTGCCACTTGCAAAAAGCAGTATAACAACTTTGGGATTATCCATCCTATAGATTAGCCCTGGAAACTGCTCAGGCTCATACATGGTTTTTCCAAGAGTGTAGGCTGCCTTCTCCAGGTCTATCATACCGCCAAGACTCGCAGAAGCCACAATGTTCTGAATTTTCAATTCAGGCTTGCTTATGATTATTATTCCGCCCCGCTTCAGCTCCTTGATAACCTTCATGACAGCCCTACGCGCTTCCTTCTCGGATTTGGCTCCGGTGCAAACCATCTTACCAGAATTGAAGATTAAAGTGGCTGTTTTTGGCCTTTTAAGCCTAAAAACAAGCCCTGGAAACTGTTCAGGACGGTATTCGACTCCAGGATAGCCTTTAACAACGGCGTTCAAGTCCACCTTTTGATTCAAAGTTGCTGAAGCTACAACATTTTCTATGCTTATCATAGCCTTGACTTTAGGCATAAACACCACTTCTACATATCAAGTCTTTAAATATCCTTTATAAAGCCTTAGGTTTAAAACTCTCTTAAAAGATTTGAGCTCTAATCTGGTAAAAACTTAAATCAATCAATCGTAACCTTTATGACTCTATAAAGGGTTGAAGAGTTGGGGAAAACTTCCAAGCAGGGATACATGTTTATACCGCCTGCGGTCTTCGCATCATTCCTTTTAGCCTTCTATTTGACTTTCAAAATCCTGCCAGGTCCAGAATTTATATTTCTATGCCTGTTTGTGTACACCTCTTATGCTAAAGGCGATAACTGCTTTGTGAGAGCCTTCACGCCATTCATTTTATCTTTTCTATCCTATGAGGCGTTGAATGGGCTTATAGACCGCGTGCCAAGATATATCCACGTTCACGAGCCAGTAGCCGCTGACTTATGGATTTTTAATGCTGTCCCAACCCTTGTGCTTCAAAAGTCCATTAGGACGCCAATTTTAGACTACATTGGAGCCACTGTTTACTCCCTACATTTCATAGCTCCAACAATCTTCGCCTTCACATTGTGGAAATATAAGCCGGGACAGTACCAAAAATATGTCCTAGCCTTTATGATATGCACTTATAGTGCCCTCATAACATACCTTGTTTTTCCAGTGGCGCCCCCATGGTATGGGGTTGGAGCCACCAGAATACTTTTCCAGGTTGACCATAACTTGGGCGTTCCCATGTATAGGACAATCTACAATTATATTGGAGTAAACCAATTCGCGGCATTTCCAAGCCTTCATTCGGCAATCCCATGGCTAATAGCCCTCTCCGCTCTTAACGCTTGGAAGAAGAAAGCCTTACCAACCTTAATTTTTCCTGTGACGGTCTGGTTCAGTGCCGTTTACCTTGGAGAGCATTACGTTATTGATGTTGTTGGCGGGATTGTTTATGCAACCTTAGCTTTTATCATGGCGTATAAAAAAGATAGAATTAAGATTAGCTTTGCCTTTGGCGAGAGTTTCGCCGACTTAATACTTGATAGTTTGGAAAAGATTGAGCTTCCAGTATACCGAAAAGGCGAACAAATTTACGCCTTCATCGTTAGGCGCGTCTTGTTGTAAAGCTAATTTATGTATTACATTTTTCGCCACAAGTCTGAGACTCGTCCAACCTTTACAAGTTTCCATTTGCCGAAAAAGTCCTTTTTATAAAAGTGGTATAAGCCACATTGGGGACACTGCATGATTCGCCGGTTCTTCTCGTAGTCCATTTCATAAAGTTTTAATTCTGTGCCACATTCGACGCATTTGGGCTGCGCCTTTATGGTTTCCCTAAACACGAACCCCCAACTCCATCCGCCTTTTTCTTCTCCAAGCTCTTAGGAAATTGTAGAGCTTCCATAAGTTGTAGACTGCCAGTATTATAAGGAAAAGTTGGAACCATGAAAATGTCGGGACTCCATAGCGCAGATTACCACTTACTTGATAGTCAATTTGATATGTCAAGAAGCCTAAATGGAGATATGCTTTTGCGCTATATTTTTCATGAAATTGTAAGTCAGAGAACATGCCATAAATAATTGCTCTTTGTGGCGTGGCTCCGGGCTGGGGGATAGTTAAAGAACCCCATAAGCTGAAGATTATGAGCCCTAGCAGAATTATGTTTATGATTATGTAGAAAAGTTGGCGGAGGCTTATTTTTGAGAAGAGCATTCTCTCTTCGATTTGTTGTCCCTCTTTGGGTTTTTCTTCCCGGCGGGTGCCGAAAGGCAACATTAGGATTATTAAGATCACTATAATCGCCAGAAATAGAATGTACATGTTTCTTTCTGAGTGAAGGAGAAGTGGTAGGTTGCCAATGGCGGGGATTCTTGCTATCACTTTGCCGATAAGCCTTGTTGAAGGCCATGAGGGGTCATTTGTGTTGGTGTTGTCCCCGCGGGTTGTAATCCAATAAACGCCATTCTCGTCGCGCGTTACATCGATGGCTCTGTGGACAATAAGTTCGTCTCCACGCCAATAAACTAGGATGTCTCCATTGATGAGATCGGCGCGGATTTGAGCTGGGTCTATTTTTTGCACTATTATTAGGTCTCCTATGTTTAGGGTTGGGAGCATGCTTCCCGATGCCACCGCAAGCGCTGGATATTCCGCTCCTAGGGCTGCCTGTGTGCCGTAATAGAGGCCGAAAACTATTATGAGGATTAGGATGATGGTTATTGCTGTTTGGAAGTATTCGTTTTTCCAAAGCCTTTTTAGTGTCTGCGTTGCCAAGTTTTTGCCTTCTTAGAGGTTTAGTTTGTCTTGTTGAATTAGCCTTCCGTGTTTTAAAACTTAACGCTTAGTTTGGGAAAATAAAAATGAGGGGGTTGCGGGATACGTTTAGATTTCTATGCCTTCTGCGCCCAGTTTGACTTTGCTTACTATTCCCTTAAACTTTTTTCCACATTTTGGGCATTCATACATGCCGAAGACCGTCATGGTTATCCTCATTTTCTTGTCTGGAAAGGGGGCGATTAGCTCCCATGTCTTGTAAGGGTCTTTAACCTCTGTTCCACATTCGGGACACATGTTCTGTTTAGCCTTTGGCATGTTAGGTCGCCGGTTTGGCTTCGCCCTTTTAATGAAAGGGTTTAAACCTTCTTCTTGCTTAGGACTTCTCGGAAAGCCTTCTTGCATTTTGGACAGTCAAACAGTCCTATTTCCAGCTGCATCCTTTTACCTGACTTGTCGGGGCGTCCGGCCATCGTCCACTTCTTCTTAGGTGTATTCACAACGGTTCCGCATTTTGGACATTTAGCCATTATTTTTCCTCCAAACGTCCTCGATAACCATGGTTTTCTCATGATGGTAGATAAATAATTTTCCATTGCCTCCGAGTATGACGTCTGCCTTGGCATGGAAATGATGGCTTTTAAAAATGCTGTGAATGTTTTTGCTTCATTTCTGGTTTTTGTGATGTAAGCCCACCACAATTTTTAGTCCTAAGCCTTTTTCCCTTTTCTTCATGTATCTTGTTTCCGTTTTTATGATTCTTATGTCGTTTCTAGCGTTTAAGTAGCTTAAAACTTCGTATTTGACTTTTCCAAGGGCTAGAAGGGTTATTGGATTTTCTAGCGCTTTTAAGCGTTTTTCCAGCTCTTCTTTCCATCTACCGTCTTTACCACAGAAAATTGGTCCCTTTCGCTCCAATTCGCTCGTCACTCTTCTCTTTAGAGTTGAAAGTTTCCAATTTTGTGGCTTACATATTTCGGGTTTTTCGTTGCAGTTAAGGTTTGTGGAAGATAATTCTGGAAGAATCTTCTATTTTATCATAATCAACAAAAAATTTTTATTTATTGATTCATGTTTTTGCGTTAATTTCGTATATGGTTTTCTTCCATGTCAAGCTGAAAACTGTTAAATTGGAGCTCCTCTATAATTTTGGAGAAAAATAATAAAAGGCTGAGGATTTAGTTTTGCCGCCCAGAAGGGTTTGGTGTAAAATTGCGCTTTTAACAGTTTGCTATTCGCTATTCCTTTTTGGTAGTGTTCAAGCAGTTTTATGTGAAAACCAGCCCTTGGTAAGGGTTTACTTCTTCGATGTGGGACAAGGAGACGCCATATTTATAGAAACAGATGGGCATGACGTGCTTATTGATGGTGGACCCCGTAGCGCCGGTTCAATGCTCATGGGCTATTTGTCTGATTTAGGCGTTTCGGAAATAGCCTACGTGGTTGCTACGCACCCCCATGAAGACCACATAGGTGGGCTCATATCGGTTTTGGGGTCAAGCATATCCGTTAGCGTAGTCCTGTACAACAACCAAAGCGCCACTTCACAAGTGTACAAAGATTTCATGAGCCTTGCCCAAAGCAAAATAACCATCGTCCAGAGGGGACAACAATACATTTTAAGCGAAAATGTGAATTTCACAATTCTGAATCCTGTGCAGCCTCTTAATTTCACAGTGGCGAACAGCAACAGCATAGTCCTACGGCTTCAGGTGGGAAACGTGGCTTTTCTTTTCACTGGCGATGCCACTTTTGAGGCTGAGGAAAGCATGATGGATGCTGGCTTAAACCTTTCAAGCCAAGTTTTGAAGGTCGCCCATCACGGAAGCAGATACGCAACTTCTGAAGCCTTTTTAGACGTTGTTAATCCATCATACGCCGTAATCAGCGCTGGAATAGGTAACCCTTATGGACATCCACACGGCGAAACTGTTCAAAGGCTTCTAAGCAAGGGTGTAACGGTCTATGGAACATATGTTTCCGGAACAATAGTCATGGGCACCGACGGACAAACAGTGTACGTTTATGGAAACCCAACGCCGATTCCAGAATTCTCGCAGCATATAGTTTTATGCTACCTTTTGATTCTATTCGCCTTATTTATGTTATGGCAAAGCGCTATACAAGTTAAGCTAGGCTAGCCGCTTTATTAGGCGTCCTTCCCGGTCTATTTCGCCCCTTCGAATTCGCGTTGTAGATATGGGTGCATGATTCTCCGATGGAACCATGTCTATGACTATTATGTTTAGGGGTTCCAGTCCGCGTTTGGCTCTCTCCTCGTTTATTTTCCTTGCTGTTGGTTCTGTTTCCCGGCTGACTATTAGGGCTTCTAGGCAGCCCCTTTGCAACGTAACTCCATAAGCGTCATTTAGCGGGATTATTTTTGCCCTTTCCATTAAGCCGTGCTCTTGCAGGAAAGCCTTCAGCTCTTTTAAGCGTTCTTCGTAGGAGGCCACTATGTGGGGCTTGTTCATTTTGGCTACAAAATCGTCTGTGCATAAGCCTATCAATACTTGTTCGCCCACCTCAAAAGCCTTCAACAATAGCGCCTTATGTCCCTTGTGGAGTTCGTCGAAGGTTCCGCCAACAGCCACAACCTTAAACCTTTTAGCCTCCAATCCCTATCCCAGCAGCCTCGCCCCGTAAAGCTCCACATTCGCCACGAGAACCCTCTCTTCTGGAAGAACCCTCTTAAAAGCTTGAGCCACTCTCTCGGCGTTTTCCGATGTTGTTAATGCGTGGACAGCCTCCCCAACCATGTTTTGAGCCGCGCCGATAGCGCCAGCCTCGTCGGCAACCCGAAACAGCTTGCGAACTCGTTCGGTAGCGAAGCCCGTTTTTTCAGCAAAATCGCGGCAACAAGCCAAAAAATTCTCAAGGGATGGTTCAGCCAAAATCTTTTCTAGGATGAGCCTACCCCACCTGTTGACAGCTGAGCGTTTTTCAGGCGAGGATAAAACCTCTTTAGTCGGTATTGGACCAAAAACGCCGGCGACAATCACGTAGTCCTCAGATATTGGGATGTGGTCAATTATGGCTTTTCCAGGCGCGCCAGGCTCAACGGTAATAACGCAGCCTCCGCCAATTGTTAGCGGTGCAACGGTGCCAAGACCAGTTTTGCATTTTATTTCTGCTATGTGAGCTATTTTGCCAAGCTGGTTAATTGTCAAATTTAACCCTAAAGCCTTAGATAAAGCCAAGGCAGCGGTTAGGGCTCCGCCGGCACTCGTACCAAAGCCAGCCCCTATGGGGACGTCAACCCAATGCCTAACCTCAACATCATAACAGCCATCAGCCCTTTCAAGAAGCATCTCAACAACAGTCCGCGTGGTCTCAGCATCCGGAGCGTTTCGTCTGTTAATGTAAATTTTTACATTGTTTTGTTTTGCCTCTGAAACATGCACTTCTGTTGTTACGCCCTTCTTAATTCCGAAGCCCCCGCCCCTAGCGCCAACCTTTTCAAGGTCTTTTATTGGTGTTCCATCCGACATTGTGTCGCATATTTCAAAAAAACTCGAAATTCCAGCTGGACTGAAAGCTTTGGCTTTTTTCAAGGTTTTCAATCTATTTACTCTCTGTTTTTTGAATGATCAGCGATGGGAAGGCGCGTTGGCAAGCCTTCAGTATTGGCGGTCCAAGCAGTATTAAGAATGGAATTTCTGTGGCAAACGTCCAAATAAGCCAAAGCAAAGCGGCATAGAACGGCAAAGGAGAGCCGCCGCCGCCGACTGCTGCTGGAAGGACGAATATTTGGCTGTAAGCCCAAACTATTAAGCCTATAATTGTGCTTCCAACAATAAGCCCTATTACCGAGCCTAACTCATATTCTCGCCATTCAGGCCATAAATATCCAATAGCTACGGCGATTATGAAGGCGGCCACCATTATTGCTGTGAAAAGGTTGAGCCCATTAATAATTGGATTTGCTCCCTCCATAAGCTTCGTGAAGTTTTCTTGATCTATTAATCTGTTATTAACTATCTGTGGTATGGTAACGTAGGAGATTGTTGCAAGCGAGCCGAAGGAAATTATTAGGCATCCAACGCCAGAGACAGCAATGAGCTTTGTCCAGTCTATTTTTTTTCTACTTATGTAGCCAAGTAGATAGAAGCCTAAAAAGTTGGCTGTAACCCCGGCACTTAAGCTTAATAAAGGGTCTCCGTGGATTAGCATGTCACTTATGAATATGCCTATAGCTGCGCCCAGTCCCCCGACAAGCGGACCAAAAAGCACGGAGAAAACCGCTGGCACAACAACATTCGGCCAGAATCTCACTATGCCTATGCCTGGAGTTACTATTGGAAGGAACAGGTAGATTATATAGCCTGTCACGGCATATAATGCTCCGCAAACGGCACTTTCGGCAATCTCTAAAGGCTTCAAGTTTAACCGCCTACTGGGTGGCTAAAGCTTGTTTTTAAATAAAGATTTCGTATATTTTGTTTAAATATGTTTAAACTTGTTTGGAAAGCGTTTTTGTTGAACTGTTGTACTGTTATGTGTAGCTCTGTTCTACGCACAAACCATCATATTTAAACAAGGCTGAATTTTTGGCACGGAGCGAAAAAGAAAATGAAAATGTTAAAGAATAAAAAAGCGCTGAGCACAGTGGTGACTACACTGATTGTTCTAGTGGTCTCGGTGCTGTTGGCGACTGTTGTGACGTTCTACGCCATAAACGTCACAACCACAAGAGTACAAGAAGAAAGCCTACAAATAACGAATCTGCACGTTTGGTGCGACTCAAGTGGTACAGCCTCAGCAGCCTTTGTCATAACTAACACTGGCGGACGAGACGCAGTCATAGACAAAATAACAATAAGAGGTGTTAAGGTCACGGACATATGGTATAACGTCACTACTGGAACGCCAGACCCCGGATACTATGGTAATTCAGACGATCTAAATGCTACCGGCTATTACACAAAACTTGGCGCGGGCGAATATTTGATATTGCGTTCTGGTAGCCGCATGGTCGTCTATCTCTTCGGCCTAAATCATATATCAACAAGCGACATTGGTGTAACTATCGGCGTGGTTGTTTTCACCGCCAACGCCCAATATCACAAAGAAACAAACGTTGAAGCCGCCCCAACAAGTTAAAAACCAATCTCTCTTTTTCTTTTTTTGGCTTATTGTTGCTATGAATTTTGCATTCTTATGTGTAGTTTTGTTCTACACACATTATCTTATCTTATAACAGCCTCCAAAGGTTTTTGATTGGCTAGCCGTTGGCAAGAGAGGAGACTGTTAAAAGTTGCGCATAATAGGCTTAGGAGGGCTAATTGGTTCGAGGAAGGCTCTGGCTATTCCAGTCACCTACCTTATACTTTTTGCCTCGCTCATCGTCATAATATCCGCCACCTACGGCTTTGCCATAACCCGGATAAGCGCAAAAACTGCCCAATTAAGAGTTTCAGTTGCGAAGCAGAACATGCAGGCTTTGGATGATGCTGTACGCTCTGTGGCTTGGTCTGCCGGCAGCTCAAAAACTATCTACATGGAGGACTGCGGAGGCGCTTTTCGAATGCAGCCAGCAGCCAAAAGTCTCATTGTAAACTTGACGGATGGGCAGGCATTTTCCCGCTTGGTGTTTAATAGTTCTGTTGGTAAAGCCTTTTACATGCTTGAGGGCGTGGCTGAAAGCTACGAAGGTGCATATGTTAAGGGTGACAGTCGGGCAATGATAGATCAGAGCGCCTTTACAGTTACGCAGCTTTACTTTGAAAGGGGCGAAAGCGCACAACAACTTGTCCTATGCTACAGGCCGATGACAACTGTTTTGACGGCTGGCACAAGCAATGGAAAACCGCTTAACATCATACGTGTATACATAATAAGCCTAAGCTCTTCCCAGACTTTTTCGCTTTATGGAAGCTTCCACCTAAAGGTCTCAGCATTGAACATCACTTCAACAGTTGAGCTTTTTACGTTCAACAGTTCGGTCTCTTCCCTTGCTTTGGAAGCCCTTTCAGAAGGCGTTAAAACAACTGTTTGGCTTCCAGTGGAAAGCACTAGTGAAGGCGCAGTTGTAAGCCTCGAAGTTGTCGTCTGCCACATACAGGTTAGGAGGGTTAACGCCTAAATGCCAGCTATAACGCCTAGCTACTTATACACTTTCTTCGCCATAATCGCCGTGGGCAGTATCCTCCTAGTCTCCTTTATGGGCTATGCCAACGCCATACGCCTCTCATCGGAGATGGGCAAACTAAAGGATTTAGTGGATTTGGTTGCTGCCAAAGCTACAGAACTCATAAGCCTTGCCAAGGCGGCAAACACAACAGCCGAAGTCTTCATCCAGGCGCCAGCAGCCATTGGCGATAGGCTGTACTGGCTCATGCTCGGAAACGATTCTTCAATGGTTTGGGTTGAAGGCGGATTGGGAAATACGCCAATAGCCGAGGCGGGAGTACGCGTTTATCTTCCAAGCACGGCTTTGGCTTATGGCTATTATGTTAGTGGTTATGGGGCAATCCTCCTAAAATGCTCTATGAATCAGGAAGCTGGAATCATCGAGGTTCAGCTTTCAAGCTCAAGCCAAAATGGAGGGTGAAAAAGGTTTGAAGTTTGCATTAAAACTTAAGAAGGGCGGGGCGGAGGCGGAATTTAAGGATTTAGTGGGTGAAGAAGCCGAACTAGCCGGTTTCATGGAAGCTCAGAAATGGAGTGTTCCTGAAGGCTATGTGGAAGTGGAATACTACCCTTTAAAGCCTCCCTTCTCCTATGCAGCCATAATCCAAAACGAGGAGACACTAGAATACCTATACGTTTTAGACGAGCTGCCCTTGGCAAAGGAGGAGAGGGATGGCTACCATAGGCTTAGAAACATTTTGGAACTTGAACTTCAAGCCCCAGAAGGCGAGGAAACCCTGGCAGAGTCTTTTAGGCGGCAGATGCCAGAAATTCTCGCAAGACACCGCAAAGTCCATGAGGGAATATCCCCCATAGGCGTGAGGAAAATCCTCTACTACCTCGAGAGGGACATTGTTGGATATGGCAAAATAGACCCGCTAATGTATGACGATTATGTTGAGGATATTGGATGCAGCGGCGTCAACAAGCCCATATACCTTTGGCATAGGAAATATGAAAACATTAAAACAAATATTGTTTTTAGGGACGAGCAAGAACTCGAAGACTTTGTTATGCGGATGGTTCACAAGTCTGGAAAACACGTTAGCATAGCCTTCCCAATAGTGGACGTAACACTGCCTGAAAAACACCGCTTAGCCGTCTCCTTCGGCAAGGAAACAACGCCATACGGAACAGCCTTTACCATTCGAAAGTTTCGCAGAGACCCCTTCACAATAATAGACCTTATTGAAAACGAGACCATAAACGAGAGCATAGCCGCCTACCTTTGGCTTTTAATGGAGAACAAAATGTCAGTCATGATCATCGGGGCTACGGGTGCTGGAAAAACAACAGCCCTAAACGCCATCGCCTGCCTCATAAAACCCAGCTACAAAATAATCTCCGTTGAAGAAGTCGCAGAAATAAACCTGCCCCACGAAAACTGGACTTCGACGATTGCGCGGTCCGGCTTCGGAGTGGAAAGCGAGGGCGAAATAACCCTTTACGACTTAATCAAGTCCGCGGTGCGCCACCGCCCAGACCTAATAATTGTAGGCGAAGTCCGCGGAGAAGAAGCCTATGTGCTCTTCCAAGCCTTAGCGACTGGACATGGCGGCTTGTGCACGCTTCACGCTGAGGATGTTGACACCGCTATAAAGAGGCTTACCCAGCCGCCCATGAATATCCCAACATCGATAATTCCGCTTATGAACTGCGTAATCACGGTTAAGCATGTCAGAACCCCTGTCTTCCTAGAGTCTGGGAGGAGGCTTTCAAGCCGGAAGTTCATCAGCGTCACGGAAATAAAAGACTACAATAGTTATCAGGAGGTTTTCAACTGGAACCCTTCCACAGATACTTTTAGGGAAAATTTGACTGAAAGCTACCTGCTCAAGAAAATGGCTGCAAGCCTAGACATTCCAGTTGAAAGGCTTATTGACGAATTGGAATATCGCAAGCGGGTTCTAGCGCACATGGTGGAGCACGGCATCCGCGACTACAGAAGCGTAAACAAAGTCTTAAGCAAATACTACAACAACCCAGAGCTTTTCCAGAGGGAATTTCTGGGGAAAGGCGGGTGGTAAAAGTTGCAAGTTCAAATCGGCAAGCCTAAAATTTTTGGGCGAATGCTGAGCCGCTTCGTAGAAGAGGATACAAGCGAAATAAACCGTGAGCTTCCTTTTGCCGCCTTGCTCTTTACAATATTGGCTGCCAGCGAGGTAACCCTATACGAGAGTTGGAAAAAACTCTACGCCATAGAGCAACTGCCCCAATTTAGGAAAGAGGCAAGGGAGGTCGTCAGACAAGTTGAGGTTTTGGGATATGACCCATTAACTGTTATGCAGAAGCGGGCTGAAAAAACAAAGTCTAAAAATTACCGTGAATTCCTATTGGGCTATGTTTCAGCCATCAGAAGCGGCGGGAACATCATAAACTTTCTTAAAAGCAAGCTTCGATCAATATTTGATGTTCAAAGCTCCGCCGCCATCCGTTCGATAGAGAGACTTGGCACCCTTGTGGAAGCCTACGCCGTCATGTTAATCGTAACCCTATGCTCTTACATACTCTTCATAGTTTTCTCGACAACATCAATATTTGAGCCGACGAGGATTACTGGAACCCCAAGCATATCCACAGACGTTGTCTGCCTCCTAATATTTCTTTTAACCCCGATGATTTCGCTGGTTTTCATGATAATCGCCCACATAGAAAGGAAAAGTAACCTTATTGGGCTTAGGACTCCATACAAAGTTGCAGCCATAGCCATAGTCGCCGCCAGCGCCTTTATAGCATCCATCTTCATGCTCCCCCAACTTCAATTCCTCAGAAGCCCCCAAATTCTGCCCCTTGTATTAACAGTATGCTTGCTTACGGTTTCAATTCCTCCAGCGATAATCTACATGGAAATTGCCAGAATAAACAATGCTGCTGAAAACGCCATGCCAAGCTTCCTAAGAGACGTCACAGAAGCCAGAAAAACAGGACTTTCGCCAGAGAAAAGCATAGTTCACGCTACGAAGCGCCCGGGCTATGGAAAATTCTCCGAGGTTCTGAGGCTTGTAAGAAGCCAGATAGAGTGGGGTGTACCCCTAAGAAAGATATTTGCGAGCATAAAAAGGAAGCTTCAGACGTGGCCTGTTTTGGTGAACTTCCTCATACTTGTCGAGACCATTAAAATGGGCGGGGGCTCAAGTGTAGCCCTAGAAATTTTGACGGAGTACAGCGAAAAGCAGAAGGATGTTGAAACCAACAAGAAGTCCTTGCTTAGGCCTTATGTTATTTTGGCTTTCATATGGAGCGTTCTCATAGCCCTAACCACAACAATGGTTGCCTTAACAGTTTACACTTTGACGAGGCTTTCGCTTCCCGGCGCCACGCCGGTGTCCTTTATTGCTATGCAGGAGCAGATGAACCTCTTTTCTTTGGGTATATTGGTGCAGTGTTGGCTTTCAGGCTTCTTTGTGGGCAAGGTTAGTGAAGGAACTTTTGCTGCTGGTTTCAAGTATTCAGCCATGCTTGTCTTGACGGCACACATTTCGCTGGCACTCTCACAGAGCTTGTTAGGTGGAATGTTTGGGCTTGTTTAATAAAGCCTCTAAAAGGTGAAAGCCGTGCCGGCAATATCCATAGACACTTTTTTCGCGTGTTCCCTAATGGTTTTGCTTGTGCTATCGGCTATGACTGCCACCGCTAGCCTCCTTTACCAGCCTATAAGCGGCTCCTTTGGAGACGAAGCCTCTACAAGATATGGAGAAATCGCCAAATACATACTGCTGAACACTGGAAAGCCAGCAGATTGGGGGAAAAGTAGCCAAACAGTTCCAGAGGAGTTTGGCTTGGCAGACGCTGAAGCGGCACATCCCTACACGCTTGACGTGGACAAAGTTTCTAGGCTGAACGGCGAAAGTCTTCACGCTTTAAGTTATGCCCAAATATACACAAGTTTAAAAATTCCAGATGTAGTCTTCAGAATCGAGATAATACCATTATTTGAAACATTTGTAAATCTCATCGCAAACTATGAAAGTGAAGGCGAAGCAATCTACGAGTTTGAAGTTAAAACCGTGAGAAGCGGCGTCAACGTGCCAACAGAATTAAGACTCTATGTCATCGCTGAAAGTCTTTTGCAAGACTTGGGTATTTACAGTTCTGGTGGTGAAATCCGCTTAAATGTAACAATCCCAAACAGCATCGATGGACCAGCACTGCTTGTTGTTTTAGCAAAATCCCAGTGCGACGCAAAAATTGTTTCCTTCGCTGTTTACGCTTTTGCCCACAACTCCCAAAATCCAGTGTCAAAGGGTAGTTTTTTGAGGCTTTCCCCGTTAAACCACACACTAACTGTTGTGCTTAATAATCCAAACATAGTTTTGCTGGACGTTTATGCTTTAACCTTCAGCTACTCCTTAACTTTAGAGAAAACGACAAGTCAAAACCAGTCTGTCACATTCAACATTCCAAAAATTTTGGACGCAAGTCCAATAGTGCTAGTTGCCAATGGACGGAATTCCACACAGTTCTTTGTAGAGTGGACTGTTTACCCGCAGATACCGGTGGCGATTGGCATAAGCCCAGCAGAATCCACAAGCCTAGCAGATGTTTACGCTTACACATACTTGGTCACCATAAACTCCGCGTTGTATAAGTGCACGGTTTGGCTTGGAGGACCAAAACAGTGAAAAACCAGGAGAAGGGGCAAATCAGGATAATTGAGGCTTTTCTAGCCGTATTAATAGTCTTCTCTTCATTGGCTATTTCTGCAAGCCTAACAACAGAGCATAAAACCGCAGAATCCAGAGACTTGACATCTGTTGGAATGCAAGCCCTAATAAAACTTGATTCTGATGGAAGCTTAGACGTCTACATAGATTCCGGAGACTGGTTTGGACTGCGGGAAGCGTTAAGTCTTCTCCTTCCAGAGGGCGTGTCCTTCAACTTAACCGTCTATGACGAGGGAATGCGGCAAATAAACACTGAAGCCATAACAAATGGAAACATCAACGGCCAAGAAGTAGCCTCAATAAAATATGTTTGCGTAAGCCGAAACCCCAACTTCAAGTATTATGTGATTTATCTGCAGTTGGCTGTGGTTAAATGAAAAGGCTTGGAAGACTTGTGAAAGCAAAAAGTTCCGGTCAGCTTCTGATAGTGGCAGCCCTAGCAATAGCCATACTCATATCCACAACAA
This sequence comes from Bathyarchaeia archaeon, assembly GCA_038883715.1. GTDB lineage: Archaea > Thermoproteota > Bathyarchaeia > Bathyarchaeales > Bathycorpusculaceae > JAGTQI01. Next base: position 80,696 of record JAVZLS010000001.1, read on the forward strand.
CAGCCTACGTTTACGAGGTTAGCAGACAAAAGCCATCAGTCTCTCAAAGCTTTCCATTGGCTGATTTCGTTTTAGCTATAAAGCAAGGCTCAAGAAACGCCATAATAAGCGCACTAGCCAACATCACAAACGGGGGAGAAAAAGCAGTTTTGGCTTCAAATCTTAATGGTTTATCTCAAGCCTACAGAAGCCTAAACGCTTATGGGCTTTATTACCTATCCCACTCGGTTTTAAATGATTCGCGTTATGTGGACGGCTTTCGGCTTTCGTGGGAAGAACCAAGCGGGTTGGGCATATCAAGCGCCTACGCAAACTTCACATTGGAATTTTATGGCTTAACGGAGAAAATCACGCTAAGCTACGCCATAAACATAACAACAACGATAAGGCTGAAAGGCTATTGTACATTAAATGCTTCTGAAAAAGTCGTCAGCTTAACATGCCAAGTCTTCAACGAGGAGAAGCCAGCACTGGCCAAAAATATAACGGTCTATTATGAGCTGGACGGAATTTGGGTTCCAACCAACTCGTCAAATAACCTCTCCATAATAGATTATGGTAATGGAACCTATGCCATATCCTTCACGGTTAGCACAGATTCAGATGATGTGCGGGTTTCGGTGCACGTCTATGATTTGCGAGGCATATTTGTTAAGGCAAACTTGACATGTGACAAAGCCTAAAGATGATTTTCGGCTGAATTTTCGTGTTCCTTAAATATGGATTATACCACTTCTAAATTGAAAAATGAACAGAAGGCTTGTGCTGAGATGAGCGAGGCAAAGGCTTGGCGTCACGTTTTTACGCTTTTAAAGTTGGCGGAGCTTGGGGCCCACAGAAGAACGGCGAAAATTTCAACAGAATACCTTGCGCGGAAGCTCGGCGTTTCCCAGCAGTCTGCGTCCCGCCACTTAATAGAGCTCGAACATAAGGGCTGGATTAAAAGGACGATGACACCGGAAGGATGCCTAATAAAAATGACGGAGTCTGGCTTAGCAGAGCTTAAGAGGCTTTACTCGAGCTTACGCTTTCTAATGGAAGCCACATATCCGCCGTCAATAACCCTTGAAGGCGTAGTCTTCACTGGATTAGGCGAAGGCGCCTACTATGTGACAAGAGACCCGTACAGAAGGCAGTTCATTGAAAAGCTAGGCTTTGACCCCTATCCTGGGACGTTGAACCTAAAACTTGTAACGGACTACGACGTTAAAACCCGCTCAGAGCTTGAGGCTTACCCAGCAATAGAGATTGAGGGGTTCAGAAACGAGAACCGCACCTTTGGACCGGTGAAGTGTTACCCGGCAATAATAGAGAACAAGGTGAAGGGCGCCTTTGTATCAGCCTTAAGGAGCCACTATGACGCGTCAGTTATAGAGCTTATAGCACCTATATGCCTAAGAAAGCATTTAGCCCTAAAAGATGGCCACAAGGTGAAGGTGGAAGTTTTAACCCTTCCATAAAATTTTACGCTATTCGCCTCGCCTTCTATAATGCTCTATAATTTTCTGCTTAATCTTCGAAGAGCTGTCCAGCTCATCCTCGCCAAACTTGCCAATCCTAACAACCTTAATTTTGAGCCCCTTCTCCCTCACATAATCCTTAACTGCCTTCTCCATCCCATCCTGGTCGTGGCCGACTGCAATAACGTCTGGCTTAATCTTTTCAATAACCTTGCCTATGTTAAAGTCTTCATAGCCCAAAATGGCTTCATCCACAACCTTCAAAGACTCTACAAGTGCACGCCGCTGGTTTTCAGGTATAACCGGCTTTGAGCCCTTACGTTTTTCAACCGTGCTGTCCCTAGCCACAATGACAATTAGCTCGGCTTTTTTCCCGCCAGCTTTTTTGGCTTCCTCCAGATAACGCACATGCCCAAGATGAAGGAGGTCGAAAACTCCTGAAGCCAAAACTACCTTCCGCTTTCTTTTCCGCTCTTTTCCTTTTTCCTCTTTGGCCATTCAAACTTCACCATTCCCAACATTTTTAAGGAGTCAAGCAGTCCCTCACAGTACGCTACAGAAGCGAGGCTGACTTCTAGTTTTCCCTCATCCCTATAATACTTTGCATCTTGCAGATAGGCTTTTGCAAGCTCCAAAACCTGCTTAACCTTATCCGTGGAAAAATCGGCATAACCATCCACAACTGTTATCTCATCAAAAACATGGTCTGTGGAAGCGATGTATTTTGCAACAAGTTCTTCTAGGCTCATTCCACCAACTCCAAAACGCTTGAAGGAGCATCAGCGAGCACTATTAAGGCTTCAGCTTCCATGAAATGAAGTTTTCCGGGAAAAATGAGGCTGTAGGGTGGACCGCCAAAATCATAATGCAAAAGCTCATCGACAGAGTTAGCCTTAACAGTCGGGTTTGGGCTTCCAGCCCTAGCCACCCCAACAACAAGCGTCCCGCCAGTCACAATGCCCATTCTCTGCTTTTCCTCCACTTTTAAAAGGGTTTCAAGGGCTTCCCTAACACTCAAGTGGCGATTCTTTTCCATATCTATGTCTAATAGGCAGAGCGTGTGAAGCCCAAGCCCTTTGTTTTGGGCAACCACCATGTAAGGGGTTTCTGAAAAGTTTTCGGGAAATGAGATGGTCACACTCTTACCGAACTTGTAATTGTGCAAGCCTGACAAGCCTATAGCAGCAGAAATTATAGATGCCCCGTGAATAACACGGGTTTTTATTCCACGCTTTTCAGCCGCAATCCTTAGGGCTACATGCGTAGTGGCAATGAAAGGGTCTCCTGGAACCATCAAAACTGCTTTCCCGCGCTCAGCAGCCTTCAATACGACCTCGCCATTCTCCTCCTCTAGCTCCCTTCGAGAAACAACCATTAAATTCTTACCAGTCAAACCTTCAAAACGTTCTAAAGAAAAGTCAGGCAACAAGCTAGTGTAAAGTTCGATAAAGACGCTGTCAGCGCTCTTAACCTCCTTTAAACCTTTGAGGCTCATGCTCTCTTCATCATGCAAACCAACACCAACAAATACAAGCTCGCCCAAAGTTTAAACCCTCGGCAAGCAAACCTTTAAAGCTAAATTTATAAAAGCGTTATCAAATCCATATCACACGATAAATACGGACGTAAAAGGGGCCCGTAGCTCAGTAAGGTAGAGCGGCGGACCAAACCGCTGCGCGGGGTGGGTTGAGGCTCTTAACCCGTAGGTCCCGGGTTCAATTCCCGGCGGGCCCGCCAAAATTTCTAGCCAGAATTAAGATTTTCAGTTCAGATTGTTGCTTGGCAAAATTTTTGGCAGCGCTCCATAAATTGACTATAAAGTGCGGCACTAATGTTGGCTGCTTGAAGAGCCTTCCTACACCTAAAAATTCAGATTGGTGATGGCTTGGACGAGTTTGACAAGACGCTGTTAGAGGTGATTGACGAGACGCTTCGTTACTCGCTTGGCGAAAAGACAGTTGAAATCTTTTACGACTATTTGAGAAGGAAGGGTTTCTCCTTGACAAATGTGCCGCAAAACCCGGAATTCTTCTTCAACGAGTTGAGAAATGTGCTGGAGTTTGAGGGGCAACGCTTCCACACAGTTTCGCCCCTCGGGATAGTTTCGCTTTTGGAGAGGACAATAATAGAAATCCTGTGCAAAAAATTTGGGGTTAAATTCGAGGAGAAAGGCCCCATAATCTTTTCGGAATGGGTGGATAAGCTAAGGGAAGCGTATCTCTTCAAGCTTTCAAAGTTAAAGGTTTTAGAGAGGCGGAGGTGAAAATGTGAAGGAAAAGGCAAGCATCCTAATAGTGGACGACGACGTGGACATATGCAAAACATTAAGCCTGATCCTTGAAGGCGAAGGTTACAGCGTGGACGTGGCCAACACTGGGGCAGAGGCAATAGGGAAGTCGAAGGAAAAGGCCTACAACGTCGCTTTGTTGGACATAGTGCTTCCAGACATGGCTGGAACAGAGCTCCTCAAAAAGCTCCATGAGACAACACCAAAAATGATAAAGATAATGGTGACAGGCTACCCAAACCTACAAAACGCTGTTGAAGCCCTAAACTACAACGCGGACGCATACCTAATAAAGCCAGTAAACTACGAAAAGCTGCTAAAAGTGATCGAGGAAAAACTGCAAAAACAGAGGGAAGAAGAAACCTTAACGGCAGAGAAAATCGCAGCTTTTGTAAAAACAAGAACCCGAAGGCTACTCCAAAAGTTAGAAAGCGAGGAAAGCGAATAAACCACGGCGCAAACACCTTACGAATGGAAAACTTTTTAGCTAAAATTGGAAGGATGTTTATTTCAGTTTCTTTAATGCCTCTCTCGCTTTTTCAACCGTGTAATGGATGTCGTTCTCTGTGTGGGCAGCTGAAATGTGGCATCTCTTGTTGGGTTTCGGCAGGATAAAGACTCCACTTTTCATCATTTCCCTTTGAAACTTCATGAAAAGCTCATTATTAGAGAATGTGTCCCTATAATTGGTGATTTGCTTCTTCGTAAATACTATTTGGAAGATGGACCCAAAGCCCACAACTTGGGCTTCAATTTTTAATTGGTCAATGATTTCGTTGAGTTCATTTCTAATTTCCTCTCCAAGCTTAAAGAGATGCTTGTGCGCCTCATTCCTCTCCAACTCTTCTATCGTTGCAAGGGTGGCAGCCATGGATACGGGATTGCTGTTGAAGGTGCCTCCATAGTCAACATTACCCGTAGGCCTAAAATATTCCATGATTTCTTTTCTTCCACAGACTGCCGCCACGGGGAATCCATTTGCCATGGCTTTGGCGAATGTTGTTAGGTCTGGCGTGACGTTGAAGATTTTTTGGGCTCCGCCCAAGTGATGACGAAAGCCGGTAACCACCTCGTCAAAGATTAATACGATTCCATATTCTTCGGTGATTTCTCTCAAAAATTTTAGGAAACCCTCCTTTGGAGGAATGCAGGTGGCGCTGCCGTGGAGAATCGGCTCAGTTATTAGTGCTGCTATCTCATCGTGGTGCCTCCTTATTGTTTTTTCCACAATTTCTTGGTCATTAAAGGGGACGACAATTACCTGCTTTGCCGTTTCTGGGGGGATGCCTGCCGTGTCTGGAACGGGATTTGGGTGTTCTACTGGTCCTGCCTCTTTTAATGTTGGGTTTGTACTGAAAGATACTGTGTCGTGCCATCCGTGGTAGGCGCCTTCAAATTTTACAATTTTGCTTCTGCCGGTGTAAGCCCTTGCTAAACGTATGGCGTGGTAAGTGGCTTCCGTTCCCGTATTACAAAATCTGATCATTTGGGCTGAAGGAACATGAGCTGCAATTTTCTTGGCAACTTCAACCTCCAACTCGTTACAGAGACCATAAATCACGCCTTTATCCAACTGCCTTTTAACGGCGGCTGAAACCCTTGGATGGGCGTGTCCCAAGATTACGGGTCCAAAAGCCAGATGATAATCTATGTACTGGTTGCCGTCCGCATCCCAAATCTTTGAGCCCTTCGCCATTGATATGAAAAGGGGGTAAGGTTCAAAATACCGTAGTGCGCTGTGGACGCCTCCTGGTGTAAGCTTTTTCGCTTCTTCAAAAAGCTCTTTTGACCTTTCTGTCCCTTTCATGCTTATCATCTCAAGTTTTTTGGGGGAGTCCGAGGAGTTTTCTAGCCTCGCTGGGGGTGGCTATTTCTATGCCCAGCTCCTTTGCTATTCTAACAACCTTAGCCACTAATTCGGCATTGCTTTTGGCTAGGACGCCCTTGGCGAGGTAGATGTTGTCTTCCATTCCAACTCGGACGTCTCCTCCCAAAATCATTCCAAGCGTTAGAAGTTTAAATTGAACTTTGCCACCGACGGCTATGACGTTCCACCTACAGTTTTGCGGTAAAGCCTTTACCATATGCATGAGGTTTTCCGGCGTAGCCGGAATCCCGCCTTTAACTCCTAAAACTAGTCCAAACCTAAGGGGTTCTTTTAATAACCCTTTTTCAAACAATTGAAGTGCCAGGTTTATGTGTCCAACATCATAGCATTCAATTTCTGGTTTTATGTTTCTCTCAAGCATTATTTTGGCAATTTTCTCCACAACATCTGGAGGGTTTAAGAATACGCTGTTGCCGAAGGTCATTGTGGCCACATTCAGCGATGCAAATTCAGGATTTAGCTCAAGGGCGCACATCCTTTGCTCCAAAGAAATTCCATAAGGTCCACCGCCTCCTGTGGTAAGTTGAATAATCATGTCACATTTTTCCCTGATTCTCTCAATAACCTCGCGGTACAAATTAACGTCCGGGTATGGCTCCTTGGTTTTTGGGTTTCTAACGTGTATATGGGCGACTGCTGCTCCAGCTTCATAGGCTTTCACAGCTTCTTCGGCTATTTGCTCTGGGGTTATTGGCAGATAAGGAGTCTCCTTCCACATTGGACCTGAACCCGTTGGAGCCACAGTTATTATCATTATATTCTTCACAACATTACTCTCTATCCATTAAATGCCATAAATTTTGTCTTTTGTTTTATAAATTACACTTTTAGGCGATTCTAAAATTGAACTTTAGTTTTAATTAAATAACAAAGCTTAAAAAGAAATCGATACGTAACTGAAAAAGGGGAAGGCTTTGGCCGAAGTTAAGTTTGCCTTTCCAAGAAAGGCGACCGGGCTTGTCAGAGAGCTTGGTTGGTGGTCAGCGTTCTCCGTTTCCCTCAGCTACACCATTGGCAGCGGAATAAACTATTGGTCTGTGCAGGCTGCGTATTGGCATCCAGGCTCGATAATCCCACTTGCATATATTATTGGCGCTTTACCAGCGATTTTCTTGGCCTACGTAATTACAGAAATGGGAATAATGATGCCGAGGTCCGGTGGAAGCTACATATACGTATCAAGGGTTTTAGATCCCCATGTAGGCTTTCTAGGAGACTGGTTATACTTCGTAGCCAACAACTTCGCCACCGGAGTATTAGCAGTTATTGGCGCTGGATTCTGGGTTAAAATGATCAACCTGCTGGGCTACGCCACCAAAAATCCTGACTGGATTGTCTTCACGCTAGACAATGTGGGGTTAGGCATAATAGCCGTAGTAATTGTTACGATTTATACGCTGTTGTCATTGCTAGGCATAAGAGTGTTTAGATGGTACGTAGCGGGACTAGTTGCCATAGGCATAGTGGGAAGCTTTCTCGGGGTTGCCGCCACCTTCTATGGAATTATGAATCCAGCCTACGTAAAAGAAGCTTGGAACCTAACCTATGGTCCAGGCTCGTGGGAACAAGTGCGACAAGTAGCCATAGACAATGGTTGGGCTGATTATGTTGCAAGCGCCACCCAGAAGGCTGGAGGCACTGGAGGAGCGACCATACTAAACTTTGTGGATACTTTCTGGGCGTACTGGGGAACAACAGCGGCATGCTACTTTGGCGGAGAAATGAAATCTCCAAAGACAGGCTTCATAGTGGGCGTTTTTGCCGCCACACTATTCGTAATGTTCTGGTATGTCTTAACCGTCATCGGCGTATATACAGCCTACGGAGACTTTGTCAGCCAATACTGTTACGTCTATGGAGAAGGATACGCGGATCAGGTGACAGCGATGACTATGTTAGATCCAAGCCTACCACTATTCACAGTGCCACTGGCGCATGGGCAGGTTTGGCTTCAAGCAATATTTGCCTTTATCCCAGCCATGTGGATTTCCAACTGCTCCGGGGCAACTCTACTTGTGGGTCCAAGGCAACCTTTCGCATGGGCCTTCGACAGATTCTTTCCAGAAGCCTTCAACCGCGTGAATGAGCGTTTCCACTCACCACACTGGGCAATCATATTGACTGCAATAATTGCCTACTTGTTCATACCATTAAGCCTCGGCAACGTTTTCGTGGCAACCGTGGATGCAACATTCATCTTCATCCTCAGCCAACTCCTCATAGCCTTTGCAGGTGTAATATTACCCTATAGACGCCCGGACATCTGGGAAAGAGGGTTTAAGGCCACCTTTGCAGGCATACCAGTAATAAGCTTATGTGGCGCCTTAGCAATCTTCTTCTGGACTTGGGGATTAGCAGTAGCTGCATCTTGGCTAACCGCTTGGGGAATGGCCTACTTGGCCTTATGGGTTTTCGTTGGCTCCCTCATATGGTTTGCTTATGCAGAGCGCAACAGAAGGATAGGCATAGCACTACAAGACATATATGGTGAAATACCGCCAGCGTAAACGTTAGTTACCCACCTTTTTCTTTAATTTTAGTGTCAACTATTGCAAGGTAATACCCGTGCAAAATTCCAGGTTTTTTAATCACCCTTATCCCTTCATAATCAGTCCTCTGCAGCTTAATCTTATAATCTTCTGGTTTCAACCCATACTTCTCAATGGTTGACTTTAACTTGTCAATGTAATGTTGAACAGCCTCCTTCAACCTTCTCTTTGTAGCTTCCTCCTCCTTGACACCGCCTTCCTCGGCAATTTTTTTAAGCTCATATTTTGTTAAACTCAACATAAGCAAGGTTACATCCGCTAAAATAAAAAGCAAAATTATGCTTGGGAAAGACAAGAAAGTCCAGTACATCCACATAAAACTGGAAGGAAGAATTACACCCCTCTGCCATAAAATAGCCAAAACAACAACAATCATGAAATAGATTAATGTGACAAAATTTAGAATTTTGTTTACCCTTATCATTTTCCTAAGCTTGCCAGACTGCCCTATCCTCTTCAAAACTTTTTGGGTTTCTTTACTAAAGTATTTCAAATACGCCGAGTCTAAACTGACCGTTTTGGTTTTCGCCAACAACTCTTTTGGATCGTGAACTGAAGCGCTTCTTAAACCATCAAAGTAGCTAATTACAGAAACCAGCTCACTCGATATTTTCTGAGCCTTCTTCACATCCTCCTCAGTCCATTTCACTCTATCCGACCCCAAACCTTGCACTAACAACATTAGTACAAATGTCTAGGATAAGATTATTAAGACTTAGTTGGAGTTTATAACCTAACTTCTTTATACCACTTTTTCTTTGTTCCAACCTGCGCTCTCTTCAACCAATCCTTGGTTTTGGGCTCCTCATCAATATATTTCAAGATTTGGTCGATCTTTGAGGTCACATCGGCAATATCTTCTGCAGTGAGTTGCTGGTACATGGGGCAGGCAGCCCTAACCTTTTTCAAGTTGGTTGTAGCCGTGTACCAGAATCCCCAATCGTTTGCAAACAACTTAGCCATGTATTTGGCATTAATTGTTTCCGGCGCGTCGGTATCGCCAATTTTGTGGTCTCTCAGGAGGACTATGACGTCTTTGGCGTCTTTCTCTGTGAATTCAACTATTTCCAGTTTGGTTAGCAGCAAGTCGACTAATGAGGCTGTTGGATAGTCTAGGTGGAACCTATTTCGGAAATCTACCTTGTGGCATAGATCTAACGCGTCATAGAAAATGTCAATGTCAACTCTCCCTCTGTAAACCTGACGATTCCTCGTTCCAACACCACTTGTGAAGAAAAAGATGTAGGAGTCAAACTTCCAACCCCTCGACTCAAAGAACTTTCTAATTTTCGCCCTCTCTTTATCCGGAGCAACAAAATCTATATCTGGAAACTCTTGCCCCTCAATTCTTTTCAGCCTTTTATGAAGGTCGATTGCCATGGGGGATGAGTGAATCCTAATGGCTGGGCCTCCTATCAACCTTAGCGTGAGTCCTTCCCTTTTGGCTTCCTCCACAAGGTCTATGGCTATTTTTACAATTTCCTCAGATGGCACTTGTTTCTTTTCCTTCTCCTCCATTAATCATCCCTCCACCTTCCACCATTTCTCAATACCATCTTTAGTGAGGTCGATGATGAAGCCTCTAAGAACTCCCTCACTATATTCTGAACCGGGGTTTATGGCTAAGGTTTTTCCTATGTAATCTGAAGCGTAGGATTCGTGAATATGGCCGTGCAAACTTAAGAGGGGCTGATTCTCCTCAATGAATCTTCGTATGGCTTTGCTGCCTACATTATCATAAATTATTCTTCCTAGGAAGACAACGGGCTTCAGGTTCTTATCCAGTTTTGGAGCCAAATCCAGTTTGGTGCAATATGGTGGACAGTGGAAATTTAGGATAACTTTCCTCCAGTCGCCGGAGAACAGATTCTTTATCCTTTCTAGCTTTTTCCATAACTCCTCTTCTGGAGCCTCTCGAGGCGTGTCCCATGGTGTGGGGTTAACCCATTCAAAACTTAGCATTTCATAGTCTAGGCATATGTTGACAACCTTTTCCAGCGGGTATATAACACGGTCCTTGTGGGCCTTTATCAATTCGTCAATTTCAAATGAGTCGTCATTTCCAGGCATCATAACAACGGTGACGTCTTTGGGCAGTTTTTCATCAATCATGTCAAGCCATCTTTGAAGTCTCTCTTTCATGTAACCGCGGAATAATTCGTCAACCCTTTTTGGATTCTTCATAAGCTCGTCATACTCATCTTGGCTGCAAACATGAGTGTAAAATCCGCTGAAAGTAATCTTATCAATTAGCTTTTTTAGTTCGTCTTGGCCGCTGGCGTTTATCCATCGCCCATAAACCATGGTCTTGTATCGGCCGGGGTTTTCCTCAATTATTGGTATTATGAGTTTTCCAGTTAAATCTCCACACAACAATAGAACATTTGCCTTATACACTTTGGGGATTGAGAGCCACTTTCGCCAAACCATTTCGCTTCCGTGTATGTCTACGGCATGAAAGAGTCTAACTTTTTCAGCCATTGCAAGACCTAGGAAATGCTTTACCCTTATCTTATATTTACCTTACTCTTTTTAAAGCAACATCAAGGGTTCACTCTGAAAATTTTATATGCAAATACATGCAATTTGATTTGATACCCTGGTGGAATCTATGAAAGAAGAAATCCTAAATAAACTGATGAACGCGGTCCTAAGCTATGACCCGGAAGCGGCTGTTAAAGCTGCGGAAGAAGTCCTCCAAAAAGGCGTAGACCCCGTTGAGGCTATTGAAGAAGGTTTAGCTAAAGGGGTAAGAATTGTCGGAGAGCGGTTCGGCGCTGGAGAAGCCTTTTTAACAGAGCTTGTAATAGCCGCGGAAGCCATGAAACAGGCCCTAAAAGTTCTCGAACCTGCAATTCTAAAAAGCGCTAGGGAAAAGAAAACTTTGGGCAAGGTTCTCATAGGCACGGTAGAAGGAGACATCCACGACATTGGAAAGAACATTGTAAGCACGCTTCTCATGGTGGCCGGCTTTGAAGTTATAGACATAGGAGTTGACGTCCCAACCGAAAAGTTTGTGGAGAAAGTTAAGGAGGTTAAACCAGACATAGTTGGAATGTCCGCCCTAATGACCACTACAATGGCTAAGATGGCGGAGGTTATAGAAGCCCTTAAATGTGAAGGTCTACGCGAAAAAGTTAAAGTGATAATAGGCGGGGCTCCCACATCCAAGAAATGGGCCGAAGAAATAGGCGCCGACGGCCATGGCGGAGATGCCATAGAGGCTGTTGAAATAGCAAAGAAGCTGGTAAAAGCCGCATAGCCCCAGAGGCTGCTCAGCCACGTTTTGAGGGTGTGGGCCCTAAAAATGGTTTTTCTTAGAGAAAATCAGAGGGTAAAATTCTCCGTCCTTTCCAGAGAAGATTTAGAAAAGATTCACAAAGCCACCCTAGAAGTTTTAGAGACAACAGGGCTTAGAATCACCAGCCAAAAATGCCTCAGAATTCTTGAGGAAGGAGGCTGCAAGGTTGACTATAAAAGGCAGATGGCATTCATCCCTTATTATTTGGTTGAAGAAGCATTGAGGAAAAATCAGAAGAGTATAACCCTCTGTGCCAGAAATCCAAAATATGATGTAGTTTTGGATGAAAATCATGTATATATAACTACCGACGGGAATGGAACCCAAACCATTGACATGGAAACTGGGGAAAGGCGGACTTCAACAAAGGATGATATAGCCAAATCAGCCATAATTTCAGACGCCATTGACGTGGTGGACATATATTGGCCCATGGTAAGTGCCCAAGACTATCCAGCCCACGTTCGACATCTCCACGATCTTGAGGCTTCTTTAGCTAACACGGAAAAACATGTAACCTTCGAAACAACCATGTCGCCTAAAGAAGCTAGATATCAGATAGAAATTGCAGCGGCAGTTCTCGGAGACGAAGAGAAGCTAAGGAAGAGGCCCATAATCTCTTCCCTACACTGCACAAGCGCACCACTCCAAATGGATGGAAACAGCATGGAAGCCGCCCTAGAATTTTCTAAAGCTGGCATTCCAGTGATGTTTTTTGGAATGCCCCAGCCAGGAGCCACGGGTCCTGTAACGCTTGCCGGTTCTTTGGTTGTGAATAATGCTGAAGTTTTGGGCTGTCTCACTCTAACTCAATTGGTTTGTCCAAGGGCTCCTGTCATTTATGGCGCTGGCATAGCGGCGTTCGATATGAAAACCTTAAAACGAGCTGGGGGAGGCCCGGAACACGGTTTAACCGGCGCCGCTGCCGGTGAGCTAGCAAGGTATTATGGTATGCCCTCTATTGTGGGAGGTTTTGTTTCAACGGCAAAGACTCCGGGAGCCCAAGCATGTTATGAAAAGTTTGCAAGCGGGTTTCCACCAGTTTTCTCCGGGTGCAGCATGATCGCCGGGATAGGATTGCTTGATGACTGCACAACCCTAGCCTTTGAAGAGATTCTAATAGACGCTGAAATTGTGAAGATAGTTTTCCGAATAGCCCAGGGAATAGAGGTTAACGACAACACATTAGCACTTGATATTATCCGCAAAGTTGGTCCAGGCGGCAATTTCCTAGCCGAGAGACACACCCTTCAAAACTTGCGAAGGGAACATTTCATCCCCGAATTAACCGACAGGCGATCCTTCGAAGCGTGGATCAAGGATGGCGGGAAAGACCTGGTGAGGATAGCCAAGGAAAAGGTTAAGGTAATCCTTCAAACACACCAAGTTCAACCCTTAGAAAAGGATGTGCAAAAGGAAATCAAACGTATCATTGAAAGGGCTGAAAAGGATTTAGCTACCTAAAAAGCTTATTAAAAACTTTGTTTGTTAAACGTTTCAAAAGGAGGAAAATTATGCCTAAATCCTCTCTTCCAAAATTTCAGCCGTTATCAGAGGATGAAATCGAGTCAATTCACCTTGCTTCTCTTAGACTCCTAGAAGAGGTTGGCGTGAAAATATACAGCGAAAACGCATTAAAATTATTAAGCGGCAACGGAGCTGAGGTGGACTTTGATAAGAAAATTGCCTACATCCCGCAACATTTGGTTAAGGAAGCTCTCAATAAGGCGCCTTCCACCATCAAACTTTATGGTAGAATTAGGAGGCACGACAGAGTTTTAGAAGGAGACACAGTCACATTTAATCCTGGATCATCAGCCCTATACATTCTGGATTATGAGACTGGTGAAATTAGGAGACCAGTTTCGAAGGATTTGGAGAATCTTGTTAGACTTGCCGACGCTCTTGAACATATTCAGGCGCAAAGTACAGCCATGGTTGTTTCGGATGTCCCTCAGTCAATAGTGGACCGTTACCGCCTCTACATAGTTCTAAAAAATTCTTCAAAGCCAATAATAACCGGAGCCTTCAGCATCGATGGACTTTATGACATGAAAAGAATGCTTGAAATTGTGGCTGGCGGCGAGAAAGAATTAGCCAAAAAGCCCATGGCAATATTTGATGTCTGTCCCTCTTCACCGTTAAAATGGAGCGAAATCGACGTACAAAACCTAGTAGATTGCGCCAAATTCCGTTTACCTGTTAATATTATTCCAGCAATCCAGTTAGGTGCCACTGGTCCCGCAACGATAGCTGGCTCCCTTGTTCAACACAACGCCGAAGTTTTAAGCGGCTTGGTGATGGTTCAGCTAGTAAATCCGGGTTCCCCGGTGATTTATGGCGGTTCACCAACGGTTTTCGATCAGAGGTGTGCTACGGCTTGTCTAGGGGCTGTGGAAGCTATGCTTCTGGGTTGTGCCTACATCCAAATTGCAAAGAGCTATCGATTGCCAACTCACATGTATATTGGACTTAGTGATGCGAAGGTGATAGATGCACAATGCGGTTTTGAAACTGGAATAGGCTTAGTATTAGGAGCGTTGGCTGGAATAAACGTGATATCCGGACCGGGAATGTTAAACTTTGAAAATTGCCAAAGTTTAGAAAAACTTGTTATAGACAACGAAATTTGCGGCATGGCACTTAGGCTAGCAAAGGGTGTAAAGGTTGAAGATGAAACAATAGCCTTCGACCTTATTAAAAAGGTGGGGCCCGGCGGAACATACTTGGCAGAAAGGCACACTCTGGAATGGATTAGAAAAGAGCAGTTCGTACCATCAGAAATCATTGATCGCAAAGAATGGAAGGCTTGGAGAGACGCTGGGAAAAAAGACGTAGTGAAACGAGCTCACGAAATTGTCGAGAAAAAACTGAAAGAGCATGTGCCTGAGCCGTTACCCAAAGATGTCCAAGAAAACCTTGACAATTTTGCAAAAGACCTATTGAAAAGATGCTGAAAGAATGGCATACCGCCCTAACTTTTTATGAAAATTTAAATAGATTCCCAACGGTAAGACAGATTCCAAGGAGGATTCAAGATGTTCAAGTTTGAAAAGGAGCAGAAAATTTTTGACATTGCAAACGTGAAGGTTGGAGGGCAACCAGGTCAACTTCCAACGGTGCTCATTGGAAGCATATTTTACCATAAGCACAAGATCGTAAAGGACGAACGGAAAGGCGAGTTCGACAAGGAGAAAGCCGAAGAAGCACTGAAAAAGGAGGAGGAAATATCCAATAGAACTGGAAATCCGAGAATTGTGGATGTTTGCTGTTCATGGCCAGAAGCCTTTGAAAAATTCATAGAGTTTGTCGCAGACCATATTGATGGACCCTTTACGATTGATGGCGCCACAGCCGATGTTAGGATTGCCGGGGCAAAATATGTTGGGGAGGTAGGCTTATCCGAAAGGGTTGTTTACAATTCCATAACACCCCATGTTAAAGAGGAAGAAATCACAGCCATTAGAGACGCCAAGATTAAATCTGCCATACTTTTAACACTTAACACCAAAAACCCCACAATTTCCGGAAGGTTGCAGGTGCTCGACGAGTTATTAGCCACGGCTCAAAAGGCGGGAATAGAAAAGTTTTTGGTGGATACTACGGTTCTCGACTTGCCTGATCCTGGACCAGTTAGCAAGGCCATCTATCTAGTTAAGGAGAGGTATGGGTTGCCCGCTGGGGCTGGAACACATAACGCTGTTGACAGATGGAAAAGTAGGCGCAAGCTTGATGCAACAGAGTATATGCTTGCAACCAGTGTAGCCAACGTTTTCCCCATAATTGCCGGAGCCAACTTCATACTTTATGGACCCATTGAAAACGCTTCCCAAGCATACTTTTACTGCGGCTTAGCTGACGCTTATGTTGCTTACGCTGTTTCCCAAGAATTTGGAGCGAGACCGTTAACAAGAGATCATCCATTATACAAAATATTCAAGTAAAAGTTTTCAGTAACGTCCAAAATTGGCTAGAACCACTTTACCTATTTTCCTATCAATTCAGTTTTCAAGTGTGCCAATGGTGAGATACGGCTTTCACTTGTTTAACTTTTCTAGGGCTGTCCGCATTCTGTTCATTGCTTCCTTTATTTTCTCCTTTGATGTCGCATAGGAAATTCTTATGTATCCTTCACCGTAATCGCCGAAGGCTGTTCCCGGCACTGTTATCACTTTTGCCTTCTCAAGAAGATACATTGCAATTTTCTCCGAGGGCATACCTGTTTTCTTTATGCTTGGGAAAACATAGAAGGCTCCCTCAGGTTTTAGACATGTAACTCCGGGCATACTGTTTAACTCTTTTGTTACGATTTCTCTTCTTTCAGCGTACTCCTTAAGCATTTTTTGCACGTGTTCCTTTGGACCGCGTAAAGCCGCAATAGCAGCCATCTGGGAAATGGAGCTTGGATGCACAAGGACGTGCTCTTGAAGTTCGAGCATAACCTCTGTAATCTCTTCTGGTGCCACGACAAAGCCTATGCGCCATCCGGTCATGGCATAGGTTTTTGAGAATGTGAATATGCTTACTGTTCTCTCTTTCATTTCTGGAAGAGACGCGATGCTCACGTGGTTTACTCCATCATATAAAATATTTTCATAAGCTTCATCGGAAATCACATAGAGGTCGTGTTCCAACACGATATCCGCTATGCTTTTCAGCTCCTTTTCTGTAAGCACAGCCCCTGTAGGATTGGACGGCGAATTAATAATGATAGCCTTCGTTTTCGGCGTTATCCTCTCCGCTATATCGTCGGCTTCTGCGTGGAAATTATTCTCCTCTTTGAGGGGATAATAAACTGGCTTGCCACCAGCAAGAACTGTTTGGGCGGCATAGTTTGGGAAGCCGGGATCTGGAATAAGCACCTCGTCGCCGGGGTCTATTAAAGCTAGCATCGCCAGAGATAAGCCTCCCATGGCTCCAGCTGTTGCCATAATTTCCTTCTCCGGGTCGGCTTCTATGCGGTTTTCTTTCCGCAGCTTTTCCGAAGCAGCCTTCCTAAACTCTAGGAAACCAGCATTTACGGTGTAGTGGGTGTAGCCCTCCCTCATAGCCTTAAAAGCTGCCTCAACAATGTGCGGCGGCGTGTCAAAATCCGGCTCCCCTATTGATAAATTCACCAAGCCTTCATATTTTTGAGCCAAGTCAAACATTTTCCGGATTCCGGATTTTGGAATTTTCTTAGAACGCTTTGAAAGTTTCAATTTTTTACCCATAAGGAAACCCTACGCTTAACGAAAATTTATTTCGAATATCCTAGAAGCCTTTTAACAACTTCGACTGCCTCTGTGGCGTCTGCTCCATAGCCGTCGGCGCCTATTTCTTCAGCCCATTCTCTGCTGGCTGGAGCCCCGCCTATGATTACTTTAACCTTGTCTCTTAGGCCTTCCCTCTTTAAAGCCTCAATGACGGTTCTTTGCTCTGGCAGGGTTGTGGTTAAGAGGGCTGACAGTCCAACGACGTCTGGCTTTAACTCTTTAACCTTCTCTACAAATTTTTCAGCTGGCACGTCCTCTCCAATGTCGTAAACTTCAAACCCGTTTGCTGTTAGCATAGAGCCAACTATGGTTTTTCCTATGCTGTGGATGTCTCCTGCAACAGTGCCTAAAAGCACTTTGCCAAGAGCCTTGCGCTCCTTCTTCGCCCGTCTTAGCTCTGGCTCCAAAACTTCTAAAGCTTTTTTCATAGTTTCTGCAGCCATTACCAGTTCTGGGAGAAACGCTTCTCCGTTGGCAAATTTTTCTCCAACCTCTCTTATTCCCTTAGCTAAGCCTTCCTCTATAGCCCTAAGCAGGTCAATCCCAAGCTTTACAGCCTCTTTAGCAGCGGAAACAGCCTCATCAACATTGTAGTTTAAAACCGAAAGCCTTAATCTTTCAATGATGCTTTCTGCACCCATTTATAAGCTCCCCTTTTTCTTAATAATTTTCATAATGTTATCTTTTACATCCCTTGAGAGTGGAAGAACTTGATGTTCTTTTAATATTTTCTCAGCTTCTTCCTTAGCTTTAACCCATAAATCCTTAGCGCCCGATTTGACCCAAATCTCTGGGAAAGTCCTATCAGTTATTTTCGGTATCCAAATCTCCCTTCTGAAGTGTTCAAGGGTGTGGCGCTCCTTTATGAAACTGCCTTTTGGTCCAACATTCTTGATAACGTCAAATGCTAGGGTTTCAACTGTGATTTCGAAGCCGCCTACAAGTTTCTTTATCATACTAACAATCTCATTGTCTATGATGAGTCCTTCTAGGCTCATGGTGTTTTCTGAGGCGATTAAACCCATTCCGCATATTAGGTTAAGACCAGCAAGGGCTGGAAGTACACCAGTTAAAGCCTTTTCATATCCCATCTGAGCGTCCAGAGATTTGGAGTCTGTTAAAACACCGCCGCCAGCGCTTGGAATACCATAATAATGTGCCATGTTGGCAACGCATGAGTGTAGCAGGGCAAATTCTGGTCCTCCAAGCACGGCTGAAGCTTGTCTCACATCCATGGCCCTTGCCCAACTTCCGATGACGAGCGGAGCGTTCTTATTAACCACATAACGAATCACTAAGGCACTTATGAACTCAGCCATGTTTAGGGCTAGAGTTCCAGCCAAAGTCACTGGGCTTGTCGCCCCAGCCATGGGACCAGAGTTCACAAAAACCGGGATGCCAAGTTTGCAAGCTTCAATAAATGCTTCAAGGGTAGCCCTATCATAAGTAAGTGGACTCGTTATAGATATCAGCAAAAGCATTATCGGTTTTTTCCTCAACTCCTCCACTCCGCCAACAATAGTTGAAGCCATTTCAATGGCGTCCTGGGCGCCTTCCTTCCGCATAGCCTCATTAATTATTGGTTTACTTGTATTTTCGAAGGCTGTTGCCCACATGTACCTATCCACAATCTCATGGGGCACATCCATAGGGGAGCCCATACACATGTAAAAATCAACATTATCTAATGCGTCAGCAATTCTCGTTGCATTCGCCAAGTCCTGAACTGTAACCCTCCTATAAGTTCTTGACACGGCATCATAGAAGTTAGTTGCAAAGCCCACAGTGCCAAAATGGGTTTCATCCCCGCCTAAAGTCTTCCTCGTTTTCAAATCTCTATGGTAAACACCAAATCTGTGAGGCGTCATTTGTAGAGCGTCCTCAGCGAGATAATGTGGAATAAACGCTCGCTGACTTTTATGATCAACCTCAGCGCCCGCCCCCTCAAGCTTTTGAAGAGCTTCCTCATATGGAACTATAACGCCAACCTCTTGAAGGATATCCAAGCTTGTCAGATGCACAGCGTACCTTTGTCTCTTGGAAAGCAAATTAAGAGAGGACATCAAACCTTCACTCTCTTTCCAAGGTAAAGAAAACTAATTTAAAACTTGTACCTAATAATGTTTATTCTCCCGAAAATTTTCAATAAGTTTTCGAAAATTTAAAAGGCTACATGAATATGTAATACCGTTTCAAAAAAGGCGGGTAACCATGCTTATTGAAGGTTTGAAATGTATAAACTGTGGAGAAATATTTCCTCCCGAACCAAAATTTTTTGTTTGTCCAAAATGCAGCGTCAAAAAGGTTAAAGGAATAACAGTTTTCAAGGGCATAACGGAAGTTGTGTACGATTATGAAGAGATGGGAGAAATCATAAGTAAAAAACTGTTTTCCCAGAGACCTTTCAATGCCATAAGATATAGGGAACTCTTGGGATTTCAAAAGGAAGAAAGGTTAATAACGTTAGGTGAGGGTGGAACTCCGCTACTGAAAGGCGGGAAGCTAGCTAAAAGGCTTAAAGTTAAAAATCTGCTGCTGAAAATTGAGGCTCAGAATCCAACAGGCTCTTTTAAAGACCGTGAAAGCCTCTTAGCCGTAAACAAAGCCTTACAATTTGGAAAAAAGAGTGTGTCGTGCGTTTCATCTGGAAATGCTGCTGCTTCCCTGTCCGCTTATGCAGCCAGAGCTGGACTAGCCTGTTTTGTTTTTATGCCCTCAACCGCTTCAAAGGGGAAGATTTCTCAATGCTCAGTTCACGGAGCCAAAACCTTCCTTGTGGACGGGATTTATGAGGAAATCTTTGAGGTTTACTTAGAGGCGGTTAAGGACTTAGACATTTTCGAGTCTTGCCCGGGACACAACAGGTTTAGGGTGGAAGGTGACAAGACGATCAGTTATGAAATATGTGAGCAGTTGGGATGGAGAGCACCAGACTGGGTTATAGACAATGTTGGTAACGGCACCCACTTGTATGGCATGTGGAAAGGCTTCAAAGAGCTAAAGGACCTGGGCTTCATAGACAATTTGCCGAAAATGGTTGCCACAGGACCAGTTGGCGGGGCGCCAATAGTTGACGGATTCAAGAAGGGCGAGGCTGCACCTTTGGAAAGTTTCGAGGAATCCATAGCTGAGGGTTTGGTTAGCAGGTGGAGTTATGATGCACCCTTGGCTCTTAAAGCATTAAGAGAGTCCGGAGGAAACGCAGAGTACGTCTCAGACAAGGAGATTTTAAAGGCTATGAGCTTGTTGGCACGTCTTGAAGGAATATTTGCGGAACCGTCTGGTTCAGCCTGCGTCGCCGCCCTTCCAAAACTCGTTGAAGCCGGCATTATTGATAGTAAGGACGAGGTTGTATGCCTAATAACTGGAAACGGGCTTAAAGACCCAAAAAGCGGAAGACGAATATCCAAAAAGCCGATCAACGTGCCGCTTAGCGTCGGGGAAATTAAGGAATTTTTGAGGCGGTTTTCCTTAAAGCCGAAGGGAAAATTATGAGTTTATTTTTCGGAGCTGAAACAAAAAACAAAAATGATGCAAACGCCTTTGTTCTTGGTTTATGTTGGGATAAAAGCTCATCCTTTAGGAAAGGCTCGGCGAAAGCCCCAAAAGCCATCAGAGAATACACAAGCTCAAAAATATACAACCCTTTCACCGAAAACAACGTGAACCTTAAGGTTCACTGGAAAATTTACGATTTAGGCGATATAGCACCCCCATCAATCACAAAGGCTTTTGAAATGGTGAAAGATGTCATTGGCAAAAACGTTGATTCTAAATTGTACATTTTCTTCGGAGGAGACCACAGCATCACATACGCTACGTTAAAGACTTTAAAAGAAATCTCAAAAGCTCCTTGGGGTTTAATCTACTTTGACGCCCACCCCGACTTATACGAGAGCTATGATGGAGATCCATACTCCCACGCATGCACTGTGAGGAGGATAGTTGAAGAGGGCATCGTTAATCCTCACTATATAATTCAAATCGGCATAAGGGCATCCACGGCCGAGCAGACGGCTTATGCCAAAAAAGCCAAGATAAAAACTGTAACCACATCTGAAGTTTATAAAAATGCAGAGAAAATTTCCTCCCTTATAAACGAAGCCTTGGGCAAGGTTGAAAACGTGTACGTATCCCTAGACGTCGACGTCCTAGACCCTGCATTTGCTCCGGGAGTCGGCAACCCTGAAGGTGGAGGAATAACGCTGCGAAACCTTATAGACCTAATCCATTACCTGAAAGGATTAAACATAAAGGCCTTGGACGTGGTCGAAGCAAATCCAGATTATGATTGCGCAGGCATAACCTTTTTCAGCGTATCAAAATTCATCAGAGAATTTTTAGGAATTACTATAAAGCCACATGCAAAAAGTGGGGTTTAAACTTAAAAGTGTTGAAAAGAGAGAGGCTTCAGAAATAGTCTTTATGGAATTAACCTTTTAAACAGTTACATTGGCGGCCATTACTGGGTCTTCAAGGAAATGATAAGGGAGAGAAGGGCTCCGAAAGTAGTCAAAATAAGCGGGAGAGTTATTTCTGTTTTGCAAAAAACTTTTACTTCTAAGTTGAGTTCTATCTTGTGGTGGTTGTTGTTGGATCTTAAGCTTCTTGTTGACGGTGAAGAGATAAGCCTTAACAAGTTTGTTGTTAAGATTTTGGGCGGCACCATTGTTGGGGCTGTTAGTGCTTTGCGTGGCGTCAAAGAGGATTGGAAGGAAATTAAAGTAGAGATTAGGCGGTAAATGTTAGGGATGAGCGCGCATGATCTCCGAAGAGCACAAGAAACACTTGCGGGAAGAGTTTGTTGGAAAGCTTCAAAATCCAGTTAGGCTTGTTGTTTTTACGCAAGAATATGAATGTCCTTATTGTGCGGAGACGCGGAAGCTCATTGAGGAGTTAGCCGCCTTAAGTGATAAGATAGGCGTAGAAGTTTACGATTTTGTGGCTGACACGGATAAGGCTAGGGCTTATAGCATTGACAAGGTTCCAGCGGTGGCCATTATTGGCGAGAAGGATTTTGGTTTGCGGTTTTATGGTTTGCCATATGGTTATGAGTTTGGGACCCTTGTGGAGGGCATAATCGCTGTTTCCCGCGGAAAGTCGGATATTTCTGAAAGTGTTAGAGAGAGGCTTAAAGGCGTTAAGACGCCGATGCACATTCAAGTTTTTGTGACGTTGACTTGTCCCTATTGTCCCTCTGTTGCTAGTCTAGCCTACAAGTTTGCTGTTGAAAGCGACTTTGTAAGGGCTGACGTTATTGATGTGAGCGAGTTTCCACATATTGGGCATAAGTACGCTGTTATGGGTGTTCCAAAAACAGTCATAAATGAGAAGGTGGAGTTTGTTGGGACTGTCCCAGAAGACATCTTTTTAGAGCATGTTTTGCTTGCCGCCCGCCGCCCAGAATACGTTTTATAGTCATTTAAGTGGTGTGAAATCTGGCTGGCAAAAAAGAGTATTTAACTTTGGTTTTCGTTTACAGCGGCGAATTTGCAGAGCGCGTGATAAGGAATCTTATAAATGACCCTAGTTTCTGCAAGTCTTGCGGCTTGTACTGCGACTCTTGTAAGTATGGCGTTTACAGTTATGTGCGGAACATCCGCGCCGCTATAGAGCTTCCGAAGCCCTCGGATTTGCCAGCCTTCATAGATAAGCCAGAAGAATACATGCCCAGGAGTGTTCCGAGGGCAGATTTGTGTGTGGCTTCCGGCTTGCACAAGGACCTGCTTTTGGAACTGCCAACTCACATTACGAAGGCTGGTGTTAAATGCTTAATTGTGCCCGTTGAAGATTTTAACGAGGTTCCATCAGGTTTGAGGAAGCAGTTGGAAGAGCGCTGTCTTGAGCTTGGCTTGGAGTGTACTTTTCCAAAGCCCTTCTGTTCGCTAGAGCCATCTAAGGATAAGCCTTTCATCTCTCGCTTTATAGAGGAGTTGGGTGTTGGGCGTCCAAAACTTGAGATTTCCACTGCAAGGCGAGGTGGACGTGAGGTTGTGGAGACAGCTATTGTTAGGCGGAGTGCTCCATGCGGCTCAACATGGTATGTGGCGCGAAAGCTCATAGGCGTTGAAACAAAACGAGAAATCTTATACGATGCAATTGCGAAGGCTCATCATAGCTATCCATGCACGGCGACAATGAACGTTGACCCAGAGGTTAAGGAGCCAATTCTCCACATAGGCGGCTACATAATAAGGGAGGAAGTAGAAAAAGCACTGGAAAAGGCTGGATGTACGACTTAACTTTTCTCTAAACGCTCGATAAGGTCTAGGACTTTGGCTTTTATGGCATCTCGAATTTTTCTGGCATCATCCAGTGACATTTTTGCGGGGTCTGGCATGTCCCATTCTTCAACATGCTTTGTGTAAACCACTGGGCAGAGGGAGCCACTGCAGACGATTATGGCTACTTCAGCTTTTTCTTGAAGCGCTCTGGTCATGACTTGGGGTTTTTTGCGGCTTATGTCTATGCCCTCTTCAAGCATAAGTCTGACAGCGTTTGGATGAACCCTTTCAGCTGGTTTTAAGCCGGCGCTTGTGGCTTTCCAGCCACTTGGCGAGTACTTGTTGAAGTAGGCTTCGGCGATTTGGCTTCTGAAGCTGTTTTCAACACATACGAATAGGACAGTTTTCATTTTTAGCCTTTCCAGTCTAGGAGCCGCTTTTCGCCCTCAATCTTTTTTATGTCTGTTATGTCTTGGGAAACTTCCATCGTTCCCAAATATTTGCCGTCCTTGTCTCTAACCGCGAAGTATCTTATGTGGATTAGGCGGCCTTCCTTTTGTATCCAGAATTCCGCCACGTCTTTTTCGCCCCTTCTGAAGGCTTCTAGGATTCTGTTAACCACGTGGACGCTTTTCTGCGGGTGGCAAAGCTGAACCTTTCTGCCCAAGATAGCCTTCGTCCTCACGAATATGCGTTTGTCGGGCTTGCTGAAGTATTTGACAGCGTCATCCTTATCCACGAAGGTTATGTCCACTGGCAGCGTGTTCAAAATAGCCTCAATCTCCTCTTTCGTTAAAGAGCCTGTTTCAAATTGTATTGTGCCTTCTGGCATAGGTTTCTCCTCGGCTGCTGGTTTTTCAAGAGTTTTGGCTGGTTTGGCTATTAAGTGTTCCGGGGTGAAGCAGCAATATCCAATTTCGTCAAAATCCGCCCTTATAGTGGACCATTCTTGCTCTGTGACAACGCGCTGGGCTGCCGGAAACAGAATGTTGTTCTCCTTGTAAATGTGGCTGTTAAGCATATCGCCCACAGCCTTTGCTAGTTCGCCAAGCTGCCTCTTAAAATCTGAAAAGTTCATTTTTGCGGCGTTCTCGATTAAGGCTTTGAGCTGATTCTTCTTTTCTCTAAGCTGGTTGTGCTCCATCCACATTATTGCAGGGGGCTCACTTATACCATGCCTTTCCAAGACTGGGAATAGCGCGTTTTCCTCCCTCAAATAGTGCTTTTCAGCGTCTAAAAGCTCATCCGCCACATGCCTCAGCTGTGACAGTTCTCCAGCCACCGCATCTGGGCTTTCGGCTTTTTGCACTTTTTCAACCAAGACGTTAAGCTTCTCGGCTATTTGCTGAATCATTTTATGCTCTTCTAAAAGTATGCCAATGGGACTGGTTGGGGCAACCTCAACCTTCTGTTTTTCCAACTGCTCCCTAAAAATCGCCAAGTGAACATCGCAAAGTCTCTGAAGCTCCTCTCTTGATACACCTTCGCTTACGAGTTCCTGTTCAATTTTAGCTATTTCAAGCGAGCTCACGCCCTCAAGAAACTGTCTAAAACGCTCCTTAACCTGTTCGGGTGGGACGCCAGCATGCAACTGCCTTAAAATTTCTTTTAAAACCTTCTTCCGCTCTTCTTCTGTCACTTCACCCATTTTAGGTGCCTCCTTCTAAAATTTTCTTGGCTAATGCTTTCCCAAGCTCCACTATGCGCTTCATGCTCTCGTCTGTTGGCGGTCCATTAATTTCTAGCGCACCGATAACCTCGATTTTAAAGTCGCCGAGTATTTCTTGAATTTGTCGTATTGCGCCTCCACCCCAACCATAAGAGCTTAAGACAACAGCGAATTTTGTTGGTGGACGCAAAGCCTTGAAAAGGTATGTGGCATAAACAGCCAATGGATGGGCTCCGCCCAAAACTGTTGGTGCACCAAGCACTATGGCTCTTGAATTCACAAGGTCTTTGGCTAAATCGCCAACATCAGTTATTGCTAAGTTGTGGAAGGCTAATTCGATGCCTTCCGATGCTAGTGTTTCAGCCATCTGCTTAACCATGGCGTCTGTGCTGTTCCACATGCTTACATAGGCTATTGTCGCCTTTGCTCGCGTTTCGCCAGCCGCCCAACGCTTATACGCGTTTAAAATAAGCTCTGGCTTTCTATGGATGGGACCATGGCTAGGCGCTATCATTCTAATTTTTAGGTTGGCAATTTTTTCTAGGGCTTTCTGTGCCATAGCTCTGAAAGGCATCATTATTTCGCCCCAATAACGCTGGGCGTGGACAAGCAAGTCCTCAATTTCGTCACTGTAGACGCCTCCAGCCATGTGGGCGCCGAAAAAGTCACATGGGAAAAGTATTCCATCTTCTTCCAAGTATGTGAGCATTGTTTCTGGCCAATGGAGCATAGGTGCCTCAATAAAGCGCAGAGTTTTGTCGCCTAGACTTATGGCCTCATTGTCAGCTACAACCTTAATTCGCTCTTGTGGAACGTGATAATAAACTTGAGCCATTTTTGCGCCTCTGCCAGTAGCCACCAGTTTAGCTTTCGATGCGATTTTCATTATGTGGGGTATGGCGCCAGCGTGGTCCGGCTCTGCATGATTCATAACAATATAGTCGATTTCTTCAGGTTTTGTGAGACTGCGGATTTTGTCTTCTAAATCCTTTTCGAAGCCCGGATTTACAGTGTCTATTAGGGCTTTTCCACTTTTGCCGATGATGAGGTAAGCGTTATATGATGTGCCTTTTGGAAGCGGAATTAATGCGTCGAAGATTCTGCGGTTCCAGTCTCTTATGCCGACCCAGTAAACATTTTCTACTATTTTCAGAACGTTTCTTTCAGTCACACGCGTTCACCTTTATTACAATTGTAATAAAGTATATTTATGCCTTTCCCCACAATAATACAAGGGGGAATGAAAAGAAATGCTACTGCCATGCGAGGTCGCCGTGAAAAGCCTACTCCCACCAGTAAGGGCAGCACTAGCCAAACAACTAATGACAAAACACAACCTAAAACAGATGGAGACAGCAAAACTGCTGGGCGTAAGCCAACCAGCCATAAGCCTTTACAACAAAAAAATGCGGGGAAAAGCCCTAGACCTGGAAAAAGACAAAGAAATTAAAAGGCTAATTGAAGAGTTGGCGGATTCCCTGGCAAAGGAGGGCTTATCCCACAGAGATTTTACACTAAAGTTTTGTGAAATCTGCAAAGTTGCTCGTGCAAAAGGTTTGTTGTGCAATATGCATAAGGCTTTAGACCCAACATTTGAAACTGAAAAATGCGGATTATGCATGTCTACAGAACTAAAATGTATAACTCAAAACCCTTAAATACTAAAGAGCACTAAAATGCAGACAAGTCCACGGAAATGACAGTAAAAGAAGCGCTCAAGAATTTTTCCAAGCTCTACTTAATTACTTTAGCCGTTACCTTGATAATCTTAACCTCCGGAGCGCTGATCTACGCCGCCATAATGAATAAACCCCTCTCAGGGACTATTCGTGGAGCTTTGATTATCGGGGCGCTTGTTCTGATAGGCATAGGCTTTGTGAGTTTGCTCCCATTTTCGGAATATAGGTACATAAGAGGTGGCGCTTTAAACCCCGCTATCGCTAGGGAAGGAATGAGGCATATAAGGGCTGGAAGAGACCCCAAAAGGATGGGAATAATACTGGGATTTGTTGGCTTCACCCTTCTCCTGATATACTTCGCCATCTTTCAGTAAAATCGCTTATTCTGCTAGGAACTTTATGATTTTCTCGTAAACATCCTTGTTCCTTAAGTCCTCATGCCCCTTGTATATGCTTGGGTTGTCGTTGACCTCAACAACTACGTAATCGCCGTTAACCTCCTTGATGTCGACGCCGTAAAGCCCCTTCCCAACGACGCTGCAGGCTTTTAGGGCTATTTCCTTGAGTTTTTGAGGCGCATTGTCACGTTTCAGAGTAACTGTTCTGCCCCATATGAAGCTTGGTTTTCCACGGCGCTTTACGCCGTGTTTCCATTTGCCCTTCGGCATCATATACTTGCAAACGTACAGGACTTCGCCGTTTAGGACACCCACACGCCAGTCAAAGCGGGAAGGCATAAACTTCTGCACAACAATGTAGTCTGACCGCCTAAAGAAGCGCTTTGCAACCTCTCGAAAACTTGTTTCGCATGAAACTTTCTCCACATACTTCGAAAAACTAGTGTAAGGTGCCTTAATAACCACTGGTTTTCCAAAAAGCTCAAAGATTTCCTCTATCTGCCTATGATGAAACTCATCTTTGTTCAAAAACAATGTTGGAATGCGTGGCACATTATACTTTTCGAAGAGCCGGTACTGGTGGATTTTGTTGGCGCAAATCCTAATCGAAATTGGGTCGTCAACAACTTTTAAGCCAAGTTCCCAAGCCGTTTTTGAGACTATGTAGGCTGTGTAAAGCGGGTCGGTGGTCGCCCTAATGAAAACCGCGTCATACTTTGGGATTTCAGAAAGCCCGCTTCTAAATAAGAAGTTGAACGAGTGCCCCATCTGCTCAGCTGTTTGCTTAAAGGTTTGGAGAGCCTCAGCTTCGTCAGAATATGTGAAATTGTATTTTTCAACAAAACATGCTATCCGCGTCAATCAAACCATCCTTTCCCGGAAACCCGGGAAACAATTTTAGAAATCATATCAACGTCTAAAGGCGTAATTTCCTCCATCTTTAAGGGTTGAAGCCCACAAAGGTAGGTTTTCCCATTGAAACGTTGAATATGCAATTTGCATACTGGAATTTTGAAGGTTTCATAGACTTTTTTGGCTATTTCCCGTACATTGCTATCTTCATGGACGCATTCGCCGAAGAAGGATTTAACGGAAACTATTTCGCCACGTAGTGGTTGGGCGCAAACGGCATAACGGTAGTTCATGCCCAAACTTTTGACGGCTCTATATAGAGCGGTTCTGTTTTTGGCTATTTTGAAACCGTTAAACGAGAAGGGATTGACTGCGAAAACAACGACTGGAAAGCTGAACTCAGCCATTATCTGCTTAACAGAGTCCGTAACAAGATATGGCATTACTGGCGTCCCGTTTTTGGAAGCTCTAACCAGCAGAACCGGCAGCCTATAAGCGTCTATGGCGTTTTCCGTTGTTGGGACAACATCGTTTCCAAGGATTTCAGCGTGAAGCGAAATATAATAGCCTGTTTTCATGTATCTGTAGTCGTTGTTTATATTGAGAATGAAATCTCTAACAGAAGACTTGAGGAAGGCTGATGGTTTTATTATGGGCGCGTTTGTTCTTAGGTCGATGTTTGAGACGACCAGCACGCAAGAGGCACCAGACAACAGAAAACAGCTAACACCGTCCAGATATTTAAAATTAACTATGCTAATCAACTCTATTCTCGGCGGAGAAACGCTATAAGCTTATATTTTGGCTGTTTGAGATTCTCATTTAAAGAGGCAGTCTGTACGTATAGAACCTTAGAGGTTCTCGGACCGGAACACGAGTTCTCGCTTGTTAACGAAAATTTGAGGGCTTTGCCAATAGTTGACAAGGTCATAAAGGATGTTTATGGGCGAGTTGTAAACTTTGTGGAGTTTGGCAAATTCACCTTTGGAAAAGAATTGCAGCTTCACGTTGTTGAGGTTAAGCCTAACAAGCCCTTCAAGTCGCCAAAAACCTTTGAAGAGAATATGCATGAGGCTGTTTTAAGGCTTGGTGAAATGCTTGAACGCCGTTATGGTGTAAGGCTTTTAGGCACTGGAATGCATCCAACATTGAGGCTTGAGGAAACAGCCGTTTGGCCGCATCGCCACAAGCAGATTTACGAGGCTTTCAGCCGAATCTTCAACCTTAAACAGCATGGGTGGCTTAACATTCAAAGCTTCCAACTTAACATTCCATATGCCAATGAAGCCAAAGCCGTTCAAATGCATAACCTGCTCGCCAACATCTGCGCCTACCTTCCAGCTGTTTCGGCTTCCTCCCCCATCTTTGAGGGACACTTTGGCGATTACGTGGATAATAGGCTTCTTTTTTATATGGAAAACCAGAAGGAAATTCCATCAGTAACCGGAAAAGTCGTCCCCGAATATGTTCAGTCCTTTAGGCAGTATAGGCAGGAAATTATTGGGCGTTATTCGGCTGATTTAGCCAAAATTGGAGCCCACAATTGCATCCTCAACAAGGAATGGGTTAACTCAAGGGGCATAATCTTCCGCTTTGAAAGGAAAGCTCTAGAAATAAGGGTCATGGACGAACAGGAATGCATAAAATCCGACGTGGCTCTAAGCTGCTTTATAAGGGCGCTGCTTAGAGGCTTGATGAAAATGGATGAGCCTTTAATGCCGACGGAAGTTTTGGCTGAAGACTTCAAGTCCGTCATAAAATATGGCTTAGAGGCGAAAGTGCTCCATTCCAATGGGCCAACAGCTAGACATGTGTGCAGACACTTTTTAAAAGTCGCTTGGAAAAACGCCACATCCGAAGAGAAGGAATATCTCCCCTTAATAGAGAAGCGTGTTGAACACGGCAACCTTTCAGATGTCATCAGAGAGAAAGTCAAAGTTAGGGCGCAGAAGACGGATATGCATGAGGCAATTATAGACGTTTACTCGAAACTTTTAAACAGCTTGGAGGCTAATGAGCCCCTATTTTAATAGAGGTTGGAAGCGCGTATGCAAGCTGAAGGTGAACGCCAGAAAAACTTCTTTAACATTTGCGGCACTTGCAAGATTAACTGTTGCTGGGATGCTAGACCGCCAATAACCGAAAAGCGTGAAAAAATTATTCTAGAATACTTGAAGGCGCATGGCATTCATATTGAAAATCCTTTCGTGCATGCTGAATATACTTTTCCGAGGGAAGACGAAGGCGGATACTGCATATTTTATGATAAGGTGACAAGGAAATGCGTTGTGCATCCAGTAAAGCCAGAAACATGCGTCGCAGGACCCATAACCTTCGACATAAACAAGGCGACTGGCAAAATTGAGTGGTACTTAAAGATGGAGAAAATCTGTCCCCTCGCTGGAATAATTTACAAGGATAAAGCTCTCCTCAAGAAACATTTCAAAGCTGCTAGAAGGGAGATTCTGCAGCTTATAAGAGAGCTGACGCCAAAGGCTTTGAGGACCATATTGAAGCGGGAAGAACCAGACACGTTCAAAATAGGCGAAGAAGAGATAGGAAGGAAAATCTTTAGATAAACTGTAGACTAGCGTGCTACAGAGAAACGCCGATTCTAGCGTTTTAAGTTCTGATGGCCTTTTGCATGAAAATTTCTGGCATAACAAAAAAGCCCAAGCATGAAAGGGACGCAACAATTATCCATTCAGCTGTGTCTAATTGGATTGTATGAAAAAGAAGGCTTAGTGCGGGGACATAAACGACAGCTAATGTTGAAGCCACAGATATAAGCACGCTTACAAGCAACCACTTGTTAGTTAAGAAGCCCGTTTTAAAGGCATTTTTGGTTTCTGATCTGCAGTTCCAAACAACCACCAACTCGTAGAAACATGCCACCAGGAAAACCATCGTTCTTGCCTTTTCAAGAGAACCTAAAACATTGAAGCCCCACCAAAAAGCAACGATTTCCGCTGCTAGCTGAATTAACGTGGATGCAAGAATGAAAATTAACATGCCATGCAATAAACCCTCTTTTGGGCTGCGGGGAGGTTTTTCCATAACATCCTCAGCTGGCGGATCTTTGCTTAAGGATATTGCGGGCGGCCCGTCGGTGACAAGATTCAACCATAAGATCATTGTTGGTAGAAGGGGTATGGGCAAACCAGCTAGGGCAAAGGACCCTACAAGGATTAGTTCGGTAAAGTTGAGGGCAAGGAGAAATCTGATGAACTTTCTAATGTTGTTGTAAATTATTCGACCTCCTTCAACGGCTTTTACTATTGTGGCGAAGTTATCGTCTGCCAGAACCATGTCGGAAGCTTCTTTAGCTACGTCTGTTCCGGTTATGCCCATGGCAACGCCAATATCAGCTTGCTTTAGTGCTGGTGCATCGTTGACGCCGTCCCCCGTCATCGCCACAATGTGCCCCTTCTTTTTCAAAGCCTTAACTATGCGAAGCTTGTGTTCAGGGGAGACTCTCGCGTAAACTGTTACTTTTCAACAATATTCTCAAACTCCTTTTCGCTTAACTGGTCCAATTCAGCACCTGTTAAAACTAAGTCGCCCTCATTGTATATGCCAACCTCTTTCGCCACAGCGATGGCTGTAAGTTTGTGGTCTCCCGTTATCATCACCGCTTTTATTCCAGCTTTTTGGCATAGTTTAACGGCTTCCTTGGCTTCTTCTCTTGGCGGGTCAATCATCCCAACAAGTCCGACAAAAACCATGTCGTGTTCGATGCTTTCTTCATCGTATTCGTTATCTAGGCTTGGCAGAACCTTGTAGGCTAAGCCTAACACCCGAAGCGCTTGACTTGCCATCTCCTCGTTTTTTCTTAGGATTAGTTCCTTTTCCGCCTTGCTAAACTTCTTTTCCTTCCCATTCATGTATATATGATTGCAAAGCTGCAAGACGACTTCGGGAGAGCCTTTAGTAAAGGCGAAATAGCGCCCATCATCAGTCTTATGCAGCGTTGTCATACGTTTCCTTTCTGAGCTAAATGGGATTTCGTCCACTCTTGGATACTCTTTTTCAACATCACTCTTCCATATTCCTGCCTTTGCTGCAGCAACAATGAGTGCTCCCTCGGTAGGGTCTCCGAGAATTGCTTGTCCATCATAAGAAGCATTATTACATAATGCTCCAATTTTAAGGAGCAACGACGTCCCGGGTTCAAGAGTGGGGTTTATTTGTGTGCCATCCTTGTGGAACTCGCCGCTTGTTGAGTAACCAGAACCTGTAACATCGATCATCTCGTTGTTGACGAAGATTTTGCGCGCCGTCATTTCACCTTTTGTCAATGTGCCCGTTTTATCTGAGCATATGACTGTTGTGGAGCCTAAAGTTTCCACGGAGGCAATTCTCCGAATTACCGCGTTGCGTCTAGCAAGCTCTCTAGCGCCTAGGGCAAGGGTCACAGTAACAATGGCTGGCAAGCCTTCAGGGACGGCGGATACAGCTAAAGCCACGGAAGTCATAAATATCTCGATGCTGATTACGGCGTTCCGCAGAAACGCAAGCGCTAGAATTGTTAACGCTGCGGCAACAACCACTAAACCAATTTTCTTGGCGAACTTATCAAGTTTAGCTTTTAGGGGGATTTCCTCTTTTTCAACTGCTTGGACCATTTCCGCTACTTTGCCGAACTCTGTGCTCATTCCAGTGGCTACAACCACCGCTTTCCCTCTTCCATAAACCACATGGGTTGCAGCGAAAACCATGTTTCGCCTTTCAGACACCAGCGTGTTTTCGGGCAAAACCATCGTACTCTTGTTTATCGGGACAGATTCCCCCGTTAAAACAGCCTCGTTAACCCTAAGTTCAAAAGCTTCGATAACTCTGCCATCAGCAGACGCACGGTCCCCGGCTTCGAGGACCAGAATATCTCCGGGAACAACTTCCCTCGCTGGAATTGAAACTTCTTTGCCATCCCGCAGCACTCTCGCTTTAGGAGCCACCAGTTTCTCCATGGCTTCTATTGCCTTTTCCGACCTATACTCTTGTATGAAGCCAACAACAGCGTTGAGAATAACGATGGCGCCAATCACTATCGCGTCAGCATATGTCTCTATTGCTGCATGAGGTTTAGTTGCGGTTTCAGCTTCAAGCCAGCCAATTACGGTTGAAATAACAATGGCTGCTAACAAAATCAGTGTGAAAACATTTTTGAACTGAAGTATGAAAATCTTAAACGGGGAGGTTCTTTTTCGCCTTTCAAACTCGTTATAACCGAATTTACGTAGCCTAAGCGCAGCTTCTTCAGTGCTCAAGCCCTTCCGGTCGGAATTCAAAGCATGTAGAACATCCTCTACATCCATTGCATGCCATTGATGAGCCAAGCTTCTTCCCTATTAGCCATGTCGCCGTCAATCTAACCGATATTCTAACAAACGCGGGGGATAATTTTGAGAATCTAACATATAATCCTTTTAGTCATCAATTTGGATAATTTTTGCAAAATCTAGAGGGGGCTATCCAATTTATGTTTGCTATAACTCATAAATTTGATGTTGCGTGTTGCAAAATGCTTTTACCTTTGGTTTTCCGCTATTCCTATAGCATTGAGGTTTAAACCGCTTTGAAAGAGCAGCCCAAAAATGCTTTTGACCTTCTAGTTAAGCCTGTTCGCCGCTTGATTGAGCAGAGGGGATTCTCAAAACCCACAGAGCCTCAAGAAAAGACTATTCCGCTCATCCTTGAAGGGAAAAATGTTCTGCTTATTTCGCCAACAGCGACCGGCAAGACCGAAGCCGCCTTCTTGCCCGTTTTGAGCATGCTATTGCAGGAGCCACACACTCCAGGCATAAAAGTGCTTTACATCACGCCTCTGAGGGCTTTAAACCGGGACATGCTGGAACGCCTTGAATGGTGGTGTAACAATCTAGACATTAAGCTGGCTGTTAGGCATGGCGACACAGAAACCCGCGAACGGACAAGGCAAGCGCGGAGTCCACCGGACGTTTTGATAACAACGCCTGAAACTCTGCAGGCTATTTTGGTTGGCTGGATTATGAGGCAGCACTTGCAGCAAGTCCGCTGGGTCGTAATTGATGAGGTTCATGAGATGGCTGACAGTAAACGTGGAAGCCAGCTTGCCCTAAGCCTTGAAAGGCTCAGAACAATGATTGGGAGAGACTTCCAAATAATAGGCTTGTCAGCCACCATTGGCAGCCCTGAAAGGGTAGCCCAATTCCTCGTTGGAAACGGCCGCCCAATAGAGATTGTACGAGTTCCAGTTGCTAGAAAAATGCATTTGAAAATACTTTTCCCAAAGCCTAAACCAGAAGACTTTGGACTGGCAGAACAGCTTTACACGCACCCAGAGGTGGCGGCCAGGCTTAGGGTTATCCGCGATTACATAAGCCGCCATAGATCGGTTCTTCTCTTCACAAATACACGTGCCATATCAGAGGTTTTGGCAAGCCGCTTCAAAGTCTGGGACATAGACTTCCCAGTTTCCATACATCATGGCTCTTTGGCCAAGCCCTCCCGTATAGCAGCAGAAAGAGGCCTAAAAAATGGCGAGTTGAAGGGCCTAGTTTGCACCAGCAGCCTAGAGCTTGGCATAGATGTGGGCCGCATAGACCTAGTCATACAGTACATGAGCCCCCGCCAAGTTACAAGGCTCATCCAGCGGGTTGGAAGAAGCGGCCACAGAATTGGGCGCATAGCCGAGGGAATAATTGTAACAATGGATTCCGACGACACGTTGGAGGCTCTAGCTATAGCAAGACGTGCCCTAAAAGAGGATTTAGAACCAGTCGAAATTCCTCCAAAACCCTACGACGCCCTAGCCCACCAAATTGCCGGACTACTCCTAAAACAGAAAAGGCTTGAGTTTGGCGAAATCTTGGAAATGTTTAGGAAAGCCTACCCCTACGCCGACCTAACAATGGAAGACATCGAAAAAATTTTACGCTATATGCATGAACGCTTCCCGAGACTTGCGTGGGTTTCCTTCGAAGACAAAGTAGTTCTGAAACCTCGCAGGACAAAGGCGCTTTTCGAATATTATTTTGACAATTTGTCCATGATACCAGAAGAAAAGCAGTACCTAGTAGTGGATGAGACAACAGACCAAGCTGTGGGAATTTTAGATGAAGCCTTCATGGCGGAGTATGGCAAGCCAGGAATAAAGTTCATAATCCGTGGAAGCCCATGGCGAATCCTCCACATTTCAGGCGACAAGGTTTACGTAAAGCCGGTTGACGACCCTACTGGAGCTATTCCAAGCTGGATAGGCGAGGAAATCCCAGTGCCCTTTGAGGTCGCCCAAGAGGTCGGCTACATCCGTGGTTTTGTTGAAGAGCAAACCCGCAAGGGTCTGCCTCCAGAAGAGATTGCATCTAAACTCAGCGAAAGCTATCCGGCAGAAAAAGAGACAATTTTGGACGCTTTAGCCGAGACCGTTGAGCAAGTGGCTGCTGGAATATCTGTTCCAACGGATAATCGAATAACCGTCGAAGACTGGGAGGACTTCGTCATAGTCCATGCCCACTTCGGTTCTCTTACGAACAGGGCACTAGCCCAACTTGTTGGACAACTCCTATCCGGAAGGGTTGGTTACGGCATAGTGGTTCAACACGACCCATACCGCATATTCATACAAACAATGGGTGCTGCAGACGCCGACCAAATTGTCACATTGTTCGATGAAATGGCTTTAATGGGCGAGCAAACCGTCAGAGACACCTTGACAAGGGCTACTGTTAAGACTGGCATTTTTAAGAGGCGAATGATTCACGTGGCAAGACGCTTCGGCGCACTGGAGAAGTGGGCTGACTTCAGCAATGTGAGCCTCCAAAGACTTTTGAAAAGCTTCGAGGGAACCCCAATATTTGAGGAAGCCCTTAAAGAGGTTTTCACAAAAGACTTGGACGTTGAAAGGCTCGTCCAGGTTTTAGAGAAAATCCGCAGGGGCGAAATAGAAATTGTTAAGGTTGAAACTGGCGGAACTGCCACTCCAGTTGCTCGTGTTGGCATTGAACGCGTCAGCATGAAAACAGACCTCATCCCACCTGAAAGGATGCGAGCCGTGCTCATAGAATCCGCAAAAGCAAGGCTGTTGAACGAAACATGCAATCTCATCTGCACAAACTGCTGGAGCTACACAGATATGATACGCGTCAAAGACTTGCCAGCAAAACCAAAATGTCCAAAGTGTGGCTCCGGAGCCATCGGGCTTCTAAGGGTTGAGGAAGAGAAGGTCTTGCCACTGGTGGAGAAGAGGGGCGAAAAGCTCACAAAAAGTGAGGAGAAAATTCAGAGACAAGCCCTACAAACAGCCCGCCTAATAGAAAAGTATGGCAAGGCGGCGGCGGTAGCCCTCTGCGCAAGAAAGGTTCAGCCATCAGACGTTAAAGAAGTTCTTGAAAAGGAAGCCATGCTCACGGATAGGTTCTATGAGCTTGTTTTAGAGGCTGAACGCAAAGCCATAAGCAAAAGATTCTGGTAGAAGGGCTGAGAGACTTACAACAACTTTTAAATGGGAGACCACGTTAATCTGGGTGAGCACGACTTTCAGCAACAGTGGAGAGATAAAGAAGTTTGGAGATAAGCCGAAAAAGACTCCGAGAAGAAGTCCTAAACAGGATAAAGTATGTTAAAAACTGTGTTTTGGCAAGGGAACTATGCCTCCTAATCAGAACAAACAGAGCCGTCCTCGAGCCAAAAGATGTGCAGGAAATATGCCTCTACATTTCAGGCTTATGCAAGGAGGAAGGATGCGAAGAACCAAGCGAGCTCTGCCGAAAGGCAGCAGAAGCCATTGGCGCAGGAGACGAGGAGAAATATTTGGAGTTATGCGCTCAAAGCGCCATGAAATGTGGAGAGTCTAGACGCCCAACACCTAAGAGAGCCACCTACGTTGCCTAGCAAAGGGGAAAATCTTTAAAAGAATAAAGTATCGGTAAAACCAAGATGGAGGCATGCTCACTGTTCATAGCCCCATATGTCCCAACTCCGCTCCCAGTTGTCCGTCACATGCTTATTTTGGCACAGTTAAAACCCGGCGAGGTTTTCTTTGACCTTGGCGCCGGAGACGGCAGAACAGTAATAATGGCTGCTAAAGAATTTGGTGCAAGAGCGGTAGGCGTAGAACTACGCGAAGACCTTGCAAAAAGAGCCCTAAGCACGGTGTACGAAGAGGGGCTTCAAGACAGAGTGACAATAGTTAACGGCGACATGTTCAACGTTGACCTCTCATCAGCTGATGTTGTATTCCTATACTTAACTACAAGCGCCAATGAAAAGATAAAACCAAAACTTGAGGCTGAACTTAAGCCTGGAGCCCGCGTCGTATCCCACGACTACGAAATTGTGGGGTGGAGACCATTAAAAGTTGAAAACTTCTGCGAAAACCCAAAGCTTGGATACCCATCCCACACAATATACCTTTACAGGAAAGTTTAAGCCCTCTAACAAAGACTGGGACAGGCATGCCCCAATCATTTAAAACGCTATACAAGGTTTTGTGGCTGGACACGGATGCAGCCCAAATAGTCCACTTCCTAAACTTTTTCAAGTTTTTCGAAATAGCCGAAGAAGAGTTCTACCAGCATCTTAAACTCATAGACCTGTTTGCCTCCAAAGATTTGATAATGCCCAGAGTTGAAGCCTTCTGCAAATATCGGAAACCAGCAAAGTTCAATGATCTACTGGAAATAGAGCTAACAGTGGATGAAGTGGGGGAAAAATCCGTAAAATACGGCTTCAAAATCTACAACAAGGAGACTGCGGAACTGTTAGCAGACGGCTACATTGTGGCTGTCGCCGCAAACAGACACACACTGAAAGCCATGGAAATCCCAAAGGAAGTTGCTGAAAAACTCAAAGCCTATTACAACGGCTGAGGAGGGAAAATAAACCTTTAATCCGAGACCTTAAACTTCAAAATTTTGAAAAATCAGTAAAGGCTTAAGGGCAAAAGGCTATGCTGTTCGTTCCATGGCAGTACATTGCAGACTGGAAATGCAACACTTGCGGCTTATGCTGCAAAGCCTACAGCGTAGTCCTAAACTTCCAAGAATGGCTAAAAATAGTAAAAAACTACGGCGTAGAAACAACAGTTTCAGGATTAAACAAGCTATATTTGCGAAGAAAAAGCGACGGCTCATGCATATTCCTCTACAAAGTGGCAGACATGCACCTATGCGGACTACAACACATGAAGCCAGCAGCCTGCAAGCTCTGGCCCTTCAAAATTTTAGCCACACCAAAGTTTGGATACGCAAAGGAAGCCTTGTACCATTACAGCGGGAAAGCACTATACATATATGCTGACTCCACATGCACAGGTCTAATTTATGGAAGGCCAACATGGGAGTTTGCAAATCAAACCCTAAAAGAGTTTATAGAAATCGCCATAGGAATCCGCAGCGACCAAAAAAGAAGCAAGGCCAACGTTAATCTTATCCAACAATACCCATCAGCGAGAAGGCTTTTCTGAGTTTCAAACGCGGTATTTTTATCGATTCAGAGGTGGCGGTCTCAAAGAATCTATATGTAAAAAAAAGTTTATATATAAGAAATTGTTTACATAGTCAGAGGAGAGCTGATTTGAATGAAGATGCGAGCGAGCAGATGGTGAAGAAATTGAAAGCTTTAGCAAACCCCTTAAGACTAAAAATGATTGCGTCTCTATGTGAAAAGCCAAAAAGTGTTTATACATTAGCCAAGGAACTAAATCTTCCATACCCACTAGCCCATCTCCACCTTAACGGGCTTAAAAAACTTGGGCTAGTTAAGGAAGTTAGGGAGGAAAAGAAAAAGGAAGGTCTTCCACCTGTTAAGTACTATGCGCCAACCGATTTTAAATTAGTTTTAACCCCCAAGGAAATTAAGGAGCTTTTCAAAAAAGGAAACGGAGGCGAAATGAATGGCTAGAGCTTCCATTTTAACAGCTCTTACGATAATACTTCTCGGCTTTGGAGTGCCAGCAATTTCGATATACTCTTCTGTATTCCACGGCTTTAATGTTATAGTTGCAGGGTTGGTGGCGATATTTGCGCTGATAGTCGCTGGAGTCCTTGTCATTATAGGGTTGGCGATGGGTTCTGAGGAATTACCTTCTACGAAAGTTAAACCGTCAGAAATGGAAAAGTTGAACCTCCTACGCGCCCACCAAAGAGCAACATTAGAGGAACTGGACGAAATTATTGTTGTACTTAGGGAAATTAGAGACGTGTTAAAAGCTGCACAAGAGTAATGGGGGAAAGTTGAATGGCGAAGGAGTTAAAGTATGTAAAATTTTCCGACGAGGATGTTATAAGAGAAACCGAAAAACGCCTTAAAGAAATGAAAGCCCTTCTCATTGAAATACGCGATCTGTTGAAGGCAACTGGAGGATTTGAATAAGGAGGGATAAATTTGAGCGGCGAAGAAAAAATGCGTAAATATGAAAAAGAGCTCCGTCGAGTGAGTGTTCCAACAACTCATGTTAGTGGTTCTGGGAAAGTTCATATAGATGGCGTCGGTGACATTCAAATATCTGGCTCAGGTTTTGTTTCTCCGCAGGAAATAAAAATCAGCGGAAGTGGCCGCTTACCAGGCGGATTAAAAACTGAAAGATTGAAGTGCGCCGGAAGTGTTTCTATAGAAGGGGATATAGAGGCTGAGGAAATGGACTTTTCGGGTTCAGCTTCAATTGCTGGCAGTGTTAAAGCTAAAAGTTTATCGGCTTCTGGGAGCTTCTCGGTGGATGGTAGTGTGCAAGGTTCATCACTGAAAGTGGCTGGTTCTTGCAGGGTTGGAAGCGCAATTGAATTGGAAAATGCTTTGCATGTTCTCGGTTCATTTAGGGTGTCAGGTGATGTCAGAGCTGGAAAGTACATGGAACTCCGTGGGAAACTCGACATCGATGGCAAAATTGTAACTGAGGATTTTAAGGCTGAATTAGATAGGCACGAATCTTATGCGCGTGGCGGAATTGAAGCAGTTAACGTTGAAATTAAAAAGAGGGACATTGAGGGCATAGTGATTTTTGGAATACCAATTTTTGGCATAGTCTCACGCTACGGAAAACTGTACGCCAGCGATATTATAGCCAAAGAGAAAGTTTACTTGGAAAATGTTTGCTGCGAAAATGTTATTGGAAAGGATGTAACCATAGGTGAAGGCTGCATCATTAAAGGAAGCGTGAAGTATTCAAATACCATATCTGTTCATCCAAAAGCAAAACTCGCGAATCCTCCAGAGAAAATAGACTTGAAAGGGTGAACACATATCCGCTCATTTATGCCCACATTATTTAACTTCGTGATCCATTTTAAACAATAACCAAGGCATGTGTGGGCGCTTTATGGAAGCTGTAAAATCCATAGATCTCAGGAAAACATATCATGGAAAGGAGATTGTTGAGGCTTTAAAAGGCGTTAATATATGCATCAAAAAAGGCGAGCTTTTTACTTTGTTAGGCCCTAACGGGGCTGGCAAAACCACCTTTTTGAGGATTATTTCCACGCAGTTGCTGCCAACAAGTGGAGAAGCCTAT
The DNA here is from genome assembly GCA_038883715.1 of Bathyarchaeia archaeon. Taxonomy (GTDB): domain Archaea; phylum Thermoproteota; class Bathyarchaeia; order Bathyarchaeales; family Bathycorpusculaceae; genus JAGTQI01. The sequence goes on from JAVZLS010000001.1 coordinate 120,745, forward strand.
GTTTTAGGTTTCCACGTTTTGCATGAAGCTGAAAAATTGCGGGAGCACATAGCTGTTGTTCCGCAAGATGTTGCCACTTATGGCAATTTTACGCCTTGGGAGTACTGCTACTATTTTTCACTGCTTCGCGGCATGACAAAGCAAAAAGCTAAAGAATTGTCTGAAAAAGCCTTGAAGGCTGTTGAATTGTGGGATTTGCGAAATAGGACATGTGCAACGCTTTCCGGTGGCGAAAAGAAGAGGGCAATAATTGCAGCGACCTTGGCTTCAGATGCTGAAGTGTTAATGCTGGATGAGCCTACAAGCGGCTTAGACGCTGTTGCACGAAGAAAAGTCTGGGCCGTTTTGAGAGAGATGGTTGAGCATGGCAAAACGATTCTTTTAACAACCCACATAATGGAGGAAGCCGAGATGGTTTCTGACAGACTAGCCATAATCAATAAGGGCCAGCTGATTGTCCAAGGAACGGTTGAGGAAATTAAGAACTTGGCTGAGGAAAAGTTTAGGGTTGTGGTTGAAGGAAGCCCAAAATTTTTGGAGAAGTTCGCTAACAACCATTCTTCGGTGAGTTTTGGAAGCAAACGGGTAATCTACGTAGATGATAGAGACGAAGCCATAGAACTTGTAGGAAAGGCCTTAAAAAGCGGGTTGAAAGCGGAAGCCGCACCCATCACACTTGAAGACGTGTTCGTAAAGCTTGTTGGAGGAGTGGAGTTAAATGAAACTCAGAAAAATGGTTAAAGACGCCTTAATAATCGCCGCTTTAAAGGCTGTTCCAGACCTGAAAAGGCAGCCTTTAATCTTAATGACTATGGGCTTAATAAGTGCCATACCTCTCTTCTTTATGTTGGTCTTTGGAGGTCAAATTGGCTACGGTCTGGTAGGCGCCATAATCTCGACTGTGGGATTCATAGGCATAGCCTCCGCCATCCAAGACATAACCTTTGACAGGTATGTGAAAATTAGAGAGATGATCGTCGCCATGCCGGTTCACCCAATCTCATACATGGTTGGAGTAGCCCTAGCCTCGCTGCTGTTTGCTTCTCCCGGCGTCGCCTTTTTCATAGCGCTGACACTGTGGCTTGGCTATCTGCCACTGCAAGCGTTAGGCTGGATTATTGCGATTCTGCTCTTGTGCTGGGCTGTTTTAAGTTGTATAGGTTTTGTTGTATCCACGTACCTGCGAAGAGCAAGCATTTATACGCTAAACAACTTGTCCAACATCCTTGGAATAGGCTTGATTTTCATCCCGCCAGTTTATTACCCAGAGGAGTTGCTTGGAGGGTTGAGCTGGATAGCCATCTTGTTTCCAACGTCTAACGCTGCCGGACTGATAAGGGCTCACTCAGGCTTGGCGGCATTCTCACAAGAGATTATTTTAATTCGCTGGGTTGTCCTTTCGGCTACGCTTGTTTTCGCCGTCTTGCTTGTGGCATTTAAGGCGAAGTGGAGAGAAACCTAAACACCCCCTTTAAATGGACTGCACTGGAAAGCGTTCATACTGTAGCTCATACAATTTCTTTAGCTTATCTAACGTATCAATCTCATCCACCGTTTTGTCTGTTCTGAAGCGGACTATTTTTGGCACTCTTAGGGCGTAGCCGCTTGTGTACTCGTCTGTTTCTTGAATCTCTTGGTATGTTACCTCCACAACAACTGTTGGCTTTACGAAGACCCCTTCGTCGTCTTCTCTGGTTTTTGTCCTTTCAATAACCGTTGTAAGCGCGTCCATGGTTTGTTCTGGTAGGTTGGATACCTTTCCGATGGTGTAGAGTTTTTTCTCTTTTGGATCTCGCACCGCCAACATGAAGGACGAGTAGAGCCCCGCACGTCTCCCCTTTCCGTATAGGGCTTTTACTATTGTGCAGTCTATTGTGTCGCGTTCTGGTTTCAGTTTAAGCCATGTGTAGGTGCGCTGTCCAATCTCGTACGGAGAGCTTAAGTCTTTTACAACTATGCCTTCAAAGCCTTTCTTTAGGGCTTCGTCGTAGAAGCGCATCAGTTCAACTTCGTTTTGGCATTCAACGCCCTCAGCCAAATATTCTGGCGGGACAACCTCCACTAGGTATTTGCGCCTTTCTGAAAGTGGCAAGCCTATGAGTTCCCGCCCGTTTAGGAAGAGTATATCGAAGGCTCTGTATGTGACGCGGACTTTCTCCATTCTTTCTGCAAGCTCTTCTGGTGTCAGTTCTCTTGGCACCGTTCTTTCGAGCATTACCTGGAAGGGCAGCGAGTTGCCGTTTGGGTCTACGGCTAGGACTTCGCCGTCCACAATGCAGCTTTGGGCATTAAACTTCCTGGCTATTTCAACGATTTCCGGCAGCGTCTGCGACTTTTCAACCCCTCGCCTTGAGAAAATCCATGTCTGGGTTCCCCACTTGTGAATTTGAAGGCGACTCCCATCAATCTTGTATTCTGCTCTAACTGGGTAAACAACTTTGTCCGGCTCGTATAGGTGGGCCAGTTGGGGTCTTATGAACTGTCCGGGGCGCATTTTCACTTCTGCTAGTTTTGGCAATCCTTCTGAGGCTAGGCTTATTCCTTCAGCTATACCCATTATGGCGCATGCGTTTTGGATTAGCTCCACTGGAACTTGGTAGGCTCTTGCCGCGGCTTTCATGACTGTGCTTGCATAATAGCCAAGTTTTAAGTCGCCCAGAAGAAGCCGGACAATGTATTTTGCTTCTTGAGGTGTTGCAATCCGCAGCAGACTCGCAACATAGAGTTCGCGTTCCTTAACGCCTTTCAGTCTTGGCAGAAACTTAATCGCCTCATAAACCTCATTTACGGATAGCTTTGGCTCTGAAGGCTTTTTAAGGAGATAAGCCACTTCCCCGTGTTCCCCGTAGTCGATGAGGAGTGTCCTAACCTCGCTTTTTGAAACGCCAGTTGCTAAGCTTAGGCTTCGCTCCACCAAGCCCGGTCCAACTTTTAGGCTTTCATCAGTTATTATCCCGAGGGCTAAGCGCGCCTTAACCTCAAGGGAAAGCTCAGCTGTTTGGAAGAATTTAGCTAGCTCCGTCTCTTTCCCCTTTTTCCCGCGGAGCACCGCCAGCCGCTCATAAACCTCAACTATTTTTGAGAAGGGCATGTCTTTTCTAGGCTCTTTTCCCTCCATGTATAGGCGTATGAGGTAATATGGTATGCCCGTTCGCCATTCTATCTGTTCTGGGGAGAAGCCAGCCTCAATTAAGCGGAGAACAGCCTCCCTCTGCGAGCCGTAGGCTTCTATCAGCTCTCTTATGGTGGGCGGCTTAATCACCGACATTTGTTTTTCTCACTGCCCACTAGTGCGGGGCTATTTTGTTTCAGCTTCTGGGGTTTTTGGTATTGGTTCTATTGCCCTTAGGAATCCATCCTTTGTTATGTCGACTCTAATTCTTCGGCGTTCAAAGTTGCACATTCTGCAATCCAAAACACGGACTATGCGGACGAATTCCCCTCTGTCAACGCCTAAATCCACTTGTTGGTCATACCAGTAGACGCGTCCATAATCCACTATTATTGTTCCGTCTAGGTTGTGGGCTAGGCCTATTCCGCCCGCCATATCGTAGCTGTCCCAGACTTCCGAGCTTCGCTGGTTCACGTAGAGGGCTGTTATGCCATGCACTTGATTGTAGCGGGCTAACTCCATGACACGGTATTTTAGGGCTCCGCGGTAGGCTTCCAGCACCGTTACAGAGTCTATTATGGCCAGTTCAATCTTCTCCTTCTCGGCTACATAGCGATACGTCTCCGCAAAGGTGTTCCAGTCGCGGAGCTCGGGATAAGCCACAGTATCCAAAACAAAGAGGTTTTCGCGTATCTTATTCCAGTCCAAGCCTAGAATGTCGGCTTTCTGCTTAAGCCTAGACTGCAAATCAAAACGCGGAGTGGCACTCTTCCATGTATCTTCAGCCGTTGCATAAAGCACTTTTCTACCAGAGGCAGCAACTTTTACGGCGATTTCTTCAACAAGTATGGATTTTCCAGCTCCCGGCAAGCCTGTGATGGCGAATTGTCCACAAATTGGGATTCCTCCAAGGCTTTTCCCATCTGGTGTTAGGAAGAGCTGGTCTAAAAAGGTGCCTGTTGGAAAGCCCAGCAGAGGTTTTTTCGCTTCCACCGCCTCGTCTGGCTTAAGCACTAAAGTGCTTAGCTTTTCTTTGCCCTCCTCAATCCTCGTTGTCATGGGCTTTGTGGCAAGCTCCCACTCATCCGCTGGTGCTCTAGCACTTTTCAAAGCTTCGGCAAGCGTCTGAGCCATAGCTCTAACAAGACTTTCTATTTCCGGAGCGGCTGTCTCCGGCTTCGGCTGCACTGCGGCTTCTGAAGGCTTCACAGCGGTTTCAACGAGCTTTTCCGCTGGCTTCGGCTTTGTCTCCTCGATGGTGAGCGCCCATAACTCGCCCCGCCGCTCCACAACCCCCTCGTTTTTAAGGGATTGTAAAAGTGCGTAGGCAGATTTTGGTCCATACTTTGGTATGCCTAAACCTTCTGCAATCTCGCTTAGGGAGGCTTGCCCACCGTGGGCTTTGAGAAACTCAACTATGTCATTTTCCTCAACCATAAACTTTCCCAGTTTAAACGCCAACTCTGTTTTCTAAATATTTTTGTAAAAGTTTAGGCTTTTAAATATACCCCTCTACAAGCGACTTTAAACGTGCCTTTCAACAGGCTCAACAAACTCTATGGATACGCTTTTGCCTCTTTTTCTCCATCGCTGTTTTCTGAGCTGCTCCCTAATCATGGCTAAGGCGTTTTCCATTCCGAAGGGTTTCAAAAGAAATGGATGTGGCTTCTTGCTGACTTTGCCGACCATTTCTTTAATTTGGCGAAGTGAAGGCTCGTCGGCGATAAGTATGATTTGAGTTGAAGGCGCCATCCTACCCATCTTTTTTAGAAAAGCTGTTAGTTCCATGTCTGTTAGGGAGTAATCTACAATAGCAATGTTGGGATGCTTTACCTTGGCTATTTTTAGGGCTTCTTCCCCTGTTTTTGCCGTTTCAACCGTGTAGCCCACATACTCAAAAACTGTTTGCAGAATTTTTCTTATGCTTTCGTCGTCGTCGACAACAAGGATTCTGGCACTTTCACCCATACCTTTTCCTCCTTTACTCTTTCTGTTTTAGGCTTAACTGGAATTGCCACCGTGAAAGTTGTGCCCTTGTTTGGAGCGCTCTCCACAGTAATTTTGCCGTTGTGTGCCTCCACTATGCGTTTGCATATGGGCAAGCCGAGCCCCAAACCCTTAGCCTTTGTTGTAAAGAAGGGTGTCCAAATTTTTTCCGAAAATTCTTTTGACATGCCAACCCCAGTGTCTGTGAAGGAAATTTCCATAAAATTATCGATTTTTCTGCTGGAGATTGTTAGTTTTCCACCCTCTGGCATTGCGGCAATGGCGTTCTTAATTATGTTGACAAAAACCCTTTTCATTTTTTCCTTATCCACAATCATCAGGTCGCCTGTGGTTTCATCAATGACTACGATTTTTCTAGGGACTTTAATGGTGGATAATGTTTCCATCAGCAAATCTTTCGGAGTTGTCTCCGAAAAGTTCAGCTTAATCTCCCTGGAATAGTCAAGTAAGTCTGCAAGAACATTGTTGGAGTACTCCACATCCTTCTCAATTATTTTAAGCATTTTCTTTGCCTTTGTGTCCATATTTTGCCAAAACTTTTTCTTCAAATAGTAAACAGCGACGGCTATGCTTGTCAAAGGATTTCTTAGGTCATGACCAACCATAGCTGCCACTTGTCCAATAGCAGCAAGCCTTTCCGCTCGTAGAAGACGCTCCTGCGCCTCTCGCAACTGCTTTGTTCTCTCCTCAACTAGGGTTTCCAGTCGCCTAGAATACTCCTCAAGTTTTTCTCGCATCTGCTCCCTTTCAGTTACATCTCTGGCAACAATTAAAACACCCGATATTTTATCTCCAACTCTAATGACAGACGCGGAGCTTTCTAATCGGCGTACTTTTCCATCGCTACCAACAACCGTGAAGTTTGCAGAGCTGATTTTGCCTTCTAGAGCGTCAGAAAATGCGTCAATAACTTTCTGCAATTCATCGTTTGGAACTGCGTGCAGTTCGGTGAAATGCCTTCCAATAATTTCCTCCTTTCTACACCCTAAAACTTCTGAAGTTTTTCTATTTACATCTAAAATTTTCCCGTACTGGTCTAAATAAATAAAGCCGTCGTTGGCGTTTTCAAAAATATTTCTGAATTTTTCTTCAGACTCCTTAAGGGCTGATTCCATTTTTCTACGTTCAGTAACATCCATGATGATTGCTAGGGCGCCAGCATAGCTTCCATCTTCATTCCAGAGGGGTGAGGCTGAAACTTGGACAAAGCGAGGCTTTCCATCTTTCCGGTACAGGGTTAGCTCATAACGGCTGACAAGCCCCTTTCTCCTAGCCTTGGTTTCTTCGGTTATCTTCCTTAAGCCCTTCTCGTCAACAAATCTTAGAAGATTCATGCCTTGGATTTCTTTCTCGCTGTAGCCAAGCATTTCGGCGAAGGCTTTATTAGCGAAAATTATGTTCTCGTCGGGGTCAACTATTGTTATTCCTTCCATAGCGTTTTCCAGAAGCATTTCAAAACGCCGATTTGTCTCTTTTAGGCGTGCTTCCATACGCTTAAGTTCTGTAATTTCCGTCATTAATGCCTGAAAACCTAGGGTCTTGCCGCCGACGATGAACCGTGTGGGCTTAGAAATGAAATAGCGAACTTGTCCACCTTTACATATAACACGGAACTCTAGGGCTCGAGGCTGCCTTTTTAGGGCGATTATCTTTAGGAAAAGGCGCATAACCCTAAACCTGTCTTCTGGATGGAGAAACTCCATGAAGGTTCTGCCAACAACTTCTTCTGGTTGACAGCCCAAGACATCAGCCAACGCCCTATTAACATAAACGAAACGTCCTCTAGTGTCTGATATGGCTATGGGCAGAGCCGCATTCTCCACCAAACTTTTGAAGGCTTCAAGACCCGCTAGAGCCTCTTTTAACTTCTTGTCCATGCCGCCTCTTCCGCAACTTTTAGTCAAAATTTCAGTGCGCCAATGATTTAACTTGTATGAATGTGGAGTCTAGATTATTACTAACAATACATATTCGGAATCAGAATCCAACTTTGACGAGGCTTGCTGTTAAGACCGTCGCTTTTCTATTATTAGCCTCTCACCGTCAATCTTTACAGTCACGTCCTCTCCAACTTTGAACGGAAAACTGGTGTCCGACGAAACCTCCTTGGGAATGTATATAAAGATTTTCCTATACTTCTTGCCTCTATCTACAACTTTGCCTTTTCCTTCACCAGTCATAGGCGCCCTATGCGCCCCGATATTGCTCAGAATTTATTCTGAAGTTATTGACTATAAAAGTTTTAAGATGCTTTAACCATGAATTCGCAGTACTGGTCGCCCTTGGCAATGCATTTTGTCTCTTTGACCTTAACATCCTTTCCAAAGAAGCGGGTGAATATTCCGGCCACAGCGCCTCTATAAAATTGGCTGTATGGCTTTCCTTTCCCAACACCCAGTTCGCATTCGAAGTTTTGGTAAACTCGAAGTTGCGCGGATTTCTTCTGCACGTCTATGGCTACATGATCTATTATTCCCCAGCCCAAAGTCATGTTTATGGCTTTAGCCACTTCAACCAAATCTTCCATCTCATCTGATTTTGCAATCTCACGGTATGTGTCATAAATTTCAAAGCCTATGCTAAAGCCTTGATAATAAAGCATTGCCTCCCCAGCTGAGCCGAATTTTTCTCTAACTCCGTTGAAAAGTGCTTCGTAAACGGATTCCCTAAAGATGACGGCTCTCTCGTTTGCTGCAACTAATGGGAAGAAGTGATTGTCGAAAACTATGCTTTCGCCATGCGGTTTTATTATTTTCGCGTTTTTAACGAAATTGTAGCTGTTGAGGATTATGTCTAGGGCTTCTTCTGGCGTGGCTCTCGATTTTGAAAAGTCTAGGAAGGCAATTGCGTTAACTGTAGGTTTGCGGGCTTCATTCATGGAAAATTGAATGAAGCGCACTGTTATGTCTAAGCTTTCAGCCACTTCGGCTAGTTTTCTTAGGTTTCCCTTTTCAACTTTTGCCTCTATTGCAAGTCCATATATTTTCTGGTCCTTGTCGAAAATCATTACTCTTCCGACGTCTAGGGGTTTAAAAGTGTTTTTAGACATTTTGTCGTGCCCTCCCATTTTGGTAGGTGCACGAAATTACTACCATTAGTAGTCACTAGCTATGACCACAAAAACCAGATATATAATTTGCGCACTGAAAATCCATAGCCAAAAGCAAATCAGAAGAAGAACGGTGAGTCAGCAGTTATAAGCAAGAAAAGCACATGGAAATAAATCTAAAAGGCGTGGAGATGAAAACCTTGAGCAAACCAGAAGTTGGAGTTTCAACCCTCCACCTACTAAGCGAACCCTTCAACAAGATGGTCGAAAAAATCACAAAAATAAACACCAGCCACATAGAAATCGTAGACGACGGCCTCCACGCCTTAGACAGACGAAGAACCACGAGACTTAAGGATTTAGGAAAATCCTACAACATAAAATTTTCAGTTCATGCACCCTTCGCCGACATAAACATAGCCTCACCGTCACACAGCATTTTAAAAGCCATGCTTAAACGATTAGAAAACTCAATGAGACTGGCAAGCCAATTGGAGGCATATGTTTGGGTTTTCCATCCGGGATTAAAAACAGGCGTGAGCATGTTTTATCCCGGCGAAGACTGGAAACAGAACCGAAAAACTGCACAGTTCCTCTGCAAAATCGCCAAGGATTATGGCTTAGAAATAGCCATAGAGAATGTGCCAGAACCATACCCTTTCCTAATGAAAAGCGTTAAAGACTTTGAGAAGTTTTATAGCGAAATTTCAGAGCCTATAGGCTTAGCCCTTGACATTGGGCATTCAAACATCAATGGACAGACAGAGCAGTTCCTAAAAACATTTGCAGAAAAGATTGTGCACATCCACGCCCACGACAACAATGGAAGGGATGATTCACATTTGGGAATAGGCTACGGAACTGTGAACTGGTGGAGGTTTGCAAGTTTGCTGCGAGAAATATCCTACAACAAAGTTGCGGTTGTAGAGTCTGTAGAAAAGGTTACTGAAAGTGTTCAAAAGCTGAAGGCTATGTTTGCCTAATTCAGCTTTCCAAAGGTGGTAATTATCTACATTAAGAAGAAAAGCCTTGAGCAAAATTAGGGCTAATGCATTGAGGTGTATTCAGACTAATTCTGTCTATGACGATAAGTAAAATTTTGCATAAATTCACAAAATATTTAAATAACTTGATGATAATTGCGAACGTACTTATTCATGCAATCTTTCGGACATGGGGTTGCAAAACATGAGAACAAGTTGGGTTTTAACCATAGCTTCTATTGTTTCACTAATTTCTGGCGTCTTAATTGTCTTAGGCGGGATATTCTCGTACCTTTGGTTATACGCTGGTTGGGAAATGGAGTGGTTGGACAAGACTATGCATCAATGGAAGGAGAACGTTAAAGCTTGGCACCTAGAGAGTGTTATCCAGATTATGAGTATGGCAGGAATGGCAATAGGGTTGCTTGTCATTGTTTTAGCGGTGATGCTTTATCTTAAACCATTGAATCATAAGTCATGGGGAGGTTTAATTATAACGTTCTCTGTGATAAGTCTTTGGACAGGTATGGGCGGTTTAGGTTTAGGATTTATTCTTGGACTCGTTGGCGGCGTATTGGCTATACTCGGAAAACCACGGAAAACAATTGACTAAGAAAATGTAGTAGACATGTTTTAGACTCCCCAACCATCTTACTTTTATTAGTAGCAAAAGCTCTATGCAACTTTTGGAATTTTACGCTTGTTTCTTGCTTGTTAGAGCAATTATCCACTAATAATTAAAATAATGCACCAGTTTTGTAGTGGTTGTAGAGTCTGTTGAGAAAGTTGCGGAAAGCGTCAACTTTTTGAAATCCATGTCTATTAAAATATGACGGTAAATATGGATACTCCAAAGGCAGAGTATGCACTCGTTCGTCCCGTGCCAAACTCCTACGACAGATGTATAAGAACCAATATTGAGAGGATAGATGTTGAACTTGCTAAAAGGCAGCACATGGAGTACTGCAAAGCCCTAGAAAATCTTGGTTTAAAACTTCTTTGGGCTAAGAGTGACGACAAATTACCAGACAGCTGCTTCGTGGAGGATACAGCAGTTATTTTCGGCGAGAAGGCGGTTATATGTAATATGAAAATGGAGTCTCGAAAAGGGGAGGTTGTTGAAATAGCGAAAATGCTTGAAAAAATAAAGAAGATACATCGTATAGAACCACCAGCAACAATTGATGGTGGAGACGTCCTCAAAATTGGCAGGGAAGTATTTGTTGGTCTTACCGCCAGAACTAATTTTTATGCTGTGGAACAGCTGCAGAAAATTTTGGAGAATGATGGATTTAACATAATTCCCGTCAAAGTGGACGGTGTCACCCATTTGAAATCTGTTTGCACATATCTTGGAAACGGTTATGTTGTGCTGGCAGAGGACTACTTTGATGCGGATGTTTTTAAAGGCTATAATCGGCTTGTTGTTCCTCCCTCAGAGCAATACGCGTCAAATTGCCTAGCCGTTAACGGAGTAGTTCTGATGGCGAAGGGTTATCCAAAAACAAGGAGGCTTATAGAAAGGGAAGGCTTCACCATACAAGAGTTGGAGATGTCAGAGTTTAGGAAAGGGGAAGGCGCCTTAACATGTCTCTCAATACTTTGGTGAGTTTTAGCCTTTTGGAAGTGGGATTTCAAGGGTCATAAAGTCTTCTGCAACCTGTGTTTTTTTAAAAAATTTCCTTGCCTGTTTTAAGAGCACTTTTGGGTTTTCATAACGTGCACTTATGTGGGTCAGAATCAAAAGTTTGGCTCTGGAATTTTTGGCGTTCTCCGCCGCTTGGCTTGGGGTTGAATGCCCATCCTCGTAGGCTCTTTCAACCAGTTCATCATCCAAAGTGGCGTCATGAATTAGCAAATCAGCACCAGCTGCGAAAGTCGCCAAACCCTCAAAGGGTCTCGTATCCCCAGTATAAACAATTTTTCTCCCCGGTCTCGGTGGACCCATGACATCTTCCGGTTTAACAACTTTCCCGTTTGGAAGCCTAACCTCATTTCCGTGTTGAAGCTTTGACCATAAAGGTCCTTCTGGAACTCCTAGGGCTCTAGCTTTTTCTGGGTAAAACTTTCCTGGGCGGGGCTTCTCCACAAGGGCGTAGGCTAGGCTTGGTATCACATGGTTTGCCCAAACAGCCTCAACCGCGTATTCTTCCTCTTCACATAGTTTTCCCGCGTTGTGGATTTCGTGAATTTCTATGGGAAATGTTAAACCGAACTGAACCGTTTCCCTTATGCCCTCCATGAACCTTCTTATTCCGGGCGGTCCATAGATTTCTAGTTTTTTGTCTCGGTCAAGCAGAGCCATTGTCTGTACAAGCCCAGGCAAGCCCAGCATGTGGTCTCCATGCATATGCGTTATGAACACCTTCATTTTTCTGTTAAAACTGGCTCCAGCCATAATCATCTGCCTTTGCACACCCTCGCCACAGTCGAACAACAGTTGTTCGCCTTTACGCCTTATCAATATGGCTGGCAAACTCCTCTTGGGAGTTGGGATGCTTCCAGCCGTGCCTAAGAAGATAACTTTTAGATTCATAGGCGCACTACACCTTTTAGAGTATGCTGCCTTTCATTGTTAGGCTTTATGCTCAGCCATTCCTTAAAAACGAATGCGGAAACTTTGCAGCTTTCGAAACCTTTATTATGAACATTTCAACGTTATGCTGTGTCAAATTCAGGATGTTGTAAATGTTGATCACCATAAAGAAAGCGGACCGTAAAGATATTGAAATCCTTTCAGAAAAGCTTTTGTCCCTTTTAGAGGACAAGAATAGTCAAGTTTACATGGATAATGTTGCCAAGTTCGGAATCCCGGAAGACTATGTTAAGAAGGCTTTTGCAAAAGAAACATTGTTGAATGCTGTCTTTACAAGAAAAGCAACCTTTTATCTTGCTATTAGTGGCGATGAAATTATAGGTTTCGCCCAAACAATACAACAAGACGCGGTCACCACAGAGTTGGACCGAATCATAGTTTTTCCACAGTATACCAGAAAAGGTATTGGAGCCTTGTTGCTTGGCGAGGTCATTAAAGACCAGAAACAGATGAAAATAAAGAGCATCATTGTAAAAGCTGGAAAAGAAGAAAATCATGCAAGGCGGTTCTATGAGAAAAATGGCTTTAAACAAATAGGAGAAATGACAATTAACGCCCCATGGAGTAAAAAACTGGAGCTAGTCACCTACCAGCTTTGCCTAGAGCCTTGAAAATGGAACATTAAAGTCTTTGGAAAGCAAGAGGTTCTGATGAGTCCGTAAGTCTTAAAGGCTTGAATGGAGAATCATGAATGGGAAATGGTCTTTCATGGTAAGGGTTATTGTTGTTTTTGAGTCGCGTTATGGCAACACTAAACGTGTGGCAGAATCCATAATCGAGGGAATAAACGAGGCTGGTGGAGTGGAGGTTTCTCTCAAAGAGCTGAAAGAGGTGGACCTTAACGAAATCTCCTCTTATGACGCAATATTGATTGGCTCCCCAAACCATATGGGTGGCCCTACAAGGGGCATTAAGGGCTTTATCGACAAGCTTAGCAAGTTGCAGTTGGATGGAAGGAAGTTTGCTGTTTTCGACACGTATATGGGGAAGGACTTTGAGAAAGCTGTAAAGAAGATGGAGAAACGGATAAGCGAGAAGGCTCCAGGTTTAAAGCGAATTACAGCTGGTTTATCAATAAAAGTTCAGGGGGTAAAGGGACCTATCGCGGAAGGCGAACTTCCAAAATGCAAAGAGTTTGGGAAAAACATAGCCATCCAACTTAAAAGGGGAAAGTAGAAAAATGACGGTTTCTGTTAAAAGGAGCAAGATGGTGGTTTTTGTCGTTTTTCTATGGATAATTCAATCTGTTGGCAGGCTTTGCTTTGCGGTGGTTGGCACACCCGGAGGCATGGGACAATTTTTAGACACTCCGATTTCAAACGAGGTGTCCGTCATCCTCTTCATGATGTTTATGTTTCTAGGTGTTTTAGGACTTGTTGCTGCTTTCGGCTTGTTGGCTGAGCGAAGATGGGGCTTTTGGAGTACAGTGTTGGCTAGCGTTGCGACCATAGCCTTTGACATTTGGGGTTTAACAATACAGTTGACAGCTGCCATCGGCTTAATTGTACCAATAATATCTATGGGAATTCTCTACTTTAAGAAAGAACAGGTGCTTGCCGCACCAAAATGAAAGAAGTTATAAGCGCTTTCAGACTTTCTCAAAGACTGCAATTTCGCGGGTTAAGCTTCTGTGCACGTAAACCATGTGGGATTCCACGTGGCGATAGCCCAATGCCTTGCCTATCTGGCTTATGCCAACCTTTTTTGGCGCTGCCATACATATATGCCCATCTTTGCCAAGCATATCGTAAACAGCCTCTAAACAGTCTTCGATTATCTGTTTCGTTGTCCGCTTGAAGGTTGTGGCGCTTTTTCCATACGGTGGGTCTGCAACAACACAGTCAACCTTCTGAACTGGCGGGTTCTTTGCGTCGGCAACTATGACACCTTCTGGCATGATGTCAAAATGTTTAAAGTTTTTTAGGCTTCCCCGCACCATGCGCCTTTGGACGTCCACGCCTAGAACGCGGCAGCCTATTAGGGCTGCTTCTATCAATATGCTTCCGGTTCCGCAGAAAGGATCAAATACTAAATCTCCGGCTTTTGGTTTGGCTAGGTTTACCATACACCTTGCAAGTTTTGGCGGCATTGCCGACGGGTGAAAGAAGGGTTTTTTCTTTGGGCGTCTCTCCATAAAGGGTTTTGGCGGCATCTCCACCAGCTTCAAGCCGAAAACAAGCTTGTCGTCCGTTAGGATTCCTGTGAAGGTTTTTTGCGGGTTTTGAAGGTTTACTCGCACATTTTCCGCTTGGTTTAGGATTATTTCGCCTAGTTTGCGCTCCAAAGCCATTCCATCAACTTCTCTTGCGTGGCTTTTTACGTGCCTTATGCGGACAGCAAAACTTTCGCCGCTTTCTAGGAACTCGCCAATGTTGGTTGAGCGTAGAGCTTTAACAGCCTCGCTTGGCTCAGCCTTACAAGTGAAAATTTCATATCCGCAAAGCCTTGTTAGGGCTGCGCGCCTTTTTATGGCTTCGACGCATTTTATGTCTGCTTCAATTCTCAAAACTTGGTCCAGTTTTTCTAAAACTTTGTAGTTGTAACCTTCAGCCTCAAGGATGGCTTTCAACTCTGCTGCGGGAAGTGTTTCGTGCTCGCCTGATAGTAGAAAGAAGAGCCTAGCCACTTTGAAGCTCCCGCAGTGTCTGGGCAAGAAGCGAAGCTAAGGAAACTTTGCTTACTGGGCTGGGGACGCTGTCGGTTCCAATAATTTCTTCTACTCTAGCTTCTTTGATGCGCTTTTCAGCATCGCCTACCAGAAGCGGGTGCACGCATGCGGCGTAAACTTTGGCTGCTCCAAGTTCTTTTAGGATGTTTGCGGCCGCCACTATCGTGCCGCCAGTGCTAATAATGTCGTCGAAAATTATGACATTTTTGCCCTCGACGGCAAACTCCTTCTTCTCAACCGTCACACGTCCAGTATAACGGTCTCTCTGCTTTTCCAAATAGCCAAAGTCTCCGCCTAGAACTTTTGAGGCTTCTTCAGCTATCCCTATTGCGCCTTTGTCTGGAGCAAGCGCAAAAGCCTCTTTGAAGCCCCTCTGCCTAAAGTGTTCGGCTAAAAGCGGGATGGCTGAGATACTTTTTGCTTGGAATGGAAACCTGTCTAAAATGTTTTTCTGGTGAACGTTAACTGTCAGTAGCATGTCGATGCCAGCAGCCTTAAGCATTTTTGCTATGGCTTCTATGCTTACAGCCTCGCCTTTTAGGAAGACCTTGTCTTGGCGGGCATAAGCCAAGTATGGAACAACAGCCACAACCCTTCTCGCGTCGTTTCTTTTGGCAGCGTCAGCAATTAACGCCAGCTGTATTAGGCGTGTGTCCTGCGGGGGGCTTGTCGTCTGCACTATTACGGCGGTTTCGCCTTCAACTTCGCCGTCAAGCCTCACATAGGATTCGCCATCTGGAAAAGCCTTAAAAAAGACTGGAGTTGGCTCTATGCCCAAAAGGTTGGCTATTTTCTCGCCTAGTTCTTTTGAGGCTGGTCCTGGAAGGATTTTCATTTAACCGCCGTTTTCTAGTGAAGCACGCCTATCTTTTAGATTTTTCCAGCAGCCCTATACTGTTCTATGAGTTCTTTGGCTCTGTCCATGCGGATTTTGCGCTCCTCCACCATTTTCTCAGCAACCAAATCTATAAGCTCACCAGTAGCGCCAGCGGCAATGGCAATGTTCCTGGCATGAAGCGACATGTGACCGCGCTGTATGCCTTCATGAGCTAAAGCCCTCAAAGCGCCGAGGTTTTGGGCTAAGCCAACAGCCGCCAAAACTTCGGCAAACTCATTAGCTGTTTTTACACCTAGGATTTTTAGGCAGATTTTTGCGATAGGATGGGTTCGCACAGCCCCGCCTATTAGGCCGACGGCCATGGGCAGTTCTATTGAGCCCACCAAGTCGCCGTTTTCGTTTTTCTCCCATGTAGAAAGCGTTGTGTATTGTCCGCTTCTGGCAGCATAAGCGTGGGCTCCGGCTTCTATGGCGCGGTGGTCGTTGCATGTGGCGATTACGACTGCTATTATGCCGTTCATTATTCCCTTATTGTGCGTAGCAGCCCTATAAGGGTCTGCAGCAGCAAAAGCCCAAGCATTCACAATGCCGTCAACGACTTCTTCTCCGCCAACAGCCTCCTTGGGGACGACGCACCAGGCTCTTGCTAGGCGTTTAACAGCCAAGTTGGAGATTATCCGCAAATAGACGCGCCCGCCTGTTATCCGCTCTATTAGGGGGGCTACAGCCTCGCACATGGTGTTTACGGCGTTAGCGCCCATGGCGTCGCGGCAGTCCACATGCAACTCGGTAATAACCATTGGACCTTGGACGGTGTGGATAACTTTTGCGTCTAGGTCTTTTGCTCCGCCCCCAACAGAAACAAGCACCGGGTCTTGGTCATTAGCCTTCTTTAAAATTTCGTCTTTAGCCTGCAATATGCGGAGCCTAGCCGCATAAGGGTCTTTAATGCCGACTGCTTGTACTTGCCCAATCATGATTGGTGGCGTACTGCTCGTGTGGAAGCCTCCGCCATCCCTAGCCATTTTAGCAGCATAACTAGCCGCAGCCACAACAGAAGGCTCCTCAATAGCCATCGGCACCAAATAGTCTCGCCCATTAATGAGGAAGTTTACGGCAATGCCCAGCGGCACTGGAATGGCACCCACAACGTTTTCTATCATGCGGTCAGCCAAGTCCAAGGGCAAACCACCAGTATTCTGCAAAAGGGCGCATTCCTCATCAGTTAAGCCAGCAAACTCCTTAACAAAGGCTAAACGCTCCGCTGGACTAAGCTTATAAAAACCCGAAAACAAAGATGATTTGCTCACGCGTTTTTCACTCTCCATACTTAAGGTAAACTGAATAATAGCATTGTTTTGCTTTGCATTTAAACTTTGGCAGAATATAGGCTTTTGATATGGGCTTTTTAGCCGATGATTTTATAAATAAAAGATAGCCTTCGTAAGATAAATTCCCCATCTGTTAAACTATCAGATTCTCAACAACTATAACGTTCTCATAGACTAAGCTTATAGGAACCAGAAAATAAAGGTGACTTACCATATTTCAAATCATGTTTTAACACTTAACAACCTACTCTTATAAGGTTCGCAGTCCTAACTTATAAAATAAAAAAAGGGTGTTGTTGTTATACTTGCTCGTACGTGAATTTCACCGTAAAGCTATCACTTCCTGACGCGCTTGACTTTGTGTCGATGTAGAAAGTGATATGCCAAACTTCCCCTTGATGGATGGTATTAGAAGCAGGACTCGGCGACAGTGCATTAATCGAGGTGATCTGCGCGTTAGTCATGTTATGGTAAATTACAATGTTAAATGCTTCATATAGCTCCGAACTTGGAGGATCCGTTACTTCAATAGTTACTGTGTAATTCTTGTCGTTATCCAAATTTTTTAGGTAAAGGTGGTTTGTTATATTGTATGCTGTCCCGTTGTTTAGAGATAGAGAAACCGTTGCAATCTGACCATCTATGTTCACGCTTATGCCTGGTTCGTCAGCACCTTTGACCCAGGCTAGTCCCCCTGCTGATATTTGAACAGTCCCTTGAATTTCCATGTATCGAACTACCCCTGCGCTTGCTGTAGCTATTAGTAATGATGATATTAGCAGTGTTGCAAATTTTAGCATTTTTTTGTAGTTTGTTTTCATTTTGTTGTTTCACCTCCTTTCCGTTTTTTCCTTTCTTTTAGGGTTTCTATCCATATTTTTATGAGGACGTAGGCGCTTACGGCTAGGACTATGGCGCAGGCTATTGCTAGGGCGATTGCTGAAGCGATGAAGGCTGCCTCTCCCCACGTTGGTTTGTAGGCGGCGTAGGCGGCTGCAGCTGTTATGGCTGTGCCTGCGCCTATGGCTATGTACCACCATCGGGGCTTGAAGAATATGTAGGTGCCCAACCCCACCACCAATGTGTCGAAGGCTACTATGC
>JAVZLS010000002.1:0-137581 GCA_038883715.1 Bathyarchaeia archaeon
CAGCAGAGGATAAGCCGCCTCCGCCAAGGTCTGTTATGGCTGAAGCCAACTCAGCATCTCTGATGGCAATTATCGCCCTCTTAAGCTTCTCCTCCTCGATGGGGTTTGCAATTTGAACGGCTGGTCTGGAAACCTCTTCAGACTTTTCTGTCAGCTCAGCAGAGGCAAAAGTAACCCCGTGAATGCCGTCCCTTCCAGTCTTACCCCCAGCCAAAACAATTAAATCGCCTGGTTTGGCATTTCTCCTAAACTTTTTCAGCGGCAGAAGCCCAACACATCCACAATAGACAACCACGTTGCCCACATAACTCTCGTCAAAGCATATGGCACCATTAACCGTCGGAATCCCCATGTTATTGCCATAACTCCCGATACCAGCAACCACGCCCATATACAAGTACTTTGGATGCTTAACCCCTGGCGGAAGCTTCTCATAAGGGTAGTCCAGCGGACCAAATCCCAAAACATCGGTACATGCAATTGGTTCAGCCCAAACCCCCAAAATGTCCCGTATAACACCACCTACACCAGTGGCTGCCCCGCCAAAAGGCTCGATAGCTGATGGATGATTATGGGTCTCCACCTTCATGGCTATGCCATAACCTTTTTCAAAGCGAATTATTCCCGCGTTATCCTCAAAAACCGAAAAGCACCAGCGGAGATTAAGTTCCTCCGTCACTCTAGCAATATAGGTTTTGAAAAGGCTGTCAATTTCCTTTCCGTCAAGCTTCACTATGCCCTTAAAGGTTTTGTGGAAACAATGTTCAGACCAAGTCTGCCCAATGGTTTGAAGCTCAACATCCGTGGGGTTTCTACCTTTCCCTCTAAAGTATTTCTGAACAGACCTCATCTCATCTAGGCTTAAACCCAAACCAAGCTCACGACTAACATCTAGCAACTGCTGGTCAGAAGCTTGTGCCAAGGCTATTTCAAAAAGCAGGAAAGGTGTATCCCTGCGGATATAAAGGCTGCCGCCGTTCATTTCTCCTCCTCAACCAGTATATTGTAATTGTCCTTTGTCGGATTTGCCAAAAGCCTCTTACACATGTCCTCAGCCTTCGCTAAGGCTTCCTCCCGGGAATCAGCCCAAACAACAACATTGTAAACCTTGCTGACACCAACCCCCTCAACCTTATAACCAAGCTCCCTAAGCAAACGGGCTGCGGTTTCACCTTCCGGATCGCTGTGTCCTGGCTTTAAGCCAACCTCAATTTTCAAACGATATTTCATAGGCTAAATTTCACATGAACCGATTTAAACACTTTCACCACAGAAAAGGCAAACCTACCTTTTCAAAACCATCTTCCTACCCTTATAGAAGACGCGGATCCCGCGGGTGTCTGTCACACGCCCTATCGCCTCGGCATGCACCCCAGACCTATCCAAAACGTCAACCGCTCTATCCGCATCTTGCTTGTCAACTACTATTGCAAAGCCCCAGCCCATATTGAAAGTCTTAAACATTTCCTCATCTGATATTTTGCCGCCAAGCTCAGAAGCAGCCTTCTGAATCACCTCAAAAATTGGCTGAGGCTTAAAATTGTTAAACTCAAAACCGATACCCTTTGAGAAAAGCATCAAACGATCAAACTTCAAATAAGCATCACCAGTAATGTGCACAGCAGCCTTAACCCTAACCTCATCCGCAACCCTCAGAAAAGGTTTAACATAAATCCTAGTAGGCTCCAAAACCTCATAAACCAACTCCCTTTCAAGAGGCTCAGGAACATCAAACGGCTCATACCTGCCACCCCAACACTTAAACAAAACCCTACGTGCCAAAGTCACACCATTACTGTGGATTCCAGAACTCCTCAAACCGACAACAACATCGCCAGCCCTCAAATCCCTGCCATAAATAATCTTGTCCTTAGAAACTTCGCCAACAGTGGCAAAAACCATGTCAAACCCCTTCCCCTCCACCAAACCCTTAATCAACTCTGCGACGTCACCAATCTCGCCACCGGAAACAACACACTCAGCCTCAACAGCCCCCCTCACTATACCCTTTATCCACTCCCTAACCAAGTCCGGATCAGAAACCTGAGCATGAACGTTATCAACAACAGCTAAGGGCTTAGCGCCAGAACGAATAACATCATTAACAGCCATGGCCACACCATCAACACCAATAGTATCATACTTGTCGGCTAACTGGGCTACCAAAACCTTAGTGCCAACCCCCTCAATCACAAGATCCAAATAAAAGCCTTCACGGAAAGGAAAAATAATTCCATAAGGAAGATGGACAACCCCACCATAACGACTAAAACAATAAGTCCTCCGCAAAAAACGCAAAGCACTCTTCGCCCTAACCCTCAAACCCCTATCAACACCAACACCAGCATAAGTAAACCCTCGAGACAAACAGCAACCCCTCGCACAGCTTACAATCTATAAAAGTGCCTTTTAAACGTTCACCGACAAAAAACTATAAAAGTTTAAGGGGGCAGGCGGATTCGAACCTCACGCCGAAAGGAGAAGGGAGAAAATCATAAGCCGAAACTCCGCCTGCCTCTCCCCTTCGCTTTCGTTGACAAGCTAAAACATCCGTAAACAACCTTGGCATGTGCCAGTGTTTCAGATTTCTCCCAAAGCATCTTTAGTAAAGTATAATATAATCTTAAAAACTCCAGACCTTTCTCGCTGGTCTTATACAAAATCTTCTTCTCGTCAACCTTAACTTCGATAAGACCTATCTTAATTAGATGACTTAAGTATTTTTGAAGCTGTGTATAATTTGTGTTTAGGTGAGTTGCGATGTCACAACGGGTTACTTCTTTAACAGCTCCCTCGAGAATAACTGCTATGATCTCAAAGGAGCTTCGATACCTCTTATTAAACGGACGCCCTGCATAAACCAGCGTAGACTTTTCTAAAGCTGCCTTCATTTCGAGATCTAAAGTGTCTTTGCAGCTTTAAAGAAAAATGAGTTTTTTCCATGGAAATTATTGAATGAAACAAAAATATTAACAAATAACTATTGAAAGTTTAAAAATGGTTATATATGCGCCTTTTATATACATTTCAATTGAAATTGTTGAACAGGTTGAAACATGTCAGAAATTAAGTTAAAATCAGCCGAAACAAGATTTCTAGAAGAAGCACTAGGTTCAGATTACAAAGTTGTCAGCGTCCGCCTGCGAGAAGGCGAGTACCAATATGAACTATCTAAAACCATAGCAAGCTTTCAGCTTGAATTATGTTTTCCAAACGTCAAAGATCTGATTAAAAGGTTGCACGGCGGAGAAAAAATTGATGATGTCCAACTTATTCGCAAAATCCAAACGATACTTAAAAAATTGGAGAAAAGCGGAGTAATAAGAATTCTACCTAAAACCAAACCATGGGAACTACAACGCTACGCCCTCCTAAGCCTAAAATTCATAGACAGTGACAAAAACTACATATCTCTTGTAACAAATGAACAGATACAGCAAGCAAGAGAAAAGCTAAAAACAATCCTTAACCAACACGCAGTGACAAACTACCCTACGGCACTTTTAAAACTAAGGGCCTACATATTGACTACCACAATTGCTCTCTCTGATGTCATACTTGTTTGGAATTTACTACAACCTATCATCAACCCAATTATCGTCGTTGGATCATTTTCAATAGCAATTTTATGCTCCATTACCCTCGGAAGATTGCTATCACAAGATTAAATGCGCAACAATGTCGGAGGTATTGAAAAGTGGAGAAAAACATGTCTAAAACCTTATTACTGCTAATATTGTGCCTATGCACAACTACAATTATTAAATATGGTAAAACACTCGTAAACGCTAAGCCATCAACTTTAATAGTCCCTTACGATTTCGGAAGCATTCAAGACGCTATTAATAATGCAAATTCAGGAGATGTTATCCTTATACATCCAGGAATATACTACGAAAATATAATCATTAACAAAAGCATCACGCTATTAGGAAAAGACAGAGAAAACACCATCATTGATGGACGTGGATTAGGAAGTATAATTATTTCAATACAAGCTTCCAATGTGAATATCAGTAACTTGACTATACAAAATAGCAGTCCTTCTATAGGTTGCGGAATATATGTGGGACGACTTGCTGAAAGCACCACTGTAAGCAATAACAACGTAAGAAACAATAACATCGGAATTCAAATGGAATATTCGAACCGAAACCAAATCTGTGAAAACATGATATCAACAAATAATGTTGGCATCCTACTTTTAGATTCGAGTGGCAACACCATTTTCAGGAACAATGTTAAAGATAATCACGATGGAATCGACATGTACTATTCTATTGGTAATGTAGTTTACGAAAATCTCTTTTCCGGCAATGATTGGGGTGTATTTCTTTTTTATAGTAGCAATAATATTTTTTATCACAACAATTTTGTTAACAACAATTATGATGTGTATGCTAAACAGACAATTAACACGTGGAGTGTTAATGGTGAGGGAAACTATTGGGACGACTATGCATGCATTGATGAATATCATGGTCCTTATCAGAATACTACCGGCAGTGATGGTATTGGGGATTCTCCATACAAAGTCGCTGAAGGAAACGTCGATTATTATCCCTTGATGGGAATGTTTTACAAATTTATTGCATCCTTCAGCGGAAACATTTATCATGTTGCCATAATATCCAATTCAACAATTCTTAATTTTACATTTAAGACGATAGCTGAAACAAAGGCTAGAGTTATACTTTTAAATGTAAGTAGTAACGGTAACTCTGCAAGTTTTAGTAGAATTGTCATTCCCAAAACATTGATGGCACATATACACGCGGTGCTCGTTGATGAAGAAGAGGTCAATGCGACTCTACTTGACGTTGAAAACGCAGAAAATCTTTGTCTGTACATCGAACATCCCTGTGACTGTTCCATTAAACTACTATACTCGGAGATTCTAGACTTGTATTATCAGCTGCTCCAAAATTATGAAGAGTTGCTAAAGAAGTATGACTACTTAGACGCATCTTATTCCACGCTTTTAGATCGGTACTACCAGTTACTTTCTAATCACACAGCGTTGCTCGATATGTATCGCAGCCTAAACGGATCGTATTCCATGCTACTAGAGCTAAATTTGAGGCTTTTGGTATTTAATGCCAGCGTTAACGTGCTTATTGAAAAGTTTAATGCTTTGAATAGGACGCTTTACAACCTTTTAGGGAATTATAGCCAACTTCAAGATGAGTTTAATGATGCAAACTCATCTTTCAAGAGTCAAGAACAAAACCTCAAAAGTTTAATTTATATTTTCGCTGCAACGACCACTACCTTCATTTTAACAACTATTTACTTCTCAAAGAAGGCGCATGAAAAGGCTGCAAGATCAAGAGTTGCCAGTGACATATGAAACATTTTTAACGAAAGTTTTAATATATGTTTACTTTACAAAACAACGCGGCGAAAAAATTTAAACAAATTTTGCTGCGGCCGTAGTCTAGCCTGGTAGGACTTCGGCCTCCCGAGCCGGCGACCCGGGTTCAAATCCCGGCGGCCGCACCACAAAGAAAACACAAGCTGATAACAGTTTCATCTCGCCAAAGTCTCTGGCAACCGCATTATGCTACAGTCTATTAGTTCAGACAACTATTCCAAATAGTAAAGTATGGTGTGGTGGATCGCTATTGCTAAACCTATCAATAATAAAATTATTCCCAGCATAAAGAATAGCGGGTAAATTCCTGAGATCCACTGATGTGACCATTGAAGATACAGTGGGAGGCCTATCATTAGAGAACCTAAAAACACTATTACGACGCCGATGAAAACCTTTACATAAACTTTTAGCTTATTTTTGAGGCTTATGAGCCACTCTTTCATCATTTCTTTAACCTGTCTTTGAAGCCCATCATAACCATTTATTCATTCCTTATGTGTTTATTTAAACATTAGCAACAATAATATCCCATAGACTTTAAGCTTGGAAGCATATAATAACAGACCTTGAGGAGTTGGTGATATGCCTATAGTTCATGTGTATGTTTGGGAAGGTTTCGGAAAAGACCGAGTTAAAACATTAATTCGGGAGATAACCAAGGTGTTTGGTAGTTTAGGTGTTCCTGAAAGTGTCGTTGAAGTGGTTGTGCACGAGGTTCCGAAAACACATTGGGGTGTTGGTGGAGAGCCAGCCTCCGAAAAGTTTAAGGATAAGCCTTAAAGCGAATAATATCTTCAATTTTTCTTTTTGCTTCACACATGTTTCTGGCTATGGCGTCTGGCTTCTGTCCGCTTTCAACAAGCTTTTTAATTGGGAAAAATTGTGAGGCAACAAAGACTGTCTTCATGCCTAGTTGTTTTGCGCCCTTAATGTCTTCTTCTGGGCTGTCTCCAACATAAAGCGCCTCTTCGGCCGCAACCCCAAGTCTCTTTAAGGCTTCTTCGAAGATTTTGGCGTGGGGCTTCCGCCAACCAACAGCATCTGAAACAAGAATAACGTTGAAAAAATTGCTTATTCCAACTCTCCTAAGCCCAGCATATATTACAGGGGCATATGTAAAGTTTGAAACAAGTCCAAGCTTATAATCCCCAGCCAAAGCTTCCAATGTTTGCCTTGCACATTTCCTAAGCCTAAAAGAGCTCAGATAATCCTCGAAGAAAATGTTAACAGCAGTCTTTATGCGAGTGTCCTCTGGACTTGTTTTGAAACCCAAACTGTTTAGGGCTTCGGAAATCCATATGGCGTTTGTAACTTCGACAAGCTTCTGGTAGCGTATAACACGATACTTTTCATGAGCTTGGCTGTATGCCTCCAAAAAGTCTTTTTGGCTCACATCAAAACCAGCGTCAACAATGGACCTGTAAAGCTTCATTTTGGAAGTTTCCAGGTTGTAGCCCTTGACACTCACCAGTGTGCCAATAAAGTCAAACATTACAGCTTTAATGGGCGGCAAAGCCTTGCTTCTCCAACTTACCGAATTTTAATTCTTCTCTGCAATACTTATTTTCATTTAATAAGGTTTAGGTATATGTCCAATAATGAGAATATTGAGGCGCCATGTCTTTCAGGGACTATCTTCACGAGAAAGCTGAAGAGTCAAGACATAATGAGACTGTTGCTTATCTAATGTTTCTCGCCGGAACAATATTTTTTGTTGGAGGAATCCTTGAAAACCTATTCATAAGCAGCGTGATCAAGGTAAGCCCTGAATGGTTTTTGTTCATTCCATATTATGCTGTTTTCCACAGCGGGACAGTTCTGGGTTTAGCCCTAATAATTTGTGGTTTAACCCTAATCGTGTATGGCATAACAGCCGGAATAAGTTATTCGAGGGACAGAAGCTGGTACATGAACGAGTTGCGGAAGGCAAACTCTATGGAAGAAGTTTTACTATCTAAGAAGCGGGTTTCAAGCGAAACAAAACCGCAAAAACCAGCAAAGAAACAGCCAAATAAGGATTAAAGGGAAATTTTTGAGGCTATTTCAGCTAGTTTTCTGGCAAAATCCGTCTTAAGAAGCGTATCCACGTCTCCAAGTGAATCTTCAACCTTTGGATCGAAGGGCAGCTCTCCGAGGAAGCGAAAGCCAGCATCGCTAACGCTTTGCATTATGAAATCGCTCTCCCTAATTTTCATGTTTTCAACAACGCCTACTACTGGCACTTTAAGCTCTGCAAGCAACCCCAGTAGCTTTTTAACTGTTTCAAAGGCTAGTGGTGAAGGTGTTGTAACGATAAGGAAGTTTATGCCTTTAACAAGCCTAATGAGGTCTAATGTGGCGTCGCTTATGCCTGGGGGCATATCCACTATTAGGAAATCTAAATCTCCCCATACTGTAGCGGCGAAAAGCTCCACGAGAGCGTTTGAAACATCTGTGCCCCTTAATGGCAACGCTTTCTCCTTTGAATAAGCGATAATCGAGACATATTTTAAACAGTGAACATATGCTGGGATTATGCCCTTCTCCTCTTTTGGTTTGACATCTTTAACGCCTAAAATTAGGTGGGTTGAGGGACTCGTGAAATCAGCGTCAAACAGCCCAACCTTAAAGTTTTTTCTTGCCAGTGTGAGGGCGAGGATGGATGCGACGAGGCTTTTCCCAACACCACCTTTACCACTTGAAACGGCAATTATGCGCTTTACCCCTTCAAGTCTCCTGTTGATTATGCTTTCCCGCGGGTCTAGCATGCCTATTTTACTCCCCTTACGCTTTCAAGCCACACGCCCCTTCCCTGCAAAATTTCAAAGTCCGGGCTGCCACATCTTGGGCATTTAATGTAGGCGTGGGCTGTTTCTGGAACGAAGTGGATGGCCTCGGCTGTTTCCTCGTCGAGTTTGTTGCGGCTAAAAGACCATGTGTGTCTGCAGACTCTGCACTGTAATTCGGCTTTGACAGTTTCGATGAGAAATTTTGCGTTTTTGAGCTTGTCCACTTTAAGCTCTGACAATGCGAACTCTAAAATGTCCACTTCCACTTGTTGAAGCTCGCCCACTTTTATCTTGACTTCCTTAACCTCCTTTAACCCCTCCTTTTCAGCTATTTGCAAGACAGAAGAGATTATTGCCTCCGCCAAAGCCCACTCATGCATAGGAAAGCCTCCGCAAAGCCGCATTTAAAAATATTGTAGCCTAATGCCTTTAAACGCCTTTAGATGGAACGAAAAATTTTTAAACATCCAGTTTTCCCCACCAAAATTTGGTGATGGCCATGCCAAAGAAGAAGAAAGAAGAGAAGAAGGAGGAGAAGAAGGAAGAAAAGAAGTGAAAGCTCTCTTCGCCTCTTAAACGTGCTTGGCCTCACCAATCCACAGTTAAAACTTTAACATCTTCTCCTTGCTTCTTTTTCTTTAATTTGGAAAATGAGAAGTGTTAAATTGCCGCGTTTATTTTTGACTTTCAAGTGTCGAGATGGCTAAAAATAGCCGAGTAGCCATAATTAAGGGCCCAAACCCGATAGAAACAACTGTTAAGGCGCTTGACGCAATAAAGTCGGATTTGGATGCTGTTCTTTCCGCTGAGAAGCCCATCCTAATAAAGCCCAACTACATAACGACTCAGCACCCATCAACTGGAGTTACAACTGACGGCAGAATATTGGAAGGCGTTGTTAAATTCCTTAAAGAGCATGGTAAAAACAACATTGTTATTGGCGAGGGAAGCGGTTGGGCAGATACCTTTGAGGCTTTCAAAGTTGCTGGAATAGACAAAATAAGCGAAAAGTGGAAGGTGAAACTTGTCGACCTCAACAAGGACATTTTCGTTGAGGTTTACCTACCAAATCCCATAACACTCAAAAAGGTTAAGGTGGCGAAAACAGCCCTAGAAAGTGTAATAATAAGTGTTCCGAAACTAAAGCTTCATAGGCTCGCCACCGTCACACTTGGGATAAAGAACATGATGGGAGCCCTAGCCTCTAAAGGAAGCATGCACAATGGAAGGTTACACGCGAACATCGCAGACTTGGCTTCGGTGCTAAAGCCAAGCTTAACGGTCATTGATGGAATAATAGCTGGAGAAGGCCATGAAACAAGCGGGAATCCCGTAAAAATGGATTTAGTTATAGCGGGCACAGATCCCGTGGCTGTTGACGCCGTCGGAGCTGCTGTTATGGGAATTTCACCAACAGAGGTTGAGCATTTAGTTCTGGCTGAGAAAAAGGGTCTTGGAACATGTCAACTGAAAAACATTGAAGTCATCGGAGAGCCTATTGAAAAAGTGAAGAGAAAGTTCCGCAGGTCCATCTCTTCAAAAATTCTTTGAATATTTCTAAAAACTTTAGGAAAAGCTTTTAAGAATTCATTTTTAACGTAAAGGGAAGCTTATGGCTGAAGACTCTGAAAGCCCACCAGAGCCTAGCGGAATAAGCAAGTACAGAGACAAAATTATTGACGGCCCCATTATTCGAACAATTTTTTGGCTGGGAACACCTCCCCTTGTGAACCAGCTTGTGGTTGTAGCCTATAATGTGGCAGACACTTATTGGCTTAGCGTTTACAGTGAGCAAGCCGTAGCTGTTCCGAGGCAAATGTGGCCAATCCTCATGCTTTTCCAAGCCCTTGCAAACGCCATCACAACTGCAAGCCTAAGCGTAATCTCACAGTATGTAGGGAGCAAAGCTTACCGAGAAGCAAGCAAATCAGCCTCCCGCTTCTTTACGCTGTCCCTCATATCTGGCGGCGCCTTAAGCATACTCCTTTTAGCGCTTAGAAACTCGATCTTCACGGTTGTTGTGTCCACCCCCACAGAAATTTTTGAGGATGTGATGAAGTATTCTGGCGTTATAGCCTTCGACGTGTTTTTCAACTACATAGCCCTCACATATACGACAATTCTCCAAAGCGTGGGAGACACAAGAAGACCAGCAATTGTTAACGTTATGTCTGTCACCATAAACATAGCCCTTGACCCATTCCTTGTTCTGGGCATAGGACCCTTTCCAAGGCTTGGGGTGGTTGGGGCAGCCATAACAGATGTCATGGGAAAAATAATATCGATAACAGCGCTAACGTACATTTTAAGGAGATATTACCCAGAGCTTCAAGTAAGACCTACCAGGGAAATAGACGCCACGTGGGCTCGCTTGGTTTTGCGCATAGGGCTGCCGATTCTAACGCTTGGGTTGACGAACGGCTTCGCTTTCCTCATGCAGCTTAGACTTGTCAACATGCTTGGAATCATAACCGCAACCGCCTTTTCCATAGGTTTTGTAATGATGGATATCGTGGACGCTGCTCTTTGGGGTTTAAGCGGAGCCCCAGCCATAATGATAGGACAAAGCCTCGGCGCAGACAACCCCAAAAGAGCAAAAGAAGTAGCCCTCAAGGCAGCCCTTCTCATATTCGCCCTAATGATAATAAGCGCCGCTATAATATATCCGATCAAAAGAAACCTAGTAGACGTCTTCGCAGACGACCCCAACACAATAAATGAGACAGACATTTTCCTCCAAACAATGTTGCCAACACTCCCATTCTTCGGACTCTTCGCCGTAGCCCTATCCGTCGGAAGAGGCTCCGGACACACAACATTTCCAACAGGCCTAGGAATGATGAGGCTCTGGGGAATAAGGATAGCCGCAGGCTACATAATGGCCTTCATTCTAGGAATGGGCTCTATGGGAGTTTGGCTGGCCATAGCAATAAGCAACATCATAGGCGGAATAATAGCCATACTATGGATAAAATACGGAAACTGGGCGAAGGCAGTCATCAAAAATAACTAGAGTAGAGAGGTAGAGAAAATAAAAATTCTGTCAAAAACCATTTTCATAGAGCCGGGGGTGGGAGTTGAACCCACATATAGCTGCTCTGCAGGCAGCCGCCTGAACCGTTCGGCCACCCCGGCCTTTCAAATAGAGTTTTGTCTGGTGGGTGTAATAAGGTTTTATCGGTTTAATCCTATTTTTTGGGCTATTTCTCTGTAGATTTCTAAGGCTTTTTCTTCGTTGCCTATGTTTTTTATTAGCATGCGTCCGCCGTTAAACAGTGTTATTTCATAGTTTTTGTATGTGAAGACTATTGCCATTGAGGATTTTACTCGTATTTTGAAGTTTTGTCTTATTTTTGTGTGGATGCTTTCAAGGTTTAGTTTGGCTGGTTTTTCTGGGTTTACGTTGACAGTGTTTCTTCCGCATAGCCAGACAAGCTTTTCCCTTGGTTTTTGGGTGGAGGCTTCGCCTCGGCATGCCGGGCAGTTTTCTCTTTTGTATATGTCTATTGTTGTGAAGTACATGTCGCTGAAGTCACATATCATAAGCTTGCCCTTTAACGGTGTGCCCATCCCAGCCAAGAGTTTTATCGTCTCCATTGCTTCCATTGTTCCAATGATTCCTGGGGTGACGCCCAAAACTCCTCTAACGTCGCATGTTAGTAGGTTGCTGTCTTCAAGGTTTGGCAACACGCATTCGAGGCACGGAGTTTCTGGCGGAGCGAAAACTGAGAGGTTGCCTTCCATTCCTATGGCGGCTCCGAAAACATAGGGGATTTTCAGCTTTATGCAAGTTCGATTAATGATGTAACGTGTTCGCATATTGTCTAAGCCGTCAACAACACAGTCAACACCTTTCAAGAGTTTTTCAGCGTTGTCCACGTTCAAGCTCTCTGGAACCGCCTCAACTTCGACGAAGGGATTCATCCCCATAAGCCTCTTTGCAGAAACCTCGGCTTTTGGATATCGTAAATTTTCCGGCGTGTATAGAACCTGTCTGTGAAGGTTGTGCGGTTCCACAGTGTCTTGGTCTATTAGGCGTAGGTAGCCAACACCAGCAAGCGTCAAGTAAAGTGATGCAACTGTTCCTAGTCCGCCGAGCCCAACAACGGCAACCTTCGCCCTAACAAGCTTCTCTTGTCCCTCACGTCCAAGCTCTTTCATAACGAGCTGGCGGCTGTAAAACTCGTCATAAGAAATTGGGGGTTTCCGTTTTTTCGGCATTTCAAATCTTCCTTTAGGGGGCGATACGCACTTAAATGCTGTTCTGCACCCGTATATTACCCTTTTTCAAAAACTGTTTTTGGTAGATTTCCCTAACCCTTTGTATGGTGTCAGCCTCCTCCGGAGTTTTATCGTCCCTTATGCGGGTTATCCGCGCAAACCGCAGTGCCATGCCACACTTGTATTTTGGGCTTTTCTGGATTTCGTTGTAGGCTACCTCCACAACAATTTTCGGAGCCACATAGACTCTGCGGTATTCCTCTTTTATGGCTAGCTCTTTTAGGCGCTTGGTCATCTCGATAATTTCGGAGTCCGTTAGTCCCTTGAAGGTTTTGCCAACAACCAAAAATTCACCTGTCTCAGCATCACGGGCAGCTAAATAATAGTCTGAAAGCCACTCGTGTCTCCGTCCATAGCCGTATTCCGCGGCAACAATAACCAAGTCTAATGGTTCAAGGGTTGGCTTTATTTTTAACCATTGTTTTCCGCGTATTCCGGGTGTATATTCGCTGTTCAGTCTCTTAGCCATAAGCCCCTCATGCCCACAGTTAACAGCCTCCTTGAGAAAATGCTCGGCTTCTTCAACGCTGTCTGTGATTATCTGTTTTGTTAACGGTATCTCACCGGCATTGTCCGCCAAAATTTGTCTTCGCTGAAGATAGGGCAACGAAATTAGGCTTTTGCCATCCAAGTATAAGATGTCGAAGAGGTAAAGCCTAACAGGAATCATTTCAGCCATATCCTCAATTTCATGAACTCTTTTAAATCTGCGCATAAGATGCTGGAAAGGAACGGGATACCCCTTGTCGTCTATGGCTATTACCTCGCCTTCCATGATGACTTCACAGGCTTTAACTCCTCTCCTCACGATGTCGGCTATTTCTGGTAAACTTTTAGTGACATCCGTCAATCTACGGCTAAAAATCCGCACATCATCACCGCATTTGTGAATTTGGACTCTGGCACCGTCAAGTTTATGCTCAAAGGCGGTTTTTCCGCCGTGCTCTTTAATTGCCTCAGCCACATCATTAGCCATCTGAGCCAACATAAGCTTGACAGGTCTAAAAATTTGAAAGCCAATTTTTGAAAGAGCCTCCTTACCCTCAGCCTTAATTAACGCCGCTACAGTGCCAATATCCCCAAGCACCATCCCCGCCCTCTTAACAGCTCCAAACGGTATCCCAAAAGCCCTTGAAACAGCCTGCTCCATCAACCCTTCATGGAAGCCCGTTCGCATCTCGCCGATGAAAATTTTAACAAGATACTTCGCCTCAAGCGAGGAAGCCAAACTAAGCAAAGCCTCGATGAGGCGCTCCTTTTTCTCTCTAGCGCCATGCCCAGCAGTTTCAGCAATAGCCTCAAAACTCCGCCTAACCTCCAATATCGTCAGAGGCTTTTCAAAAAGCACCGCTTGCCGCTTAACCTTGCAACTTTCAAAAATAACCTTCGCCGCCGAACCTACATCACCAGTCTGGTTAAAGGCTTCCAGAAAGATCCTCCATTCAACCCCGGTAATACGCCTAATAATCTCGCTTAAGGTAGCCCAACTCACATCAAGGGTTTGCTGACTCCACTTTGGAAAAGGCCTCCCCAAAATCATTGAAACTGCCGGCTCAACCTCGCCTGGCTCGAGGCTTTTTAGGAAATCCGCTACAAGGTTTACGGCTGGAACCCGCCTGCTCATACCCTCCAGTTTCTCACATAGCTCCGCCAAAGCCTTAAACAGCGTGGGCATAATAACACACTTTACTACTGTCATGCTAAAAAGATACGACAGAAATTAAAATCGTTTATTTTATTAAGACAGAATAAAAGGGGGAAATGCAAAACGCTTTTAGAAAGACTCTTCAAGCTTTGCTTTAACTTCTTTAATCTTTTTCTCGGTCTCCAAAACCTTCTCATTTTCGCTTAAAGCCCTATAACAGTCTCTGGCATATTCTAAAGCGCTAACACCAAACCTGTCAAAACCTTTTTGGAAGGAAAGCTCCGCAGACTTTAGAAAGTATTCCACAGCGCCAGCATAATCCTTCAACATGAAAGCACACTCGCCAGCCTTAAAAAGCGCATACGTAGCGTCAAAGAAATTGTTCTTCCCCTTGTAAAGCTCAGAAGCCTTCAGAAACTTCTCCTTAGCCTCCTCGTACTTGCCCATCTCGTAAAGTGTATTCCCATCCTTATGCAATTTTACCGGGTCTTCCTCTTCCGCCATAAACCATCAACCCAACAACTTGCTAAACAACATTTACAAACATACAATTTAGGCTTTCCCCCAACATCCGAGAAAATTTTAACTAGCAGAGAGAACAAGCCATTAACTGAAC
The DNA here is from genome assembly GCA_038883715.1 of Bathyarchaeia archaeon. Classification (GTDB taxonomy): domain Archaea; phylum Thermoproteota; class Bathyarchaeia; order Bathyarchaeales; family Bathycorpusculaceae; genus JAGTQI01. Next base: position 14,688 of record JAVZLS010000002.1, read on the forward strand.
CAGTAAATGCGGAGTAGACATGTCAAAACTCGTCTCAATAATAGTCACAACCCTAAACGAGGAGCACTACATAGAGGACTGCCTAAAATCCCTAAGGAATCAAACATACAACAACAAAGAAATAATCGTTGTTGATTCGTACTCAAAAGATAAAACCGTAGACATAACAAAAAAATATGCAGACAAAATATTAGTTAAAAATTGCATAATGCCTGCTGGAAGAAACATAGGAGCAAGAGAAGCCCGTGGAGAAATATTACTCTTTGTAGATGCAGACATAATACTCCTTCCAAACTGGATAGCCACGGTTTTGCCACATCTACAAGAAAAAAATGTTATAGCAGCTTATGGAGACTTATTGCCCAAAGAAAGAAAACTGAGAGCTTGGCTAGCATATACGAAAGAAGAAATATCAAACCTAATTCTTAGAAAGGCTAAAACTCCATGTTTTGGAAAATTGGGAACCACTGTTGCCATAAAAAGAGAAGCCTTTGAAAAAGTTGGGGGCTTCACAGAAAAACACGCCTGTGGCGAAGATGTGGATATGTCTCTAAGATTAAGAGAGTATGGAAAAATCAAGTATGTCCGTAACGCGAAAGGCTACGTTTCAATGAGGAGATTTGAAAAAAGCGGATATCTAAAACTCTCCCTCCTATGGCTGTGGATAGGGTCCTCCTATATACTAACAAGGAAAGCAGCCATCCCACAATATTCAAAGGATTACCCTTAACTTTTCATTTTAAGTAAACTTCTATACAACACGTACACCGTGTAAAAAGCATAGGCAGCGCATAATTTGGAAATTTTTCGAAGCGATCCGAAACGTAAATGTTCAATAAATATTTGTATGCTTCCTTTTATTGTCCAAACTTCTGGAGGTCTATAATGTATGCAGTAAGGGTTGTATGTTGCCATTAGTTTATAGCCCCTCTTCTCTATCCATTCTTTGATGAAGGCATCTTCGAAAACGTGTAAATTCCTTGGGATGTCTATGTCTTTAAGGGCTTCGCGGCGTACAAGTAAGTCGTGGGTTCCGCCTCTTAAATCGAAAATTTTCCATGTTATTTTCAGGAAAAGCTTTAAAACGATAGGGTTTCGGATGCCTTCCCAGATTTCAATGCCCCAAACTCCTCCAACATCATCTGCTACTATGCTTTTGGCTTTTTCAAACCATTTATCGCAAAGGACAACGTCGCTGTCGACAAAGACGAACCACTCAGTCTTAACCTCCTTTATGCCTTTCATCCTTGCGCTGCCACGTGTGCCATTGTCCATCAGTAAGACCACGTTTCCATATTTTTCCCTAAATTTTTCAATAATCTTTAATGTTGAGTCGGTTGAGTATCCATCCACAATTATTAACCGGTTTACTGGAATGTTTTTGTAGATGGAGTTTAGACATTTTTCTAAAACTCTTTCACTGTTCTTTGTAAGCACTACAACGTCCACGCTTTCGATGGACAACATGTCACCGTCTGCTGATAATTTATGGTGGCCAATTCCGAATGATAGTTGAAAGATTATAAAGATTTGTTGGTTTCTCTATAATTTACGTTCCATTGTGACGCTAACAGTTTATATTTGAAATCAAACATTGACTAAAGAACTGGTTAAGATGCCCCTTAATGGTGTCATCAAATGTCCATTAGAAAAGCTTTAAGCATTGTTTCAAGGGTCTTGGCTCCGAATAAGCCTTATCATGTTCAATGGATGGTTACAAGAAAATGTAACTATCGTTGTAAAGGATGCAATGTTTGGCGAGAGCAAGACATAGAGGAGTTGTCAACTGAAGAAGTAAAACGCGGGTTGGATATTCTCCGAAAACTCGGTGTTGTGGAGGTTTTGATATCCGGCGGCAACCCGCTCCTGAGAGAGGATATTGACGAGATAATCGAGTATGCATCACGTTACTTCTTTACAACAGTCTATGACAATGGAAGCTTGGCAGCTGAAAAAATTGACGCTTTACGTCACGCGAATTTTGTTGCAATTTCAATAGACAGCCTAAACCCAGATAAAAACGACAGAATAAGGGGCGTTAAGGGGGCATGGAAAAGAGCCATTGAGGCTGTAGAAAGACTCCATATGGAAGGAATTAACGTGAGCGTGGCACCAACGATTTCGCAAGCCAACCTTTACGAGATTGTCGATTTCACTAAATATTTCTTGGATAGAGGGATACCGGTTTGGTACTCCCTATACTCCTATGACTCACCAAAAAATTCAAACTCTCTTTTCAAGATAGGCAAAGAGGAGGATGCCCTTCTAATAAGGGATAGGGAAGCCATGGTGAAAGTTTGCGATGCGCTTCTTGAAATGAAACGGAAAAACGACAATGTTTTGATTACGACAAAGGTTTTGGAAGCCGTTAAGCACCTTTATCTAGACAACAAGAGAATCTGGAAGTGCCGTGCCCTGCAGAATTTCTTTATGGTAAATCATCGAGGCGAAGTTTCCGGTTGCCACCTTCACGAGCCAGTCGCCTCAATTTTTGAGCTGCCAGACCTTTGGGAAAGTAAAAAATTTGAAGCCCTCAGAAGAAAGTATAGTGAGTGCGAAAGGTGTGCATATCTTTGTTATATTTTCTATTCGGTTCATGGAAGCGTTGCTGGTAACATTGAAATAGTTAGGGATAAGTGGCGCGGCATAAGATTCTTTTTAAGAAGACGTTAAATCGTGGCGTTTAATATTTCTGAAGCAGCCCTTTCAACTGCTTGACGACTATTTAGTTTTGGCTTCCACCCAAGACTTTTGAGCCTTTCAATGCTTAAAAGCATGACTTTTACATCACCTTTCCATCCTCTCCCCCCGTCAACGCCGCCTGTGAAAATGTATCGTACATTTTTTAGTCCCATTTTCGAGCAAATAATGTCCGCAATCTCCTTTACAACTATTTGATCTTCAGAGCCTACATTAAATATGCGTACCCTTTCATTACTTGCTTCTAAACCTATTAAAATGGCATCTACACAATCCTCAACGTGTAGGTAAGACTTCATTTGAGTGCCGTCACCGAGTATCTCCAGTCTTTCTGGGTTTTCTCTAAGCTTTTTTATGAAATCGTGTATGACTCCGTGCTGCGACCTTAAGCCTACAATGTTTGCCAGCCTGTAGATTATTGCTTTAAAACCATACGTGTTGGCGTAGGCTGATATGAGGGCTTCAGCTGCCAGTTTAGAAGCACCATAAGTTGAGATGGGTTTTAGTGGGGCATAATCTTCTGGGGTAGGTATCTTTTCTGCATCTCCATAAACCGTTGATGATGAAGTGAAAACCAAGATTTTGATATGCCCAACTTTACGGATTACTTCAAGGAGGTTAAATGTTGCAAGCACATTTTGCTTGTAGTGAATTTTGGGATTTTCAGAGCCAACTCGAACTTCTGGGTTGGCGGCTAGATGGAAAACAGTATCACAACCGTTTATGGATTTAACAACCTCTTCGAGAGACAGCAAGTCACCACGTATGAATCTAAAGCCGGGCGTGCCCAACCACTTCCTTACATTTTCAATGGTACCCGAGCTTAAGTTGTCAAACACAATAACATCTTTGCCCATTTTGCATAATCTATCGACTAGGTGGCTTCCTATGAAACCCGCGCCTCCAGTTATAAAAATTCTTCCTAAATCTTGGCTTTGAAACATCTTCATCCTTCAGAGGATTTCATATCTCAAGAGGGCTATAGGCATATTTATTTTGTTATTGTTTTTGCCTTGTTAGCGCTAACCACAAGTGGTCGCATTTTGGACGTGGAAGGCTTGTTTCACGTTTATCTCTGTGAACTATTACACGCCTGCTCGGGTCTTTTAAAAACTCGCCAACTACGGACGCCTCAATTTTCTCTTCCTTCAATTTCTCAATGATGTGTTCTGCGTATTCTGGTTTTGCCGCAATGAGCATAGCTCCGGAACTTATCAGTTGCAGCGGGTCTATCTCCAAAAGTCTGCAAATCTCCAATGTTTCCTTTGCCACTGGAATTTTTTCTTCAAAAACTTTAACGCCCAAGTTTGAGGCATCTGCCATCTCGTGAATGCCGCCCAGAACACCGCCTTCTGTTGGATCATGCATTGCATCTACTCCGCCAGTTTTAAAGGCTGTTATGCCATCTTTAACAACACTTATTTTCTCAAAAAACTTCTGTGCAGACTTTAAAAGCCGGTCGTTGGCGCCCATGTTTAAAAGAAGTTCATAGCGTTCAGTTGCGAGTATGGCTGTCCCTTCTATGCCAGCGTTTTTCGTCAATATTAGCTTGTCGCCGGGTTTGGCTCCACCAGCAGTGACATAACACCCTTTGTGCGTTATTCCCAAAGCGCACCCTATAACAATCGGATTGATAAGTTCTGGTGTTACTTCACAGTGTCCCCCAATAATCGCCATTTTCAAATCTCTTGCAGCAGCATCCATTTGAGAACATATAACCTCAATGGTTTTCCGGTCAGCCTTTTCTGGAAGTAATATACATGAAAGGAAGAAGGCTGGTTCCACACCGAAAGTGGCGACATCGTTTGCATTAATGTTCACGGCAAGCCAACCAATACACTCGACAGCACCGGTAATCGGATCCATTGAAGCCACCAGAGATTTTTCGCCTAAATCTATGACCGCCCCATCATAGCCAGCTGAAGGTCCAAGAATAACTTCTTTGCGTTTAAAACCTAAATTCTTGAAGACAACTTCTTCTAATATTTCCATGGGAATTTTTCCAAATGGTAGTTTCAACTTTGATTCCTCAAGCAAGTATTTTCTGCTGTTTAGCTTTTAAGTTGTGGTAGAGCTTGCCTTACAATTCGAACAATGGGCGTAGCAACAATCACGCCTATAGTCATTTGTCCAATGTTTACGGGGACTTCTGCGAAGGCGAAGACTCCGAGGAAGAATTGCTCGTAGAGAAAATAGCCAAAAACCATTAAAAACCCTCCAAAGATGCATGCTATTATCGTTAGACTGAATTCAGGTTCAGATATTAAGGCTAAAACGGTTATTAGGATGACCACAAAAATTCCTATTCCAAACCAAAACTCGACCGGAATGAAAAAAGTCGATGCGGGATTTTCTATGGAAACCATACCTGAATAAAGTTCGACAAAACCGCTATAATAGAGAAAGCCGATAAGGCTAATGAGCATCCCTACGAGTATGCCTATCTCAATTGTGAAAATCTTCCACTCCCTTTTGGTATGAGACTTGACAAAAACTTGCGCCTTTCGACTGAGAAAACCAACTAGAAAACCCTCCAAAGCTTTAATTACCAAAGTTGCGGGGGCATAATAGTAATAGCCGAGGAAAACGTCTGCGAGCATAGAGCCAACGCCGCCAGCAAAGGCTCCTATAAAAGGTCCGAAAAGTAAGGCTGTCGTGTAAACCATAGTCTCTCCGATGTTAAAGTAGCCCTTAGTGCTGGGTACATAAATTGTAAAGCTTATTGTTGCTATGCAAACAAGGGCTGTAAAAACACCTGTAATACTTAATTGCCTTGCCAAGTCTGTAGAAGATTTTGATAGCATGATGCAACCTCTTTGATAGTATAGCTACAACTATACTATTTTAAATTTATGTTCCCGACTGCGTGGAAAACTATAGGAGAAGTTTTAAGTTGTCGAACGCATGGAGGGCTTTCATTCCACGTTTTGTTATTTTAAAATACTTTCGCCCATCTTTTTCATAACTTGAAATCAGCCCATTCTTTGAAAGTTCGGTTAAATGTTGGTAAATTGCCGCTCTTGTCATCATTTTTCCGAGTTTTTTCCATAATTCATATCCGTAGGCATCCCTTTCACATAAAATTCTCAGTATTTTCTCTTTTGTGCTAAGCTCTAACCCAACCACAGCCGTTTTCCTTCTTTTGGTTAAGGCTTGGAGAATGTCTGTCGCCTTTAGCCCACTTCCAGTTATTAAGCATACAACTTTGTCCTTTTTGTCAATCATCCGTTCGTTCACAAGCTTTTTGAGCGCTGCGTAGGTTGCTGCGCTTGCTGGCTCGGCGAAGACTCCTTCATGCTTTGCAATTTCTTGTTCTGCTAAAAAAATTTCCTCGTCTGAAACTGATGTGGCGGTTCCTTTGGATTCTTTGATGGCTTTAAGGGCTAGTTTGCCATACCAAGGGTTTTTAACGAGGATAGCAAGTGCGTGGGTTGAAGGTTTTGTTTTGAGGGCTGGCTCCTCAAGGTTTTGCGTATACGCCCTAACTATTGGCGAGCATCCTTCGGCTTGAACGCCAATCATCCTTGGAATGGATTTTATTTCGCCTCTCATTTCAAGCTCTTTGAAGCCCTTCAAAATGGCATATAGTGTTCCACCGCTTCCCATGGGTGCTATAAACCAGTCTGGAATACCCATCTGCTCGTAAACTTCGTAGGCTATGGTTTTTAGGGCTTCTATGGATAGTGGATTAAATTCGGCGGATCCTTGATACCAACCCATTTCTTTGGCCAGTTCATCTGCTCTTTTCAGTGAATCGTCCACTATTTCCCCGTACTCTTCGATCACGGCGTCGTAGATGAGCATTTGGGCAAGTTTTCCTATATCCACGTTTTTCGGCACTATAACATGGCATGTTATTCCAGACTTGGCGCAGTATGCGGCCAAAGAAGCCCCAAAGTTTCCATTTGTAGCGCACACAACCGACTTATACCTCAAATCAACAGCGTTGGAAACAATTAGGGCGGCGCATCTGTCTCTAAAAGAGTTCGTTGGATTTCGCGTTTCATCCTTAAAATATAAATTGTTTAGCCTAACGTTTTTGGTAAGTCTCCTCGCCTTAATGAGAGGGGTTCCCCCTTCCCCCATGGAAAGGACATTTCTAACTTTTGGCAAGAATCGCTTGTAACGCCAAAAAGTGAACGGCCCAACGGATTTCGCTTTTTTAAGGGTTTCATTATCGCACTTATACTCTAGAGGACCGCCACATTTCTTGCAACTGTACTGCGGCGGATAAGCCTCAAACCTTGTGCTGCACGCTGTGCATTCCAGATAGAACATTATTTTGCTCGTCTCTCCTCTTTCTAACTATTAAATTTAACAGTCCACGTCTATGAGGCTTTCTAAATTTTAGATTTAAGGTTCTAAACTTGGAAGGATTGCAATTATTTCTGCAACCCGCCTTACGGTTGCCCAGTCAAATTTGGCGTCGCTTTCCATATTGACTAAAAGATTAATCCCGTTCTGCCCGTCGCTTTCCAGTGTTTTTGGGCCTGCATCCTTTGGCTTTTTCAGCTCCATAATTGCTGGCAGAAGCATAATTATGATGAAGGCTATAACTCCAGAAAACAACATTACAGCTGACGTTAAAGCCGAGGCTGAAATCATTCTTACCTTTCTAAAGTTTTGATGCGGTTCATAATATAACAGTTTCCATTGCCTGAATGCTCGGTCTTCGCCCAATGGTTGTCGTTTTTCTTTGTAATTTTTGAGATAAGAAGGTCGATGAGGGCTTTTGTGCATATGGGAATGTTATATAAGAGGGTGAAGAGAAGTAGGGGGATAAGCCACTGCGCCCTTTTTCTGCCGTCAAGATACGCCCCAACACCAATCTCATAGAATGGGGCAAAGTTCCCAATAGAACTGTAGAGGGCGATGGAGGATGTTGCCCAAAACGGTGTGGACCATTGTGAAAATTTCAGAAAGGTTAGCGCCGCCCCAATTATCCATGAAAGAAGGACGATAACGGGGAGAAAATAGACGTCGAGTAGGAGTAAGCCGTCGATTTTCTCTTTAAATCCGAGCTCTCTGCTTTTGAGAACTTTAAGCCAATGTTTAAAGGCGCATTGCATATGCCCCTTTGCCCACCTGTATCGTTGTCTCCAGTAGGCTCGCCAGTTTTCAACAGCCTCTTCGTAGCATTCCGCATCGCCAACATACTTAACCTTGTAACCAGCGAGGTAAACACGGAAAGTTAGATCGGTGTCCTCTGCCAAAATATTTTCGTCCCATCCGCCAAGAGATTCCAAAAGAACGCGCCTAAAACCTCCAACGGTCCCGCCGAACTGTGTTATTAAGCCGAGGTTGTCGCGGGCTTCTTGGTCGACGCGGTATCCGCCTGTCCTTTCAAGGGCAACAAGCCTCGTGACAATGTTCTGTGGCTCGTTGAGTACAACAACTCTGCCTTGAACGGCTCCAACTTTTGGGTCCTTAAACTCCTTCACAAGTTTTTCCACAATGTCCCTTTGCGGATAATAGTCAGCATCAAAACACAATACTATTTCGCCATCAGCCAACTTCATTCCAGCGTTTAAAGCGGAAGCCTTCCCGCGACCACCCTCTTCTTTATCTCTTCCCACAACAAGTATGCAAGGATGCATCTTCGAATACTGTTCTGCTATTATCCCAGTTTTATCTGTTGAAGCGTCATCTATCACTATTACCTGCAACTTATCCTTAGGATATGTCAGCTCCGTCATTCTTTGGAGAATCCGTCCAATAACACGTTCCTCATTGCGGGCGGGTATCAAAATTGACACTTTGGGATGATAATATGGGTCCGAAATTTCAGCTGCATTAATGCTTTTTCCATTTCTCTTCGATTTCTTGGCAACTGTAAATGTGAAAATGTAGTGGCGAACAAGGTATGCCACCATCAAAGCTGTCGACAAAATAAGTAATGCCTCTAAAATTTCTGTTATCAAGTTTTCCACCGTTTTCTTTCTCTTGTTTCAGTCAAAAAGGTTAGACTTGTGGACCAAAATGCTACAATCCACAAAACATTCAACAATGGGCTTAAAATAACATACACATTATAAAGCAACCCATCCACGTGTGCAACAGTCAGATGAATAAACGAATAGAGGATGGTGCTCCAGATGAAGCTTAGGATGTTGCCCAACAAAAGTATTGCCGCTTTTCTTTCCAAGGAACTTTTTAATGGTATAAGAATTAGCAGAAAAAGAAAGTTAAATGTAAGCAGTGTTTGAGCTGTCTCCTCAAGTATTGGAAGGAGCCCATAAAGAATTAGGAGGATAAAAGCCGCAATAAATACAGAGCAGAAAATCAGTGTTTTCAAGCTCTCCAATCTCCGCATATAGTTTAGATTCTGATTTAGATTTTAGTTCTAGATGAATCTTATAGAAGTTTTCTCTATCAGTTTAAAAAATTTACGCGAAATTCCGCTTACCAAAAATTAGCTTGTCTAGAACCAAGCTTAAGACTTGAAAAACTTCTTCGGCTGATAAGTTGTCAGCGTCTAATATCATGTGGAAGGGGGTGAAATCTTCGCCTAACTTGAAACCATAAAGCTTCTCATAAATCACTTTTGTCTTCTCTTCCTTCTTTCTTAAGGCCTTTAATGCCTCTTTTACAGTTATTTTGTCTCTTTTCGCTACTCTTTCAGCCCTTTTTCTTGGCGATGCTTCAAGCCATATTTTAAACCCTTTTTCTAGAAGCCATGGCATTGTCCAACTGTCTAGAACAACGTTTCCCTGTTTTGCGATCTCCAAAAGCTTCTGGTCCACAGCCTTGTCAAATTCGGGGTTTTTCTCCCGCTTTTCTAGAAATGAGAGGCCTTCCTTGCTTTCCCACCAACCGTGCTCCGCTGGCTTATGACCCCTTTCTAAAGCCAGAGCCTTTAGAGCATCCCCGCCTGAATAGTATTTTAATCCATACTTTTCAGCCAGTTTTTTGGCTAGTGTGCTTTTTCCGCTTCCAGCCATCCCACAAACACATATAATCACTGGTTCTTTCGCCATACCGAGAGCCTCATGCAGCACTAAGCGTTCGCACCGCTTGTTTTAGGGCCATTTTCAAGCAGTCGTGGCAGAGATGCCCACCATAAATCCTTGAAACGCTCCTCTTTGCCTTGTTGAGCTTCCTTACCTCATGTGGAAGAAGACGAGGAACACCAGCCAAAGGCTTGCCGCATTTAACGCAGATGGTGCCTTTTGGCACTTCGCGTTTAAAATGTAAGCCTGTGCGTCCCCCCGGTAAAGCTTTAAAAACACGTTTTCGGCTGCGGGTACGTTGGTATGGTCTAGGCATATCACATCACTCCACACTTGAAAGGCCAAGTAAATGGGAGAATATTGTGCTGAAAAGGAAGGAACATAAAAGATACCACCAGAAAAGGGACGGAAACAAAAGTTGAGAACCAATGCCTGGAAAATAAGCAATTGGCGGTGCCGTTACAAATACCATATTTAAGGTGTACCAGACTATCATTAATGGAATGAAGAAGAGAAATGAAACCTTCATTGATTGCCAAGACATTTTTGCCTGAATCTGGAGTATGTACTGTTGTTTTTTAATTAGTTTCTCCATCTGCTTCTTATCCCCGCTTTTGCGAGCTTCTCGCAATTGTGCGTTCCACTCGGCGATTTCTTTTCTCCAAGCTTTCGTCTTTTCCGGGTCTGTTGTGAGACGATTAGCCAAAGTTAGAAGGAACGATATTACAGCGGCAAGCATTAAAATGAAAAGCGTTGACCAAGGAGGACTTGTCGGCAGAAAAGACATGTTCTTCTCACTCTCCAAATATTCTTCTGAAGGCTGGGTACATTTCTGCGGCTCTCTCCCGCACCAAAATTTCGTAGTACTGATAAATTATGCCGACGGAAAGCAGAATTCCTATGCCGGAGCCAAAAACTCCGAAAAAGTCGGACAAGCCAGCGATCAACCCAACTATTATTCCGCCTAAAATGGTGACTGTTGGAATGTAGCGTTTAAGAATCTGCTCAACAGCCTTTCCCGAACGCCTATAACCAGGAATCTGCATACCAGCATCCACAAGCTGCTTCGCAACCGTTGAAGGCCCCAAGCCGCCAACCTCAAGCCAAGTAAGCGAAAAAATCACACAGAAAACTATGAGAATTGCTAAATATCCAACAGCTCTTAAAGGCTCACGCATCACGTTTGTAAGGTTGCCTGGCGAAGTCACAAAATAAACAAGGCCTCCCGCGGGCACGTATTGATTGCTATTGGGATCACGCCTATACGAACCCAAAAGTTGTATCCAAGGGTTATCTTTACCCCATGGTTGGCTCCATAGGAGATACGAAAAGAAGTATATGTTGGCAAAAAGTGCAGATGCAAAAATTACCGGAAGGTTCGAAACATATAATAGCTTTATTGGATAGCGGCTTCTAAAACCACGGTAGCCAGCATAGGAAAGCGGCAACTCCACTCTAACACCTTCCATGTAAATTATCACGAGGAAAGCAGCTATTGTCGCAATAAACCCAATTAAAGATGGAAGATTGCCTCTAAGCCATAAACCAGTTATTGGTTTTCCATTAATTATGGCGCTTGCTAATGCTGGGAAAATTCCGTGAACATAGTATTCATCAACAGCTCCGCTGATATCGAAGCATTGGAGGAATATTTGTTGTGCGACACCCGCCATTATGAAGAGGCTTATTCCGCTGCCAAACCCCCAGCCTTTTTGGATAAGCTCGTCTAAGAGTAGGACTATGAACCCAGCGGCTATAAGTTGTAAGAAAACGATTATGGCTGTTGTGCCAGATAGGTTGCCGTACATTCCGCTTATTATGTAGGCTGACGCTTGCACGCTCGTGAGAATTATCGCTAAAACCTTGCTGGCTGTTGTAAATAGGGCTCTGTCTTCAGGCTTCGACATGTCGCATTCTATCATGGCTGAGCCAACTAGGAGCTGTAAAATTAAGCCGGCAGTTACTATTGGACCTATGCCTAACTCCATTAAGGTGCCACGGCTTGAAGCAAAAATTATTCTTAAGGGGGCGAATTCTTCTGATCGTTGAATGCCATAAAGGCTGCAAGCGTTGCTGGCCATTATTAGGTATATTATGAGGGCTATGGCTGTCCAGAACAGTTTTTCATTAAAGCTTACTCTGCGTTCCGGAGCCTTTACTTCTGGGATGAAGCGTGCAAGGGGTTTGAACATGTTTAGGAATCTTCCAGCCATGGACTAACAGCTACTCCCTTTTTTGAGATTCCACTATAACTCGTCCTCCAGCCTCCTCTATTTTTTCAGCCGCGGACTTGGAGCAGGAGGCAACCTTAACAACTAAGGGTTGTGTCACTTTTCCAACGCCGAGGAGCTTTGTATAGCCTAAACCTTCCAAGTCTAAGAGAATTTTGCCCTCTTCGGTTTTCCCTCCATATTTTTCAGCTATTTCTTCAAGTTCTCCAACGTTTATGATTTTTTCTTCGCGTCTAAGACTTTTAGGCGACGTGAAGCCCTTTTTCCCGAAGTATTCTGGCTCGTATTTTATAACGTATGTCCAGCCGTGCTTGTGGCGTCCGGCTCTGCGGTAGCCCTTGGAGCCTGATTTTCTATGCTGTCCTACCCTTCCATAGCCGCATGTTCTTGAACCGCGTTTTTTGCGGATTTTCCTAAGCTTATGGGGCATTTTTAACCAGCAACCTTGTTTAGTGGCCTCTCTTCTGGAGCTTTCTTTAACTGTATTTCGAGGACTCCATTCTTATATGTTATGCGGGCTGCTTCTGGAATCACAGCCTCTGGAAGATTTAAACTTTTATAAAATCTACGTCCTTGAGCCTTTGCGGTCAGGATTAGCCGCTGATTTTCAGCTTTAACTTTTATGTTCTCCTTTTTATAGCCTTTAAGCTCCGCAACAACAATTATCTTGTCTTTTTCCCTAAAGACGTCTACAAGCGGCTCTGGCTCCCTCCATTTTTTAACCTTGAAACTAAAAGTTTTCAAACCCTTATACTTATGAGAATGCTGCCTTGAAGTCTTCAAACTTTCAAGCTTGAAAACTCTATCTTCGACTTTTCCATGCCTTTTCACGGTTCTAAACCATTTTGGACGTTTCTCGCTTTTCCGCCATCTCATGCTGGTTTCTCCTTCCCCTTTAACACAAACGCATCTTCAAACAAGTTATAAAAGGTATCGCCCCACCACAAACGGAGCTGTTAAATCATTCTTTGCAAAAGCTCGTTTATTTTCTCGCCGCGGTATCCAAGCTCGCCGCCCATACCATAGCCCTTCTTTACCTTACCCTTAAAACCCTTCGTTGGTGGGTGTAGCCTAAAATATGGCTGAATATTTGGAAGCTTCCAATACTCAACCTTACAATTGTATATTGCGTCCGCAAGTTCTTCTAAAGAAGCGTAGCCAAGCTTTTTGGCGTAGTCGTCCGTCAGCTTTTTGTTTCCAGCAAGTCTACCTCTCTCCTTCAACAGCATTGCTAATGTTTCTTTAGAGATTTCACCCCACGTGACAAAGCTTTGGGCTGTTTTTAACATTCCAATGAAAGAAGGTCTGTTATCAATCAATATTGCATAGTTATTCCTTTTTAGGTTTAGCATTTTTAGGGTTTCCCTAACCTGTAGGGGCGCGCTTATAATTCCGCGAACGCGTACAGCTGCTATGCATTTGCGGCTTTCAGTTTCTTCCGGCAAGCTATCTCACCCAGTCCATTGGTGTTATTAGGCTGTAGGTCTTCTTCAAAGCGTCAAAAACCGCATACGCAAAGGATGGAACGGTTCTTGTTGAACCGTAACTTCTTGTCCAGCAATCCTTTATTCCCGCAAGCCCAAGAATCACTTTTGCAACCTCGCTAGCAACCAAACCCAAACCTCTTGGTCCGGGGATTATAACGACTCTTACGCCGCCACATTTGCCCTCAACCTGGAACGGCACAGAGTGGGGTTTTCCACATCCACATTCCCAACTGCCGCATCCACGCCTTATTGGGACGAGGTTTAATCTAGCGTCTGCAGCCGCCTTCTCTATTGCAGTCCGCACTTGGCTTGCCTTTCCAGCCCCAAGCCCAATATAGCCGTCCCTATTTCCAACAGCAACTATCGCCTTAAACCTAGACTTTTCACCGGCGTCTGTTTGCTTCTGCACAAGATTTATGTTTATAACCTCTTCTTGAAGGTCCGGAAGCAAAGCATCAACAATCTGTGGCTCCCTTATGGGTAAGCCTTCCATAAAAACCTCTTCAATAGAGGTTATTTTACCTTCCTGAATCAGTTTTCCAAGACGGGTTTTAGGAACCCACTCCTCCAAACTTCTAGCCCTATCCACTGCCATGGCTCTTACCTCCAATCTTAAAGGCGGCAATCACAGCCTTCTTAACCTCTGTAAAATGTTCTGGGAGGCTCTCCGGAGGAATCTTATTCTCAAGATACTTTGAGAATGCCGCCATATACTTCTCAGTGCTTACCGAGAGCATTTTTGCATACTGGGCTATGTGCATGCCTTGAATTCTCTTTTCGTCTGGCAGTTCCTCCTCTCCATGCGGGACACTTAAACCAGCATCCAAAACTCCCTTAAGGGCTGCGAAAACCCTTGCACCTTTCGTGGGAGAATGCAGTCCAATGTCTAAAACCGCCTCTTTAATGCCTTTCACTTTGGCTTTTAACCCGCATAAAAGTCCTGTTAAATAGGCTGCTGGAAGATTCCCCCTAGGAGCTTTCCAACCATAATTTTTTAGGAGTTCTCTGCTGTGGGCTGAAACCAAAACTTCGTCGCCGTGGGGTTTGGCAGCAACTATTTGGACAATGATGTTTTTAAGTGTGCCGCGAACCACAAGCCTAGGCTTTCTGGAGAGGATTAAGGCTTTTCTTTTCCGATAATTTGTTTTGCCCTCCCTTCTTCGGCGGTATGGTACACTATAACGTGAACTCCTTGCCATCAACGTTTCCTCCAGAGTTCATGAGCCTTTAGGAACCTCTCCATATCGGCGACAGACGCGAACCTTCCGCTTTTAACCATTGTGTAAAGCTTTCTGTAAGTGTTTTCGGTGATTATTTTTTCAGCTTTTAATTCGCGAAGCCTTTTCCTTAAGGCTCGAACCTTGTTCATCCAAGCCTCCTTTTTAGAAATTTTAGCTTTGGCTGCACCGCTTCTGCTTCCAGGTCCCCGTCTCAAGCCTTTCTTCTTCTTTTGGTGAATAATTCTTGCTCTTGATCGGCTGACACCCTTCTCCTTTAAAGGCTTAATTACACCCTCGTGGATAAGCTTCCTAATTTCCTCGCGGGTTATGGCGGCTTCAACATCCTCTATCCTATTAGGGTCTATCCACACCCTATCCTGCCCAACCTTTAAAATTTGGGCTGCTAAGCGCCTCTGGCTTTTTAGACTTGTCACTATTCTTTCTCTCCTCCTTCGCTTTTCTTTGTCCTTTTCCGTTTTGGTTTCACTTCAACTGGCTTTTCTTTTTCTTCCTCCTCAGCCTCTTTTCCAGTCTCTTTCTCTCCTTCAGCTTCGGCTTTCTCCACTTCCTTCTTCTTTTCCTCTTCCTTAACCCCCACGTTCAAAACTGTTATTTTCTTCTTCCTTGCCTCCGCAAGAATTTGTAATCTGATTCTTCTACCAACTGTGTGGGCAATCCGCACGGCTTGAGTTTTAGGGTTCACCTTCTTAAGTTCATCAACATTATGCACTAAAACCTCTTCATAACCTGATGGATGGAGCCCCCTAGCAGCTTTCGGTCCTCTGTATCCAACATTTACAGTGGCGGGCCACCCCTTAATTTTTCTCCGCATTTTATTGTCTATGCCCTTTGGTCTGCGCCAGTTCTCCTTTAACCTGTCGTAACGCCAGCTTTCCTGTCGCACAAAGTCAGGCTTTTTCTTTTTCAGTTTAGTCCTTATCTTCAGGGCTTTTTCTACGGTGGCGACGTTCTGCTCTTTCATGCTTCCATTCCCTCACTTTTCTCGTATAGGTATATGCCATCCAAGAAGACGCGGGGGTCTTTCCTTCGCACTTTTGTGGCTTGTTCTATGTTTGCGGCTGTTTGGCTTACTTCTTCAAGATTTATTCCTTGAACAATTATGTCGTCGCCAGAAACCTTCACCTTTGCACTGCCAACAATTTTCGCTTTCCTCGGGTTTCTCTCACCAGTAAAGTTCTCGATTAACACCATTCCATCTTGAACTTTGACAGAAATTGGGAAGTGAGAAAAAACTATTTTCAGTTTATATGTGAAGCCTTTCCCAACCCCGGTAATCATGTTATTAATGTGAGCGTGAATTGTGCCAACTAGGGCGCTCTCCTTTTTCCGAGGCCAGTTAGCCCAAATGCGAAGACTTTTGCCTTGGAGCTCCATTGAGACAGGCGCGTATGAAAAGTCTCTGGTTAAGGTTCCCTTTGTGCCTTTAACCGTCACTTTCTTGCCTTCTAGGGTCAATTCCACGTCGTCTGGAATTTGAACGACTTTTGAGACTTCAACAGCCCGCATTTGCCAAAACCTCCTAGTAAACGTAGGCTAAGAGTCTGCCTCCAATGCCCTTTTCTCTGGCCTCCTTATGAGATAATACCCCTCTCGGAGTTGAGATTATTAGGAGACCAACCTCTCTAGATGGCAGAAACTTCTTCTCCCAGTCTTCAATTTCATCAACTTTAACGGCGAAGCGTGGTCTTATGGCGCCGCACTTGTTTATCCTGCCTAAAAGTTGGACTTTGAACTTTCCTGAACGCCCATCGTCTATAAATTCGAATTCGCCGATGTAACCGTTTAACTGCATAACCCTCAAGACCTTGCCTAAAAGTTTAGAGGCTGGGCTAATCACACATTCACGTTTGTTGCGTATCTCGTTGTTCAGGATTGTTGTCAAGCCGTTTGACAGCACATCCATTGTGCTTTCCTCATCACTCATATTTTTGGAACCCAAGCTTTTTGGCTACTTCCCTAAAACAATGCCTACACAAATATAAATTATAACGCCGGATAATAGGCCCATAAGAACCGCATCTAACACATGGCCTAGCGCCTTTGCCGTATTTTCTTTCCTTTTTAGGTTTCTTTTTACCCATAAAACTCCCTCTGCATAGCCTAGACTATTTCAACCCCCAAAGTGTCTTTAACAAAAACCATAGCCTCCTCCGGTGTTAAGACGTGGCTTGAACCTATTTTCGCTTTGCATCTAAGTCTATTTTTAACACGCCATCCGGGTCGACTCAGCGAAACGCAAACGTCCATGCCGAAAATCCCTATTTCCGGGTCATACTTGATCCCGGGAATTTCTATGTGCTCCTTTATTCCAAAGGCGAAATTTCCAAACTTGTCAAAACAGCTTTTCGGAATCTTATAATCAACCACGTACAAAACCTTTTTTAAGAATTCTATGGCTTTCTGCTTTCTAAGCGTGACAACGCAGGCCATCGGTTCGCCTCTTCTTATTCCAAAATCCCTAATGGTTTTCTTTGCCTTCCTTTTGCACGGCGTCTGTCCAGTTAAATCCTTCAACACCTTCGTAGCTTTTTCAAGAGGCTCCCCGGACTTTCCAACACTTATGTTGACAACAACTTTGTCTATCCTTGGTTTAAGCATTGGATTTTCTTCCCATCTTTTCCTAATCTCGTCCTCAGACATTTTCATTGAGCCTCCGGTAGAGATATCAGCGGTTTAGTCTCGCCTATTGCGAAAACGAACTCCATCACTGTCTGGTAGCGGTTGCCCTTCTCGTCTTCCACTGTTACTATGGCGTCCTTGCGTTTCTTGCCCTTAACTTTCTCAATTTCAATGATTCTGCCACGTTTTCCCATGTTTTTGCCGCCGGTTATTATAACGTAATCGTTCTCCTTCATTTTGATGTGTTCAAGGATTTGCCTATCTGGAAGGCTAATCTTGACCGTGTCAAAAGTGTTGTAAACATCCTCTTGCGGGTTCTTTGGGTCGGCAACTTTAACAAGCACGTTTGAGCCGTCATGGAGGTTCAGTTGTATATGCCCATTTTTCACGATGGTTTTATTCTCTATTCTGCAAAGCTTGAAGTTGGCTTCTTCCTTGCAAATGGGATGAAGGATTAAGCCCTTATGGGAAGGCAAAATGCGGAAATGCTTATCCAAATCTGGAAGCGAAACCACATCCATAAGTCCCGTCGGAAACTTGTCGCCGCGCCTCACTTTCCCGTCAACGTAAACCTTTCCCTGCGCAGCTATTATTTTTGCTTCCCTTCTTGTTTTTGCGACTCCCAAAATGTCACGTAAAAGAAGGGTTATGGGCAAACAGTTTTCTAGGGAATGGGGGCCGGGGGTTGGCTTTACAACCCAGATAAACTCCTTTCTATGTATTGGCCAGATTTTCGGCGCCGGCTTACGTTTAAGGGTTGTTGAGCCGCCTTTTCTACCCAAGTTCAGATTCCTCCGCTTTTTTGCGCCTTCTCGCAGCCTTTTCCTTTTTCTCCGCCGCTTTTTCTTCCACTTTTTCTTCGCCCTTTTCCTTCGTCTTCTTTGCAGCTCTTTTTCTTCTCGTCGGCTTTTTCTTTTTGGCTGGCAACTCTTCTACTGCTGGAGGCTTTTCCTCAACTGGTTTTTCTTCAACAACCTTCACCACTTCCTCTGAGGGTTTCTCCACGATTTTTTCCGCAGCTTCTTTGGCTTTCTTACACCTTTCAAGAATCTTTTTTCGCCATTTATCGTCAAGGTTAAGCTTCGTTATCATAACCTTTGACGGGTGAACTGGAACAAAAACTGTTGACCCGTCAACCTTCTCGCGGGTTAATCCTTCAACATAAATTCTGAACTTTTTCCTATCAACACGAGCAACTTTCCCCTCAAATCCCTTATGGTCCCCCCTCAAGACGTGAACAGTGTCACCGCTTCTCACTGGAAGGCTTCTAGTTCCATAGGACTTTCTTAGCTCCGGCGATAAGGGAGCCGAAAAATGCTTGTAGCGTATGTGGTCTGGAGCTTGGAAAAGCATTTTCCTTTGCTTTGAAGGTTTTGATGTTCTGGCTATTGCTTGCATAACCATTTCACCATGCTATACGATAATGCTGGCGGCGCTCGCTATTCTCGGCCACCTTTCAGCCGCCTCCTTTGCCACTGGCCCGCGAATTTCAGAGCCTTTCATTTCACCTTCCGGCGTTATTATCACTGCCGCATTATCCTCAAATTGAACCCAAACGCCGTCAGTCCTCCGGAAGGGCATCCTCTGCCTAACAACAACTGCTTGGAAGATTTTCTTCCGCATATCAGGAGTACCATGCTTAACCGAAACGGTTATACGGTCGCCAACCGCGGCGGAAGGCACACGCCTAAGCCTACCCTTATAGCCCATAACCTGTATTAGGCGAAGTTCGCGGGCTCCAGTGTTGTCTGCACATTTCAAGATGGAGCCAGCTGGCAGCCCCCTAGAGATTTTTGGTCTTTGACCAATTACTCCCCTTGCAATCAAGCCCCTTGTTTTCGCCTTCGCCGCCATTCTACTTCACCTCCTCCTTCTTCTCCACAACTACAAAGGAGACAGTTTTGCTTATTGGGCGGCATTCAGCTATTACCACGCGGTCGCCTTCTTTTGCGTCTATGCATGGCGGATTATGGGATGGAATACGGCTGCGCCGCCTTTCATACCGCATGAACTTTGGAACATACTTCAAATAGTCATGACGAACGATGACAGTTTTGTCCATTTTCGCGCTTACAACCACACCTTCCAATATGCGGCCTCTTATTGGAAGACTCCCATGGAATGGGCAATTCCTATCATTGCAAGTTTTCTTGGGCTTCTTAAAGGTTATCGCCATCACCAAAGCCTCCTAACACGCTTTTTAAGACGGTCTTCGGGTCTTCCAACGAGAAGCTTGCCATCAATTTCAACAACAGTTCCGTCCGGAAACTTGAAATGAAAAACAGAGGACTCCTTCACAACAACTTTTCTTTCACCACCATGGAGTAAAGTAAACGTGTTCCGAGTCTCATCGATAACCTTGCCGCGTAACCCAACATAACCCCTATGAGTGCTGCGGGCAACCTTCACCTCAGTCCCAATAAACTCATAACGTATAATGTCGGGCGTCACCTTCACTTACGCGCCCTCCCCTTGCCTTCTGTTGTTTTAGCTTTCAGTTTCTGCTCGTTCTCTATGGTTAATATTCTGGCAATAGCCCTCCGCAACTCCTTTATTCGAGCAGGGTTTTCCACTGTGCCGCCGGCCTTAATCATAGTTTTAAGCCTAAGAAGTTCTGTTCTAAACTCGTTGAGCTTTTTACGTCGCTCTTCTGGTGGCATTTCCCTTATTTCCTTAACTCTAATTATGGGCATTTACTTGGTTGCCTCCTCACCTTCCGCCTCTTCACCACTGGTCTCTTCAGTCTCTGCCGTGGCTTCTTCAACAGCCTCTTCGACGGTTTCTTCGAGTTTCTCCTCTGCTGGCGGAGCTTCAACTATTTGGATTTTATCTGGAAACTTGGCGTCCGGAGGCATTATTCTAACCTTGACGCCGTAAATGCCCGGCTTAAGTTGGACATGCACCTCGGCTTTGCGCATATACTTTAAGGCTGGGTCTCCACACTTTGGCAAGTAACCACTCCTAAACTTTTCATATCTGGCTCGTTCAGTCCGCAGTTTTCCACTAATGATTATTTCTACCCCCAAGGCTCCAGCCTCCATGACTTGGTTTAAAGCCCAGAAACCCGCGCGCCTGAAGTGTACGCCCCTTTGCAAGGCTGAGGCTATACGTGTGGCAACAATGTATGGGTTCAGCTCGGGGACCTCAATTTCTGAAACTGAGATTTGGGGGTTGGAGACCTTGAATTTTTCTTCCAATATTTTCGCGAGTTCCCTTATGGTTTCGCCGCTTCTCCCTATCACAAGTCCGGGGCGCATGGCATAGATGACCACATGTGTTCCAAGAGGGGTTTCTGAAATGTTTACCCCGCCGTAGCCAGCCTTTTCGAGTTTTTTCTGCAGAAACTCGTCGATTTCCGCCCTCTTCCTAGACTTTGAAATAAAATGTTTTACGACAGCCATTAGGCCTCCTCCGCGGCTACTTCGGGCTGCTCTTCCAAGGCTAGTTCAATGTGGGTTAGGGTTTCAAATTTTGGTGTGGCTCTTCCAAAAGCCCTAGGCATGTACCGCCTAATCTTCATTCCAGGATAAGCCGAAGCATGAATTATCTTGAGCCTTTCCGTGTCTAATCCCTTATTTTCAGCGTTGGCTTCCGCCCCCTCAAGAACTTTAAGAATTTGCTTTGCCGCCTTTATGGGATATCTGCCAGCATAAGCCTTTTCCAGTCCATGACGGTGAGCGGCCTTCTTCCTAAACCTTGTGAATGGAACAGCCCTCTTTTTGGCTATAACATCCCTCAAAAACGTTTTAGCTTCTATAAGCATCATGCCCTTTATTGCATTACATACTTCGCGGGCGGATTTATGGGATACCCTAACCTCTCGCCCGCTTGCCTTAACCGTTTTCTCGGGGTCTAATGCCTCTTCTGGTATGGAGTATCCCCATTTTGGCACTCGATAGACTCTCCAACTGTGCAATTGAACAGCTACATGGCGGTTTATATGGTTTTCCATAAACCAGTACATTCTAAAGTTCGCCTAACACAACAAAACCTGTATCTCTTAACAATTAAGTGAATCTGGTCCGTAGGTGTCCCGCCAAAATAAACCGTCTCATAAATCTTCGATGCGTTTATGTTTAACCAAGACTTTATTGACATCAAAACGGTGAATCCCGATGAAAAAGAACGAACATATTACAATGCTGCACGGCGCCGGCGGAACAGTAATGCACGACCTCGTCAAAAACTACATCCTAAAATACTTTAGCAGCGCTAAAAACGCAAGTTTTGAAGTGCCCCTTGAGGCGTTAGATGATGCTGCAGTTGTCGGCGACATTGTTTTGAAAAGCGACTCCCACGCTGTCAAGCCAATTTTTTTCTCAGGCGGGGATATTGGACGCTTGGCTATTTCCGGCACCGTTAATGATATTGCTGTTTTGGGAGCCGAACCATACGCTTTGGCGTGCGGCTTCATATTGGAAGAGGGACTAGCCCTATCCGATTTTGAGAGAATTTTGGCAAGCATGATGCAAACATGCCAAGAGGCTGGTGTCAGCATCGTCACAGGCGACACAAAAGTTGTGGAGAAGGGAAGCCTAGGCGGATGCATAGTTAACGTTTCAGGAATTGGTAGAAGAACAAAAGCCCTAGAAAAAAATCTGGCTGTTGTAAAACGCTTTAGAGGCAACTTTAAAACTCGCTGGATTTTAGATTCAAACCTCAGACCCGGAGACAAAATAATATTGTCCGGCACGATAGGCGACCATGGCTTGGCGGTTTTGTCAGCCCAAGAGGGCTTAAGCTTTGGAGGCGAAATAAAATCCGATGTTAAACCCTTAAACCGCCTTATCCAGCGCTTATTAGGGGAGGTAGGCGGCATAGTTGCCATGAAAGACCCAACCCGCGGCGGGTTGGCAGACGCCTTAAACGAGTTCAGCGAAAAATCAAAAGTGGGCATACTAATCCACGAAGAAAAAATTCCAATAAAGGACAATGTAAGAGCGGCATGTGAAATGCTAGGCTTAGACCCGCTCGAAGTCGGCAATGAAGGAAAAATAGTTATAGGCGTGTTAAGGGAGAAGGCAGAAGAAGTTTTACAATTCTTAAAAGCCACAGAAGAAGGCAAGGAAGCAGAAATCATAGGCGAGGCAACAGGCGCCTTCAACGGAGTAGCCATGCAAACAGTGGTGGGCGGAAAAAGAATAATAGCAAGACCATTAGGCGACCCAGTCCCAAGAATATGCTAACCTAATGAAAAGTCTTTTAGCCAAACCATGCCATAAATAAGAGGCGCAAGTAGTAGAAAAAGAAGGGAAAATATGTGAAAGTGAATTATGTTGGCATTATCGGAGGCATACTGGCATTCATCAGCTTAGCACTACCATGGTGGGTTATGACTATGTCCATGTCAGCGGGCGAGATTATCCCCTATTCCATTTCAATGGACCTCTCAATTTATCCATATAAAAGAACACTGTCCGCATCTGCGATGGGGATGTCCATGTCGCTAGATATCTCCATGGACGCTTGGTATGGTTGGACCGCCTTAGCTTTTATTATAGTAGGCGGTGTACTAGGAATTTTGGGCAGTATAGTATCTGGTAAAAGAGCGATATTGGCTATTGGTGGAATAATCGCCCTACTTTCAATCATAATTTTTGCAGCAGGACTGCAGATAGAGCTTTCGCAAGGTATGTCAATACCACCACTAGGGACAGGCACACCACTTCAACTACCTACGTTAGGTCTATTCTCTAGTGGATCCTTTAGTTTCATGGGAATGCCCATAAACTATTCGACTTATTTGTCATTTGGATTTTGGCTTGCTCTCATTGCAGCAATCATAATGTTAGCCGCTATTAAAAGAGCTGAAAAAGTTGCGCCACCACCCCAAGTGCCAGCTCCGGCGCCGCCTCCGCCGCCATAACCAGACTACCATCCAACAACCATTTTTTAATTTCATATATGGAAAGTGTTGAATGTTGAGCTAGGCGTATTTTTTGCATGTGTAGCAGTACCATCTTTGATATTGCGGAATATACGTTAGCGGTCCTTTGCAGGTGGGACATGTTGGCTGCGTTTGTGCTTGTTCTGGTTTTAGGAGCACAAAATCTCCTACAGCTTGTACTTCATCCCATAAGATGTTTCTGCTTTCGCCCTTCTTGCCTTCTACGTATAGGGATATGCCTGCTCTTCCAACAATGAATGAGACGTCTTTAACCGTTCCTACAATGCGTCCTTCAGCATCTATAACCTGCATCCCAAGAAGCATATCCTTAGTAACAGCCTTTTCCTGTTTAGCCATACCTTTCTCACCTCTCCAACTAATATTGAATTATTAATTCATAGAGTTGATTTAAATAAGTTTCCTTCACATGTTAAATTGCGCCAATAACTCCTTGTATAAACAATGAAGATCGTTGCAAAGTTTTTTAAAGAAAGACGGAATAAACCATAAGGCTGGTGTAGAAAATGAGTGAAGAAAGAGTCACCACTTCCAGTTTAGTTAGTCAAGGAAGAAACATAGGCTACTATGCTGCTCTCTTATATGGCGCTGGATACATCTTGGCATTCATAGGCATTCTAACCCTAATCATAATCTTTATCATAGTGTTCCTTGGGGCGGCTGGTCCATTACTTC
The DNA here is from genome assembly GCA_038883715.1 of Bathyarchaeia archaeon. Classification (GTDB taxonomy): domain Archaea; phylum Thermoproteota; class Bathyarchaeia; order Bathyarchaeales; family Bathycorpusculaceae; genus JAGTQI01. The sequence goes on from JAVZLS010000002.1 coordinate 38,496, forward strand.
AGTATATGCCATCCGAGCTTATTGCTAGCTTAGTAATATACCTTATCGCCATGGTATTTGGAATAATTTTCGGCGCGTCCATTATCAGAAGTGCAAAGGCTGTTAGAACATCCGAGATAAATCTTAATGCTGTGGCATCACCAGTTTCTAGGTTCTCAACGATGCTAATATTATATGGAATAGGCAATACTATTCTAGCATCTGCTCTTAAAGCATCGCTTGTGGGACCAATCTGTGGAATCATTGGAGCGGTCTTGCTTCTAATGGGTTTCAGAACATATCAAAGTGGAGCTGCAAGCGAATCTAAACTTATGGGCGCGATTCTAATGTTGGTGTCATTAATCCTCGTATATTTTATAGCAACGCCTCAGTCAATTCTTAACGCTTTATCTGGAGGCTACGGATACGCATACCCTTCCATAATACCAACCGGGTTCTTCCCAGTATCTTATCTCTTTTCAGAGCCAAGGCTTGAATTTATTGCTTTGCTATTAGCGGTTATAGGCGCACTAATGTTCGCCCTTCGAGTTTTCGGTGAGAAAATGCAGCATGCCATCGCTGGTGTAATTTTGTCTATTAGTGGATTACTTTTTTCCATAGGTGTTATGTACATAAACTTTACATCAGCTTCAAGTATAAGCAGTATACTTGGATACCTATCCTCTTACGCGCCATTGCTATCAGTATTGTGGATAACCGTCATTGGAATGATACTCCTAGGAATAGGCGGCATCATGGCATTAATAGCCTCAATAATACCACTAGTCTCAACCGCAACTCAGCTATCTGCACAAATACCGGCAGCAGCCCCTCCGCCCCCGCCTCCACCGCCCCCAAGCTGAAGTCAAGCAAACGTTCTTTCCACTTTTTTATTTTTATGCCATATGTTTTGCCCATATTTGGCATGTTCCCTCGATGCTCACCATGCATGCACCTCTTGGCTTCTGTGGGGTACAAGCTTTCATGAATAGTGGGCATTCAGTGGGCTTAATCTTACCAATCATCACCAAATGGCATTGGCAGCCCGGCAGCAGATCCGTTCCATTTTTAACTCCGACATTAAATCTTTCCCGTGCCTCATAATTTGCATATTCGCTTTTTAGTTTTAATGTGGAGTTGGGTAATTTTCCGAGACCACGCCAGTTTCCTCCCACAATTTCAAAAACCTCACTCATGATTTTCTGCGCTTTCACGTTTCCCTCGTATGTTACCGCACGGGCGTATTCGTTTTCTAGGCGCGGCTTTTCCTCGTCCAATTGTTTAATAACCATGTAAATGGCGAGTAGAACGTCTAATGGTTCAAATCCAGCCACCACTGTTGGCATACGGTAGGCTTTTGGAAACATTTCATAAGCTTTCAAGCCAATGATAGTGCTTACGTGTCCAGGAGCGATGAAACCGTCTATGTGGAGGTCTCCTATTCCAAGGAGAAGCTCCATTGCCGGTGGAATCAAACGGTGGGAAACCAGAAAGCTTAGGTTTTCTGGCGGCTTTTTTAGGATTTCTATGGCTGTTGATGGGGCTGTTGTTTCAAAGCCTATGGCGAAGAAGGCGAACTCTTTATCCGGCTCTTTTTCGGCCATCCTAACGGCGTCTAATGGGCTGTAAACAACTCGGACATCGGCGCCTTCAGCTTTAGCATCCAACAACGATTTTTCAGAGCCCGGGACGCGGAGGGCATCCCCAAAGCATGTGACGACAACGCCTTTTAGGGCAAGCTGTACAGCCTCGTCTATTTCGGAGGCTGGTGTTACGCATACCGGGCATCCTGGTCCAGCTATAACCTCAACGTTTTGGGGTAGGAGGCTTCTCAGCCCAAAATGGGTTATTGTCCACTCGTGAGTGCCGCATACATGGCATATCTTTACGATGTCACGTTTAGGGGCAATTTCATGGATTTTCTCGACTACAAGTTTCGCTAATTTTGGATCTCTAAGTTTTTTAAAATATTCGAACATTTCAGCTCATCGCAAATCATTTCGTTCCAGCTTTTCTTCAACTTCTAAAATTTCGCTCCACAAGCGTAATGTTTCTTCGGCTTCTTCTTTGCTCAGCACTTGGATGGCATACCCAGCATGGACAAGCACGTAATCGTTAACTTTCACGTTTACGAGGCTTATGTCAACCTCTTTTATCAAGCCTCCTCCAAAATCAACTTTTGCAAAATTGCCTTGAACACTCACAACCTTTGCAGGGATAGCCAAACACATTATTATCTGCGAAATAGCAAAAACAAACAAGGATAAATCGTTTATGGCTTAAGAAGACGCGAAACCAGCGGCGAAAGCTTGACCGAAGGATAAACCGCCGTCACTAGGTGGGACTGCCTCATGAACAAGGAATTTTAAGCCAGCGGCCTCAATGGTTTCCCGCATAATTTTTACAAAAATTTCGTTGCAGGCAACCCCGCCAGAAAAACCAACCGTTTTCACGCCATTTTCTAGGGCTTTTTCTATGGCTAGTTCCGCCAAGCCCTTGGCTAGGTAAGCGTGGGCTGAAAAAGCCAAATCCTGTATGGCGTGTCTTTCTCTGTTTTCAAATATCTCCAATAGCAGTTCGGTGGTGTTTAGGATGCCACCCCCAATTATCTGCCTCAGTTTTAGCGTGTCTTTTCCCTTCATGGCTGTTGATTCAAGTTTCATGGCCGGCTCGCCCTCATATGTTCGCTCAAAGCACACGCCCAAAACAGCTGCAACGGCATCCAAAATTCTCCCACAACTTGTCGTTTTAACTGTGCCGTGTTCCCTTTTCAACTGCTGAAGAATTATTTGAACCTCTTCTTTGCCGTGAGGAAAATGCCTTTCATTCCGCATGAGCCAGTCTTCCACATCCACCTTTTTGTATAGAATCCCAGCAGCCATTCTAAGCGGGTAGCGGGTGGCTAAATCTGCGCCAAGCATGGGCTGTTTTTCAAGATGGGCTAACCGCTTGAATTCCATTGAATCTTTTAAGCCCAGTATTATTTCACCTCCCCATGCCTCACCGTCAACGCCATATCCATAGCCATCACAGCAGACGCCCACAATTTCGGATACGCCGTGCTCAGCCATTAAGGCTGCAACATGTGCATAGTGGTGTTGGATTTGGAAAAACTGCCAGCCGTTCTCCTCAGCCAAGTCTTGCGCAAGTTTTGTTGTTGTAAATTTTGGATGTAAATCGCATGCAATGACATCCACCTTACTGTTTGTTAAACGGATTAGATGTTTGGCAGCACTTTCCAAGAAATCCCGCGTTTCTATGTTTTCCACATCGCCGATATGCTGGGATATGAAGGCTTTGTTGCCGAGCAAAACACAGGCGGTATTGTTAAGCTCACCGCCCAAGGCTAATACGCATTTTTCGGATTTTTCCCTCAAAATCACAGGGGCTGGTGCATAACCCCTTGAACGCCTAATAAAAACCAGTTTTCCATTGTGCGCTCGCATAACTGAGTCGTCGCATCTGTGGGCTATCCGCCTATTATGAAAAAGGAAGTAGTCAACAATGTCGCCTAGCGTTTTTAGGGCCTCATCATCGTCTTTAACTATGGGCTGATTTGGCGGGTTGGCACTTGTCATAACAAAGGCTGGTTCGTCTACACTGTCAAACAGCATATAATGCAACCCTGTGTAGGGAAGCATGACGCCAACATTATGCAAGCCGGGAGCAATCAAATCTGAAAGGTAGTATTTGCTGCTCTTTTTCAAAAGCACTATTGGACGCGTATATGAAGTTAAAAGCTCTGCTTCTTTTGGGCTTACTTCGGCAAAGGAACGCACAACTTCAAGGTTTGGCGCCATAATGGCGAAGGGCTTCTGCCTTCTATGCTTTGCCTTTCGAAGCCTTATTAAGGGCTCATCCTTCGTTGTTGCAGCCGCCACATGAAAGCCGCCATACCCTTTGATGGCAACAATAAAGCCTTCAGCAAGCAGTTTGCCCGCCTCCCTTATTGGGTCGTCGGTGGCGACTAGCTCGCCTCTGCTTGTAGTTAAGTAAACTTTTGGACCACACTTTGGGCAAGCCACAGTCTGCGCGTGGAAACGTCTATTCAACGGGTCTTTGCACTCTTTTTGACAGAAGCCGCACATGGGAAAATCCCGCATGGTTGTGTTTCCTCTGTCATAGGGAAGCCGCTCAATAATCGTGTATCTTGGACCACAGTCCGTACACGTTATAAAAAAATAGTCATATCTCGGATTGCTTCTCTCCCTCAATTCTTTTAGGCACTCATTACATATGGCTACGTCCGGCGGGATAACAGAGCCCGAAAGCTCGGATTCTTCAGAGCTTTTCTCGATTGTAAAGCTTGTATACTGGTTTTCACCTTCAAGTTTTAATGTTATAATTTCGTGAATATGTGCCAATGGCGGCTTCTTTTCCCTCAAATCCCTTAAGAAACTGTTTATGGCATTTTCTTCGCCTTCCAAAAGAATTTCAACGCCTGCATCACCCATGTTTCTAACATAGCCTTTCAAGCCGTTTTTCACGGCTATGCGGTACACGAAGGGGCGGAATCCAACCCCTTGAATTATGCCGGTAACCCTAACTTTTACTCGCACATCGTCCATCTCTTGAAGTTTATTAACATTTAAGACGCTGGTTTAAAGTTTCACCCTTCAGACTCCTTCCACAAATAGTTGAAATAGTCTTTTGCCAGTGCCGCCAAGCCAGGATGGTCTGACCATATAGCGCTTATTTCGCCTCTTTCATCACTGAAGAGCAGCAGAACCTCGCTGCAGTCGGATATGGCGCCGCCGCCAAACATTTTTGTTCGGCATCGAACCTCGCCGATTTTTGAAAGCATCCTATATACATTTTCGTTTAGCCCCTTTAGCATCATGAAGCGAACCTGCACCTTTTCTTCGATAAAAGAATGAAGCAACTGGTAAAAATCCATTAAAAACTCTTCCTTGACAAATGGCAAGGCTATGAGCATTTCCTGCCTACACTTTTTTGCCATTTCCTTAAACTTTGAAAATATGTTCAGCGCGCCTCTCAGAATCCAAACGTCATATTTCTCCTTTGTTTTAAGCTTCTCGTAAATAGGGAGTAGCTCATCAGTTATTGTTTTCTCGATTTGCAACCACTCATTTTCAAAGGCTACCTTCGCCGCTTTCAGGGCTGTTTCAGGCGATTTTGGAAAATACCTACTCGGTCTTTTTCTTTCCGATTCTATCCAGCCCTTCCTTTCTAAGCTGTTTAGGACTTGGTAAACTTTGGAGTAGGGTATCTGCGCCCCGTAGCTTATTTGTTTGGCTGTTAACGCGCCTTTCTCTAGAAGAAGCAAGTATGCGTCTGCCTCGTAGTCTGTTAATCCAACTTTTCTGAGTGGTGCCTTTGTTTTCTCGCTCATGGTTTAGAGTAATACTTTTCACCCTATTAAAATTATGGAAATTTTAATATAACCACAAGCCAAGACCATAAACCATAACATGGCGATGGAAATGTCAAAACTGCAACAGCGAGAAGAAGAGGTAAAGTTTGAATCTTATTCAACGAGCCTATGCCCAGAGTGTCTAAACAAGGTTCCCATGAGAATTTATGAGGAAAATGGCGTAATCTATCTTGAGAAGACCTGCCCCGAGCATGGAAAGTTTGAAGATGTCTACTGGGGAGACGCTGAACTTTTCAAGTGGATTTACAAGGAATGGTATAACGCCAAATATCTTGGAAACGGTTTAGAAAACCCCCACACAAAAATTGTTAAGGGATGCCCCTACGACTGCGGCTTATGCACACAACACAAATCCTACACGGTTCTGGGTATAATAGACGTCACAAACCGCTGCAACATGGCTTGTCCAGTCTGTTTCGCTTATGCCGGCGCGGTCAACTATGTTTATGAACCAACGTACCAGCAGATTGTGGACATGATTAAGCTGCTTAGAAACAACAAACCTTGGGCGTGTAATGCCCTCCAGTTCAGCGGAGGTGAACCAACCATAAGAAATGATTTACCACAGCTTATCGCGGAAGCTAAAAAGGCTGGGGTAGAGCATGTGGAGGTGAACACCAACGGCTTACGCCTCGCAGAGGACATAGATTACTTCAAAAAGCTTTTAGATGCTGGCATGAGCACACTTTACCTCCAGTTTGACGGTTTAAGGGAAGAAATCTACAAGAAAACAAGAGGAAGAACAGACCTCGTTCAAATCAAGCATAAGGTTTTGGAAAATGCCAGAAAAATAGGCTTAGACTCAATAGTTTTGGTCGTCACTCTTGCAAGAGGCGTAAACGACAAAGACCTCGGCAGCATAATACGCTATGCTGTTGAAAATCACGATGTTGTAAGATGCATTAACATTCAGCCAATTTCCATGGCTGGAAGAGCCCGCAAAGACGAAATGCGAAAAATGCGCATAACAGTGCCAGACACCATCAAACTGATAGAGGAACAGACAAACGGAATTATCACACGTTGGGATTGGCGCCCAGTCAACTGGCCCGTCCCAATCTCCAAAGGCATGGGTGTTGTGAAAAATAGAGTTTATCCAGAGTTTACTATGCATCCCATGTGTGGGGCAGCAACATTCATTGTCGTTGAAAAAGATGGCTCCTACAAGCCTATTACGCAGTATGTGGACGTTGACCGCTTCGCCGAAATTTTCTGGAACATTTATTATTCTGGCGTTAAGGGCAAAAAGACAATGGCGAAAATGAAAATGTTGGAACTACTGCCCTTAGTGAAGTCGCCACTTGTCAGAGGCTTGCTTAAAGATGTTATAACTAAGGGAAGTTATGAAGCACTTGGAAGATTCATGCGTAAAATAATAATGATTGGAATAATGCACTTCATGGACGTCTGGAACTTTGACCTAGACCGTGTTCAAAGATGTGTCATACACTATGCAACCCCTGACGGCAAGGTTAGACCCTTCTGCACATACAACAGCATACATAGGGATAGTGTGGAAAAACAGTTCGCCATCTCTGTCAGCGAGTGGACTGAAAAGTTTGGTAAGAAATTAAGCGAGCCAGTTTAGATAAACGCCAAAAAGAAAAAGGGAAGGCTAGGTTTTAGCAGCCAGTTTTTTAAGCTCCTCTTCTCGCAAGACCCTTCGGAGAACCTTGCCAACAGCGCTTAACGGAAGTTCTTTACGAATTTCCAACTCTCTAATCGCTTTGTAGGGTGCAACCTTCTCGTTCACAAATTTCATTAGCTCCTCTTCGGTAGCGGCCATTCCATCTTTTAGCACAACGAAGGCTTTTGGAATTTCACCAGCAACTGGGTCTGGTTTACCGATTACTCCGCAGAGTTTCACGGCTGGATGCTCATATAAGACATCTTCAAGTTCTCTTGGATAGACGCTGTAGCCCTTATACTTGATCAAGTCTTTCTTCCGGTCTGTTATATAGAAGTAGCCATCCTCGTCCATTTTTCCAATGTCTCCAGTGTAAAGCCAACCGTTTCTCAAGACTTCGGCTGTTTCCTCCGGCATTTTCCAGTAACCCTTCATCACTTGGGGACCCTTAACTATCAGTTCACCGATTTCTCCCGGTGGGAGCTCTTTTTCACCCGTTTCTATGTCAACTATTTTCGCGTCAGTGTCAGGCCACGGTATCCCTATTGAGCCTATCTTAACAGTTTTCATGGTCTTGTCAAGAGGATTAGCATGTGTTACGGGCGATGACTCTGTAAGCCCATAACCCTCAACCAAAACGCCGCCGGTAACCTCCATAAACTTCTTCTGAACTTCCGGTGGAAGTGGGGCCGCACCGGATACGCAGAATTTTATTGATGTGAGGTCGTATTTTTTGAGGTCTGGATGGGCTATGAGCATGGCATACATTGTCGGCGCGCCACAGAACACTGTCACCCGGTATTTGTGGATGGCTTCTAGGACGGCTACAGGGTCGAAGCGGGGCAACATAACCATTGTCCCGGCGAAGAATATTGGGGCGTTCATACTTGTTGTCATGCCGTAAATGTGGAATAACGGAAGCACCGTCAAAACGACTTCTTCGCCCTCATTGGCTTGCAGCCACTCTTTGCACATAAGAGCGTTTGAAACAAGATTCATGTGGGTGAGCATAGCTCCTTTAGAGATACCAGTGGTTCCGCCTGTGTATTGAAGGGCGGCCAAATCCTCCCTCGGGTTTATTTCAACTTTTGGCGGTTTAGCCTCGTATTTCGCCATCAGCTCCGTAAAGAAGTAAACGTTGGCTCTGCGTTCTACCTTTCGGGATGGAATCTTTTTCAGCAGGGAACCTAAAACAGCTTTGAAGGTTGGCATGTAATCCTTTAGGCCTGCCACTATAACGTTTCGAAGCTTTGTCTTCTCCCAAACCTTCTCCACAATTGGGTAAAGCATGTCAAGAACAACTATTGTTTCGGCTTCGGAATCGTTTAGCTGGTGTTCAACCTCCCGCTCCCTATAAAGCGGGCTTATCGCGGTGACAATTGCTCCAGCCTTCAAAGCACCATAATATGAAATTACGAACTGTGGAATATTTGGAAAATATATGGCAACCTTGTCTCCCTTTTTCACACCTAAATCAACTAAAGCTGTTGCAAACTTGTCAGAAAGTAAATCCAGCTCCTTATAGGTCATTTTTCTGTCAAAGTAGATTATCGCAGTTTTATCCGGGTACTTTTTGGCGGAATCCCTTAAAAACTCGAAAAGGGGAACCTCAGGGTAGTCTATGTGTTTTCTAACACCTGGAGGCCAAAACTTGTACCATGGTTTTTCCGGCTTTTCAATTTTCTCCTCTTCAACCTTCTTTTTCCTTTTAGTTGGCATATCAAACCCTATTAAAGATATTTTCGGTTTTTGAAGTAATAATACTTTCCATGTTTTACTCTGGCCGAGTGAACTCGTAGGTTGGATGCCCTTCAGAGGTTAGCTTTGCCACAAGTTTAGCTTTCATCCCCACTTTAACTTCTGAAAGCTTGAATCCCGTAAGCCATGCAAGCACCCTAACGCCTTCCTTAAGTCTGCCGATGGCTACGGTGTAGGGTTTTTCATGCTGGAAGGTTGTTGGCCTAACAACCACATGCGTGAAGGTCTCTATTGTTGCTTCATTGCTGAGTTCAACCCACTCCATGTCAGAGGTTAAGCAGTTTGAGCAGTCAGCAACTGGCGGGAAATACAGCTTTCCACATTTTTTGCATTTTGTAGCTAAGATTTTCCCCTGTTTAAGACCTTCCCAAAACTGAAGAGTCTTGCTTATGGGAATATCCTGTACTATTTTTACCTCTCTCGATTTTATGGAGGGCATAGCTGCCATTTTCTCATCTCCTTAAAATTGTCACGTAACAATAGTGTCCAGTTCCGCCCACGTTATGGGCTAAGGCTATGTAATTTTTCATCGGGACCTGTCTACTCTTTTCAAAAGCTTCCTCTCTCAGTTGTTTTGTCAATTCGTATATCATTGAGCATCCCGTTGTGCCAATCGGGTGCCCCTTCGCCTTTAAGCCTCCGTCGACGTTCACTGGGATTTTTCCGCCAATTTCTGTTTGTCCTTCTCTGATTAGTTTGGCGCCTTCGCCTTTTTTGCAGAAGCCTAAATCCTCATACGCCATTATTTCGGCTATGGTGAAGCAGTCGTGTACCACTGCAACGTCAATCTGGTCTGGCGTCGCATTTGCCATTTTGTAGGCTTTTTGGGCTGCCGTCACACTGGCTTCCAATCCAACATAGTCAAGCCTTTTGCTCATGTTGGCTGTTCCAGAGGCATACCCGATACCCGCAACCCAAACTGGCGTGTCAACTTTAAGCTCTTTAACCTTTTCTTCGGAAGCTAGGATTATTGAGGCGGCTCCATCAGTCACAGGACAGCAGTCGAAGAGTTTTAGGGGTGCGGCAATAACCATTGAAGATAAAACGTCGTCAACTGTTATTCTGTTTTGGAGATGGGCTATCGGATTCATGGAGGCATACTTGTGGTTTTTAACGGCAACAAGCGCCAAATCCTCCTCTGTTGTGCCAAATCTCGCCATGTGAGCAGTTGCATATAAAGCATAATAAGCTGGAAAGGTTAAGCCGAAGTTGTGGAACTCCCATAGGTAGTATCCAGCCCGCCCAATCCACTCCATCATCGTCGGAGTGTCAATTTCCCGCATCTTTTCAACACCCAAAGCCGCCGCAATCTCGACTTGCCCGCTTGCCACAGCCCAGTAAGCTGTTGCGAAGGCAGCACTTCCACTTGCGCAGGCGGCTTCACAGCGCACAAGCCCAGCCCCGGTTAAGCCACAATATTCGGCTGAAACAACGGCTGGGAGAAGCTCCTCATACCATGCTCCGGCGCCGGTTGAGCCAACAGCGACAAACTCTATGTTTTTTGGTGTTATCCCAGCATCCTCGATCGAGGGCTTAAAAGCTTCAAAGGTAAGCTCCGCCACATTCACATCGTTTCTAACACCAAACTTGGAGCTCCCAACTCCAATTATTGCGACTTTCCTCATTTGACCACTCTTCTATCGGGCTTCAAATTTTGGAACAATTAAAAATGTGGGAAATGGTGGGGATGCTTACTTTCCTTTGAATTCGGCTTTCCGCCTTGACATGAAGGCTTCTACGCCTTCTTTCAGGTCTTCTGTTGAGAAGGTTAGACCCATAAGGGCTGATTCTATGCGTAAGCCCGCATCCAAAGGCACTTGCGTTCCAAAGTTTATGGCGAATTTCGCATACTTCAAAGCGATTGGCGGTCCCTCGCTCAGTTTTTTAGCTAGCTCACGAACTTCGTCCCTAAGTTTCTCGTAATGCACAACCTTGTGGACCAAGCCAATTTTTAGGGCTTCTTCAGCCTTAAGCCTTGTTCCAAGCATGACCATTTCTTTAGCCTTTGCCAAGCCGACAATCCTAACAAGCCTCTGGGTCCCGCCCCAACCTGGGATAAGCCCCAAGTTTACTTCTGGGCTTCCTAGTTCGGCGTGTTCGGCGGCTATCCTGAAGTCACATGCCAATGCCAGTTCTAAGCCTCCGCCAAGGGCGAAGCCATTAATTGCCGCTATAACTGGTTTTGACATTTCCTCAATTTTACTGAAAACCTTCTGCCCTAGCCTAGAAAACTCCTCAGCCTTAACGGGTGTTGCCTTTGGAAACATTGTCACGTCTGCGCCAGCGCTAAAGGATCTGTCGCCTTCTCCGGTTATTACAACGCACCTAACGGAGGGGTCTCTGTCGGCTGTATCTAGGGCGTCTGCAAGCTCCTCCATCAAAACGTCATTGAAAGCGTTCAGCCTATGCGGCCTGTTTAGGATTATCCATAGAACGCTGTCTTCCCTCTCAATTTTTAGGGTTTCGTATGCTTTGCTCATGTTTTCACCAAACCATGTTTTATGGAATAGCCTATATTACTTTTGGGAGATTTAGAACTTTCTTAGGAGATACTTGAGCACAGTCAGTTTCTGAATCTCGCTGGTGCCCTCGTAAATCTCGGTTATTTTTGCGTCTCTGTGGTATCTTTCAACACGGTATTCGCCCAGATAGCCATAACCGCCCAATGTTTGAATGGCGAAGTCTGTAGCTTCCATCGCTACACGGCTTGCGTACTGTTTTGCCATGGCTGTTGCCATCGGGTCCATTTTTCCAACATCTATGAGCCAAGCAGCCTTGTAGGTTAGGAGTCTTGCAGCCTCTATTTTTGTGGCTAACTCCGCCAAGGTGCAGCCTATGGCTTCATGCTGGATTATGGGCTGTCCGAAGGCTTCCCTCTGCTTTGAATATTTGAAGGCTATTTCCCATGCGCCTTGGGCCATGCCTACGGCTTGGGCTGCCACACCAACCCGTGTTTTGTCGAAGAACTCCATTGAGTGGTAGAAGCCTCTGTTAAGCTCGCCTACAATATGCCAGTCGGAAACCTTAACATTGTCAAAGCGCACTTCGCCAGTTTCAGAACACCTAATCCCCATCTTATTATGAAGCTTTGTTACCTCTAGTCCCGGTGTTCCCTTATCAACGACAAAAAGGGTTTCGCCTCTATAGGTTGGTCTAACCTTCGTATCTGTTTGTGTCAGCACTACTATGAAGTCAGCTATTGTGGCATTTGTTATGAAGGTTTTTGTGCCGTTAATCCACCATTCATTCCCGTATTTTGTGGCTGTTGTCTCCATGCGGGTTATGTCGCTTCCGCTTACGTTCGGCTCTGTGAAAGCTGCCGCTGACGTAAAATCACCTCTGCAAATCGGCGGCAGATATTTCTCCTTCTGCTCTTTCGTGCCATATGCCAATATTAATTCGCTGCCAAAGTTTCCGCTTGAAATAGCCACGCCTAGCGACGAGTCAGCTCTGCACATTTCCTCGATTACAAGACATGTTTCCAGAAGCCCGTATCCTTGTCCGCCATACTCTTGTGGGAAGAACATGCTTGTGAAACCCAGCTTTGCCGCTTTTTTGTAAAGCTCCATTGGAAACTCTTCTTTGCGGTCAAGCTCCAAGGCTAGTTCTGGCTTGAACTCCTTTTCGCAGAACCCCCTCACAGCATTTTTTATTCCAATCTGCTCTTCTGTTAATTCAAACTTCACCTAGTAGAACCCCCTTCCAGTTTTCTTACCAAGCCAGCCCTTGCTAACATACTCTTCTAGCAGCGGGCATGGCTTATACATTTCCATGTTGTATTTGGCGTAAAGCTCCTTCAACTTGTTAACAATAACGTCTATACCAGTTCTATCCGCGTACTCGCATGGACCGGACGGCCAATAGGTTCCAAGTTTCATTCCGGTGTCTATGTCTGCTGGGGTTGCCGCACCTTCATGCACTAGCCATGCAGCCTCGTTTACGGCTACAGCCCAAGACCTTTCAACATCATACTCTTCCATCAAATTGAAGGGTATTCTTGGTCTCCCCTTAGTCCAGTCGTAGAAACCGACGCCTGTTTTTTGTCCAAGCTTTTTCTCTTTGACAAGGGGTTCTATGACCTCTGCGCATGGTTTGAAGCGCTCGCCATAAGCCTCGTAGAGGATTTTTCCAACTTCATAGGCTATGTCAAGCCCAACGAAGTCTGCCAGTTCAAACCATCCCATTGGGAAGCCGCCACTATATTTGACAGAGGCGTCTATGCCCTCCTTTGTTGCTTCGCCACGATGGTAAGCCCAAAAAGCCTCGTTAAAAACTGCTCCGAGAACGCGGTTAACTATGAAGCCCCGCACATCCTTCTTGACAACCACAGGGGTTTTTCCAAGTTTTTTCGCTAGCTCCACAAGGGTGTCTATTGTTTCTTGGCTTGTTTTCTCGCCCTTAATAACCTCTACTAGAGCCATCATTTGCGGTGGGTTGAAGAAGTGCATTCCAGCCACTTTTTCTGGGCGTTTTGTGGCGTTCCCCATCTCCGTTATGCTTAGGGTTGATGTGTTAGACGCTAGAATTGCGTGTGGTGGTGCAATGCTGTCAAGTTTTGCGAAAACCTGCTTTTTAAGCTCCATGTTTTCTGGGACTGCCTCGATGGCTATGTCTATGCTTTTTGCTGCCTCCTCATAACTTGTTGTTGTCTTTATTCTTGAAAGTGCCGCTTCTGCGTCCTCCTGCCTAATCCTTCTCTTTTCGACAAACTTGCCTAGGCTCCACTTAATTTTCTCTAAACCCTTTTGCAATAGTTCGTCGCTGATGTCTACCATTGCCACCTCGATGCCGCTCATAGCCAAAAGCTGTGTTATTCCATGCCCCATTGCTCCAGAACCAATTACAGCGGCTTTCTTCAATTTTTCAGCCAAACAAATCCTCTCCCAACATAGAGTAAAATGAATAGATGGCATACGTAATAAAACTTTTGAGAATATGCACAAACCGTCAAGGAAAAATAAAGGTGAAGGGTAGGAACGGGTTACTTCATTAAAAAGTTGACTATTGTGAGCTTTTGAATTTCGCTAGTGCCCTCGTAAATCTCAGTTATTTTTGCACATCTATGGAACCGCTCCACATGGTAATCTGCCAAATAGCCGTAGCCGCCAAATATTTGGATGGCGTCGTCTGTGACTTCCATTGCTACGCGGCTTGCATAAGCCTTAGCCATAGAAGTTGCAGCCGGATTTGGCTTTTCATGGTTGTATATCCAAGCCGCCTTATACGTGAGTAGGCGGGCGGATTCAATTTTCATGGCCATTTCAGCCAGCTTGAAAGAGACACCTTGGAAGTTGATTATGGACTGTCCGAACTGTTTGCGAGTTTTAGCATAGTTTAATGCTTTTTCAAAGGCTCCCTGGGCTATGCCCACGGCCTGGGCAGCCACAGTTATGCGGGTTCCATCGAAAAGTTCAAGCGCATAATAAAAGCCTCTGTTAAGCTCGCCCACAAGGTTGCTAGAAGGCACACGGAGGTCGCTTAAAGCCAGCGAACCGGTGACGCATGGTCTTATGCCCATCTTGCCATGAAGTTTTGTTGCCTCCAAACCGGGCATGCCCTTCTCTACTAAGAAGAGGCTTTGCCCACGGTGGGGTGGGGTTGCGTTGGGATCTGTTTGGCACAGGATTATGAAGGTGTCGGCTATTGGAGCGTTTGTTATGAACTGTTTTGAGCCGTTAATAACCCATTCGTCGCCTACTCTAACAGCTGTTGTGTCCATTTTGGTTATGTCGCTTCCATGCTCCGGCTCCGTGAAGGCTGCAGCGGCAATTTTGTCACCTCTAGCCAGTGGTGGAATATACTTTTCCTTCTGCTCCTCTGTGCCGTGCTTGAGCAAGACGTCGGGGACCATTAGGTTTCCGAGGGAGATAGCCACTCCCAATCCTGGATCAACGCGGCAGAACTCTTCAACGACTAGGCATTCTTCTAGGACGCCATATCCTTGCCCATCATATTCTTGAGGTATGCGCATGCTTGTAAAGCCTAGTTTGGCTGCTTTCCTGTAAAGCTCCATTGGAAACTCTTCTTTCTGGTCGTATTCTAGGGCTAGTTCTGGTGTAAACTCCTTTTCTGCAAATTCGCGGGCAGCCCGTTTAATCTCCATTTGTTCCTCGGTTAGTTTAAAGTCCATAGGGGACTCCTCCATTCTAACTACGCTTTTTGAGCCTTTAACTCGCTAATCTTGTTTTTCAGCACTGGCACGACCTTGAACAAGTCTTCAACAACGCCATAGTCTGAAAAGCTGAATATTGGCGCCTTCGGGTCTTTGTTGACGGCTATTATCAAGTCAGAGTTTTTCATTCCTAAGACGTGTTGGAAGGCTCCGCTTATGCCTAGGGCTATGTAGAGCTTTGGCTTAACAGTTTTTCCAGAAGTCCCCACCTGCCGGTCGCTTGGAAGCCAGCCCTTATCCACAATTGGACGCGAGCATGCCAGCACTCCGCCCAGCATTTTTGCCAACTCTTCAACCATCGGTATGTTGCTCTGGTCTTTTATTCCCCTTCCAATGCCCACAAGCACCTCTGCAGCTGTTATGTCAACGCCTCCGGGTGGGGGCAAAACATATTCTAGGAACCTTTTTGTGGCTATTTCCTCTGTTAGGGGTGATGGAACCTCAACAATTTGCCCGTTCATGGGAGTGGGCGGCTTCTGAGCTTGGAAGGCTGCCTGGCGCACTGTAACCATGTAGCTTTCAGCCCTGCGGAGTACTGCCTTAACGTTTACTTTTCCGCCGTACATCTGTCTCGTAATTGTAAACGTGTCGCCTTCAAAAGCAAGGTCTATGCAATCTGTCGCCAATGGAATGTTTAAGGCTGCTGCCAGTCTTGGGGCAAGCTCAACGCCATAAGACGTGTGCCCAATGATTGTCAGTAGGGGCTTGTGCTCTTTAATTAGGTTGGAAAGAACCTTTTGATAGGCTTCAGAATTGAAGTTTTCAAGTTTTCCATCCTCTACAAGCAGAACTTTTTTGGCGTGCTCAGCTAAGTTTTTGGCGTGCTCTTTGACGCCCTTGCCTAAAATGACAGCCACTGGTTCGGCGTTTGTTTTTTCGGCTAGTTCTCTTGCTTTTGTCAGCATTTCGAAGGTTATGTCTCTTAACTGGCCTTGCCTGTGCTCGGCTAAAACAAAGATTTCAGCCATCCCTAAATCAGCCCCCTAGACTTTAGGATTTCAATAATCCTCGTGGTTATCTCGTCTGGGTTTCCCTTGAGGAATTCCGCCTGCTTCTCCACTGGCGGGACATAAAGCTTCTCTATCTTAAGCCATGAGCCAGCCTCGCCCACATCGTTTTCGCTCAAGCCTATGTCCGCCAACCCCATAACTTTGACCTCTTTCTGCATAGCCTTACGAATTCCCATAATGGAGACATAACGTGGCTCATTTATGCCCGTCTGAACAGCAAAAAGAGCTGGCAACCTAACTTCTAGGCGTTCTTCTAAGCCTCCCTCAAGCTCTCGGTTAACGATGGCTTTCCCATCGCTGAACTCAATCTTCTTAACCATAGTGGCGTGTGGAATGCCGAGCAGCTCGGCTAGGACTGGCCCGACAACGGCACTTCCATCGTCGCCAGCCTGAGCCCCTGTGAGAATTAGGTTGAAGTGGAGGTTTTTGATTACGCTGTAAAGGATTTTCGCAGTGGCATAGGCATCTGAGCCGGCAAATTTCGGGTCTGTTAGGCGTAGGGCCTTGTCGGCGCCGCGGGCAAGGCATTTTCGCAGCGTGCTTTCAGAGTCTTCTGGTCCAACGGTTATGGCGGTGACTGTTCCGCCGAACTTCTCTTTTATGCGCACAGCCTCTTCCAGCGCGTAGTCGTCCCACTCGTTAATATCGTAGACCAAACCAGCCTTTTCTATGCCTTTACCAGTCGCGTCAATTTTGAGTTCCGCTTCTGCTGTTTCTGGAACATGCTTAACACAAACAATAATGTCCAATCGCATTTCTCTCCTAAACCAATTTTGAAATGTGTTGTACAAACCGTTACCATATATTTTTTGCCCGACTCCGCATACCAATTTAATGTTAAACTCTGCCTTATCCAGCAAAGTCTTTATCAAACGAAAACTGTAATGGAAACGGAGAAAACATGAAAAAAGAGATCGACTGGCTGCCAATACTAATCCAGTGCAAAGACAACGTGAAGAAGCGGATAACCCCACTTTTAAAGACTGCACGTAAACAACAGCAACCAAACCTCGGCATCGGGGCTGGCGGCGACCCAATAAAACAGATCGACATGGAGGCGGAAAAAGCCATAGTGGAAACCATTGTTGGACAAGGCATATCATTCACTTTGATAAGCGAGGAGTCCGGCATAAGGAAATACGGAGAAAACCCAAATGTAAATTATGTGACAGCAGACCCAATAGATGGAACAACAAACCTAACGAGGGGCATACCATTCTACGCAACATCCATAGCGGTGTCAAAAAAGCCAGAACTGAACGCTGTTCACACGGCATTGGTGGCGGACCTCTTCCACGGCACAACATACACCGCCAAGAAAGATGAAGGAGCATATCGTGACAATGAGAAGATAGTTCCATCAAAACAGACAAGCTTGGAAGACGCAGTAATGGGCATAGACCTAAACACTTACAAGGCACGTGAAATCGCCCCAAAACTAACAAGCCTAATTGAAAAGACGAAGCACATACGCCATCTAGGAGCCAACGCCCTAGAACTGTGCTACGTAGCTGACGGAACAACAGACGCCTTCATAGACATCCGCGGAAAACTTAGAACAACAGACACGGCGGCTGCATGGCTAATAATAAGGGAGGCTGGAGCACTAATCACAACGCCAGACGGGAAGCCTTTAAACGCCAAATTGGACCCAAGGGAAAGGCTGACCTTTGTGGCTTCCGCCAACCCACAAATCCACGGAAAAATTTTAAGTCTAATGAAAAAGGGTTGAAGCAGACCGATGATAATGCCTTTAATGCCCCACCCCGCTGCCCTCGTAAAGACTAAGGAAACAAGAGTGTTGGTTGTGGCGGATTTACACATAGGATGGGAAATAGCCCTATCAGAAAAGGGCATACATGTCCCCACACAAATGCCAAAACTCCTGCAAAATCTGAAGACTCTCATAAGCTTGTATAAGCCGGAAAAACTTCTAATAGTAGGCGATGTTAAACATACGGTGGCAACAGCAGAAATAAGCGAGTGGCACGACGTCCCAGACTTCTTCACAGAACTAAAACCGCTCGTCCAAGAAATAGAGGTAATCCGGGGAAACCACGATGGAAACCTCGACCCATTACTTCCGGAGGGCATAAAAACCCTTCCATCCTCTGGCACAGTCATAGGTGATGTGGGCTTTTTCCACGGTCATCGCTGGCCATCACCAGCACTTTTAAAGTGCAAAACCCTTGTAATGGGACACGTGCACCCAGTTGTGGGGTTTCGTGACCCAGTTGGCTTTAGAATAACTAGGCAAGTTTGGGTTAAGGCAAACTGCAACAAAGAACAGTTAACAAGGATTTTGCTGGAAAAGAATAAAATAAAAATTGAGAACAACCCGCAAGAAACACTACTCAAACATTACAGAGTTAAGCCCAGAACCTCCCAACTTTTCATAATGCCATCCTTCAACGAGTATTTAGGAGGAAAACCATTAAACGAGAAAAACTCTGGCGCAGAAGGGGAAAAGGGCGAAAAAATTGTTGGACCAATATTGAGAACGGATGCGGTTGACTTAGAAAATGCGGAAATCTACCTCTTGGACGGAACATTTCTTGGAGCTTTAAGCCAGCTTAAAGCATTAGCATAGCGTAAAGATTTTATAGATTGAGGTTTTCAACACTAAACTGGGTGGAAGAATGCCTTCTGAAGAAGATTTTCCAGAATGGTTTAGGAGGAGACGCTTCCCATTCTTCGGAAGCTGGTTCTTTGAGGACGTAGACAGAATGTTCAGAGAAATGGAAAGATGGATGGAAGAAGAATTCAAAGAGTTCACCTCCAGAATTCCGAGAGACTATGTTAGGGAGCGCAAACTACCAGACGGCTCAACAATAAGGGAGTGGGGACCCTTCGTTTATGGCTATAGCATAAAAATAGGACCGGACGGCAAACCAGAAATCAGAGAGTTTGGAAATGTCAAGCCAACTCGCCTTGGACCAAAAGTTAAGGAGGAACGCGAACCACTAGTGGACATAGTTGAGACAGACAACGAAATCCACGTTGTGGCTGAACTACCCGGCGTTGAAAAAGAGGACATCAAGCTTCACGGCACAGAAGACACATTAACAATAAGCGTAGACACGCCCCAACGCAAATACTATAAGGAGTTGACTCTTCCAGCAAAGGTCAATGTGAAAGAGGTGAAAACCCAGTATAAGAACGGAGTTTTAGAGGTCAAGCTTCCAAAGATAAAGGAAGAGAAGAAGCCGAAAGGTGAGCCGATAAAAATCGAATAGAAAAGCAAGCAACATGTCAAAGCTTGTGCTTTCATGAGCGAAGACTCCGAAAGTGACATCCTTGATGCCATATGCAAAGAAGTTAAGGCAGAAGGCAAGCTAACAGGGAAAAATCTCACAAGGCTCTATGAGGCATTTGGGCAACGCTTCACAAAGGCATTCGAAGCCCTAAAAGAGAACAGAGTGAAAAAGTACACCTTCAAGCCCAGCGGAAAAGTTGTCTGGGTTGTCGTTGGCAAAGAACGCGACTACTTGATAATGCCAGACGCTGAGTTCTGCACATGCGACGACTTCTACTTCCGAGTTCTAGACAGAAAAATCCACCTATGCTATCATTTGATAGCCCAGAAAATAGCTAACATCCTCGAATGGTACGAGAAAATAGAGGAACACGACGAATTATACGAGCCTTTAATGAGGGAGTGGAAGAAACCAACTCCTTAAATACCACAATTTAGAATTAAGAAAGTACATAAAAGGGATTTACATGGATATTGGAGCATACTTTGAAACCCTCAAATATGTTCTGATGACAACAACATTCGTTGTCCTAGTCCTAATATTCCTACACATATTCTACGGAAGAGAAGAAAAGAAAAGCTGAACAAAAAGTCTATCTCAACTTCTCCTTCGCCAAAACACAAGGAACAGCACAACGCTTAAAATTCCAAGAATTATGGCAAACAAAACGAGCCATATAGCTGCTGGACCAGCACCAAAAACTATGGGGATAGGTCCTACAATTATGAATCCGCCAAAACTGCTTGTGCCTTCACCAAAAAGCAGTGCGGCAACTACCGTTATTATAATGCCTACCAATATTATGAAAAAGCCTATAAAGAATAGTATTATAAAGCGTTTAACCCATCTGTTTTCTGCGTTTTCTTCGCTTTCATCTTCTTTTGATGCCATCCAATTTCACCTACCCAAAAAATAAAGCACTATAAAAACTATGAAGAGAAGCACTGTGAGGGCTATCGAAAGCCACAAAACAGTCCTGACAGACTCCTTATCGCTGCCGAAGACTATTGGAAGAGGGCCGATAATTAATGCTCCACCACCCCGCGCTCTCCCACTCTTTATGCTTGAAAGGAAAAGTAGAACAAAAGCCGCGAGGACAACTATAACGCCTATGAAAATTATGATGATGCCCAACTCGTAAAGCAAACCAGCATCCAGCGTCAAAGCCATCCTTTATCTAATCCAGCTTTAACATCGCAGACTTTTAAGCATTTTTAAATGGAGAACGGGAGAAAGTAAACAAGCAAGGCTGTTGCAAAAGTCGCTATGAAGGATGGAATCACATACTTGTAAACCTTGCCCAGAGGACTCTTGAAGTAGTCAGCCGTAAAAACGAAACAGAGATGAGTAGGCGAAATGGTATAGCCAAGATAAGCACTAATATATAGAAGCGCAGCGGTTTTCGGCGAAAAAGCCAAAACTCCTGTTAAAATTGGCACACTTACGGCTACTGCACCGTGCGGAGAGCCTATGAGAAAACCCAAAACCGCTGGAATTAATGTTAGCAGTATAACTGTGTCCACGCTTCCATTAGCAACAAACCGCTTGAAAACATCAGAAACTCCAGCAGCAACAATCACATTGCGAAGCAGAAAAGCTCCATAAACAGCCAAAGTCACCCCATAAATTCCCCAATCCCTAAGCGGTTTCGCCAGCACTTTGAAGTTTAGACGGGAAATCACGGCTAAAACCACTAACCCCGCAAAAGTCGCTATTAGAACATCAAACCCTAACCGAGACAAACCATAACTTAAAGCGCCTATAAAAACAGCCACAACAATAGTTGCCATTATAGGAGTGAACGAAATAAGGAAACGCTTAAACTCCGAACCATTGTCACTTACTACTTTTTCGGATTCCTCCATGTTTCTTACGATTGAAACTTTCCAGAAACCCACCAAAAAGCCAACAATAACCATAACCGTAACCGTTGGAATTTGAAGCAAAATAATAGAAAATAGGGATACTCCAGTTAAGGCAGCCGTCACTATCAGCACCTGGCTTAACGGGTAAACAGGAAAAATCGTGTGCCTAAACCACAAATTCACATAAGCCTTCCGCTCCGCCTTCAATTTCAACTTTTCAGCCTCCGAATCCACTATGGGAGCCGACATCAAAGCCCCACCAGCCACCTGAAGGAAACCTATCACGGCTGGAAGCACACTTAAGACAATCTTTGGATTCTTAACAAGGCGGCTCAAGCTCTCGCTTAATTTTGTGATTTCCCCCGTCTCCTTGTAAAGTTGGCTCAACCACATTATACCAAAAGTCGTAAAAATAACCGATATCGCAAGGAGCCCCTCACTTTTTAAGGGATTAACGGTTGCGTAGGCTATACTTGGAAAGCTCTGCCAATCAAGCGAAAGCAAAGCCAAAAGAACAGCTGTTGCGTTTAAGGTTATCCCCAAATTAACACGCCTATAAAGCAAAACGCCAAGAAAGCAAAAGGAAACAACCACAGAGGTCAACGGGTCCAGCAGTCCCAAATCAAGGCATCCCTTTCAAACATTTAAAAACCAAAATATACGCCAAACACTTAATCCTTTCCATAAAACACCACACAAAATGTGGTCGCATGAAAAGAAAAGCTTTCATCTCCGGACCAATCCAAGGCATGGAAACAAAACAATCCTACAGAGAAACCATAAGACGCATCTGCACCCGCTGTGGATACGAACCAATCGACCCGTGGCAACGCGAAAAAATAATTTACAAAGGCACAGAAAACGGCTGGTGGCAAAAAGTTCCAGCAGCAGACTTCATAAAAAGAGATTTAGAAGATATAGAAAAATGCGATATCCTAATCGCCTACATGCCAAAACTATCAGCCGGAACATGCATGGAACTCTTCCACGCAAAAATGAAGGGGAAGAAAACTATATGCATATGCAAAATCAAAAACCCAAGCCCATGGATAACCACTCACTCAGACATCATCCTCAAAGATATCAAACAACTTGAACAAGCATTAAAAGCCATAAACCCTTATTAACACAGCTCTGAAGCTTAAAGCTTCAATGCAGCCCTAAGCCTAGCCGACCTAGCCCTAGGATTTTCCTCAACCTCCTCCTTAGATGGCCTAACAGGCTTTTTCGTCAAAATTTTAACAGCACCTTCTTTGTCTTTCTGTCTCAGAAAATTTTTTACAATACGATCTTCCAAGGAATGAAAGGAAATAACCACAAGCCTACCCCCCTTATCCAATATGTCAAGAGCTTGAGGCAAAGCCTTCGCCAAATTCTGCAACTCATTGTTCACAGCTATTCTCAAAGCCTGAAATGTCTTAGTGGCAAAATGAATCCGCCCCCTATGATACCAAGAAGGCGTCGCCTTCTCAACAGCCATAACCAAATCCACAGTAGTCCTCAACGGCCTAGACCGCACAATTTCTTCGGCTATCCTCCGCGCAAACCGCTCTTGCCCATAAACCCTTAAAATCTTCACAATATCCCTCAAACTCCAAAGATTCACTATGACTTCAGCAGTCAACGGATTTTCTGGGTTATACCGCATATCAAGAGGCTCATTCCGGAGAAAAGAAAAACCTCGACCACTCCCCTCTAAATGCCAGCTTGACAAACCCAAATCAAACAAAACCCCAGAAACACGCCTAAAGGCATACCTATCAACCATATCGCCCAAATTGGCAAAGTTACCGCAAACGAGGATTAGACGTTTTTCGTAATCGGTGCCTTCAACTCTCCTCTTAAGCCTCTCCAAAATTACAGGGTCAGCGTCCAGCCCCAAAACTCTACCGGAAGGCCCCGTCCGCTCCAAAACAGCCAAAGCATGACCACCCAAACCCACAGTACAATCAACAAAATCCTCACCAGGCTTAGGATCAAGAAAAAGAATAACCTCGTCCTTCATAACTGGCAAGTGCAACCCTAGACACCACAATCCCACATAGATTTCGAAGCAACACGCATAAGTAAAAGCCGCATTTTATTTTAAAATTTACGAAAGTGCGGCCGCCGGGATTTGAACCCGGGTCGTCAGCGTGGCAGGCTGATGTCCTAGTCCAGGCTAGACTACGGCCGCCTCGATAATTTCTGGTTATCCTCTTATCCACGTTTTCCTAAAAAGCGTTATGTTCTGTGTTGTTAATAGCAAATGTCAATTTTGTGTTGGGTGGGAGACTGCAAAATTGATAGCCCCCTCTAGTTTTCTGTGTTGCTTTATAGTCAAGTTTTTATTGCTTGTTGGCTTTTGTGTTTTTGATGTTTGGTAAGGAGTTTTTTGTTAGTCGTTATCGGTTGTTGGGTTGGGAGTTTAGGGATGTTGCGCCAAAACAGGCCATTAGGGTTAATGCCATGAATGTTAAGGGCGTCAATATTTTGGAGAGGCTTAGGGGTTTGGGGGTTGAGCTTGAGGAAATCCCGTTTCTTCGTGGTGGTTACTGGGTTACGCGTTCAGATTTTTCTGTCGGCGCCACTGTGGAGTATCTTTTGGGCTATTATTCCATACAGGAGGCTGCGGCTCAAATCCCAGCAACATTGTTCACAGATTTAAGGAGCAAGACTGTTTTAGATGCTTGTGCCGCTCCAGGCGGCAAGACTGTTCAGTTGGCGGATTTGATGGGGAACACTGGCGTCATTGTGGCTTTGGATGTTGATGGACGGAGGCTCAATGCCTTACAAAATCAGTTGGAGCGTTGCCGTGTGAAAAACACCATTGTTTATCGGCTGGATGCCCGAAAAACTTCAAAGCTGGGTTTGAAGTTTGATAGAATATTGCTTGATGTGCCATGTTCTGGCAACTTCGCCACCGACAAAGGCTGGTTTAGGCGGAGAACGCTGGCTGATGTTAAGAGAAACGCTAGGCTTCAAAGGGAGATGCTCGCTGAAGCCGCCAAGGTTCTAAAGGAAGACGGGGAAATAGTTTATGCCACATGCTCCCTAGAGCCGGAAGAAGACGAACTGAACATTGACTGGGCTGTGAAGAATCTAGGCCTTGAAACTGTAGAGATAGAATGCTACGGAGAGGAGGCGCCAACAGAAATCTTCGGCAAAAAACTAGATGATTCCGTTGGGAATTGTCGCCGCATATGGCCTGGTGAAACCCAAGGCTTTTTTTCATGCAAACTTAAAAAGCGCAAACATGGGTGAAATGGTCATGGCGAAGTGTATAGAGGATTTTGCCGAACTTTTCGGTGTAAAACTTAGCTTGGACAAAAGTCTGGTAGTTAAGAAGAAAGGTAAGTTTTTCTTGCTCAGCCCGAAATTGAAGAAATTGGCTGGGAAAGGCAGAGACTGGCTTTTTGCTGGAATATATCTTGGCAAAGTCGAGAATGGCAGGTTCTTTCCAAGTTTTCCCTTGCTTTTCATGATTGCAGGCCAAGCCCAAAACAAGGTGATTGTTGATGATAAGGCAGCTTGGCTTTTCGTCTGCAGCAGAGACATATTTAAGGAGGGAATATTGGAGGCTTACGGCTCAAGAGGTAAAGGCGCCTACACATTGGTTTTTAATCGCTATGGCGAGTGCCTCGGTTTTGGTAGAATAAAAAGGGACTTAGACAAGGCGGAAAGCGGCGTGGTCGTCAAAAACATTTTGGACATTGGAGATTTCTTAAGAAGGGAGCGAAGCACAAAAATTTCGGAAATCTAAATTCCGCCAGATTTTATTTTTTGGGCTAGTTCCTCAATTTTGACCTTGCTTTGTTCCTTTTTCTGCATGTCTCTTAGGACGACGGCTCCTTCGCTTAGTTCCCTTTCGCCAACGATTACTACATGGCTTATGCCCCTTCTGTCAGCGTCTTCCAAAGCCTTTGTAACCTTCCGCCTCATGACTTCCGTTTCAACGGTTATTCCCTCATTTCTAAGCATTTCTGAAATCTTCAAGGCTTCATTGTTCAGTTTCTCATTAACAGGAATAACCATTACCCGTTTTTCCTCTTCGGCTGGTGGGCTGGTTTTCTGCTCTTGCATGGCGAGCATTATTCTGTCTATTCCATGGGCAACCCCAACGGCTGGTGTGGGTTCTCCACCAAAAAGCTCCACAAGTTTGTCATATCTTCCCCCGCCAGCCAGTGCAATGTCCAGCTCCGGCACATAAACCTCAAAAATCATCCCAGTATAGTATTCCAGTCCGCGGGCGAAACCAGAGTCCACGATTATGTCCAGCTCTTTCTCTGATTTTCCCACCAACCCGAGGATTTCTCTGAGATTTTTTGCTGCTTTTGATGCGTTCTCGTAATCTTTCACGAGTTTTTCCATTTCATCCAGAATGCTTGCAGTGTTGCCCCCTTTTAAGCCAATCATCCTTTGGAGCGTTTTTAGGCACCTATCCGTCACTCCTGCCTCTTTTACCATGTTTAGGGCGTCTTCGTATTGTTTTTTGTCCATGAGTTGCATGACACGGTTTTGGGTTTCCTCTCCGAGTCCTTCGCGGCTTAATATGCCTCTTAAAACGCCGACGTGTCCAACTTTGAAGGTGTAGTTTTTTAATCCTACAGACCTCATTAAAGTGTTTGTTAGCAGTAGCACTTCGGCGTCGGCTTCTGGTTTTTCAGAGCCTATAAGCTCAAAGTTTGACTGCCAAAACTCTCTGAAGCGTCCCTTTTGTGGTTCATCATATCTGTAGAGACTTCCGATACAGAATAGCCTCAATGGTTTGGGCTCGTTCCGCATTGTTGTCGCCACAAGCCTTGCAACAGAAGCCGTGAACTCCGGTCTTAAGGCAACTTTTCTTCCACCCAAATCTTCAAAGGCGTACATTCTTGCGCGGACTTCTTCGCCTGCCTTTGCCGCCACCAACTCATAGGACTCTACGACTGGTGTTATTATTTCCCTATATCCGTATAGTTTGGCTGTTTTTCTGGCTTTTTCCTCTATGAAGCGCATTATTTTTGCCTCTTCTGGTAGGAAGTCCCTCATTCCCCGGACTGTTTTGTAGGCGCTCATAACAGTTCACGTTTTGGGCTTCTACCTCTTTTATGGTAGGGTTAATTGTGAGACGGAATAGTAAACTATTTCGCCTCTTCGGCTCATAACAGCCAAAATAAGCTCCTTTTTTAGGCTTTGACACTGCCTCATTATTTGGGTTAACTCCTCCATTGTTATTGGTTTTCCCTCTTGAAGGTTTAGGATTAGATATTTGGCTGTGTCCTTTCCATACTCGCCTCTTTCGTAGACTCTGAAGTCTACGCCCATGCCGAAGCCTTCGCGGACAACGTATCCGCGGCTTCTAAGGTCTCTGTAAACCATGTATTTAGCCCAAGCGTTCTCGTCTGTTTTTTCAGCGGCTTGCAGAAGTTGTTGAAAGTCTATTTCCCAGCCCTTCTCGTCTTTAACTAAAATTAAGCCCTTATCTAGGAGGTGGAGTGCCTCGTAAAAGTTTAGGAGAAGCCCGCCGTTTTCTTCTATGCCGTAGCCCTTTGCTTTAAGCTCCTCTGCTCTCTGTTTGTTGGCTATTTTCACTCCCTTTTCGGTTAATGTTCCCTCAATTTTTGTTTCTTGACGTAGCGGCTGCGGCGGCTCCTTACTTTTGCTCATAGGCTTAACCGTGCTGGCTTATTTTTGCCAAATCGTCCTTATATAGGATGCCTTCTTCGCAAATAATTGCGGTCACATATTTTATGGGCGTGATGTCAAAAGCTGGATTTAGGGCTGGAACGCCTTCTGGAGCTATCCGCTCAGAGCCTATACATGTCACCTCTTCTTGGCTTCGCTCTTCTATTGTTATATCTGCTGCTGTATGGGCTAAGTCAAAGGTGGATTTTGGAGCCGCCACGTAAAATGGTATGCCGTGTTCTTTAGCTAGGACTGCTATCTGGTAGGTTCCAATCTTGTTGATTACAGCATCCCGCACTATACGGTCGGCTCCAACAATAACCTTGTCAACCATGCGTTTATACATGACGTATCCCACCATGGTGTCGCTTATCAAGGTGACTGGTATTCCGTCCCGTTTAAGCTCGTAGGCTGTTAGGCGGGCGCCCTGCAGCTTTGGTCTGGTTTCAGTGGCAATAACCCTAACCCTTTTACCTTGTTCCACAGCTGCCCTAATAACGCCTAGGGCTGTTCCATAGTCCACTGTGGCTAGTGCCCCAGCGTTGCAATGTGTCAACAATGTGTCCCCATCATTGATTAGTGTGGCTCCATGCTTTCCCATTGAGCGGTTTGCCGCAACGTCCTCTTCAGCTATCCTATTTGCCTCTTCAACGACGAAGACGGCTAATTCCTCAGCGTTTCCTTGGAAAGCCCTAGCCTTGTTTAAAATCCTGTCAACCGCCCAGAAGAGGTTAACCCCTGTAGGTCTGGTCTTCCGTAATGTGTTTGCCGCCTCTTCTAATTCACGGATAAGCTCTTCTTTCCGCCGTGCCTTTGAATGGTAAGCTGTCAGCGCCAAGGCGTAGGCTGCGGCAACCCCTATTAGTGGAGCACCCCTAATCTTCATGGTTTTTATGGCTTCAGCCACTTCGCCGCTGCTTCGCATTTTGAGAGTGACGGTTTCTCTTGGAAGCCTTGTCTGGTCTATGGTTGTTACGACCCCGTTTTGCCATTTAATCGTCCGCGTTTTCATAGCGACAAGCTCAGCAAATCGTTTATGTAATGGAAAATATAAAAGCTGCTAGGAAAGTTAAGGATTGAAGCTAATTACCAAAACTATTAAATCATGAGAACAGAATTTTATTTGTGGTCTAAATTGGTTAAAGTCGTAACACGTTATTGGAGGATAGTTGCTGGGCATCCTAAACAAAAGGAAGATAGAATTGAGCCGAAGTCGATCATTTTAGGAGACTGGCTTCGTAATGATTATGTATCAATTGGTTGGGAAGATCCTAAACAAATATCCCGAAGACGTTTTGACGAAATGAAGATTGGTGATAAAATCGTCGTAACAACGGACAAGCACATTTGGGCTATAGGTGAGATTGCAGGAAATTTATATGAAAAAGAAGAAGGAGAACTTTACCCTTATAGAAAGGATGTGATTTGGTACAAAATAACTAGGCTCAGTTACGATAATTTTCCAGCTTCTCTTAGAAACAAACTTAGAAATCCTCATACCGTTATGGAATTAGATAAAAATGATTGGGAGACTATTCTAGCGTATCTTACGTAGTGAGATACATAATGAAAAAGGAAGATCTAAAAGTTTTCGTTGAAGGTTTTGGGCATAGATACTCTGGAATTTTGGGCATAGACCTAAAAAGCCGAAGGGAAGAGGAGATTTTCAAGTGGTTTTTGACTTCCGTACTTTTCGGCGCGCCTATAACTGAAACTTCCGTCATAAAAACTTACAAGTGCTTCGAAAAGCGCGGCGTCTTAACTCCTCAAAAGATTTTGGAAACCGGTTGGGACGGCTTAGTGCAAATTCTCGACGAAGGCAGCTACACACGTTACGACTTCAAAACGGCTGACAAACTTCTCGAAGTAATGCGAAACTTAATAGAAAAGTATGACGGAAAATTAACTACCATTTATGAAGAAGCCCATGACCACGCAGATTTGGAAGAGAAGCTTAAAAGTTTAGGAAAGGGCGTCGGCGACGTAACGGTGGGCATATTCCTACGGGAGCTGCGCGACGTTTGGGAAAAAGCCAAACCAAAACCAACAAGCCTCGTTGTAATGGCAGCCAAAAACCTTGGAATAATTGATGAGAAATCTCCAAAGGATGTTTTGCGGCAGCTTGAAGATTTTTGGGCTGAAAATGCTGTGACTGGCAAGTCCTTCACAAACTTTGAAACTGCATTGCTTCGTCTAGGCAAAAACTACTGTAGAAAGGATAGGTGCGCCGTTTGCCCCGTTAAGGCGGATTGTAAACGCCACGCTACGGGGGCTTAATGTAAGTTACAACCTCTATTGGGCATTCTTCCGGAAGTTTTAGTCGCTTCCGCCACTCGTCGCCTATGGCTATGAGGGAGAAAATCCCTGAAATTTCAGCCTTCGCTTTACGCACAAGATTGACGAGCGCTGCTTGTGTCTCACCAGTCTTAATCATGTCATCCACTATTAGGACGCTGTCCCGCTTTTTGATGGCTTCCTTTGGAACATAAAGCGTAATTGTTACGCCGGAATCCCTAAGCACAAATGTTTCCTCAAGAAACTCTTTAACGCCAACCTCCTTGCTTCTCTTGGCTATAACAAGGTTTACGCCTAGAGCGTTTGCCACCATAGTTGCCAATGGGATTCCGTCAACCGCCGCAGTAAACACTTTTGTAACTCGTTTTCCAGCAAAATTTGCAAGAGCATGATTAGCCGCCTGCTGGAGAATGTTAAAATCTCCAATAATCTCGGTATTATCAAAATAACCATCCTCGTTAAACTTTATTCTGTTCCGGAGCTCGTTTTCCAAACCAACAAATTTTGATAAGACTTTCCAGAGCTGTTTTGCTCTGGCAGTGTTTGGCAAAACGTGTCCTTTGGCGTATCTGCTTAGAACTGTTACTGGCAAGCCTGTTTTTGCTGACAACTCGCGGTATGTGATGTTCCGCTTGTATTTGGCTGTTCGAAGAAGTTCAATAGTCATTAAACGCAGTTTCAACTCTTCTGCGTGTGTGCTCATCAGCCTCCCCCATACACAAGGACCAGTTAAATTCTGAAGCGTTTACATCTTATTATTACCTTCCCAATTTATAATTTCCGCTCGAAAACCGAACAGCACGCAAACAAACGTTTTAGGGCGCCTTAGCTAAAATCACTTCGAAGGAGTACTCAAAACCATCCCGGTAAACCGTCAAGCGGACTTTTTCGCCAGCCCTTTTCTTATGAATTTCGCCTAAGAGCTTCTCTATCCGTGTTACGGGGACGTCATCCAAAGCCAATATTATGTCGCCAGCCGCTATGCCAGCCTCATGCGCTGGGCTTCCCTCAACAACCCTAGTGACTAAAACGCCTTCATCTAATGGTATTCCATAATAGCGGGAAATCTCCTTTGTGAGGCTTAATCCCATTATCCCAAGCCATGGTCGTGTGTGCACCCCTTTAGATATGATTTCTGCTGCGCACTTTTTGGCTGAGTTTATGGGGATGGCGAACCCGATTCCATGGGCATAGGGAATAATAGCGGTGCTTATGGCAACAACCTTGCCATTAACATCCACTAGGGGTCCGCCGCTGTTTCCCGGGTTTATGGCTGCATCTGTCTGGACAAGATTTTCCAGAAGCTCATTTTTGGATTCTATGGTGCGGTTTAAGGCGCTTACAACGCCGGAAGTTATTGTTGGTCCACCAGCCAAGCCGAAGGGGTTACCGATGGCGTAGACGCGCTGTCCAATCCTCAACTTATCAGAGTCTCCAAGCTCAGCATAGGGCAAGCCTTTCCTGTCAACTTTGACTACGGCTATGTCGTGGATTGTGCATGTTCCAAGCAAGCGTCCGTTTAAAACTTCGCCGTTCCAGAGGGTGACGGCTATGCGTTCAGCGCCTTGAACAACATGGTTATTCGTTAATACGTGGCCTTCGCTGTCTATTATTGTTCCGGAACCCATGCCCTTGACTGGGAAGACTTGGTAGAATATGTCTTGAATCAGCCTAATCGTGCTGATGTTGACAACGCTCCTGCTGACTTTTTCTAGAACATCCAAAACCTTAGACTCGTCATTAAATGCCAATCTAACCGCCACTGTAAAATCTCTTTAAAGGCTTTAAACCCTTTTCTCTCTTCACGTTTTGGTTTTTGAGTAGGCGTTAATGAGTAGAACCACCGCGGCGGCTTGTGTCAAAAGAACATATATTATCACGGCTAAATATGGAATTTTCAATTCTGCCATCAAGCCATATACTGCCCCGCCAGCTAACATGCCAACACCATAAGCCGTGTTAAATATGCCATAGGCTGTTCCCCGCAAAGAAATTGGGGCAAAACCCGAAACAGCTGCGCGGTAAATGGACTCCTGCATTCCCAAAACTAAACCGAAAAAGGCTGCAGCCACAACAAGCATTGTTAAGTCTGCATTAGCCATGGCAAAAAATGTTGGAAAAACCGACAGAATGAACGGCAGCACCAAAACTCTAATCTTGAACCTGTCGTAGGCGAATCCCGCAAAAAGTGCTGTTGGCGCGTCCACCCCCTGTATCAGCATGTAGATTAGGGGGACAATCCACAACTGGTTCGTCGGCTTTAGAATTTCTGTCGCCTTGAGAAGTATAAGCTCGAAGGGTATAAGCCCAACAGTGTTCAGTAAAACAGCCGAAGTGTAAACGTAAAAATCTCTTCCAAGTTTTTCTTCACCCTTTTCTATTCTAGCCTCTGCTGGTTCTGCGGTTTTTCTCCAACCGACTTTCCTAAACGTGTAGGCTAGGAATGCCATAAGCATGATGAAGGGCAACGCTAGAAGACTGAAGGTTAAATTGTAATTGTTGCTGGTGTAGAACATTAAGCCAGCCACAATGAGGGGACCCAAAATGGCGCCAATTTGGTCTAATAGTTCATGGATTCCGAAGGCTTTTCCAGCGCCAACCCCTCGGCTTACAATTGATAGCACGGCGTCTCTCGCCGGCGACCTAATGGCTTTTCCAATTCTTTCAAGAAGCACCAAGATTATTGCTATTTCCCAAATTCTTGTCACTCCCAAAAGCGGTATTGATACAATAAGCCCGTATCCCAAAAATATGAAAAGCCAGTAAGCCCTCGTGGTGTCTGCGAGGCTCCCGCTTACAAGCCTTAAGGCGTATCCCAAAAACTCCCCAAATCTGCCGAAAAAGGCTATGGCAAAGGCGGAGGCTCCAAGAAATTCTAGGTATGGTGTAACAATCCCCCTTGAACCCTCATAGACAACGTCTCCCATGAGGCTCACTATTCCGAGAAGGAGAATAGCCACGTAGGCTTTTTTCGCATTCACTAAGCCATTTTTCATTATGTTTTCCTGCTAAGAGTAGCCCTTTAATCTAGGCTGAAGTTAAGAGTTTCGCTATCCTCTCAAGCCACTCCTTATCTTTCTCGTCAAAACTGCCATATTCCTCGCTGTCAACATCAAGAACAGCCACAACATCGCCCTTCTCGCCGAATACTGGCACGGCAATTTCAGACTTTGAACGGGGGTCACATGCGATATGTCCTGGAAACTCGTGAACATTTGGCACAATAATGGTTTTCCCGCTTTTGGCGCATTTCCCGCAAACACCAGTGTAGGCTATTCTTGCGCATGCTGGCGGTCCCTTTGATGGACCAAGCTCCAACCAATCCTTCTTGGGAATATAAAATCCAACCCAAAAATAGTATGGGATTTTCTCCTTCAAAACGCTGCATACAAGTGCCATTCTTTCTTCAAAGGATTTTCCCCTAACTCCTTTCTTTATAGCTTCGAAGCATTCGCTGTAAGTTTTCTCTTTTGCATTATGTTCCATCATGTTCACTCAACTTTTAGGTTGGCGAATTTAAAACATGTTTTGATTGGATAAAGCTTTTATTGATGCTCCTGGTTTAGTTTGGCAAATGCCCATAAAAGATGATGTGAAATGGCTTTGCAGAAAGGCGACTTCATACTGTTAGATTACGTGGCAAAGGTAAAAGAGACAGGAGAAGTCTTCGACACCACAATTGAGGAGGTAGCCAAAAAAGAACGCCTCTACAAAGAGGGCGAAATCTACGAGCCAAAACTCGTTGTTATAGGCGAGGGCTGGGTCCTAAAGGCTTTGGATGAAAGCCTAACAAACATGGAAGTTGGAAAAACTGAAACTGTGGAGATACCGCCAGAAAAAGCCTTTGGAGCAAGAGACCCAGAAAAAGTTAAGCGAGTTCCTCTTAGGCACTTGACGGCTAAGGGCATAACCCCAACCCTTGGAATGCGCCTCGAATACGACGGTAAAATGGCAACTGTTAGGGCTATTGGCGCTGGTCGCGTCCTTTTAGACTTTAATCCTCCATTGGCTGGAAAGACCCTTGTTTACGAGGTTACGGTCAAGAAGAAGCTTGAAACGCCAGAAGAGAAGATAGCCGCCCTAATTCACCGTAGAATACCAACAGTTGAGGCTGAAAAGTTCAAGTTCACCATTAAAGCGAAAAACGTTGGCATAGAAATGCCTGAAGAAGCCTTCTACTTAGAAGGAATTCAAGTTGCAAAGCGTGGCATAGCCCTAGACATACAGAAGTTCTTCCCGGAAATAACAGCCGTAAAATTCACGGAAACCTTCAAGGCGGAACCAAAGGCAAAAGCCTAAACAACCCCGGTTATTTTCGCAATTCTTTCGCATTCTTCAAGGCTTAGGTCTAACTTGTTAAGGATTGTGTAGCGTTCAGGTCTTATTGATGATGCCATAAACAAGGCTTTAACCGCATCGTCTTTCGCCAAACCAAGTTCGTAGGCGTTGGTTGGCGCTCCAACTGTTTTTAGGGTTTCCCTTATGCGCTTCCAGTCTGTGCCATGCAGATAAGCCATAATAATTGTTCCTATACCGCACTGCTCGCCGTGAAGGGCGTTGTTAGGCTTTATGAGGTCTAGGGCGTGGCTGAACAAGTGTTCTGCACCGCTGCATGGGCGGCTGCTCCCAGCAATGCTCATGGCTACTCCACAGCTTATTAGGGCTTCGAGAAGCACGCGCAAGCCTTCCTCGTTTTCTGGTTTTATAAGGCTGGCGTTTCGCATCACGAGCCTCGCGCTCATTAGGGCTAGGCTTGCGGCGTACTCCCCATAATACTCGTTCTTATCCATGCTTGCAAGCTTCCAGTCTCTCACAGCTGTGAACTTTGCAATGACGTCTCCGCAACCACTTGCAATAAAACGGTGAGGCGTCTGTGCAATTATTTTTGTGTCAGCTATTATGGCTACCGGGGCTTGAGCCATTACCGAAAAAGGTTTTTCAAGACCTTTAACAGACGACAATGGGCTTGCAATCCCATCATGAGAGGCTGTTGTTGGAACACTTATGAAGGGCACCTTTTGCCGGGCAGAGCTTAACTTTGCAATGTCGATTTTTGTTCCACCGCCCACGCCAAAAACCACCTGAGGTTTTAAGGCTCTAATTTCTTCTTCAACAGCTTCCACATCTTTTATGGTGGCTGACTCCACAATGAGCGTTTTGGCTTGTACTCCCTCTTTTTCAAGAATTTCCTCAACAATTTTCCCGGCAATGTTGTGGGTTTTCCTCCCAGTAATTACTAGGGCGGATTCCGTGAAACCCAGCCTTCTGGATATTTCTGCAGTTTGTTCTATTACGCCTTCTCCGACAATAACCTCCCTTGGAAGCTGCATCCAGTGGCGTTTTAAAGGCAAACCAATCACTTGCTGAGACTTTTCCTCTCAAATGATATGATTGTGGCTCTTAAAACCCTTTTTCAAAGCAACGCTTCAGCCTGGTATTTTAACTATGAATTTTAGTTTCATAACCGATAAGAATCCAGAATTTAAAACCCTATCATCATGTCTGATAGGGCGACGATTGAGAAGGGAAAATGTAAACATTGCTGTATGAGGTGCGGCAAGGAAATATCAAAGGATGAGTATGAAGAGTTCGATGGTTTCTGCGAAGAGTGCTATTGGGCGGAGGAAGACGAGCTAACAGAAGAAGAGGACATAATCTAGAGGCTTTAAAACGTTTATAGATGAATTGCATTTTCGAAGCGTAATATTAATAAGCTTCATGGCGTGATTAAATGATGCTACTTCCTAGCGAAGTAAATTTGGCGATGTGTTTAGGTTTTGGGAGAAATGCGTAAAATGTTAAACAGCAACGTAGTTGATAAGTTGACGTTGAAGGGAACGACAACCATAGGGGTTGTCTGCAAAGATGGAGTAATCCTAGCCTCGGACACCCGTGTAACCATGGGATTCTATGTAGCCCACAAACATGGGAAGAAAATATACAAGATAGACGACCACATGGCGATGACCATTGCTGGAACAGTCGCTGACGCCCAAAGAACAGTGGACATTTTAACGGCTAACGCCCAACTTTACAAGATAAACATGGGAAGACCAATGCCCATAAGCTCAGCGGCAAGGCTAATGGCAAACCTCCTATTCTCAACCCGGTACATACCACTAGCAACCCAAGTCCTAATAGGCGGCGTCGACGACACTGGACCTCATGTCTTCTCCATAGACCCCTTCGGAAGCCTAACTGAGGAGAAATGCGTTGCCACCGGTTCCGGCTCTCCAATAGCCTACGGCGTTTTGGAGGACAAGTTCCGAGAGGGCATGTCAGTGGCTGAAGCTTTACCAATAATTATTAGGGCCGTTGACTCAGCCATGAAAAGGGACTCAGCTAGCGGAGACAGCTTTAACGTGGCAGTTGTAGACGCTAACGGTTATAGAGAATTAACAGAAGAGGAGAAGAGGAAACTTTTAGCTGCAAACTAGAAAAGGGAAGTCTAAAAGTTGGCGCCCAACACTGAAAGGGAGAAAATCGAAATAAGTAAATACATACTTGAGCATGTCCCAAAAGAGGCTGAAGTCACAAGGGTAGAATATGAAGGCCCAATGCTGGCGGTCTACGCAAAAAGACCGGAAATCCTCGTGGAGCAGAGCAGCCTAATCGCAGACATAGTAAACGTCATCAGAAAAAGAATAGTCGTCCGCTCAGACCCATCTGTAAGGCTTCCAGAGAAAGAAGCAGAGAAAATAGCTCGAGAAATAATTCCGCCAGAGGCTGAAGTCACAGACGTGTACTTTGATCCAAGTCTTGGCGAAATAATCATTGAGGCTAAAAAGCCGGGGCTAGTCATTGGAAAAAATGGGGCTGTCTTGCAGGAAATTATAAAGAGGACAAAGTGGCGCCCCCATGTTTTGAGAAGCCCACCGCTTCGCTCTAAGATTATTGCGCACATGCGTCACTATCTCCATTCTGAGAGCAAGGAAAGGGAGCGGAACCTCCGCACATTTGGCGAAAGAATCTTCAGACCAAAAGTCTTCGAGGTCGGAGATGTTCGAATCACGCCCTTAGGCGGCGTTCAAGAGGTTGGACGCTCGGCTTTTCTTGTGCAGACAAGAGAAAGCAACATCCTCTTGGACTGCGGCATAAATCCGGGCTCGTCGAAGCCTTTTGAGGCTTTTCCAAGGTTTGACCATCCAGCTTTCGAGATAGACTCGCTGGACGCTGTTGTTATAAGCCACGCCCACCTCGACCACTGCGGCTTAGTGCCATTCCTATACAAGTATGGCTACGAAGGCCCCGTTTACTGTTCCGCTCCAACATCCAACCTCATGACCCTGCTTCAGCTTGACTATTTAGATGTGGCTAGCAAGCAGGGTATAATCCCGCCCTATGACCAAAAGGATGTTCGAGAATGCGTCCTTCACACGATTCCGCTTCGTTACGGCGTTGTAACGGATATTGCCCCAGACGTGCGGCTGACACTGCATAATGCCGGGCACATTTTAGGCTCTTCAATAGTGCATTTGCACATTGGCGAAGGCTTGCACAACATTGTTTATACTGGTGACTACAAGTATGCGCGAACCATGCTTCTAGAGGCGGCAACAGCCGAATTTCCAAGAGTTGAAACTGTCATAACTGAAAGCACTTATGGCGGTTCGGAGGACATAATGCCTTCAAGGGTTGAGGCTGAAGAACGTCTAACAAAAATAGTAAATGAAACCCTAGAGAAAAGAGGCAAGGTCTTAATTCCAGTTCCAGCTGTTGGCAGAGCGCAAGAAATAATGCTTGTTTTGGACGGCTACATGAAGCGTGGGCTGATGAAGGAGGCTCCAGTCTTCATTGAAGGTATGATTTCTGAAGCTACGGCAATCCACACGGCTTATCCAGAATACTTGGGCAGGGAAGTCAGAAACAGCATCCTCCACGATGGGGTGAACCCCTTCGAGTCGGACTACTTCACAGTTGTTGAGCATCCAAGCGTTAGACAAAGCGTGATTGACGGAGAGCCGTGCATAATCATGGCTACTTCAGGCATGCTTGAGGGCGGACCAGTAATAGAATACTTCAAAAGCCTAGCAGAAAATGAGATAAACACTATAGTCTTTGTAAGCTACCAGATTGAGGGCACTTTAGGTAGACGTGTTCAAAAGGGCATAAACGAGGTGGCAATGATTGACAGCGAGGGCAAAATGAGTGTTGTAAAAGTGAGGATGCGTGTAGAATCCATAGAAGGCTTTTCGGGGCACTCTGATAGGCGGCAGATAATAAACTACATAACACATCTGAAGCCTAGGCCAGAACGGGTAATAGTTTGCCACGGTGAGCGGGCAAAAATAGCCAGCATATCCAATTTCATAGAGAAAAAGTGTGGAATCCAGAGCTTTGCGCCCGCGGTTATGGAAACAATTAGGCTGCTGTAGCTATAGGCTCGCTTGCCACCGGCGTTTTCTCTCTCCAAATTCTCACGTTAGGCGGACAAATAACCACACGTTCCTCGCCTAGGCGGGCTATGTCTCCGCCGACAGACTCAACAAACTCGCATAACTCGTTAACAGCCTTCTTAACATCGTCCACGCTCTTATTTGCGAGAGGAGTTATCCTAAGAATTAGTATGTTTCCGGAGCGCACCTCCTTCTTAACAACGTCCAAGTCGGATAAGTCTCGAAGGGGCATAGCCTTCAAGAAGGTTTTGCCGGGCTTCTCCTTGGCTTCCGTTTTCGGCGTTTCCGCCTTTCCCTCTTTCTTGTATTTGCGGAAGAGTTCACCTAAACCCGGCAAACTTCTCCTCTCTACTAAGCCCTTTATAACCTATTTACCCCTTTTAAGAGTTTAAGCGTTTCCTTATCGAATGGTGCTCTGAACCTAAAATACAGATTAGTGTTAATAGGTTTATGAATCTAAAATGTGGATTTGAACTTACTTTTGCTATGCACTTGCCAACTCCTTTATAGTTTTCCAGACTTTATCGCCAACGTAGTGGACGTTTTTGACCACAACGCCATGCTTAACTCCAGCAGCCTCCCCTGAGTTGTAAAGGATTTCGCCTACAGCAATAGGCTTGCCATGTTTCTCATCCACAACCAAAGCCACGTCGCCTCTCAAAAATTCTCTTTCAAAGCGTAGAATTCCAGGAGCCATCACATCTGCGCCATTACAAATGTGAGGGACAGCCCCCATGTCCACGACAACCCTTGGCAAAAAACCGAAAACTTCTTTGAAAAGGAGGGTTGGGTAAACGTTTTCTCCGCTTTTGAAAAGTGCTGGTTCTCCATTTATGAGGTAAATCTCGCCAAAATCTGCTTCAACAACCTCCACTTTTGGAGTACTTGCAAAGCACTTTTTCAAAGCTATTTTCAGCCTTTTTGAGGCTTTTTCCAAAAGATTCCTAGCCTCTTTATCCTTTAGGAAATGCCTTTTAAACCTTTTAGACATAGTTTTCCGCTTCTCGCTTAGATAGGTTTAAATGGTATAATTTAAGTATAAAAAGGGTAAATGTCTAATTGAGGTCTGCGAATGAGCGAGATGACTACCGAAATCCTTGAGCAGAACCTTGGAAAAATAGTGCTTGTAAGGTTGAAGGGTGGAAAAAGCCTCAGGGGAAGATTGAAGGGCTTTGACCAACACTTAAACCTTGTTCTTGAGGATACGGAAGACACGACGGATGCTGAAAACACTAAGAAGCTCGGCTTAATAATTGTCCGCGGAGACAACGTCGTTCTAATATCGCCGCCGCCTAGGTGAAAATTTTGGGAAAGGGAACACCTTCCTTTGGGAAACGTGCTGGCAAAACGCTTCACATACGCTGTAGGCGTTGTGGAAGGAGAGCCTACAACGTTTCTAAAAAGCGGTGTGCTGCATGCGGCTATGGGGCGTCAACAACTATTAGGCGCTATTCTTGGCAGACTAAAAACCTTAACAGGGAAAGAATCCGCTAAAACTCGTTGTTGTTATAGTAGCCCTTATCAATTCTGACGAATATGAGCGGTCCTTTGCTTCTTGTTAGTTCCCTAGCCTTGCGCAAAGTGTTGTTTACGACGTTTAGCACTTGTTCTTGATCGCTTGCGTACTTCCTCTTGTTTTCGCCTAACTCCATTTTTAGGAGGTTTTCAGCCAAAATTGCTGTTCCGCAGATTTCGCCGTTCTTGATAAGGGTTGATATGACGACTTCTTGCATTTCTCTGCGGTTGGTAAGCCTCCTCCATATGGGTTCTGCATTGTTTAGGATTTTTGTCACTTTGTTCCACTTTTGGGCTTCCTCGTTGCCTATTAGAAGTTTTACCCTCTCCCCCCACTTTTTCAACCATATGCCAGTCCACAAGTCTATGAACTCTTCAAGCTCTTTAGGCTCTTTCTGATAGAACTCTTCAAGCTTGTCAGCGAGTTCAAACTCGTTCGCCTCCTTGCCCACAAGGTTCCAGTAAACCTTCAAATAGTTGGTGAAGTCTTGGCATGCTATCTGCAAAACCTTCCGGTCAGCGCCGAAAATATCCAGCATTGGATTTTTGCTCTTCAACTTCTCAGACAACAGTACCTCGATGAAATTCATTGTTTTCGAAGCCCTCTCCGCTCTAATACTAAGATTAAAGTTTTAATTAAGCTTTATTTATGGTTGCTTCTATAACATTCTTAAGTAATTTTCAACCATATTGCATGTTCCGTAATATTCCCTAACAAAGAAATTTTGGGAGCTCGCTGAAGTCCCTAATGATTAGGTCAGGCTTTTCATTTTCTAATTCTTCCCTCGTGAATATTCCGGACAAGACGGCGACCGTTTTCGCACCAGCATTTTTTCCAGCCTTAATATCTGCGACGGAATCGCCTACGATAGCACATTCGCCTACTTTAACGCCTATCCGCTCAGCGCAGTCAACCAGCGCCTTAGGAGAAGGCTTCGGAAATCTCGTGTTCAATGCTGTCACAACACATTGGAAATATTTGGCTAAGCCCACCTTCTCCAGCCACTTTCCAATATTTTCGCATGGGACATAACGCATTGTTAATAGTGCAAGCCTAGCCTTTCTTGAAAGCATCTCAAGAGTTTTCTGCGTGTTTGGCAATAGTTTTGCCTTGTCTTCAGCAATCCTATAATAAGCCTCAAGATAGGCTTCTAGAAATTTTTCAATGTTTATTTTTGGCAATAAATCCTTTATTGGTAGGTTCTGCTCTAGTCTTCTCGGAATCTCTAAAATCAAGCTGGGGTTAAACTCTTTTACGCCAAGCTTTTCTAGGGCTTTTGCTAGGGCTTCGTGGTAGGCTTCTCTTGAATCTACAAGTGTGCCGTCCAAGTCTATGATTATCCCTTTAACTTTCAGCTTCATTCCTCTGCCTCTTTTGCCAGTTTACGCGCCTCTTGTTTCGATAAGTTTTTATCTATGGTTTATTGTCTAAAAGGATACCCGCTAAAAAGTATAAAAGGTTGAAGGTTTGGAGTATTAGGCTATGGTTAGGAAGGCGCGGATACGCTTAACAAGCACAGACTACAAGAAGCTTGAGGAAGTGTGCCAAGAGCTTAAGGCAATAGCTGAAAAGACAGGGGTGAAAATGGTTGGGCCTATCCCATTGCCAACCAAGAGGCTTAAGGTTCCAGTTTTGAAGTCTCCATGCGGCGAAGGAACATCCACATGGGACAAGTGGGAGCTGCGCATCCACAAACGCTTGGTGGACATTGACGCTGAAGAACGTGCCATGAGAAGGATTATGCGTATCCGTGTCCCGGAGGAAGTGCACGTAACAATAGAGCTTCTCTAGTTTTATGTTTCGTGCCTTTTACAAGAGTATGAAGGATATTATTGTTAAGATTAGGCTTATGATAAAGGCCAAAGCCCAAACAGCCTTGTTCCAGAAGAAGATTTTAAAGCCGTCGAGCATTCCGAAGGGTATGAGATTGAGAAAGGCTATCCAAGCGTTTATCGCGAAACCTAGAAGGAACAGATATGTAAGGTTGCCGGTTGGTGCAAAATGCGTCGCTAGAAGAAACCCTAAGGATAATATGATGTTTGTTAATGGTCCAGCTATGGAGATTTTCCCGAGGTTTCTTTTGCTGGTTAACCCTGATACGACCACCGCTCCGGGCGATATAATCTTGAAGAGGGGCGAAACGATGGATATAGCTGTTAATATTAGGCCGAAAAGCATTATTCTGAATTCCGCCCATAAACCGCTTTTTTGAGCTGTGAATTTGTGGGATAGTTCGTGGATTAGGAAGGATGCCGTAACTATAACTCCAAACGCGAATAGCATGGGGATGCCTCCAATATTTTGGATCATGGTTGGCGACATTCCTAGGGATAGTCCTATGCCCAAAACAAGTAGTGCTGCCACCGCTAGGTGTGTGACCTCTTTAGCGCTGAATCGAATCTGCCTTCTAGTTTCTATTGGAATGTATGTGATTGTGTACTCGATTGGCTTCCATGCTTGAGGGAATAGTGTCCGCTCTTCTTTTGCTGGGGCTCTTGCCGACTCGATTTTTGGGCATTCATGGTTTTCCGGTAAGCGGTGCTCAGTGCAGAAGTATCCTCCACAGTAGGGACACCTAAACGGCAGAAAGGTTTCTGTTCCACATTTTTGACACTTCATTTTTGTGGCGCCCTTTAACCGCTTAAAATGGCTTTTTACTCTTTATATGTTTCTATCGGCGATGGGTTAAACGTTAATAAGGGTATGCGTCCAGTTAATTTGGAAGGGTGGAGAAAGCGTGAAGGCTTTCAGTTTCGTTCATGCGGCAGACTTACATTTGGGCTATTCACAGTATGGTTTAGAAGTGAGACGTGAAGACTTTGACAAGGCATTTAAGGAGCTTGTTGACAAAACCCTTGAGCTAAAACCCGCATTCCTCATAATTGCCGGAGACCTTTTTCACAATGCCAGGCCATCCAACGTCACATTGGAGAACGCCATAAAAAACTTTAGCAGGCTGCGGGAGGCTGGCATTCCAGTGCTGGTTGTTGACGGTTCCCATGACTCGGCGCCAAACGTTGTCACAAGCACTATCCTTAACCCGTTGGACAGTGCTGGGCTTATCTATTATCTGCCACGGCATGAGGGGGCTTGTTGGCGGAAACCTGAATGCTGCTACGTTTACGGAGTGCCCAACTATCGGACTAGGCGTAAAACCGAAGAGATGCTTCCAGCCTTTATGGAGCAGAACAAGCCAACGCCAGACCCTTCGCTTTTTAACATTTTCGTCTTCCACATGGCACTTGACCTTCCAGAGGTTAACCCGCCATACATAGAGGCTGAAGCTCCCGTTGAGCTTATACCCGAAGGCTTCAATTATTATGCCGGCGGGCACGTTCACAAACCTTACATGGGAAAGCTCAAAACTGGATTGTTGGTTTATCCCGGAAGCACTGAGACAATAAATTATGACGAGGCTGGGAACGAGAAGGGCTTTTACTACGTGGAAGTGAACGAGAAGGGGGAGGCTAACTCACAGTTCATAAAATTGGAGTCTCCCCGCAAGTTTGTTGTTTTAGAGCAAGATTTTACTGGCGTTACAGCATCGAAAATCACCGAGCTTGCTGTCCAACTTGTGAAGGGCGCTGATGTGGAGGGCGCTGTGCTTATTCCAGTTTTGCGTGGTGTCTTGCCAGTTGAGGCTAGCCGTGCAGAAGTTGACGTCGCCCAAATTCGGGGCGCCGCCGAGAAAGCTTTACTTGTCCATCCAGTGGTTTTGCTGCGGGAAAGCGAGGTTCCAGAGACCGTTGTTCGCTCCATATTCGAAAGCGAAATTAAGGATTTGAAAACGAAAAGCTTCGAATATTTCTTGCAAATTTTCTCTGAACGCTACAGTCGGGAAGAAGCCGAAAAAATCGCCAAGGCTGCTGTTAACTTGATTGAGCCGCTTTCCAAAAAGCAGGACGAGAAGGTTAAGCAGATTTTGGAGGAGCTTATCTAATGAAAATCGAAGTTGTCCAATTGGAAAACATCCGCTCCCACGTGAAGTCTACAGTTCCATTTGCCAGAGGCTTCAATTGCCTCGTTGGCGGCTTGGGCTGCGGTAAATCCAGCATACTTTACGCCATAGACTTCGCCCTCTTCGGAGACCCTTTAGGAAGGAGCTACGACTACCTTCTGCGGGATGGCGCCGAAACCGGAAGAGTTGTTGTCCAGTTCACCCACAACGGCAAGAGCTATAAAATATCGAGGGGCTTGAAGAGGCGTGGGAAGGGCATAAGCCAAGACTTTGACGAGCTTAAACTTTTTGAAGGCGAAACCATAATCGCAAGCGTGAAAAGCGACGCTGTCGCAGAACAGTTGAAGGCTATCACTGGCTTGGAGAAGGAGCTTTTCCGCGAAATTGTTTGGGTCCGCCAAGAACACCTAAAAGAACTTTTAGACGCCCCGCCCAGGGAGCGGCAAAAACGCCTAGACGAACTTTTTGGCTTGTCGGAATACGAAACAGCATGGAGCAACCTGGCTGGCTACCAAAAGGAATACGAAGGTGAAAAAAGAGTATACGAAAGAGACCCAGACGTCGCTGGAATTAAAAAGCTGAATGAGGAGTACAACAGCCTAGCCAGAGAATTCGCCCTATTAGAGATTGACCTCCAAGAAACCACAAGAAAGCTCAACGAAGCCAAAAAAGCTTTGGAGGAGGCAGACCTCAAACTCAAAAAACTTGAGGAGCTTAAAACATCCGTAGAAAGCCTCAAACGCAAGGAAGCCCAAATACAAGCCAGCCTAACAAGCCTTGAAGATTCTTTGGCATCACTTGCTGAAAAAGTTGAAGGAAAAAAGGCAATAATTGACAATCTGAAACAGCGCCTCAACACTATGGAATCACAAGCAAACGCCCACAAGGAAACGCTCAAAGAAATTGGGGTTCCGGCAGACCAGCCCGTTGAAAATTTGAGACAGCATCTTTCAGCCTTTGACGAGCAAATTGCAAGCCTAAAAGCTGAACAAGAGGCTATTCTTCGAAACCTCCAAGCAGACCAGCGGAGGCTTGCGTCTCTTTCAGCTGAAAACCGATGTCCGCTATGCCTCCAACCATTAAACGCTGATTATAAGACCAGCCTAATGGAGCGTATACAAAAAGAAAACGTGGAACGGCAAAAAACCATAAACCAGCTTCAAAAGGACATTGAGGAACTTCAGCAAATAAGGGAGAAAGCCAACTCCGCCA
The DNA here is from genome assembly GCA_038883715.1 of Bathyarchaeia archaeon. Lineage (GTDB taxonomy): Archaea > Thermoproteota > Bathyarchaeia > Bathyarchaeales > Bathycorpusculaceae > JAGTQI01. The sequence goes on from JAVZLS010000002.1 coordinate 82,582, forward strand.
TCTCCAACCTCCAGGCTCTTCTGCCCAGAATCGAAGACTTGAGAGCCCGCCTAAACGAGGAGTCTAGAGCTTTAGCCGAGCTTTCAAAGGAGTTTGAAGAGAAGCAGGAAATGGAGAATACGCTGAGAAACCAGCTGGAAGGCATACGCGCGGAAATAGGCAGATTTGACGTTTTCCAGCTTGAAACCGCCAGAAAGCTAAGAGAACAAGTTTTCCGGCAATATTATATGCTTGAATCTGAGCTGCGGACCAAGGAAAGCCGGAAAGAGGACATGATGCGGCGTCTAGACGAAATTAAGGATCGCATAGACCGAGCCCAGAAAAAGATTGAGGAGATGGAGAAACTTGACAAGATTTTGGGCGTTATTGGCGGTATCCGCGACGCCTATAGGAGCATTCAACCAAAATTGCGGAGCGAATTTGTAAAAGTCTTGAAGAATTTTGTTCAGCAAATCCTAGACAGCCTAGTGGGCGAGGAAGGCGCACCAATAAATATCACAATAGATGAGACTTATACGCCGTATGTGATAAGCGAGACGGGCGTCGAAAGGGAGGTTTCAAACCTTTCTGGTGGGGAGCGAACCCTAATAGCTTTTGCATATCGCCTCGGGCTTGGTCAGTTGATAATGCAGTCGCGGACTGGTCACGGCTTAAGCCTCCTACTGCTTGACGAGCCGACAGAAAGCCTTGGAAGGGAGGATGGCTCAATAGACCGCTTGGCAGAAGCCATCTCAAGGTTTAAAGCTGTAGAACAGATAATCGCCGTAACCCATAGCGAGGCTTTCGCTGAAAAAGCCGAACACGTTATAAGGGTGGAGAAAGAGGCTGGGGAAAGCAAAATATCGGTCGAAAAATAACTTGAAACTAGTCCTCTTCAATAACTCTGTTTTCTAAAACGCCTATTCCTTCAATTTCTATTCTTACGGTGCTTCCGGGCTTCAGAAATTTTGGCTTCGGCTTCATGGCAAAGCCGACACCAGCCGGTGTCCCTGTGGCGATTATGTCGCATGGCTCTAATGTCATGACTTTGCTTAAGTGGTGAACTATTTCGTAAACGTTAAAAACCATATTTTTCGTTGTTGAGTCTTGGCGAAGTTCCTTGTCCACCCATGTTCTAATGCGAAGGTTGGATGTGTCTGGCAGCTGGTTTTCCGTTGTTATGCATGGTCCGATAGGCGCAAAAGTGTCGAAACTTTTGCCTCTGGTCCATTGTCTATCCTTAAACTGAATGTCCCGCGCTGAAACATCATTTAAAATTGTGTATCCGAAAATATGTTTCCTCGCCTCTGAAACCGGCACATTTTTACCTTTTCGCCCTATCACAATGGCTAACTCTGCCTCATAGTCGAGTTCCTTAACAAATCTTGGCTTAACAATATTCTCGTTTGGTCCAATTATGGTTGTGTGGGGCTTAAGAAAGATTATGGGTTCGTCTGGTATCTGTGTGTTTTGCTCCGCGGCATGGTCCCTATAATTCAGTCCTAAGCAGATGATTTTTGGCGGGTGAGCTATTGGCGCAAGAAGTCTTATCCCATTAACTGGCACAGAGTTTTTCTCGATGACATGTTCTGGAGCTTCCTCAAGAAGTCTTTCTACAGTTTTAATGGCTCTTTCCCCGCTTGTCACAAAGGTTTCTATCTTGCTTGGAAGCCGTCTGTGCACTGTTTTGGCGAGGCTTGGCAAGCAGACCACCCTTTTCTCATCGCTGGATAAAACACCGTAACTTTCCCTTTCTCCGTCCAAGTAGCGGACAAGCTTCATTGTCATACCTTCTTTTGGCTATGATAACGCTCAATAATTTTCACTTTTAGGATTGAAAATGTATAAATGTGATTTGGAGAAGAGCATACGTTATGTATGTTAAAACAAGAAAATTAGCTCTTATAGAGGGCATAACTGCTGGCATCCTCTTTGGGACCTCAGCTATCTTCATAAGGTATCTCCAAAATTTTGATGCCTTTTCCATAGCCTTCTGGCGATTAATCATCGCTTGCATCGTGCTGGCTGTAGGGCTCTTTGTGCCTAGAAAAGCTTTCAGCTTTAGCCTTGTTAGGAAAAATTTGGGAAATTTTTTCGTTCTCAGTCTTTTTCTAGGTTTGCACTTCATATTTTTCATATCCGCTGTTAAGGATACAACGATTTTAAATGCAACAGTTTTGGTTAACACAACCCCAATTTTTTCCCTAATTTTCTCAAGCCTATTCTATAAAGCTAAACCTTCAAGCCTCGCTGTTTTTGGCATAGCCTTATCTTTTGTTGGCGCGTGCATTATTGCCTCCGCTGAAACCCAAATGGCTGGTGCTTCACTAAATAGCTTCTCTCCAAGACTAAAGGGGGATTTAGAAGCCACATTAGCTGCTATACTTGAAGCCTGCTTCCTTACTTATGGAAGAAAGATAAGGGGGTGCATGGACATAATCTCCATTATGCTTCCCATCTATTTTCTAACAGCGCTAATCGTAGGCGTGTTAGGATTGGCTGTCGCAAATAAAACTTTAGAGTCGCCGACAACGATAGAAAGTCTCCTTCCACTGGTTGGCTTAGGTGTCTTGCCAACGGCGGTAGCCCGCACTTTAGCTTTTTCTTCTCTCTCGGATCTAAAATCTTTTGAAACTGCAACCATGGCTTTGCTGGAACCATTAGGGGCAACATCCCTAGGCATAGTTCTATTTGGCGAGTGGCCTCTCCCAATTTTTGCGGTGGGAACGGCATTGATTTTGGCTGGAATAGTCTTCGTTTCCAGAGGGGAAGGCTGAAAGCTTTTACGAAACAGATAAAAGGCTTCACAATATATTGTGCAGAAAGCGGGTTGAAACCCAATGGCGGCAAACGACAAGATATTGAAGGCTTTGGAATCCGCAACCAGCTACTTGGAAAAATCGGCTTCCGCGCTGAGCAGCGGAGACGAAAACTCCTTTACAAAGCATTTTTGGCATGTTGCCGCAGAACTGGAATACGCCCTTTTCCTGTTCTCCCTAATTTTCCAAGAAGAGAATGTTGACAAGTCAAAGTGGAAGCCCAACCCAGACATGAAAAAGGATAATATCAATGGCGTTTTAGCCGAAGTTCGCAGCTTACTGGAAAACGCTAAAAAGTTTTTAACCAGCGGCAAGCTTTTAGACGCCTATAAGGGCATTTATGTGGCAAGACACTGTGTTTTCGCCGTTGAGGAGAATCTAGCCAAGAAAAAGCGTGAAAGCTCGAAAAATAAATAGGCTATTATTCTGGCAGCTTTCGCCCCTTAATCTTTAAGGCGCCTTCTTCCTCGCTTATAACCCTATAATATTCCTTAAGCTCGCTTTTATGTAGAAACTTTTTCAGAAGCACCCTCACGTACTGTTTTGGAAGGCTTTTCTCTTCGCTCTTCACTACAATATCATTTGTTAGGGTTTTAACTTCGGCGTTTGTCTTTTCTTTTAAGAATTCTGCCAGCTCTTTTACGATATCTCCGCCTTCAGCCTTAAGCTCAGACACATCAATTTTTATCTCAATCATTCCATCCCCCGCCTTCATTCTGGTTTACTTTCTAACCATTATAACCCTAACTTGGTCACATGCATCCTCGCATGCGTCTGCAATCATTTCTAAGGCTTCAAAAAGTTGACCAACTAAAACGGCGACTCCAGCCTTTTGGAGGTTCTCTTTTCCCAATAATGTTCTTGCCGTCTCGTGTAAGTCGTCAACTTTCTCCTCCTCCCTTTCCACGGCGTCTGCCGCTTGAAGGGCTTCTTCCGGCTTTGTTATTATCTTGTTTATGCACCTTTGGAGCATTATGGCACATTCCCTCACGCCTTTAGCCATCTCCACAAACTCTTTTTTGATAGAGGCTGGCACATGCTCCATGGGCGTGGCCATTAAAACCCTTGTTGATTCTCTGCTCCAGTCTGCGACCATGTCCACCCTCTTGACAAGGTGCATTATGTCTTCTCTGGCTGTTGGCGGTAACTCACCTTTCGACACTTCATCCATAACTTTTCTGCGTAGGCTGTCCGCCTCTCTTTCGCCGCTGGCAATTCTCTCTACACAGTTTCTTAGGGTTTTTGGGTCGCCGTCCACTGCCGCCTTAACGGCTTTTTCCAAGTCCTCAACTATGCTTGTTGTTATGGCGAGGTGTTGCTGTATCATTGTTAGGGCTTTCGTCTCCCTGCGCTTTTCAAACCATTTTATTAGTTCACTCAACAGCCAACTCCTCCCTTAAGCCTAACTCCGGATAAGCGAACAAGTGGGCGCTTTCCGGTTGGAAACTTAAGGTAACCTTTTCCCCTATATTAAGCCATTCACAAGCCATGGAAGGCGTAACGACAACTACTAAATCTTGATTTTCAAGCCTAACCTCGTACCTTACATTTGTTCCTTCAAAGGCAAACCTTTCAACAACACCCAACATGGCATTTTCATCCGCGTCCTTCCCCCGCTTAATGGTAAAAGTTTCTGGTCTGACGGCTAAAACCACTCTTTCACCCTTACTCATGCCTTTATTGACCGCTTGAACTTTTATGCCTCCTCGAAGCTCAATAACAGCCATCCGCCCCCTCGTTTCCGCTATGAAGCCTTCCAAAAAGTTTGAACCTCCAATGAAATTTGCCACAAAAATGCTCTGGGGGTTCATGTAAAGCTCTCGAGGCGTCCCCACTTGTAGGACCTTTCCCTTCTTCATAACGGCTATTCTGTCTGATATTGCCATAGCCTCCGACTGGTCATGGGTTACATGTATGGCGGTTAACTCCAAATCCTTAGTCATGCGTCTAATCTCATATCTAAGCTCATTTCTAACCTTAGCGTCCAAATGCCCTAAAGGCTCGTCTAAAAGTAGCAGTTTTGCACCAGCAGCAAGTGCCCTTGCAACGGCCACCCTCTGCATCATTCCGCCACTTAACTCGCTTGGAAAAGCATCTAACCGCTCATGGAGTCTAACCATTTCCAAAACTTCATGTCCTATCCTTTCGGCTTTCTGCATGTCAAAACCCTTAACCCTTGGACCATAAGTGACGTTTTCCCAAGCGTTCATGTGGGGAAACAGCGCAAAAGTCTGAAAGACAAAGCCCACATCGCGGTCTTCAGGCGGGACATCATTCACAAGCCTATCGCCAATGTATATTTCGCCTTCGTCAGGCTCTATCAATCCAGCAATAAGCCTAAGTAAAGTGGTCTTTCCACAACCGCTCGGTCCAAGAATTGAGAAATACTCCTTATCCTTTATGTGGAGGCTGACGTTGTCGACAGCCACAATTTTTCCAAACTTTTTCGTGACATTAACCAAGCGCACGTCTGGCATGCCTAGTACCTTCCCTTACCCTTAACGATAAGCCTTAAGGCTAATAGGATTATGAAGGAGATTAATATTAAGAAACCGCAACCCAAACCAATCTCCAAAAATTTATCATAACTTTTAGTTTTCATCCATTCCCTAACCCATTCTACAAGAAATACGGGGGCGGTCTGAAGCTGTCGGGTGACGGCCAGTGTGGCACCAGTTTCACTTACGCTTCTTGTGAAGACCATTATAGCACCAGAAAGCATTGAATATTTAGTCAAGGGGAATATTATTGTTCTGAACACGCTTAAGGGTTTAGCCCCCAAGGTTCTTGACGCTTCCTCCAGCTCTATGCTTATCCTCTCGATGGCTGCTGACATAGATCTTACAAAATATGGGTAGGTTATGGCCAAATGTGCGAAAATGAGAAGCAAAATGTCCGGTATGAAAGCCAAAGTCCCCCAGAAAAATCCAAGAGAAACGCCTAAAGCCGCTGATGGGATAATTATTGGGATGTCGATAAGCACGTTTAAGGCTGATGAAGTTTTTCCAAGACGTTTTCGTGCGACAATTATTGCCATTGGCAAGCCTATAAGGACATTTAAGACTGTTACGACGGCCCCAAGGGAATATGAAAGAACGAGGCTTTGCCAATACCTTCCCCAAGAATTAACCCCTGAAAGAGCGGTACATATTAAACCTGCTGACGCAGCTTTGAAAGCCGGTAGAGCTGCAAAAAGTGATGGAATTAGCACGATGATAAAGAAGATAAAGAGCGTGATGCCATTTCTTATTAGAACCGCAGAGGAATAGCTTATTTTCCTCTCAACTGTTGGCCAAGCCCTTTTGAATGGCAGTTTCAGTTTACCTCCAAGAACGCGTACTGCAGCAAAAATTAGGCATGAAATAACAATAAGAATAAGGCTCACAAAAACTGTTGCACCGACATAAACATCTTTCGTGTTCTGGATAAATATAGGGCCGTTTTCAAATAGTATTTGACCAGTTTCAATGGACGTGGCAACCATCATGGTTGCCCCTGTTTCCGAAATGGACCTTGCAAAAGCCAAAATAAAAGCCGCAATCAAGGAAGGGTTTATAATTCCGAAAGTAACCGTTCTGGCAGTTGTGAAGGGTGGCGCGCCTAAGGTTCTCGATGCTTGTTCATATTCGATCTTATAATCCAGCAAAGCGCCAACAATCACCCTCACAACGACCGGATACGAGAATGTGAAATGCAGTAATGCAACAAGAAGCCAGCCTGGCGAAACAAGAGAGCCGCCAAAAAGTGCTGAGATTCCTTCGGGCTTGTACCAGAACAAAAGAAGCGAATAGCCGAGCACGGCTGTCGGCACGATAAAAGGGACGTCTGCAAGCGTGTCGAGAACGTTTATCCATTTGGATTTGCTTCGGGCTATGAGCCAAGCCATTGGAATGCCGGCAGCTACATCCAAAATCGAAACCAAAACAGCCATGACAAAGGAATTTTTCACAGCGTCTAATGCCCGATTCATAAGTTGGCTGTCGCCAAAAATTTCCTGCATCGAGCCCCACTTAATTACTATACCTAAAATTGGCGGAATCAAAATTAGGGCGAAAAAGAGTATTACCGCGACTAAATAAACTCCATATTTGACAGTTGGCTTTGAGGAAAGCCTATCAAGCTTCTCCGTGAATTTTTTGGGCAAACTTACCAGCCTAAATCCGCTCGGCAAACTAACATGCTTCTTTTTTCATTTGCAAAATTTGCTGATAAGCTTTCCGTATAAGGGCAAATGTTTCATCTTGTTCAATTATGAAAATTATGAAAATAAGGAAAAAATTATAAAAATTGGGAGATGTTGCCCTTAATTTAACCATTTTTGGATTTGCGTTTAGTGTAGATTATGGCTGTTGATACTATGGCTATTGCCACGGCTGTTGAGATGCATATAGACATGATTTCTATTGGCAGGTTTGGCGGTGATAGCGGGTTTGATGATGACGTTCCTTGCCAAATGTTTGTGCTGGTTGCTTTAAAAGTAGCTGACATGGAGCCTTGAGTTAAAGTTACTTCCACAATGATTCCTGTTTCCTTGTCCCAGCAGTAGCTGAACTGCATGTCTCCTTGTGTTAGGCTTGCGTAGACAACGGTTCTGCTTGCTCCGGCATAAGTTCCTGTTTTTTCACCAGCAATGGTTACGCTGCTTCCTTCTACCGCTGGAATGATATCTCCGGTCCTTAAGTTTGCTGGTATAAGTGCTTGGAAAGTCGCGTTTCCAGTGCCGCTTGCAACGTCCCACGTCATGATTTCAGTCTGTTCTGCTCCATTGCTGAAGTGTGTTGTCACGCGTAACGTTGCAACTGTTCCCGCTGCTGATAGGCATTCCACTTTAACCCATTGGATAAACTCGCTTGGCAAATTGTTGCCCGAAACATATTCGCATTTTATCCAGTCATCTGCTTTAACGCCTAACTGCGCGGTAGCGTAAACTGAACCTAAACAGAGTAGAAAAAGGATGATGATTGTTCCCAGAGCAACTGCCTTACTCATAGCGTTGACCCTCCCATCATCCTCGTTTCACGATCATTGCGGCTATCACAGATGCAACCGCTACGATGGCAACCGACAATATCAGCCACCAGTAGCTTAATATGCCCGTAAAGTCAAAGCCGCCACCACCGGCTGCGCCACCGCCGCCGCTTAAATGCGCTGCTAACTGGTGGTAGCTGTGGTGGTATTGCACGTAGATTTGAGCGTATCCGCCAGCCTGACTTATCTGAAAGTCTATGGGCTGATCGTCTAATGTCACTTTTACGGCTGAAAGCGAACTAATCATTTCAACTGGTATGGTGATGTTGGCTATTCCCGTTGTTCCGTCTGGACCGCCAACGTTTACGCTTAAAGTCATGCTTGTAGAGTTGAAGACCACGCCAAGCACAGAAGAGTTTGTTGAAACGTACATTCTCTTGTTTCGCCACTCTAGCTGCATGCGAATCCAACCTTCCGGCAAAACGGAGATGAAAGCGTTCAAACCAGTCGCTGCAGCCTCATGACCATCATCTATGCCGTCACCATCCGTATCCCTTCTTATGGGGTCTGTCCGGAAAACTTTGATTTCAACACCGTCGCTGAGTCCATCCCCATCAGTATCTGGATTTAATAGATTTAACGGGTAAGTTCCAACACCAGCCCGCTTTATGTTAAACTCATGCTCTTCCAAGTTGGTCAACCCGTCATTGTCATAGTCTTTGTAGATGTCTGTTGGATCCAGTGGGTTAAAGTATCCACAGAAAATTTCTTCGCGGTCAGATAGGCCGTCTCCGTCGCTGTCCGGGTTGGAGGATATTGGAAGGCTTAAGTCTATAAGATATGGAACGTCTCTTATTGTTTTAATGAAGGCGGCTATGGAATCGTTGAGGGGCGACCATGTCCAACATTTGGCGCCATAAAAAATCGTGTGTTTGTTGCTTCCATCAACATTTATAGCTGTGATGTTACTACTATCCCACCAAATATTATATGGATGGTAATCATATCTTCCTCCATAATTAACTTCCGTGTATGTTAGCATTGTTCCATTCGGCGCCCAATTTAAATGCATTGCAATGTTGTTTTCTGAGATATCAGCAATCTTGGTTAGGTTGGTTCCATCGGAGTTAATTATCCAAACGCCAGTGTACGTTGTGAAGGCTATCTTGTCGTTTGATGGAGAAAACCTAACGCTAAACATCTGGTTATCTGTCCCCTCAAGTTCCAGAACCAGTGATCTCTCGCTTGTTTCGAGGTTGACTTTCCAAATGCGACTGAAATGGGTGTAGGGATATGTAGAATGGTTCTCTGCAAATTCTGTGTAAAGTAATGTTGTGCCATCCCTTGATAAGTCAAAGAATGTGGGTACGCATGAGGAGCAACTATTAACGTAGGTTATGAAAGTTGGATTGGTACCATCCAAGTTCTTTGAATATATTGCGGAAGAAGGAGCAAATACATAGCTGGCGTTGATGTAGAATATTTTTGAATCGTCTGGCGAAATAACAAAATTATCAAACACGCCTTGACCGCTATAGCCCCACAGATTACAAGAGTCACTAATCGGCGACCAAGTGCTTGCGTTAATTACCACAAAACGGTCAGAACCAGCTATTAATAGTATCTCTCCAGAAGGGGACCATGCGATGCTTGTTGCGATCATGCCTCCAGAATTCCACATGATATGTCCATCTTCTGTTTGCCATACTTGAGGCGCAGGCCAATAAATGATCCTTGGATTGGCATTAACGGTAGATTCAGCTGCGTTTGAAAGAGGGATTCTGCAAAGTCCAAACATTGTTGAAGCAAGGATAAAGGTTATTGCGGCGATAGACAATGATCTTTTTAACATGATGTTTCCCTCATACTTTTAGTGTTTATTACGAAAGCATACTCTAAAAGACTTACGCACAACAAATTCTAAAAATTCATCAAAATTTCAACTAAACTTCATGCAACATTCTGAACATATTGCAAAGATCCGACGTCACACAACAAATTTTTATGTGTCAGTTCGCCCGTCGAGTCATATCACAGCTTATGCCAAAGCTCTATTGACTCTCCAGCTCATCATCCAAAATTAAAATGTAAATAATCCAATTTAAGGCTTATTTAGGTATCCTTTTTCTTTCGCCTTCTTAATAAATCCAAATATTCTTTCATTGATTTTTCAATATCCCATCTAAATCCAAGCTCTCCAAAGGTTGCATTCCACCAGCTTATAAATCTCTTTAAAGAAATCTTCACAAAAAGCATGAAAGTGGCCGTCGGAATAATTAATACCAATAAAATGTTCAGTGGAAACCTAAAAGTCGCGATAAAATATAAGCTTAGCAAAAACTCCCCTACCAAAAATATTGGCACTAAAATTCCCCAGAAAATGCCACCAGCCCCCTCAAGGAAGTCTGTTCCCGGAATTTTCAAAATTAACCTATAAAACCATGGCAAGTCTTTCTCTTCAATACGCCTCAATTCGTCTTCCTTTTCTTTCATGGAAACCATACACTTTAACGATTTTGTAAGACTTAAGCTTTACATTGAAAATATGCTGGAATGGGACACTGCTTTTACCCCGGGCTAGCCTTCCACAACTCCAATCTTAGTTACTGACAGTCCCCTTCTTTCCAATTCATGGATAAAAGGGTTTATCCCCAGCGAGTCGCTAGCAATATGCCCGGTCACTATCAAGTTGCCTTTACCCTCCGCCTTCAGTTTTTCCAGGTCCGATGGGCTTATGTGAATGTAAATTAGCGTGTTGACACCGTGCTCAAAGTACGTTTTAGCAATTTCATACCCTCCGTTAGTGGCTGCCGCATGGGAAACAACAACTTTTCCAGCCTTGTTTTCAACTTTTCCAAGGCAAACACTGACTTTTGTAAGGGAGTTTCTGAATTCCGGAAGCCCCATCAAGGCGGAAACCACATCTCCAACCGTAGAGTCTTCTCCCACTTTTTTGTTGATCTGCTCAACCATCCGTTTTCTCCCAATCTCGTCTAAAGGCATATGTATATTCATAAAGGGTATCTTCAAAAGCCTTGCAAAATCCACGGCATGAGCATAATTTCGAGCATGTGCTTCTACACTCAATTGTTCAAATTTCCTTTTTACAGCCATTTCAGCCTTTTCCAGTGGAACACCAGCGTCCACCATCTGCTGAACATGCCTCATAAAAACCCTTGGAAAGCCAAGAATAGCTGATCCGCCAGCCGGGTGATGAGCTATGACGACGTCGTAGCCTAGCTGCTTGGCAAGTAGAAGCTCTACTGGTCCAGCATCTATGCAGAACAAGACTCGCCGGATGTTTTCGCCTTCAATGTAGATGGTGCTGTCCTCTGGGATTTCAGTTAAACCAGCAAGCTTTAGGGCTAACTCCATAATCTCTTCAGCGTTCAAGGACTCACTCTCCTTTAGGAACCAGATAATTTTTCTAGCTATCTATTTATGAGTTCTGCAAAATTTTATCAATCTACAGCCCAAAATAATCAGTTGTGGACGCGTGACGTTATGGACGTTTTCGAAGCCATAAAAGGAAGACGCAGCATAAGAGCCTTCAAAGATGCTGACATTTCAACTGAAACCGTTGAGAAACTCATTGACGCCGCTAGATGGGCTCCCTCCGCTGGGAATATCCAGCCATGGGAGTTCATAGTTGTCCGTAACCCAGAAACTAAAAAGCGGCTGGCTGAAGCTGCGTTAGGGCAATCCTTCATCGAGGAGGCGCCAGTCGTAATTGTTGTATGCGCAGATGAGGAGCGTTCTGCAAGAGGCTATGGCGCACGTGGAAGAACCCTTTACTGCATACAGGACACGGCTGCAGCCATACAAAACATTCATTTGGCAGCCTACGCAATAGGTTTGGGCACGTGCTGGATTGGAGCCTTCAGAGAAGAGGAAGCAAGAAAAATCCTGCAAGTTCCAGAAGGCGTAAGACCAGTAGCCATGATACCAGTTGGCTACCCGGCTGAGTCTCCACCGCTGAGGAGTAGGCGACCCTTAAAGCAGATAATCCATTATGAAAAGTTTTAGGAGAGCGCCAACTTTGAAAATGCGAAGCTACTATTTGGGCGAACTAACATGGGTTGATGTAGAAGAGTTCCTGAAAGTACATAAAACCGTGGTTGTGCCTGTCGGAAGCTGTGAGCAGCATGGTCCTCATTTGCCACTAGACACGGACGCTTATGACGCCTTTTGGCTTTCCATGAAGGCTGCTGAAAAAGCAGAATGCGCCCTTGTGGCTCCACCCATATATTATGGCGTTTCGCTACACCACATGGGCTTTCCGGGAACAATAACACTGAATCCGCAAACTTTTGAGCAAATGGCCTATGAAGTGGGCGCGTGCCTAACAAAGCATGGATTCACAAAAATACTTTTTGAAAACGGCCACGGCGGAAACACCCCAGCCCTAGAGGCCGCAGCCCAGAGAATTAAGGCTGAAACCGGCGCTTTCGTAGCCATAGACACAGTCAGCCTCATACCAGACTTCATAGAACAGTTCATAGAAACATTCTATGATGCGCATGCCGGAGAGTTCGAAACATCCACAACGCTGGCCAACCGCGAAAACGCTGTTGCCAAGGAAAGAATTACAAAGCCGAGGCTAAACCTTCCAAAGTCGAAGTACACAAAAATTGGACTGAAGGAGGTTGGGCCAAAAGTTTCATGGGCTTTCGGAACAAGAGAGATTAGCAACACTGGCGTAATAGGCGACCCAACAAAAGCTTCAAAGGAGAAAGGCGAAAAGGCTTGGCGGCTTGCCATAGAGCGGTTGGCGGAACTTTTAAAAGAACTGGACAACATGTAAACACAAACAACCACAGTGTGGTTTTATGAGCAATTTGGAAGAAGGTTTAAGATGGCTAGACCAGGCAGAAGCCGATTTCAAAACAGCCAAAGACTGCTTGGAAGATGGAAACTATTATGCGTGTGCCTTTTTCGCCCAGCAGTCGGCTGAAAAAGCGTTGAAAGGTTTCCTATATTCAAAGGGCTACAGAGCCCTTATAACGCATTCCGTCACCGAGCTTCTTGAGGAAGCCTCAAGGGTCGAGGGAAACTTTGGAAGGTTTGGTGATTATGGAAGAGAGCTTGATAGACATTACATTGGTTCCAGATACCCCAACTTTTATCCAAAAGGACCCGCATACAAGTATTATACGGAGGAAATAGCCCGAAGATGCTTAAATTACGCAGAGTTAATATTGAAAGAAGTGAAGAGGTTTTTGAGAAAATAAGGGCTTATGTAAACGAGGTTGTCAACCGTCTTAACCCACAGCTAGTCATTCTTTTCGGCTCCTTTGCCACCGGCGACATAAATGAAGGCTCGGATGTTGATATACTCGTTGTTGCGGATTTTAAGGAAGGCTTTCTTGAACGTATAGGAACGCTGATGAAATTGAATACTTTTGGCATACCAGTAGAGCCTTTAGGCTACACGCCCGAGGAGTTTGAAGATATGAAAAGGCGGAAAACCCCATTCATTTTAGAAGTTTTGGAGAAGGGCAGGATCCTTTACAAGTCGTAAGTATGCGGTTGCGTCAAACTTAATATATTTGGCTTGTTCCTATCAACGTGAGGGTCAATTTTGTTTTACTCTGAAATTGCTGACGCCTACGAAAAAATTGAAGCCACAACCAAAAGGCTTGAAATGACAGATCTGCTAGTAGACCTCCTAAAAAGGACGCCTAAAGAAATAATTGACAAAGTTGTTTACCTAACGCAAGGCAAAATTTATCCAGACTTTGTTAAGCTCGAAATTGGTGTGGCTGAAAGACTTGCCATAAAGGCCCTCGCCCACGCTTCTGGGCGTCGGGAAAGCGAAATTGAAGAGGACATGAAAAAAAGTGGAGACATCGGCGAGACCGCCCAGAAGTTCATAGCTCAAAAACGGCAGCTAACCTTCTTCCAGAAACCATTAACCGTCCAAAGAGTCTACGAAACCCTTGACAAAATGGCGCGGTCTTCAGGGTCTGGGGCTGTTGACACAAAGATTACGCTTCTGGCCGGGCTCTTGGCTGACGCCACACCAAAAGAGGCCAAATACATTATGCGGACGGTTACTGGAAACCTCCGCTTGGGCATTGCAGACATGACGGTGCTTGATGCTTTAGCAGTAGCCTACGGCGGCGGAAAGGAAACCCGCGAACTAGTGGAACGCGCCTACAACATATCATCAGACCTCGGAAGAGTGGCTAAAGTGCTCGCCGAAGAAGGTCTAGAAGGCATAAAAAAGTTTAAGGTTGTTGTAGGCGAGCCCATAAGGCCCATGCTCGCTGAAAGGCTCTCATCGCCTGAAGAAATCCTTGAAAAATTGGGCGGCAAATGCATAGCCGAATACAAGTACGACGGCGAAAGAATCCAAGCCCACAAGAAAGGCGACGATATAACGCTTTTTTCAAGGCGCCTAGAAGACATTTCAGACCAATATCCGGACGCCATCGAACTTTTAAAACGGCATGTTCTAGCCAAAGAGGCCATAGTGGAGGCTGAATGCGTAGCCATAGACCCCGACACTGGCGAGATGCGACCCTTCCAAGAGCTTATGCACCGCAGGCGCAAATACGGCATAGAAAAGGCCATGGAAGAATACCCAGTATCACTTTTCATGTTCGACGCCTTATACGTTGACGGAAAAGACTTGACGCTTAAACCATACCCCGTTCGGCGAAAAACCTTGGAGAGCATAATCAAAGAAAGCGAAAGGGTGAAAATAGCTAAATCCATAATTACAGGCGACATTAAAGACCTTGAAAACTTCTTCCTAGAAGCCATAGAAGATGGATGCGAAGGCCTAGTATGCAAATCAATAAACGAAGACTCGATTTATCAAGCAGGCGCAAGAGGCTGGCTATGGATAAAATATAAGCGGGACTACAAAAGCGAAATGACAGACACCGTAGACCTAGTCGTGGTCGGCGCCTTCTATGGACGAGGAAAACGGGCAGGAACATACGGCGCCCTATTATTGGCTGCTTACAACCCAGAAAACGACACCTTCGAAACAGTAACAAAATGCGGGACGGGCTTTACGGACGAGGACTTGGCAAAACTCCCCCAAATGATGAAAAAACACGTCATACCACATAAACATCCAAGAGTAAACTCGCTTATTGAAGCGGATGTTTGGTTCGAACCAAAAGTAGTCATAGAAGTGTTAGGAGCAGAAATAACCCTAAGCCCCATCCACACATGCGCCATAAACACCATACGCCAAGGAAGCGGCCTAGCCATACGCTTTCCGCGTTTTACAGGCAATTACAGAATAGACAAGGCAGCAGAAGACGCAACAACCACCAGCGAAATAGTTGAAATGTACCAGAAGCAATTAAAGAAAATTGCTGAAAGTTAAGTAAACTTGCTCTGCTGCATAACGTTCAAAGCATAGTTAAACTAATAAATTGCTTAGATGAATAATTTTGTGAGGGGGAGATAAGTTGAAAAATATTTGCACATCCCTCCTTATAGCAACACTTACCTTGGCAGGCACGTTGCAGCTGTTCATAACTAGGGTTTCCAACGCAAATCCAGAAACGATATTATATGTCTCTCCGTCTGCAACAAGAGTCCATGTCAGTGAAATATTCTCCGTAAACATTTCTATCCAAAACGTCATCGACCTATATGCATTCCACTTATTCTTAAAATATAACACAACATTTCTGGATGCGCTAGGCGTCTACGTTTATCCACCTTTCAATACAGGCCCGATACTTCCCCCGGTAATAAGTGAGCCCAACGGCTGCATCGAGGTTTCTGGCGTTATAGGTTTTCCAGGTCAAGGCTTCTGGGGAAGTTTCCCCCTAGTAAATATAACCTTTAAAGCGACATCTTTTGGATATAGCTACTTGCGTCTCTGCGATACTGAATTATGGAACTCCATGTCGAGTCCGATAACTCATGTAACAGCGGATGGAGCAGTCGAAATTTATATTTGGACCGGAACTGTTCATATCCGGGGCGATGGAGGCATCGATCCGCCAGATGCGCCCATAATAACATATGATAATATAACTTACGCTTTTGTAGGCGATATTAATGGTTCAATAGTGATTGAGAGAAGTTACATAACTCTAGATGGTGCTGGATACACTCTACAAGGAGTAGGCGCTGAGTTTGGAATACAATCTGTTAGCGCCGTTAATGTAACTGTTCAAAACATTAAAATCACCGGTTTCCAAATAGCCCTAGACATTTGTCAGGCAAGATACTGGGTTATAACCAACAACAGCATAACGAATAACGGTGTGGGAATACGCGTCTACTACCTCTCCAGTAATAACACCGTAATTGAAAACCATATCGTAAACAACGGTAACGGAATCAAGATTTCAGCATACGCAAAGTCTAACAATATTGTAAACAATACAATTGTTGACTGTGATATTGGAGTAGTCATCACGTCTTTTTATTCTGAAGATGGTTACAACAATGTTATGGGAAACTGGTTCATAAATAACGATTGTGGCGTTTTCATAGATAAGCCAGAACACAACACATTCTACCATAACAACTTCGTTTCAAACGCTTACCAAGTTTACATTTATGGTGAAACGGAAAACATATGGGATAATGGAAGCGAAGGCAACTACTGGAGCGACTACAATGGAACAGATGCAAACGGCGACGGCATAGGCGACACACCATACATCATCAACCAAAACAATATGGACAACTATCCATTGATGCAACCCTGGGCCCCTCCATGGGGCGACTGGAAACACTACCACAGCTACAATGAAATCGTAAGCACACTACTTTTCCTAAACAGCAGCTTCCCAAAAATCGTTGAAGTCTTTTCAATCGGAAAAAGCCACCAAGGAAGAGAAATCTACTGCATAAGACTGACAAACGAAACAAATGCTTTTCTCAAACCCGAAGTGTTATTTGTTGGATACCACCATGCACGTGAGCCTATAAGTGCAGAATTGCCCTTGTACTTCGCTCTATCCGCTGCGGTCGGTTATGGAGCAAATCAAACTATAACTTACCTAATAAACAATTGCGAAATTTACATTGTAGTGGCCTTAAACGTTGATGGTTTCGACTTGTTCAATGCTAACGACTGGCAAAGAAAAAATGCTTGTCCTGTTGATGAAGATGACGATGGCCTTTTTGATGAGGATCCCCCCGAAGATGAGGATGGAGACGGGTTTATCGAGCAACTTATTAACTACACTGATCCGGAGAATCCTGTTTTAATTGGTTGGGAGGGAATCGACAACGACGGTGATGGCCTTTCTGGAGAAGACTGGATAGGAGGAGTTGATCTGAATCGAAACTACAATTATGCTTGGGAACAAGGGACTTCAAACAAGCGGTCTGAATTGTATAAAGGTTCTAAACCATTCTCAGAACCTGAGACGCAAGCAATAAGAGATTTAGTTCAACAGCACAATTTCATGTATGCAATTAGTTTCCATTCCGGAATGGAAATGATACTGTATCCATGGGGATGCACTCGTAACCCACCTCCCGACGAAGCCAGATATAAAGAAATTGCCAATGAACTTTCGCTGGCCAGTGGTGGAACACCGTATATGCAGTCTTCTTTCGGTGCAGGACTTGTTTATGGCATTTGGGATGATTGGATGTACGGGACGAAAGGCGTCTTTGCACTTACATGCGAAATTTTCTACAACGAAACCTGGGAAGGAATAAGCGAACCAGGACCCTACCCAAACACAAGGTGGGAAGGTGGAATAAAATACTGGTTTAATCCATTCCCCAATGGGATAGAAGCCACCATACAGCGTTGGCTGCCAGTTTTTACCTGCATAACAAATAGAACAATAAGCGAGTTTCAATATCGCAATATTGCAGTGACCGGCGTAACAGTTCTTAAATCAATAGTTGGACAAGGCTTCGCCATGAACATAAGCGTCAAAATCGCCAACTATGGTGAGTTTATGGTAACCTTCAACGTTACAGCCTTTGCTAACGAAACATCGATAGGAACAAAAGAAGTCACACTTGAAGGCAATTCATCTTTAAGCCTTACCTTCACATGGAACACAACGAGCTATGCGAAAGGCAACTATACGCTTTGGGCTTATGCATGGCCAGTACAAGGCGAAACAGACATAGAGGACAACATTTTAGCAGCGCCCTTCATGGTTAGTATTGTTATACCCGGAGATGGCAACCTCAACGGCAGAATCGAGATACTTGATGTTGTCTTAGTTACAAGCCGATACGGCGCAAAAAAAGGCGATACCAATTACGATCCAAACGTTGACTGGAACAGCGACGGAAAAATCGACATACTAGACGTCGTAATAGTAACAAGCCGATACGGCCACGCTGAACCATACTTTTTCTGATTGCGACTATATGGGAGATTGCGGGCGCTTGTTATAAAGATGGAATGGGAGAAATCGAGTAACAATACTAGACCTTGTCTCAATTACAAGGGTGTATGGCGCTATGCCAAGGCTTAAATAGCATTTTCAACCAAATTAACTTGGTGGTCGTGGTTGTTAAAAACTAAGAATCACCTTGCGTTAACCTTTATGGCTGTTCTATTGATTATGCCGTTGTTTCAAATGGTGTCTGCAACTATTATGAATACGAAGCCACCAGACGTTAACAGTGGCGGCTATTTCCATGAACGTGATGAGCTTAGAACCGCCAGAAACATTAAATGGCTTGAATGGTGGGTAACAGTAACCCTCAGACTTTTCGGAATCGAGCCGCGATAAACAAACATCCTTTTTCTCTATCGATTTTTAAAGGATGAAAAGTCTCTAA
Source organism: Bathyarchaeia archaeon (assembly GCA_038883715.1). GTDB lineage: Archaea > Thermoproteota > Bathyarchaeia > Bathyarchaeales > Bathycorpusculaceae > JAGTQI01. Next base: position 101,091 of record JAVZLS010000002.1, read on the forward strand.
CCATTCGAGTTGTTCTCTAGAGGATTATTCCATAATTTTTAAAAAACCGTTTGTGCATTTATTTCCTAGCCACAAGGAGGAAGGAGAGCACTCAAATGGAAAGTAAACTGTTATTATCGGCGCTTGCTCTGGTTATAATAATGCTGCTGACGCCCCAGCAGACCAGTGCACAAATCAGGGGTGACATAGACGGCGACGGCGACGTAGACATAATCGATATAACACTTGCAGCAAGCCAATATGCAAAAAAGCCTGAAGACCAAGATTACAACAGTACCATTGTTGAAAAGGCCGATTTGGCTCCACCATTCAACGGCATCATAAACATATTAGACATGGTTACTTTGGCAAGCTGTTATTCTGGTTAAAACCAACACCGCCTTTTTTTCTTTTTTGTCGAGAAGTAAAAGCTTAAATTTTTTTTAAACTAAATTTCAAAGGGTTAACGTTTATAATGGCCGGCTTCAAAAAAATTGTTAAGACAATTGCTGAAAATAAATTTGATATTGCAGTGGTTATTTTGTGCTCCTTTGTAGTGTCTTGCCTTGTCATAAAAGTTTATTGGATGGCATATAACACGAGGCCTCGTTTGCAAAATGAGAAGCCCCTCCGACCGTCATACGATCTTAGCAGCTTTGAGTCCGTCGACTTATTAATTATCATTCTTGCTGGAATAATTTTGGGTGTTTCCATAACAGACGTTAAGAAAATGCTTTATGGTTATGCTGGAGCAATGTTTCTAGCCTATTTTATCAGTGTTGCATTCTTCTTCTGTCACACGTGGTTTTTGAAGGGTTTCCAATATGGTTTAAGTTCTATCCCATACGGTTGGGAGTGGGCACTTCTTGCCGCAGTACTTGACGCGTTCGTTTTAATGGTGCCTTGGGCTGTGTGTTTATGTTTGGTTGGGATGATCGTAGGCGCCTTTGTTAGAGTGTGGGTCTCACCATTCTGACTTTTTCATTTACTCAGAGACTCTTCCACAGAAAAAGCTTAAATTAGCGATGGCGAAAGTTTACTTCAATCTGGTGATAAGATGAAAAAAATCGAGAAAAAATCTATCATAGTAAGTTTTCTAACATTAATTGCAACTGTTTCAATGGTCAGCTTCAACGGTATTGTGATGCGTGCAAATTCGTTGGAACTCCCGACACAATATCCGCTTGTTTATGTATATCCGGAGAATATTACGGTCGGAGTTGGCGACTATTTTACAATAAGCGTTGTAGTGTATAACCTAACTAATATAAAAGTGCAAGATCCTGAGAACCCCACACAATGGATTCCATTGGGCAACTTATATGGATTTGACATACAGTTCAGTTGGGATCCAACAATTATAAAATATGTTAACTATACTGTAACAGTGCCTGTCAATAATTATTCAAATCCTGTTCCCCCAAGCCCCTACCCAGGAATTCTCTACAATCCCTACGTGGAGGTAAAAAATTTAGTTGACGAGGCTGGAAATATTCCAGGTGCTGCTGATCCGCGGGTAAGAGCATGGTTCTCTTACGCCTCGATGGCTCCAGCTCCAGCCTTCAATGGAAACGGAACAATATTCACAATGACTTTTCAAGCCATCAAAAGAGGATCAAGTCTCCTAGAAATAGTGGACTGCACCCTAGCCGATAGTTTCGGAGATGCAATTGCAAAACACAAATGCACTCAGTACGGCGGCCAGTGGCTTATCCCCCCAAGAAATGGAGAAGTTGATGTAGGTGCTCCTCCAAAAGCGGATTTCACTTTCTGGCCAGACATTGGCGTAGTAAACTTACCAATAACCTTCACAGCCATAGTAATTGGAAACACAAGCAACATTCAAGAATACATTTGGGATTTCGGCGACGGGACACAAGAAACCGTTCCACAACCAATAATACTACACACATACACCACTCCTTCATTTGAGTATGGTGTGTCTCTAAAAGTTAGGGATGCTGAAGGTGTTGAGAGCCGCCCTGTAACTCGTAAAATAACAGTTGTGCAGTCTCGAGACTTAAAAGCCACCGCCATTACATTGTCCCAGAAGGCTGTAAAACCAAATAGTCTATTCAGCATAACTGCTGCAATAGAAAATATGGGGACGGCTCCTTTTACTTTCGTTGAAAATTGCACATTAGAAATTTATCGTAATAATACATTTGTGGATCCCAATAACCCTGCCGATTTAGACCCCTTAAACTCAAAATGGACAATAATAAAATCAAAATGGACGCTGTTAACAGCACCTTACCCACCTCCACAACATCCTTCACCAACAACTATAACCATATCCCTTAATAGCACAACAGCATTCGGCGAATACACAACTGAAACTTTCTACTACTTCCTGTTGCGTTTAGTAGGAGTACCTGAAGGATACGAAGCTGATCAAACAAATAACATCGCTGTATCCGATTATATAATGTACACAATTCACGACATTGTAATACTCAAAATAGCAAGCGTAGACTATGGATATGAAATAGGTAGGACATATAAAAGGCCCTTAATCGAAGGCGAAAATGCGACATTTAAATGTACAATTATAAATCAAGGAGTTATAACAGCCAACTTTACGGTTATTCTTCGCCTAAATGACACTATTGTAGGGACAATTGAAATTTTCAATCTTGAATCGGGAACCAGTTCGACGAGTAGTTTTAGGCGCAAAATTGAGTCCAGAGGTAACTATAACGTTTCAATAAATATTGCTAGTGAAAACGAAGGCATTATAGCTGATATGTGGCAAGGATGGCTCATAGTGATTAAACCACCAATAATAAATGTTACTGTCAGCAATCAAAATCCCACTGTAGGCCAAACAGTAACTTTCGAAGCTTCAGTAAATGTTCAAGAGCCTAACACCAATATCACACTTTACGGGTGGAAAGTTTACAAGCCCGACGTAGACCCCGAATCAGGGAGTGCATTTAAAACTTTTTGGGGGAATACAACGCTGAGTTTCTCTTTCGATGAGCCTGGCAAATGGACTGTTACCTTCGAAGTCTCTGATAGCCTAGGATTAAAATATGATCCCAGACGACCGGCGACAAAGGCTTACAGAGTTCTTCTTAGTATATCTGTAGGAGGCGGAGGCTTTCCAGTCGAATGGATTTTGGCCATCATGTTAGTTATAATTATAGCCGTTGCTTTAATTGTTTACAAGCGAAGAAAGAAAAAAGTTTTTCCAATATCAGAGGAAGAGGAATAATCACCTCTCTTTTTTATTATAAAAAAAGTGAGGGTTACTTTGAATGTTTTTTCATGCGCATTGCTATCGTTATCGTTATCATTAATGCTGTTATAGCGGTCAAAAACCATTGTAATGACGTGGCGGATTCTGGGATGACATTTGAGGTAATTAAAGCTACACTATGTAAACCTCCTGGGAGTTCAAAGTAAATGTAAGTGTTCTGTCCATTTTCTGTTATTGTTGGGGTCGCTCTCCATCCGTCTATTAGTAGTATCCATCCGTCTGTTGACCACATGAAATCTTTTGGAATTGTTATATTACAGTAGCCAACGTATCCTTCAGCGCCTGTTGCATCAAATAGTAACAATGGTACTCTTGGAGTGAATTCAATAGATGAAATTGAGGAATTACTTTCAATAGTCACCACATATCCTGGTAGTGGTTCGTATTCTGTTATTCCTATAATGTTGGCGAAACCGTTAACGACCGTGAATGGTATAGGGACGGAGCAATCTGAATTATTGAAAGGTGGTTCTGGGCGTTCTGGATGCGGGAATGCAGCGAGGCTGAAGAGGTCTGCCAACTTTTCGATAGGGGCGCTTGCGTTGGCTTTAAAGGTGATTGTGCATAGGGTGGCGTCGCCGTAAGGTTCTACGTGAGTGCCGTTTTCATAGGGTATACCTAAAACTGCTAACCAAACTATTCCATCAGCATTGTTTGTTTCATTCTTTATTATCATTATATCGCTCCAGAAGCTAGCAAACCAGCCATCAGGGTCGGCTATCACTTTTGTGGCTTCAAGTAATTTAGGGTCGTATTTTATTTTTATGTCAAAACCACCTAAATCCCAGTATGGGTCTAAGTTACGTATTGAGACATTTATGTCAAAGATGTGAGGTACTGGTCCCTTGTAGTTTATTGAAGAAATTTCTAGTGTTGGCCCTTGCGGTTGCGGGATCCCATGAAGTATTATATGTAGGTTAACAATTTCATGTTCTATAGGTTCACCGTAAAAATTAGCTAGGGTGCTACCTGTCACATTCACGTATATATGCGAATCGTAAATCATTGGATGCTTCTTTACACGGAACGTCATTTCAAAAGCTACGCCTGTCCCATTGAATTTTGCCGCTGGTGCCATTGAGGCTTCTGCGAGCCAGTACATGGTTCCTGGCTCTGCTCCTGGCATACTGGCTGATTCGTCCACATCGTCCTTAACAGGAACCGTGGGCGGATATAATATGCCGTCAGGCCACTGTCCAGACCCAGTTCCTTTTGGTATGTGTTTTTGGTGGCTTACATATTCTATGTATTCTGTTGTCCATCCAACTTGAATATCTACGCCATAGAGCAGTGAAACATTTTCAATTACGCAGCGAACTGTAAAAGTTTGTCCAGTCGCATTTGCTGGTCCCAATTCAGAAACATCTGATACTATTTTTAGTTTGGTTGTTGCTTGTGCTTTTAAAATTTTAATGTTTGTAGTAAGCATTGCAACTGTTAGCAGAAAAGCTATTGTCGCGGCAATTTTCCTTTTCATTTCATCACCTTAGCCATTATTTGGTTCTGATGAGTATAAGAATTTTACTGATTTTAAATTCAGAAAACCTGTTTCCAAAAAAAGGAGGGGTTGTTAACAGCGCTGTCCATATTTTGATGAACACGTTACAAGGTCTAAAATGTTAATGAAGCCCCATGGTGGGGCTATGTCTGCATCTGGGTTCCAGTTAGGGTCTCCTTCATGTGTGCTGTAAGATATTGTAATGGCTACTATGTCGAGAATGTCTATTACTCCGTCACCGTTAACATCGCCTATCATTTTTATTTTCACCCATCCGTCATGGTAAATGTTGTTTTCCAAGTTTATCTCGTAGGGTACTGGTGAGGCTTCCGCCCATGCTGTAAGGTTGCTACATGGCGTTAAACCAGAAGTGTTCCAGTTGAACGTCAGTGTTGTGTTTGTCCAAGGAGCTAATGTCACTGTTTGAACACCCACTTTTATTGTGCCAGCGTACAGCGTTACGTTAAAGGTCTCAGTTGTCATGTTTCCTCTGTTCATCGCCACAACTTCAATCGTGACAATTCTACCTGGATAGACCTTGTTGGAAGACGTAACAGTTACGGAAATAATTGCTACATCTCTGAGAAGTGTTGCAAAGAAGCCATCCTCTGTTTCATGCCGCATTGAGTTTCCAGTTTGGTCACTTATTCTCGTGTCAAAAAGATCCAGTACTGTCTGTCCGTAGTCTTGAACCATGAAGAAAATATGTGTTACAGTTTTTGCTTCATAAATTGAGAATGGTTCTGCAGGCTGGTAGTACTGTACGTAAACGCGTATCAGCCCGGCGATGTCATTAATGTTCATTTCTACTGTGAAGTGTGTATCGTTGTTTGGCGGAACTATTATTGCTCCTAGGCATGTTAGAACGTTTGTGTCGTATGCGAGTTTAAATTCGTAGTCATACATGTCAATAGCGTTTTCGATCATTATATCTATTGAAAATGTGTCGCCAGGTTTCATCGTTGGATCTATGAGCTCTGGTGGATAAACAAACATTCTGGTTATTAGCATGTTGTTGAAGTATCCATCATTTGGCTCGTAAATCTCTATTTTGCCTCCTTCGCTGTTCAGTAATGTCACGTCATGCAAGTCAAGGACGGTTTCTCCTTTATCTAGTATGTGGAATGTTATGTTAGCTAAGTACAAGTCGCCGCTAACTGAAATCTGTGGAGGTGAAAGCGAAGAAGATACTTCTATTTGGCCTTCCTCCTTTGTTATTATTGGCGGCTGGAATATCGGATTAACACCAACTGTGGATACTTCCAACAAAGTGCCATTGTATCCAAGCCAGAAGTCAAATGCGTGTAAATCTTGAACATCCTCAACTTTTATTGAAACCGTGAAGTATTGACATGGGTTCAATGTAGAGTCAACAATCCTTCTGGGATCTACGGATACATAGGCCGGCGGAGGCGGTGGTGGTACATAATTAATAAATAGTCCATCAATTAGAGTGACTGGAATTGGATCTCCATTCTTGTCTGCGAGGGTGCAGGCGGTGAAATGGAGAGGCGACTTACCTAAGCCGACAACCGTGAATTTCATTTCAAAGATTACTCCACTTCCGTTGAAAGGTTTAGCTGGTAGTATTGAGGCTTCTGCGAGCCAGTATCTTGTTCCTGGTTCTGCTCCTGGCATACTGGCTGATTCGTCCACGTCATCCTTAACGGGGATTGTTGGTGGATTGAGTACGCCGTCAGGCCACTGTCCTGCGCTCGTCCCCTTAGGTATGTGTTTTTGGTGGCTTACATACTTTATTATTGTTGGGTTCCATGTGAATTGAAGGTCTATACCATACAAGTTTGTGACGTTTGCTATTTTGACTTTTATTGTGAAGTTGGCTGGCGGCATTAAATCTTTAATTTCAGGCGGGTCAACATAAACTACCGCTTGCTCTTGTCCTCCGGAGCTTGATGCTCTGGGTAGGAAAAGGATGGCACTTAGCACTAGAAAAGCTATCAACATGACTATTTTCATTCTTTTTAGTTTCATTTTCCCTTCTCCTCTGCCTATTTTTTGTTGCAAGAAAAACTTAAAGGTTATGGAAGATAGTTCTGGCAAGTCTTTGCATGTTCTATTACTGGTATTATTTTCTTTTAAATTTAAGCGCTATTACAATCGCCAAGACGGTCAGCACAAGTATAATTAAAATAGTGTAATAAGGTGTGTAGCCTTCCGGCTTTGAACTTTGTTCAACCTCAAAGGTTTTTGTTTCACTCTCGGCTGGCATAACATATTCGTTACCTTGCCAGCTTACCTTTACAGTATAGTTTCCAATGTTTGGGGGCGTCCAAATGCATGTATAGTTTCCAAAGGCATCTGTTTGAGCTGTTAAATTCCAAGTATTTGGACCGTCTGAGATCGTGATGTTAACGTAAACAGGATTTTCTTGTAGGGGTGTCACGTTCCCCTTTATTGTTATGTTTTGCCCTAAAGTTAGTTTTTCTGGTTCCACTTTTATTGTTATTATGCTTTTTAGTTTTTCTACGGTTATTAAGCCTGTATTATTGCTTGAACCATATGTTGTGTCGTCGCCAGGCCAGCTTGCCGCGAGTATGTACATTGCTGGTTTCTCTGGTTTCCAGCTGTGAAAGTAATATCCAGTGCTGTTGGTTTTAACAGTTGTAAGGTTAAGCCATGTTGTGAATTGCAGCGGCTGATAAACCCTCATATATCTTATTGTTATAGTTTGGTTTTCTTTTTCCGGTGTTAACTTGCCTATTATTGTTATTTCTTGACCCCATTTAATTGTTTTTGGGGTGGCTGAAATTGTTATTGTGCTTTTTAACTTGTCAATCTGTATTTGAATGGTGGTTGAGTCTTTTAGGCCATGATTATCTGTAACGGTTAGCGTTACATTGAACTTACCACATTTCGAATAATTATGTTTTATAATTGGATTTTCTGTTATTGTAGTGTTTCCATCGCCAAAATTCCAAATATAGCTTATAATATTGCCGTCCAGATCATAGCTTTCTGTCGCATTGAATGTGACTTCATCGTAAATTTTGGGTTTTGGTGGGCTTATTGAGAATTTTGCTATTGGTGGCAAAAGTGTTGAAGGCTTCATTAATGGTAAATAATCCGTCGCTCCTCCTGTTGTGTGAGGCGTATCGCCTATACCATCGCCATTGTTATCTACTCCCAAATAGTCGCTCCAGTAGTTTCCGCCTATCGGATAAGTATTGTTCCACTTAGTGTTTGTCCCACGATTCACGGGGTCAACTTGCTGGTTGTTGTTGACGAAATTATTGTGGTAGAACCAGTTTGCATTGCATGATTGCTCTATCCAAACGCCGATCTGATTCTTCATAATATTGTTGCCAACAAAAGTATTATTTTGACTATATGCACGCAAAGTTACTGCATACTCGTTTTCACGCAAAGTACAATTAAAAACTCTGGAGTTGTTAACATTGTGGAATATGAGTCCCCGGTAGTTGTATTCTATTACTAAATTACTCAAGTAAACATTTTGGGCATTAGAAATTAGTATACCCGTTTGTTCCAGTTCTCTTAGATTTTGGACTGTCAAATTTGCAATAATAACGTTTGATGCGCTTATTTTCATGGTGACTGCAAGCATTCCGTCGATGCTGTAAATGATAACGTTTGATGCGCTTTCTCCGACTAATACAAGGGTTTTGTTGACTTCTATTCCATTCGTACTGTTTATGTAATATATTCCGTTTTTAATGAAAATTATGTCTCCCTCATCTGCATGGTTGATTGCCTCTTGGATTGTTGAATAGTCGTCAGGAACTGTGATTGTCTTTGATGTTTGCCCTTGATGTATAGGAAAAGCTGATATGAGCGAGTATAACATGACTATAGTCAAGAAAATATTTAAATATCCGCGCTTATCCATTTATGGTCGCCTTTTTAGATTAAGAGTCCGAATACATCTCTACTAATATTTCTGTCCATATTTTGATGTTACAACTACTACGTCTGAGATATCTATTTTTCCACTTGGTTGGAGGTCCACTTCTGGGGTCCAATTTGGGTCTCCGCTTTTTGAGCCATATTTGGAGGTCACAAGTACTACGTCTATTATGTCGATATTGTGATCATAGTTCACGTCGGCTAGTATTTGATGTGCTCTTGTGAAGGTTATTGTTCTGCCACCTGTGTATCCTTGTGAGTTTGCGCGTACATGAACAGTATAGTTTCCGAAGGGAGCTCCGCTTATTTCATCTGGCGGAAGTCTAAATTTTACATAGTATCCGTTTGATTCTTCCAATTTTCCTTCTGTGCTATTTATGCTTAAAGTTGCTGCCCCTCCACTGGTGGTTATGAGGAAATTAGCATATTTTTCAACAGTGTATGGGATACCTCCTTTTCTAGGCCAGTCTGAGAAGACGCATGCATAGAATTTTGCGTTCCCTGTTGAGATCCATGTGTAAAGGGGAAATTCCGGTTTATATTCAATTGTACTGTTGGGCAATATGTCTGTTTCTAGGAATTTTACGGATGGAAGTATTGGTGTTGAGTCGTTGTCATAGGCGACAACCGTTATTATAACATGCCTTTCTGCAAGTAGGTCGTTGCTTTTAATCACCACTTTAACGTGCGCGCTTTTCCCTCTGATGAATGTGTATTTTGGATTTCCATATATATCGCATGGGGTAACTGAGACTATTTCAATAATGTTGGTTAATGTTGGCGAGCCGGCGGGCACAGCTCTAGTCACTAATGTTTGATTATTTGGGTTTACTACTTCGACGCCAGCTATGCCGCTTACTGGGTTACCCATTAGCTGTAATTCTCCATATATTGTTACAAGATTTCGGTATGTGTAGGATGTTTTATCGGTTCTTGCTATTACATCTAACCATTCAACCGATAGGGCGTGAGGTATGCTTAAATAAAAAATCGATAATGTTGCGTTTAACAAAATTATTGTGAGAATTGGAATCAAAATTTTCCTCATTCCCTCTCCCCTCTAAAACTTTGAATTTTGTATTTAATTAATGTTCTGGATTATTCTTCTATCTTCTATGTTTATTAAATAAAAAGGGGGGATGGAGGTGGGTTTATTTTATGCTGCGTTTATTCCGAAGTGGACTATTGTTTCTGGTTCTCTTGTTGGGTAGATGGAGTCTCCGCCTAGTGTTGGCCAGTTGTGGAGGACTTGTACGTATATTGTTCCGACGCCTGCTCTGGCGAACTTTGGCACGTGGATTGTTAGGGTTACCGTAGTGTTGGCGTATGTGCACCATTCTGCTCCGCCGACTGGTACCCATGTGTAGTCGAAGCCGAAGGGTACTCCTGTTTCATCTACGGCTGTGACTGTGATTAGTATGTCGAAGGTTTGCCTTGAAACTGTTCCAAGGTCAATTGTTACAGTTATTGTTTCGCAGTGGTTGTAGGCGTCTTTGTCGACTGTTGTCTTCCAGACGCGGACGTGGTAGTCGTATTTGAATTCTAATGTGTCGGTTACGACTTTGCATGCAACGTCAACTGTGGCCACTATCTTCCATACGCCGAACCAGTATTCTGGGTCATCACATGGCCATGGCAATCTAAAGCGTATTACTGCTACGCCGTTCTGGTCTGTTCTGTTGCATATTATGCCCCAAATTTCACCATGGGGGTCGATTATTTGGAAGGCTACATCCTTGTTTTGTTCCGGCCAGAAGTTGTATGTTACATTCGCCTTTACAACAACTTCCTTCTGTGGCCAGTACATGTCGCCTGGCTCGTTGGGTCCTACGCCGAATATTGTTCCGTCTGGGTAGACTGTGTAGATGTCTATCCATGCGCCTGGGGGTTTGAAGTAGGCTTTGTATGTTGCTGGGTTAATGAAGTGGTCTAGTGGTACGGCTGAGTCTGAGCCGCTCCATGGTGGATAGGCTCTTTCTGGGTGTGGGAAGCCGGCTACTGTTGAGTTTACTATGTTTATTAGGCATGATGGTGGCGGATATGTAGCTGATTCATAAACCGCCCTGAAGGTTACTGAAACTATTCTTCCTTGTCCGCTTGGTGGCGTGTGGGTTCCATCGTCTCCTGGTATTCCTAGGAAGGCTATCCAAATTGTTCCGGCAACGTTGTCTATTTCTGCTTTCACGGTGAATATGCCGTTTGGCCAGAAGCTTGCAAACCAGTTGTCTGGATCTATGGTTACGCTATCGGCCACTATGAGGGTTGGGTCGAAGGTTATGTGGAAGTCGAAGCCTGCCACGTCCCAGAATGGGTCTAAATCTACAACTTGCTGGCTGGTTTCATCCCATGCGTGTAGAAAGACATTCTCAACGAAGGTTTGATCCATTTTGATATTTTCAACTTTTGATGGCAGTACGCTCAGCTTTGGTGCTGGCGGATAAATTAGTGGTCTCGCGTGGATTATGACTGTGCCATCAAACACGTCACAATCTATTGGGTTGCCTAGGTTGTCTGCAAGTGTTACCGTTGTAATGTTTAGGCAAAGGACTTTGTCTGGCTCTCCAGGCATGGGTTGCTTCTTGATTCTAAAGGTCATGTCGAAGGCTACACCACTTCCAGTGAATGGTTGTGCCGGAGCCATTGAGGCTTCTGCAAGCCAATAGTCGCTGTTGGGGTCTGCTCCAGGCATTGGAACGCCTTCTGAAACATCGTCCTTAACAGGAACCGTGGGCGGGTACAGTATGCCGTCAGGCCACTGTCCAGCCCCCGTGCCCCTCGGTATGTGTTTATGGTGGCTTACATATCCTATCCACTCTTCGTCCCAGCCGAATTGTATGTCGACACCGTAAAGGTTGGTCACATTCCAGACTTCAACGGTTACTGTGAACTCTTGGTCAACGCATGGTGTTGGTCCGAACTCCAAAAGCTGTGGCACAACTATTACTTTTGGTTTTGGCTCTGCTTCCGCTCTGGGCATGACGATGGCTAGGGTGCTTGCTAACATTAATGCTGTCATTAATAAGCCGAAAATCTTCCTGTTCATTTCCCTCTTTCCCCTTCTCCTTTCTTTCAGCAAGAAATATTTTGATGCGTTTCTCTAATTAAAGGTTTCTGGAGAAATCTTCTATGCCAAACCCAAAGCCATAAACTAAAATATTAATTTTTAGCTCCAGCGGGTTTCTCTTCGGCTTTCCCCTTCTTATCCTTTCTCTTAATCAATTTTTTATATTCTTCTAAAAGCTGGTCAACTTCAGGGACCTTCTGCCTTCTCGGCGGGGTGAAAAGTGGATCTGAGCTCTTGACAATTTTAACTTCTTTTAAATCATATTGGGCTTTTAGGCGTTTTTCCTCCCAAATTAACGCGTATATAATGATGGCTATCGGCCCTATCAAAAATAGCAGTGGATTAACGAAAAGAAGGTAAAGTTCTACGTATAGGAATATTGCAAATAGGGTTGGGAGCCAAAACCAGAAGGATGTTAGGCAAACCTTGATAATTACCAATATCTCTTTAGTAGACTCCTTTAAGCTTTGTTTTTCTTCGTTTTCCTCACTGGACAAAACGGCTTCCCCATGGTATAGGAAACGCCACGTTTGTATTTAAGTTTTAACGCATAGAACGATGTTTCACCTCCTGTTTATGTGTTCTACTCATATAGAACATTTTTCCAAAAACTTTAATTATTCGAAGCGCGAAACCATTACTTGCGGAAAATAGAGAGGAAAAGGGGAGAAAAATTATGAAGAAAACAGTTGTTCCAACAGCAGTCCTTGTTGCCGTGTTACTGGCTTCAATCTTCATGATGATTCCAGCGGCAACAGCTGAGCGCGGGCCGAGAAGGGACCTAGACATTTACTGGTACACTGATCCTGATGCGGCTTGGACGGCTCTAAAGAAAGGCGAAATTGATATGATGCAGTGGTCTCTAAGCGAGGAACAATTGGCTGAAGCTGTTGCAGATCCAAACATTGTTGTCGCAAGCTATGTTGAAAACGGTATGATGGAGTTCGACTTTAACAACAACAAAACAATTGCTGATTACCCAACGTCAACAAACCCGATGAGTATCACGGAATTTAGGATAGCTTTGGCTTACCTGATAGATCCTGACTACGTTGTTAGGGACATATTGCACTATTTCGGTTCAAGAATAGATGCACCAGTATGCTACCCACAGATTGAGGGTTGGGTTTACCCGCCCGAATCAGGCTTAAGCGTTGTAACCTACGACTGGAACCACAACGGCAAAATAGACCCCGAAGAGGACAACTATCCATACAAATATAGCGTGGACAAGGCTGCAGAAACGCTTGCCCAAATGGGCTTCAATGACACCGACGGGAACGGCTACCTAAACTATCCAAACAACCCAGAGGTTTGGGGTGACGCAGCAGGAAAAGACACAACTAAGATGCCTCTAAAAATCTGTATAAGGACAGAGGACCAGAGGCGCGACGCTGGCCGCTACCTGTACAGGCAGCTTGAAGGCGACCCTAATGTGGCGGGAGACAGCGCCCTAGCCCGATCGCCTAAATGGGCGCAATACGGCAAGGTTGGAGGAGACTTTGATACAACGGATGAAACATGGGTTCAGCCAAGAAAAGTTCTATCCCCAATAGTCTTCAGAGACCGCAACTACCACATTTACACAGGCGGATGGAGCTTCGGAAGGTTCCCAACATACCTGTTCTTCCTGTTCCACAGCATGTTCTGGTTCCCATACGGATCAAACTACGTTTCTGACCATGCCCATCCAGACTTAGACCCAATTCTTGAGGACATATACTACGCCAACAGCATACCAGACGCCCAAATCGCAGCAAAAAACTACACGCGTGAGCACGTCCTCAGGGTCATTAACAGGCCGTTATGGAGCTACACAAGCTACTATGCATGGCGCAAGACGCTTGTTGGCGTAGTTAACATGAAAGGCTATGGAGTAGTAAACGACTACACGTTCCTAAACGCCTATAGAGCCGATAGCCCAACAGGCCCCATAAGAATGGGAGTTGTCAACACATGGGACCGTCTAAACATCCTCTACAGCCAATGGGTCTTCGAATATGCCTTCCTAGACCGCGTCTACACTGGCGGAATAGCCGTCAACCCATACGACTTAACAGTTGACATCCCATGGGCCTTCCAAGACTGGGATGTCGGCACATGGGTGGACCCGAGAGACGGCCATACCAAAACTGTGGTTACATACTGGATTAGGCCAGACGTTGGCTGCGCCGCCCCAGTTAATGGAAACTTCACAGGCTTCTACAATTCGAAAGACTTTGAATTTACAATATGGTACAACTACGCTTATGACGACAGCTGGCAATGGAGCAGCTTCATGGACATACACCACACAGAAATAATTGACTGCCGCACAATAAGAGTCTACTTCGACGACCAAAGCTACTGGTTCCAGTACGCGCCAACATACCCGCTCCTAGGACCATCAGAAATCCTAAGCGACCAACTCTGCACAGAAAAGACTGCAACCTTCACAGGAGCAGACCTTGTAGAAGTGGCTCCAGGCTACTTTGAATACCAATTCACAACAGACCAGGTTGCAGGCGTAATAAACGCCACATGCAACGGCGTCCCCATATATGAAGGCGTAGATTTCTACATAAGGGCAGGCTACGACGTATACTGCCACAACGTCTTCGTAAACCTAACAAGCTTCAAACCAACCGACATAATAACAATTAGCTACTACAAGCCTATACCTGCTGGCGCAGACGGCACCTTCTTAGGAGGCAACGCAGGATACGACTGGACAGACACAATGTTCGCTTACGGCCTATACTACCCAGTTGCGCTCACCAGCACAGAAGCAGCCCTAAACAAGAACCCATACTTCTTCCTAGAAACACCAATCCTTGGCGAAATCGACTGGCGCTGGAACTGGGTGGCGGGACCAAAGCCGCGCAAAGGCTACTTCAAAATCGACATACTAGACGTAGTAAAATGCACAGGATCCTACTGCCACAGAGGAGACGGACCCTTCGACCCAGTCTACATGCCAGGAGCAGACCTAGACAAGAACGACCTAGGCCACGTGGGCATACTAGACCTAGTAACAATAACAGGAGTATATGCTAGAACCTTTGGAACAGTGCCGGCCAGCACGGTAGGAGTTGTCGGAGGCACAACAGACACCACAGCCAACTACAAAATCCAATGGGAAACCGCATACTTCTATTACGTCAAATACAACGTGCCAACCCCAGTTAAGAAAAGCTACCACTCTGTCTACGTTTACGGCCTCGGAAGACCAATAACCGTAAGAGTCTACCCATACTGTTTCAGCCCAAGAGACGTCCTAATCTGGTGGAAGAAATACGGAGACGGCACAACAACAATAGCTCCAACCTACGTTGAAGTTTCGACAACAGCCCCAACCTACGCCATAAACGTCATATGGCACAAGCCAGATTGCACATGGGAAAAACTACTAATCTGGATCGATTAAAATCCTCTTCCCCAAATCCCCCATTTTTTATTTAAAAATTTAAGAAGTCACAATTATCATCAAATTTTTCAAGTCAAAGCTTAAATACAAAATAAAAGACTACACAAAACGGAGGAGCAATATTGGGATTAAAAGGCTACATAGCAAAAAGGTTAGTTTATACAGCCTTCTTAGTATGGGCAATAATCACAGTTAACTTCCTAATCTTCACAGCCATGCCAGGCAGCCCAATAGAAGCCTACATGGGTTCATTAAAAGGAGCCAACCCTGAAGCTTTCAGGCGGCTAGCCGAACACTACGGACTATACAAGCCAATGCACGAAAAATACTTTCTAACACTAAAAAACCTATTAACTTTTAACTTTGGCTACTCAGAACGATATCGCGATTCCATCCTCAACCTAATAGTTCGGGAACCTCTTCCAAACACGCTGATATTAATGGGCACAGCTGAAGTAATAACAATAATAATCGGGATGCTGATAGGCGTTATCGTGGCATACAAAAGAGGAGGAATATTAGACACAACATTGGTAACTGGCTCATTATTAACATATTCTGTTCCAATATTCTTTATCGGATGGCTTTTAATAACCTTCTTCAGCCTTTACCTTCACTGGCTACCCACAGGCCGCGCTTACCCCGTAGAATGGATCAGAAATCCACCATCAACTATAATTGAATATGTAACAGGCAGACTATACCACATGATTTTACCCACAATCACCCTCGTAATATTTAGTGTCGGCGGATGGATACTCCTAACGAGAGCGTGTATCCTTGAAACAATCACCGAAGACTACGTAGTAACCGCCAGAGCAAAAGGTCTAAAAGAAAGAACAGTCCTATACAAACACGTACTTAAAAACGCTTCACTCCCACTAATAACAAACATCGCCCTTGCATTCGCCGGAATGATCGGAGGGGCAATGATAACAGAAACCCTATTTAATTACAAAGGCATGGGAAGATTAACATACGACGCCATTTTCCTTACAGGTGGAGGTTCAGACATACCCCTCCTCCAAGCCATCTTCTACATCCTGGCATTATGTGTTGTCGTAGCTAACTTTCTTGCAGATCTCCTATATGGTGTAATTGACCCTCGCGTAAGATATGGATAAGGGGAGCAAAATGGCAACAAGAGAGCAAAAAATAAAATTCGCAATAAAAAGGTTTAAAGGCTTTTGGAACCAGTTTAAAAGAAGCAAACGCGGACTTGTAGGGTTATCAATAATAATTTTTTTCTCAATTATAGCGATATTCGCACCATTAATAGCCCCCTATGAACCAATCGAGCCGAAAATATCACGCGATGAATACCCTGGCACCCCAGGCGTTAAAATTGCCGTTCAGTTATGCAAACCAGTATGGTACAAATACCTCCCGTGGATAAAAAGAGGCTACACAAACATAACTGAAGCTTTCTACTTTTACGGCGAAATACAATTTAAATTCGCTTTCATATACTTCGTCCCCGAAGCCGAACATCCCGCAGAAGGCCTTCAACAGAATTTCGAAAAAGTCCACAACTTTTCAAATGCGATGATAGCAAGTCACAAGATTTTGGAAGTTAAGGAAATAAAAGCCATTCTATCAAGCGGTGCACATCAATTCAACCTCTCCGAATGGACTGTAAGAGGCAGCAGAGACGTTCTCCCAATAGAATCAGTCTTGCCCGCTGAAAAATTGCTTCAAATGTGCCCTAACGCCACAAGGTTTGAGTTGACATACACAACAGGAGTTGACCTTACAGAAAACATGAAGATAGTCAACGATCACAAATTTACCAAAAGCGAAAGCTTCGACGAGTGGAAATGGGCCTCTGAAAGTAGCGGAATTGGCGTCCAATACGATGAAGAACATGGCTATGTCCTTTACACGACTCAAAAAGAGCGCGGATGCTTGCGTGTAACATATACGGCAGCTGGTCAAGTATCAGAAGGAGATATAACAGTAACAATTTGGAAGGAATTTAATTATCCATACTTTGAACCACCTCGGGACATCTTTATCCACACATCGATATATAAAACCGGGAACTCATCCATTAAATTACAGTGGGTCTTCATTCGGGAGAACAAAACATTTATTGCCGCTGAAAACACTGTAACTGAATCTGGGAATTACAAACATCTTTACGCCTCCAGCTTCATGGCAAACACCACATTTATTGACCAAACATTTGCAGCACCAGGCAACTACAAATTTGCATTAAAACTCATAATTCCATCGCAAAGCAATACAACAATATACTTGGATCATGTTGACTGTTTATTATACGGCAACACCTTCGGGTTATTAGGCACAGATAACGCTAAAGTAT
The DNA here is from genome assembly GCA_038883715.1 of Bathyarchaeia archaeon. Classification (GTDB taxonomy): domain Archaea; phylum Thermoproteota; class Bathyarchaeia; order Bathyarchaeales; family Bathycorpusculaceae; genus JAGTQI01. The sequence continues at coordinate 118,511 of JAVZLS010000002.1, forward strand.
ATCCAAGTGACCTTTTCTCAACCCTAGTTTATGGAACGAGAGTATCATTAATCGTGGGGGTTCTAACAGCTGTCTTCTCAACATTTATCGGACTCTTCTTAGGGTTGGTTTCCGGCTACGTCGGCGGAATAGTTGACGAAGGAATAATGCGTTTCACAGATCTGTTGATGGTGCTTCCAACATTACCACTCTTCATAGTGCTGACAGTCTCCCTGCGAGCAGCATCCGGGTTCGTTAGCATGTGGAACCTCATAATAATACTTACACTTTTTGGCTGGATGGGCTTCGCCAGATCAGTAAGATCGATGGTTCTCAGCTTACGTGAAAGAGCATTTGTAGAGGCGGCAAAGGCGGCTGGAGGAGGAAGATTTCACATAATCAATAGACATATATTACCAAATGTCTTCGCCCTGGTATACATTACACTAGCGACGTCCGTTCCATCAGCTATAGTGGTGGAAGCTTCATTGTCATGGCTTGGACTAGGCGACCCTAGATTGGCATCATGGGGAAAAATACTCTACGATTTCAACAGTTCAGGTATAGTAACCACAAAAGGGCTATTAGACTATTGGTTCTGGGTCTTCCCCGCCTGCATCTCGATAGCAATACTTGCAGCTGCATTTGTCCTTGTAGGTTATGCCCTAGACGAAATATTAAACCCAAGACTCAGAGAGAGACGCTAAAACCATTTCAACCTTATAAACGGACTAATATTTCATCAACAAATCTCCAAAAACGTCTCTCCAACTCATCTATTTTTTCTAAAGATCTTGACCCCTTTAAATAAAGATGTCCTCCAAGTATTAACGAATAAAATGGTGTAAATAAAGTCAAATGCCGCAAAAGCGGTCCAGGCAAAAACTCAACAGTAAAATCGTCAGGCTTTCCCTTAATATAGACAAAAATTTTTTCAGATATACCGTGAAAACTTTTGGGAAAGACCGTGATGATGTAAGCTTCCTTCTTCCTCTTTAGAGATACATCAAACCCCTCGTTGGTAAAGAATTGGCATATACAATCACTTAGTACTTTTAGATCAATGTTTTTTCCTTTCCACGAATCTTTCATCAGTGCCCCAGAAAACTAAATAATCTTAGATAATAAAAACTTACCGTAAAAAGGCTTAAAGCTTAAATAAACGTCAACGTCTATTCAAAACGGCATGTGAATGGTATGCCAATACTAAGCGTTGAAAACCTAACAACCTATTATCGGACTTTAAGAGGTTATGTTAGAGCTGTTGAAAATGTAAGCTTCAACTTAGAGAAAGGGGAAGCCATGGGGTTAGCCGGTGAGTCTGGCTGTGGGAAAACAACAGTTGCACTATCAATTCTAAAACTTTTGCCTTTCAATGGAGAAATAGTTAAAGGACATATATTTTTTAAGGAAAATGATATTGTAAACATGAAAGAAAGCGAGCTACGTGAAAACGTCAGATGGAAAGGCATATCTCTGATTTTCCAAGGAGCAATGAACGCATTAAACCCTGTCTATAGCGTTGAATATCAAATTATAGAGGCTATTAAATTGCATGAAAAGAATGTGAGCAAAAAAGAAGCTAAAGAGCGGGTGCGGAAACTCTTTGAACTCGTCGGCTTAGACCCAAAACGGGCCTCTAACTACCCCCACGAGTTCAGCGGCGGCATGCGGCAACGTGCGATGATTGCCATGGCCCTCGCATGCAACCCAGACATACTTATTGCCGATGAACCTGGAACTGCATTAGACGTAGTTGTTCAAGCGCAAGTTCTAAAATTAATGAGAAGTCTCAAAGAAAAGCTAAACCTTGGAGTAATAATTATCACCCATGACCTTTCAATAATCTCTGAAACATGCGAAAAGTTCGCCGTTATGTATGCTGGAAAAATTGTTGAACTTGGAGATGTTTTAACAGTTTTCAAGGAGCCTCTACACCCTTATACACAAGGTTTGATATCGGCATTTCCAAATATTAAGGAGCCGAAACGCAAAATGGAATCAATACCAGGATCACCTCCAAACCTTTTAAATCCTCCATCAGGATGTAGGTTTAACCCTCGCTGTAAGTATACAATGGACAAGTGCAAAAAGGATGAGCCTGAAGTGATAGAGGTGTCAAAAGGCCATTTTGTAGCATGTCATCTTGTAAGGTGATTGATTTTATGTCGGAACATATCATAAAAGTTGAAAAGCTTAGAAAATGGTTCCCTGTTAGGCTAGGTTTCTTTCGTTCTCTTATCTCAAGGAGACAGCTCTTTGTCCGCGCAGTTGATGGTGTCAGCTTCGAAATTCACAAGGGAGAAATCTTTGGTCTTGCAGGAGAAAGCGGCAGCGGTAAGACAACAACTGGCCGCATGCTTGTTAAACTCATAGAACCGACGAGTGGAAAAATAATCTTCCGCGGCCAAGATATCACATTCCTTAAACCAGAAGAAGTAAAGCCTTTACGGAGACATTTCCAAATAGTGTTTCAAGATCCCTACGAATCTTTAAATCCCAGAATGACTGTTGGCGATATTTTGGCTGAACCATTAAGGCTTTTAAAGGTCGTAGAGTCGGAAGACGAATTGGAAGCAAAGGTTAGGCAAATACTTGAAGATGTTGAACTAATCCCTCCAGAAGAGTTTATATTCAGATATCCCCACGAGTTAAGTGGAGGACAGAGGCAGCGAGTCGCAACTGCAAGGGCTTTTGTTGTTAATCCAGACTTTATAGTGGCAGACGAGCCGGTTTCAATGTTGGATGTTTCAATAAGAGCTGAAATACTTAAGTTAATGCTATCGCTGGTAGATAAGTACAAAACCTCTTTCTTATACATCACGCACGACCTAGCGTTGTCGAGGCATATGTGTGACCGTATTGGAATAATGTATCTTGGAAAAATAGTGGAAATGGGAACAAGCGACCAAATAGTCTATGAACCATTACATCCCTATACCAAAGCATTAATAGACGCCGTGCCAGTACCAGACCCCCTTGCAAAAAGAGGCGACGTTGTTATTAAGGGAGAAATTCCGAGCCCAATCAATCCTCCACCAGGCTGCCGTTTCCACACGCGATGTCCCCAATACATAGGTGACATCTGCCGCACAAAGGCGCCACCATTTATGGACATGGGTAAAGGACACTTCGTTGCCTGTCACCTTTACGCAGAAGAGGCAAAGTAAACAGCTATTTTTGTTTTTTACTTTTCCGTGGTGTTTTACGCATAAATTTTCTATTTATTAAAATGAGAACGACTCCGACGGCGATTATGACGCCTCCTGTTGGAATCAAATAAAAGTAAGGTCTTTCTTCCCGCAACTTTTGTTCTATCATTGTGAACTTAGCAGGTGGCGAGAGGAAAAATCCTTCATGCTGATTAGTGATAAATGCATGGTAAGTGCCACTATACTTGGTGATTGCGCCAAATTTATTGTTGTAATTATAGTATTTTGTTTTGTTTACTTCTTGAATTTTGTATTCTTCTTCCATGTATAATCCGCCATCATTTGAATTTACTGTAGCTCCAAAGAATTTGCCAGAAGGCTCGTGGCCCACCGTTTGCACTTTTGCATAGTACATAGTAATGTTTGTTTTTCCGCCATGGGGGTCTATAATAGTGATCTCCACTAGCGCAGCATCGGCTTGAAGAGGCCAATTAATCAAGCCGGAAGCTGGCTCAAACCATATCCACCAAAATTGTCCAGGTGCTATATCTAATACTAGTCTTGAGCCTGCCGAAAATTCTTTAGAGACTTCCCAACTGTTCGTCTCAATACGCTCTGTCTGGGATATCACAATCTTTACTTTATAACTAATTCCTGAAATAATTAGAGCGTATCCGATAACAATAAAGATTATGCCTAAAACAATTAAAGAGCGTCCCATTTAACCCTTCACCAGTCAACATCAAAATGGAAAAGATTTATTTAAATTTTCTAGCAAACCACACAATATAGAAGATAATTCTAGCAAGGCTTATATGTTTTTGAGGCGTAGTATTTTTTGCCGAAGGGGAGAGGGCTTTGCATTCAAAGTTTAAGCGTTTGTTATTCCTAATATTTTTGCTAAGTTTTCTGACGCTTTCCGCAGTTTTTGTTTACCCCGTTGGTGCTACTCCCTGTGCCGTTCTCCATGTTTCTTTGCCTGAAGGCACTTATCGTGGTTATAATGTGGATCCTTGGCTTTGTGAGTGTTGGTTTTTGAATTTAACAGGGGCTTCTCAAACTTTTCTTGTTCGCATTAATAATACTAGTGGTTCTTTGCGGTCCTATGATACTCGTTTGGTTATTGCGCTTAACGATGTTGGTTATAATAAGCTTGTTTCTTTGGTTGTTAATGGCACTAGTGTGCCAAAATCAGCCTTTAAGTGGGGTACGCCTAAACCCTATAAGATTTGGACTTGGCCTAGTGGTGATGTTTATCCAACCTATTTTAACGACACGGTTATTAATGTTGGTTTGATTCCTAAGAAAGGCTACAAAACTTTGGTTGTTTCTGTGGCTTTTTCTGATCCTACTGGTGTGAGGGTGCATTTTGACGCTTATGGAAAGTCGACTTCTGGAAGTGTATATTTAGATGGTCAAATTGTTCACAACCCGCTTTCAGCAGACTCCACAGTTTTCCTTCAAGTGGGACCTCCGCCTCCGCAGCCACCCTTCGCGGTATTCACGTATGCTCCAACTTATCCAGAGGTTAATGAGCCTGTTACCTTTGATGCTTCAGGAAGTTATGACCCAGACGGCTACATTGTAAGCTACACTTGGAATTTTGGCGATGGCAACATTTCAACGACATCAAATCCGGTAATAACCCATAAGTATGTAGCCTTTGGCGATTATCCTGTAACTTTGACAGTCACAGACAACAGTGGATTAACAGACCAGGAAACAGCGACAATTCATGTTAGCCAACATCCAGTGGCTGCTTTCACATTTTCGCCGCCAGACCCGCTGGTTCACGAACCTGTTACTTTTGATGCTTCTAGTTCTTCGCCCGATGGCGGAGTAATAGTTAACTATACTTGGGATTTTGGCGACGGTAACGTTACAACAACAGCCAATCCTGTTATAACTCATGCATATTCAACCTATGGGACCTTTACAGTCACTTTGAATGTTACCGACAGTGAAGGGAAATGGGACACCGTATCTAAACAGATAACTATTGAGAAGGCTCCCATAGCAGATTTCTGGTGGGACCCCTTCTATCCGCAGAGGGGAGAAACAGTAACTTTTGACGCTTCTGTCTCCACACCCGACGGTGGGACAATAGTAAGTTATGCTTGGGATTTTGGCGATGGCACACCCATAATTGAAACAGACCAGCCCGTAATAACCCATGTGTACGCGTCAGCTGGCGATTACCCAGTCACTTTAAATGTTACCGACAGCGAGGGCAGATGGGACACGGAAACAAAAATAATTACGGTTGTCTTGCGCAGATACTACTTAACAGTTAAGACAGACCCCCTAGGCGTAACAACAATTCCTGGAGAAAACTGGTACAATGAAAGTACAGAAGTTACATTATTCGCTCCAGACTATGTTTTAGTTTCGCCTGGGGTGCGCTACAAGTTTAGCTACTGGGATGTTGATGACGTATCCCAAGGAACTGGCGTAAACCCGATAACGTTTGTTATGGATGCTAACCATACAGCTACCGCCCACTACACCCTAGAATATTACTTGACAGTTACCTCCCCCTTCGGCACGGTGAGCGGTGAAGGCTGGTATCCAAGCGGAGCAACAGCCTACGCAACACTGATTACAGGCCTAATCGACCATGGAAACGGAACTCGCAGAGTTTTTGTAAGCTGGGGCGGCGACGCCTCTGGAACAAACTATGCCCAAAGCAACCCAATAATAATGAACGCGCCAAAAACGGCTGTGGCAAACTGGAAGACCCAGTATGCTGTAACTTTTACTCAGACGGGCTCCGGTGTGGCGCCAACAGTCGCCTACACGGCTGACACAGACCCGACAGAAACAGTGCCCTTCACAGTCTGGGTTTTAGCTGGCTCCCAAATCACATACGCCTACCAAGACATTGTTCCAGGAGCTGCTCCAGGAATACGCTACATATTGTCAAGCGTTAATCCGCCATCGCCACAAATCGTTAATGCTCCCTTCACGGTGAGCGCCTCCTATCAAGTCCAATACTATCTAACTGTGCGCACCGACCCGCCCGGAATCGCAACAATCCCGGGAGAGGGCTGGTATAATTCCGGGCAAAGCGTTCAGCTCACCGCACCAGCTGTGGCGGGTTACACGTTCCAATACTGGGATGTTGACGGCGCATCGCAGGGAAGCGGCGTAAATCCAATAACGGTGGTTATGAATGCTCCCCATACAGCTACTGCTCACTACACAGCGGTTGTGCCAACATACAAGCTGAAAATTGAGACAACGGTAGGGGGCACGACAAATCCGGCGCCGGGCACATACACCTATGCAGCTGGTTCACTGGTCCAGGTTACTGCAATTCCAAGTAACGGCTATGTTTTTGACCATTGGGAGCTTAACGGCACGAATGTGGGCACAGCCACAACCTACACGGTCACAATGAACAACAACTATGTATTGAAAGCCTTCTTTAAGACGGCGCCAACGCCGCCAACAGTTTCGATAAGCCCCATGACCGCCTCAATACTGGTTGGACAGCAGGTAACCTTCACATCAACCGTCAGCGGAGGAACACCGCCCTACACATATCAATGGTTTGTGAACAATAACCCGGTTCCTGGAGCAACATCTAGTAGCTTCACGTTCACGCCAACAGCAACTGGCACATACTATGTGGTGCTGAAGGTTACGGATGCGGCAGGCAACACAGCCCAGTCAGACCCCGCCAAAGTAATAGTTTCATCCATCCCGGTTGGTGGATACTCGGTAGCCTTAACCAAAAATGCTCCTATAACGCCGACAATTGTATACGCAATGCTGATGGCATTGTTCGGCGCGCTTTTAAGTCTAACAAAACGCAAGGGAAAATAACCCTCAACTTCTCATATTTCTATCTGTAAGAAACCCTGTTAGAGGTTGTCTCAACACATGCCAGAGAAAACTCGGAAAATTAAGAAAGTTCGGGAAAAAGAAGCAAAGAAACCTCTATTAAACAAGAAATTGCTGGTAATTTCAGTAACCATAGCGGCCGTAATAATTTTAGGCGCTGTGCTGTATCAACTTCTCTGGCGGACTCAAGAAGGCTATGTGGAACTTCCAATTAAAGCTGCAATAATAGATCAGCTAAGCAGTAGTCAACTATTTAATGTTTCACGATGGGTGAATGAAACTTTTGTTGAAAATGCGAAAATGCTACTACTTCAACGATTCCCAAGCGTTGACTATTACTCAGACAATGCCACCGTTGAGCAATATAGCAAACTGGCCTCCTTAAATTATAAAATGATAATTTGGAGGGTGCATTCAGCATTAGATCCGCAAAAATATATTGCAATATGTTCTTCAGAGAGATATATTCCTGGAAAGTATGAGCAATACTCATTAGAGCAGCTTAAATTATGTAATATTACGGGTGACCCTTTATTTTATTATGCGATAACGCCAAAATTCATTGAGGAGTGTATGAGTGGAAAATTTAAAGACACCGTCATTATTTTAATGAGTTGTAATGGTCTCAATTCCGATTATAAACAAACAGCAGAGGCCTTAATAAGAAAAGGTGTTAAAGTTTTCATTAGCTGGAATGGGTGGATCGACAAAACCGATAATGATAATGCAATCTCACGCCTGCTTGAGTATTTAATTAAAGAAAATTTTACAATATCTGAAGCTGTAAGCAGGATACCAATTTATGGAATGACTAAATTAGATTATTACCCACATACCTCTGAAGTTGCAGACTACCATATTCCGAACTACAAACAATCTAATGTTTCAGGTGATATGATATTTCCACCAGCAATAATTTCAAGGAAGGTTGAAAGTTTAAAGCTTTAAGTTTAGATTCGTCTAGCTGATATTACTCATCAAATTCTTTATTCTTCTAGAAATTATTTCGTGTAGTTGATTGCGCAGAACTTCTCCTGTTAAATTGCTTTTTTGAACTTTTCTGAATTCAGCAGCTAATTCTTCATCTTGCAAAACTTCGTTTATCCATTTTTCGAAGTCTCCGCGGTAGAGATGAAACTCTAAAGATTTTACATTAACTTCGTTTATTTTTTCCATAAACTCTTTAAGGGATGAGGCGCTTTCACCAGTGTAATTTCCTATCGATGTGAAGAAGTAGAAGGCTTTCTCTCTTGGAACGGTTTTTAGGGCTTTTATTTCCGTTTCGTTTTTCACTTTTGTTTCTTCCTTCTTATTGCCTATTTTTGTTTTCAGTTGGTGTTAACTTTTTCGGGTCATTTACTATTAAAGGTTGGGTTTCCTTAAACTTTTTTGTAACTATTGATGTTCGGATTCGCAGAACTCCAGGTAGCGGCGCAACTGTGCTTGCGATGAACTCGTGGAGGCTTTCCTGGTTTTCGGCTATTACTTTTGCTATTATTTGAAGTTCCTCTGATAGGGATGTGTAGACCTCTGTGACCTGTGGGACTGTGCAGAGTTTTTCTGCTACTTTCTCGCTTTCTTTTGGGTCTGTGATTATTGTCATTATGGCTGTTATGTTTTTGGCTCCAGTCTTTTCGGAGTCTATAAGCGCCGTGTACTTTTTTATTACGCCGTGCTGCTCCATTCGCTTTATTCTGTCGTAGACTGTGGAGTGGGCTATTCCGAGGCGTTTGCCAATGGTTGTGTAGGTTTGCCTTGCATCTTCCTGTAGCATTTCCAATATTTTAATGTCTGTTGAGTCAAGGCTTAACATGTTATTTTTGACGCGCAAACCTCAGCCCTGCTGAGCGTTCCTATCTGAAATACGGCTAGAAATATATTGTTTGTTGTCGGAAAAGTGTAGAAAATTTCCACCTACAATCGGAAAATGTTCGATTAAATATCACCGGAGAATGCAACGGAACGCTCTGGTAATCCACTAATGTGTCCTTATTCCATAAAATAGCCTCGCAGTAATCCTTTCATTTTTCGGAAAATTGTCTAAAAAACAATTTTTAGCCTACAACTTTTCAATTTTGAATTTTTAAACCTACATTTTTGCAGATAAACTGGCAAATAAGTTTAAATCTGTGGGATAGAATATTCTTCTAGAAGATTCTAACAAGAGGTTAGTGTCGGAAGATGAAAACATCAAGGATTTGGGAAATTCTGAAAAAGTTTAAGGAGACTTGTAGGTTCCGAGGTTGGAGAACTTCTGAAAGCGAGGATTGGGTTGAGGTTGACCGCAAATATCATAATTTCCTCTTAACTCGAAATATTCACCCGTCATCCTTCCGTAATATCGCCCAAAACAGAAAGTGTGTTGTTCGTGAAGGCTTATCCTACCGTGTTGTTGAAGCCTCCTATATGGCTTGGGTTTTTTCCGAAACCCCACCTGAAAGCCTCCTAAACCTTTTCCTTGAGAATCCAAGTTTTTCAAAGAGAGTTGCCCTTTACGATTTGAGCCCCCTCACAGAGGGGCGGAACACTTGTGTTAAGCTGAATTTTACAGACAGTCCAGTTTTCCAGGAGTTTGAAAGTTTCCTTGAAAAAGAGTTTGGAGTTAAAATTGAAGAGTACGCCAACCTGAAGACGACTCTTGAAGATTGCACGTTGGCGGAGTCCCTTTAAACTCTTGGTTTATTTAATGAAAGATTTGATAAGCAAAACGCCACATATATTTTAGCTGTGAGCGGGCATGTCTGAAGAGGCTGAAGAGGTTAAGAGGATTCTAGCCTTCAAAAAGAAGCTTGAAAGAAGAGTTGAAAAGCTTGAATCAGAGCTTAGAGAGCTAAAATCAATTTTGGAGGCTGTGAACTCTGTTCTTTTGGCTAAGGGGTTTAAGCGGGCTGAAATCGCTAAAGCTCCAGCGCCGACGCCGCCAGCAGTAGCTGTGCCAATAAAGGAAGAGGAGATGGTGATTCAGCCACAACCAGTGCAGATGCCAGAGTTTAAGGAAGTTATTTCCTTGAAAACTGCCGCTGAAGAGCTGCTTGCAACACTGTATGTTGGTGAAGGCTTTCTAAAAATTGTCTTAGCCGAAGACAAAAAGTTCAATGTTAATACCCCGCCTTTTAACCAATTTCTGGTGGAAAGGGTCTTAGCAAAAATGCAGCAGAAGGACAGCGAACTAGCCAAAGCTGGAAAGCTTAAGCCAGAGGAAATTTTCTCCTACAACATTGTTAGAGATGGCGAAATAATCCGCGAGATTCACATCAAAAATTTTGATGCTGAACGCCTAAGAGAGCTTAAGTCGAGTGTCAAGTGGACTTTAGAGAAAATGTATGAAAAAATGAAAAGCCAAAGTTAAAACGAATTTTAAGGCCATTTTCTGTCAAAGTATATGTTTTTGCCCTTTGCCGAAAGCGGTATGCCCATGGCAACTGTTGCTTCTGGCATTAGGTTCAGCTTTAGTGCTGCCGTGCCTATGCGGTACATTATGCGGTTGTCAATGTTTAAGATGCTTGCAATTTTAACGGCTGAGCCTAGGGCTATCCCAAGGTCTAAAGCCTTAAAAAGGCATGTTGGGCCAGTAAAGTCTTGTCCCGCCTGCCTTTTTGTTTCTTCAAATTCGCTACATTTCCTATAGCCGCATGCTCCACAGTTGATTCCTAGGCTTTTGCTCCCCCTAACTCCTATTAGGACTATGGCTTCAGAGTCTCTCACGTTTTTCGCGTCTCGTTTAAAACCGTCAATCTTTCTTTGTTCGGCTATTTCTTCCATTTTTTCGGCTATAGCGTCCTTTTCTTCGCCGTAAACGATTATTGTTATGATGTCGTCTATTCCAGCTGTTTTTGGAGCTGTTCTAGCCGCGGCTAACATAAACTTTGCAACTTCAAGTATGGCCTCTTTCTCGCCGTTTTCACCTTCGACTTTTGGACTCATACATTCACCTCGTCAAATAAACTAGAATTGATTAGGCTATGTAAAGTTAAGTGTTTTATTTTCCGCCTAAAAGCCTAAAGGTCTAAAGGCCCTTTTTAAAAGCTCAATTATGGTGTCTAGCTGTCCTGCGTATAAGCCTATGGTGAGTAGAGATACGCCTAGAAGCAGTAGGAGGGCGCCTATAACCCTGCGCTCGTGCAAGTCCATGCCCTTTTCACTCCAAATATTTTTTGAGGCGGGCTTCAACTTGACTTTTTGGAACAAAGCCCACTATCCTGTCAACTTCTTCCCCTGTCTTCAAAATTATAAGGGTTGGTATGCTGAAAACCTGAAAGCGGTCGGCTGTTGCTGGATTTTCGTCCACGTTAAGTTTTCCAACAAGAACTTTGCCCGTATATTCCTTTGCCAGTTCCTCTATCACTGGCGCCATCATCCTGCATGGCATGCACCAATCTGCAAAAAAGTCAACAAGGACAAGTGGGTTTTTGCTCACAATTTCCTTAAAATTTGAATCTGTAATATGGATTACTTGTCCACCCAAACTTTTCTTCTCCTCAAGCTCTTTCATTAACTCGCGCAGTTTTCTTTCTCTAATATGTCTTAGTTCAACGTCATTTTCTGATATAAACTTCACGCTCCCTATTCATTTGCCAACTTCACTTGATAATAACTTTTGGCTTTCCAAACACTAGGAATGTAGCGGTAGAGAGATTAGAATTTATCGTTTTCGACGTTAAACAGCTGGTTTTCCGGTGTGTCCGCTATTTTCCAGGCAAGGTCCTCGTTGGAAGTGCCTTTTGCAAGTTTTTCTTTCAGCATTTCTATCACCTGATTGTTTACGTGGATTTTCAAAGTTTTGTTTTGACTTTTTAGTTTAAAAATTGCCACTACGCTTCCATCGGAACTTCTTACTTCGAGTTTTCTGTTTCCCACGGTGCATTGAGTAATTGCTTGAATACCATCAAGGATGCATGAATAAGGAGTTATTAATGGGAGTTCCGCCACCACCTGCAAGTCCCATAGTTTGTTTCTGTCTACTTTTAGTATTTTCTTCGCTAATCTAGCCATTTTCACTCCTATAACTAGGAATGGTCCAAGATGCCCGTGAAGGTTTTCAGCGTTTTTAATCTCAAGCGTTAGGGCTTCTTTTTCATTAGTCATTTGCTTCCTTCACCTTTGCCCTTTCAAGGGTCCCTATCACTGGTAAGGCGATTATTAGGCCTATTATTCCGCCTATCAAGTGCCACACACCCCAAAAAGTTAGTGCCCACTCCAAAGATCTTGCCATGAAAACTGTTCCAATAACCACGCCTGCGAAATAGGCAGATACCATTGTTGTAATGGCTGTCACAGCAATATTATAGGGTTTAAATTTGATTTTGTGCTTACACAGCGTCATTAGGGCGTCAAAGAGGATGGCTGAAGCTAGAAAGCCTATCATCTGTGTTGATGCTGGTCTCATTGCCAGCACTATTATGGCTCCTATTACGCCGACCATTAAAGGTATTCCAGCTCTGCCGGAGGCCCAAGTGGCCAAAAGCAGGGTGAAATACACGGAGAGGTCGCAAAATATTGGCAAATGAAATAGTGTGAATCCCAAAGGTCCAACTGTCAGATTTAATGCTGCCCATAGGGCTGAGAAAATGGCTATTATTGCTATGTCAACCGGTTTAAACTGGGACATCTTTCATCATCGTAATACTTTTTTCTAAAAACGTAATACCAATCTGCATAAAAACTTTATGGTCAAAACACCAAATTAAAAACGTGGTTTCCATGGCAAAAACAGAGAAAATAGTGCGGGTGAGCGTAACCTTCCCACCAGACCTTTTAAAGGACTTTGATGAGGTAATCCGAAGAATGGGCTACGAGAATCGTTCTAAGGCTGTTCAGGATGCCGTTAGGCTTTTCGTTTCCGAGCGCAAGTGGCTTCAGGAGGAGAAGGGCCTTCAAGCCGGGGTTTTAATGCTTCTCTATGACCATGATGTTAGGGGTTTGGAGGACGCCTTAACAGATGTTCAGCATCATTATGCTGACATAATCTCCTCAACAATGCATATTCACCTAACAGAGCGAGACTGCCTAGAGGCTATAGCGGTTAAGGGTGACGCCGCTAAAATTCGGCGGTTGAGCGATGAACTCTCTTCAAGGCGGGGTGTTAAGCTTCTAAAAACAATGATTGTCTCGCTTTAAAGAAGGGTTTTTAACGCGTTATTTCAAACATTTTTTCTAGGGCTTTTCTGGCTTTGCTTGCTATTGGCTCTGGAACCTTCACCACGTGTTTTTCCTCTTTAAGGGCTGTGTAAATCCTTTCAAGAGTATTCAGCTTCATGTTGGGGCAGACGGCGCCCTCATAAGCCAAAACAAAACGTTTGCCCGGATTGTCCTTCCGTAAACGATGCAGAAGCCCCTCTTCAGTCGCCACAATAAATGTCTTAGCGTTGCCCTCCCTCGCATAACGGCACATCTGGGATGTACTGCCAATAAAGTCGGCTATTTTCCGCATTTCAGCTGTGCACTCTGGGTGAACCATGACAACAGCGTTTGGAAAATCAGCCTTTAGAGCTTGCACCTCTTCTGGTTGGAAGAGAAGATGGGTTGGACAAAAGCCCCGTTCCGGGATAGGAATAATCGTCTTCCCAGTCTTTTCCTGCACATATTCCGCCAAGTTGTGGTCTGGTCCAAAAAGAACGGTTTCAGCATCCAAGGCGTTTATTACCTCAACGGCGTTGGCTGATGTGCAGCACACGTCGCAGTAAGCCTTCGCAGAAGCCAGAGTGTTAACGTACAAAACCAGCGGCACAAGTGGGTAAAGCACACGCCACCTCTTAATCTCATCAACCGTCAACATCTGAGCCATGGGACATCTGGCACCGGCAGAGGGTAACAAAACCTTCTTTTCTGGATTAAGGATGGCTGCCGATTCAGCCATAAAATCCACAGCAGCAAAAACAATTATTTCTGCCTCTTTCTCTTCCATGGCTTTTCTGCTGAGCTCTATGCTGTCCCCCACATAGTCGGCAATATCTTGAACCTCTGGCCTCTGATAGTTATGAGCCAAAATAACAGCTTTCTTCTCCTTCTTCAGCCGCAGTATTTTTTCGGCAAGAGCCATTTCCAACTTCGCCTTTAAGCATCTTCAAAAGCACACTGTGGAATATATGCCTTTATGCCCTGTCATGCTCTTTACAACAAACCATAGCAACCGTTAAAACATTGTGAACTTCACTTATTCAATGGGGATGGGGAAGCTCAGATTTTTCGCAACAACAGTCATAGGACTGGAAGATGTAGCCTCAAAAGAGGTTGAAAACCTAATAGGGGTTAAAGCCGAACAAGATGTTGGAAGAATAGCCTTCAAAGGAAGCCTAGAAAACGTTTACTTCCTAAACCTAAAAGCTTCAACAATCAACAAGGTCTTTATTGAGCTTTGCAGGTCAGCCTTCGAAAGCCTAGACGACATATACCAGCTAGCCAAAAGTTTAGACTACACTTGGATATTGGACGAGCAGCAGACCTTCGCCATAAGAAGCGAAAGAATCGGCGTGCACAACTTCACAAGCATGGACGTCTCCCGTGTCGCCGGACAAGCTGTAATAGACTCCTTCGCCAACGCAACGGGCAAGAGATTAAAAGTGAACTTGGACGAACCTGATGTTGAGATATACTGCCTAATAAGAAACAATGACTTCATCATGGGAGTAAACACTACGGGCGCTTCCCTTCACAAGCGTGGCTACCGCGTTTACAGCCACCCAGCAGCCCTAAAACCAACAATAGCCTCAGCCATGCTCAGGATAGGTGGCTGGACACCGGATAAATCCCTCATAGACCCCATGTGCGGAGGCGCCACTATCTCAATCGAGGCTGCGTTAGAGGCTTGTGGCATCCCACCAAACCATCTGCGAAGAGACTTCGCCTTCCTAAAACTAAAAATTTGCAACCAAGAAACCTTCGAAAAAATAAGGACTGAAATGCTTGCACAACAAAAGAAGAAAGGCGCATGCATGTGCACAATTTACGCTATGGAAAAGTTTGCCAAACACTTGCAAGGCGGGATTGAAAACGCTAGAAAAGCCGGCGTGCATGAGGCAATAAACTTCAAAATTGGAGACGCCACAAAACCCCAAGACTACCCAGAAGCGGAACTCGACTTCATAGTTGTAAATCCACCCTACGGGTTGAGGGCAAACCCAAAAGAGGGCGTAAGAAAACTATATGAAAGCTTCCTAAAAGCGCTGAAGACAAAATTTCCAGAGGCAACCCTAGTCATAATAACGGCGGCCTCAAAAAGATTCAGAGAAGCGGCAGAAAACACTGGAATCACCATAACCGAAGATCGCAAAATTTGGCATGGCGAACTCTTAACAAACATATTCATATGCAAAATCTAAAAGGCGGGAAAGGCGGTGGTGCGGCGGGCCGGATTTGAACCGGCGAACCCCTACGGGAGAGGATGGCTCATAGGGGTTTTAGCCCTTCTAAACACCGATCTTGAGTCCTCCGCCTTTGACCTGGCTTGGCTACCGCCGCCCATCTTTTCAAAGAATGGGTAATGAGATTTAAGCTTACCGACTCTTTTCTAAAACTTGAAAACTAGAGAAGACCGTTCTTTATTGAATTGGAAAATGCCCAATAATTGTTGGTTTTCTTTGCTGATGGGGTTTGAAGATGAATTTTTCCACGAAAAAGTTTATTAGTGGGCTGTGCAGTTTTACGTGTTTAGCTTCAATATATTGGAGACTTTTTAAACTGGATGACCCAAAAGCGGAGGAAATTAAAAGTTTGAGAAAACCCGCAACACGTTCACCCCTCCATCGTCGAGTTAAGGTGGGGATTGCGGGGGTTAACCTTAATGGTTAAGCTTTTAAAAGAGGATGTTAACACGCTGCTAAAGGCTTTCTTTAGAGAGAAGGGGCTGGTCCGCCAGCACCTAGACTCCTATAACGAGTTCATAGACCATGGCTTGCAAGAGGTTGTAGACGAGGTTGGAGAAATTCCAATAGAGGTTCCAGAATGTCCCTACACCGTCAAGCTTGGACAAGTCTGGATTATTGATCCGCAGACGAGGATTAGCGGTCCATATGTGACGGAGGTTGACGGCACAAAACATGAAATCTACCCGATAGAGGCTAGGCTCCGCAACTTAACCTATGCGGCGCCAATAGCCCTTGAAATGACGCCGGTTGTGGACGGCAGAGAACAAGATACAGAACTCGTTTTCATCGGCAACATCCCAGTAATGCTGAAATCCAAACTTTGCTTCTTGTCCCAGCTCTCCCGAGAGGAACTAATAGCTGTCGGTGAAGACCCAGATGATCCGGGCGGCTACTTTATTGTTAATGGTTCTGAACGTGTTATTGTGGCTATGGAGGATTTGGCTCCAAACCGCATAATTGTTGACATAGACGAGAAAGGCGCGACACCAGTTTACCAAGCCAAGCTTTTCTCCACGACCGTTGGTTTTAGGGCGAGAATAGAGCTGAAAATGAAGTCTGACGGCGCCTTATACGTCACAATGCCGGGAGTGCCAACAGAAGTCCCCTTCGTCATCGTCATGCGCGCCTTGGGACTCGAGTCTGACAAGGAGATTGCCGAAGCGGTTTCTTTAGATGAGGAGATCCAAAGCGAGCTGGAACCATCCTTCGAGAAGGCTGTCGGCGTCGACACCGTTAGAGACGCAATATTATATATTGGAAACCGTGTAGCCCACGGGCAAGTTGAAGAATACCGCATTCAGAAGGCTGAAGCAGCCATAGACAAAAACTTTTTGCCCCATCTTGGAAGAACAAGTCAGAGCCGCCGTGACAAGGCCATATTCTTGGGTGAGATGGCGTGCAGAGTTATAGAGCTGAAGCTCGGAAGGCGGAAACCCGACGACAAAGACCACTTTAAAAACAAGCGTTTGAGGCTTGCTGGACCACTGTTGGCAGACTTGTTCCGCGTAGCCTTCAGAAACCTTGTAAGAGACATAAAATACCAGCTTGAAAGGATAGGCGTTAAAGGACCAATAATTACTGTTTCTGCGGCTGTTCGCCCCGGAATAATAACTGAAAGGCTTCAGCACGCGCTTGCCACTGGAAACTGGGGAAGGGGACGCGTTGGTGTAACACAGCTTCTCGATAGGACAAATTACCTTTCCACCCTAAGCCACTTAAGGAGACTTCAATCTCCGCTGAGCAGAAGCCAGCCAAACTTTGAAGCTAGAGACTTACACTCAACCCATTGGGGACGCCTATGCCCAAACGAAACGCCGGAAGGCTCAAACTGCGGCTTGGTTAAGAACCTTGCGTTGTCTGCTTCCATATCTGTTGGTGTTAATCCGGAGAAGATTAAGCAGATATTGTTCAGCATGGGCGTTACACCGGTCTATGAGGCGAATGAGACGCTGAAGCGTTATGGTGCAAAGGTCTTCGTTGACGGAACAATAGTTGGCTATTGCGCCACTCCGGAAAAGGTTGTTCAAGAGTTTAGGCAACGCCGCCGCATGGGAGAAATCTCAACAGAAGTCAACATTGCCTACTTCTCAAAGGAGTATGGCGAAAGGGAGGAAATATACGTTAATTGCGACGAGGGAAGAGTTAGAAGACCACTAATAATAGTTGAAAACGGCGTTCCAAAACTTCAGCCAGAACACATAGAAAGGATTGCCCGCGGCGAGTGGACATGGGAAGACCTCGTCAAAAACGGCATAATCGAGTATCTGGATGCTGAAGAAGAGGAAAACGCTTATGTCGCCATAGGCGCCGAAGAACTAACTCCAGAGCACACTCACATGGAAATTGCAACCCACACAATTCTAGGAATCTGCGCCTCAACAATACCATACGCGGAACACAACCAGTCACCCCGCAACTCTTATCAGGCGGCTATGGCTAAGCAGGCTCTCGGCGTTTTCACCACGAACTTTCCGTTGCGTGTGGATTCAAGGTCGCATATACTGCATTATCCACAGACACCATTGGTTGAAACAGCCCTAATGGAGGTTATGGGCTATAAGCTCCGCCCATCCGGACAGAACTGTATCGTGGCTGTTTTATCTTATGAAGGCTACAACATGGAGGACGCCCTAATCTTCAACAAAGCCTCTATTGAAAGGGGCTTGGGGCGCTCCACATTCTACCGCATTTATGAGGCTGAATGCCGCCAATACATGGGCGGACTGAAAGACAAATTCGTCATACCAGAACCCGGAATAAGGGGCTTCAGAGGCGAACAATATTATAGGCTATTGGAGCCCGACGGCATAATAAGCCTAGAAGCCCAAGTTGCCGGCGGAGACGTTCTCATAGGAAGAACAAGCCCGCCAAGATTCCTCGAAGAATATAAGGAGTTTGAGGTTAAGGGGCCTTCAATGCGGGACACCTCCGTGGACATGCGCCCATCAGAAACAGGAATCGTAGACGCCGTCTTCATAACAGAGTCTGGCGAGGGAAGTAAACTCGTGAAGGTTAGGGTTAGAGACCAGAGAATCCCAGAGCTTGGCGACAAGTTTGCATCCCGCCACGGACAGAAAGGCGTTATAGGGCTTATTGTGCCACAAGAGGATATGCCCTTCACAGAGGACGGCATAGTCCCAGACATTATAATTAATCCCCACGCTATCCCGTCAAGAATGACCATTGGACAGTTCATTGAATCCATAGCTGGAAAAGTTGCAGCCATGCGAGGCAAGCCAGTTGACGGAACGCCCTTCTCAAATGAGAAGGCTGAAGACCTAAGAAAAGCCCTAATAAAGCTTGGCTTCAGCCACACTGGAAAAGAGGTCTTCTACAACGGCGTTACTGGCGAAAAGTTTGTGGCAGACGTTTTCGTTGGCATAGTCTACTACCAGAAGCTCCACCACATGGTTGCAGACAAAATCCACGCAAGAGCCAGAGGACAAGTGCAAATGTTAACGAGGCAACCAACAGAAGGAAGAGCCCGTGGAGGCGGGCTGCGCTTCGGCGAAATGGAAAGAGACTGCCTGATTGGACATGGGGCTGCAATGCTCTTACGCGACAGGCTTCTGGAGGAATCCGACAAATATACGCTCTATGTTTGTGAGAACTGCGGCTACATAGCCTACTACGACCTAAAACAGAGAAAGTATGTCTGCAGAATATGCGAGGACAAGGCGAAAATCTCACCCGTAATAGTCTCTTACGCTTTTAAGCTTCTCCTCCAAGAA
>JAVZLS010000003.1:0-125159 GCA_038883715.1 Bathyarchaeia archaeon
TTGAAGGGTCTCTTTTGGGCTTAGCAGAAACATCATCCTCAAAGGCTTTGTTTTCAGCAAGTTTTATTGGATTCTTAAGTTTTTGACCGGCAACTTTCGCCATCCTGCAAGCCTCTGAGGCGGCACTGACCAAAGTTTTTGTGTCAAGTGAGCATGAAGATGCGAAACCCCACGCGCCGTTGACAAGCACTCTTATAGCGGCACCATTCTCAATGCCCTCTTTCGCCGCTTCAACTTTCTCCTCTTTAATGGTAAGCATGGTCTTGAAAAGTTTCTGCGCGCGCACCTCCACATGCTCGGCGCCAAACTTGTCGACAGCAGTATTAACAACCTCGACTAAAGTGTCTTTCAACATCCCCCTTCCTAGTGTAGCCTTTAGAGGGATGTAATCACGAAAACGGTGTTAATAAAAATTGCCCAGAATATTGAAAATAGAAATTTTAAGCTTTCCGCATGAGAAGTTTCACTTGACTGGCAAAGTCGCTTTCTCGAAGCTTCCCCAACTCGATTCTTCGGAGCAAACCATAACTTGAGTATATGTCCTCCAAAATCTTCCGCTCAATGACATAAGCCCCAGACTTCAAAAAATCTTCAAGCCCCTTCGCAAACAAATCAATTTTATCTGCAATCTCATCCCGCCGAACAGAGTAATTGCTCTCCAAATAACGATAAATTAGGCGAGTAGCCTCGTCTCCAAAAACCTGCCTCATGACACGGTCAATTATTTTGCAGACTTTCTCATTTTCTCTACGCGTCTGCTGATTTGTTGTTGCGATGTTCATGGAAAATCAATGTATCGTGTGTATTGCGACTTAATAAGCTTTGCCGTGTACACGTCCAACACACATACACAACAAAAACGTACAGAAGACACCATTACATGAAATCGGTAAGATTCAACTGTTGAACTTTTTCCGAAACACTTTTCGCAACTGAAGCTTCATCCCCAAAAATTATCGGGCGACCATAGACCCCGTCGTATCCAGGCATAACCTTGATTCTGTCTTCCCTGACCCTAATTATGGCCTCGGCAATCCTCCTATCCACAACCGATTCTAAAGCTTCTCTCGGCGCGTCGATAAGCACGGAATATTCATCCCCGAACTTTTCCACCAACCTATTGTAGATGCTCCAAACCTGCTGTGTTGATGGAGAATCAACATTTAAAACCGTCGCAATAATCTCTGAAAGAGGCAGCAGATGCAAATACCCTATGGCATTTTCAGGCTTAAAGCCGGCTGGGCGATCCGCGAGTTCCTCAACTCTTTGTTCAACGCCTTTAGTCAGTTTTTTGCGGCAGACGGGGCAAATATTACTAAGTTTAATGGCTTCTTTTGGTGAAAGTGAGATGTTGCAGTTTCTGTGTCCAGTCCAATGATACTTTCCATAAGCGGGATCAGTTTCAACCGTGAATTTGAACCTCGCCTTGTCCTTGTTTTTTATGGCTTCTACAACTTCCCAGTAACTTGGGCTTTTCAACTCAAAAACATTGGCCTCTCTCCCCATGCGCCACGGCCAGAAGCTGTGGCTGTCGCTGTTCGAAACTAATGTGAACTTGTCGAGTTTGCTCAGGCGCCAGTTCATGGGCGGGTCTGATGACAAGCCAGTTTCGAGAGCGTAAATATGTTTTGCCATGTCTTGGTAACACTCTTCAACACTGTTGAAGCCGCTAAAGGCTCCAAATATGCTGAACCAAGGCGTCCAAGCGTGGGCTGGAAAAACCATGTTATCCTTCGAAACTTCCATAACCTCCTCCACAAGTTGGGGAGCAGACATGTCAAGGGTTGGTCTCCCATCAACCGACAAATCTCCATACTTGGCGAGACGCTCATTTACTTGGACAGCTGTTTCTATGCTTGGCGTAAGTATAACATGATGAATCTTTTTCACGTCATTTTCGAAGGTGAATATTGTGCTGACCTCTGTAGTTACCATAAAATAAACTGGAAAGTCAGGATTCTTGGCAACCTTGTATAATCCAGTTCCAGCCTCTTCTACTAATGTTTCTTGTAGTTCCTTAAGCCATTTGGGATGAGTGAAGTCTCCGGTGCCGACGAGATTTAAGCCTTTAACTTTTGCGAAATGGGCAATTTCCTCGATGCTCATTTTCTGGCTTGTGGCACGACTGTACCGCCCATGGATGTGAAGGTCGGCTATAACCCTCATTATTCTCGTTAAACCTCATAGTGTTTAATGCTTAAGTCATTTGCGGAAAATGGTTTATAGGTAGCCATCAAAACTTTGTACTGCGATAATCATGAAAATGGGCTTTATTGTTAATCCGATTGCTGGCATGGGCGGGAGAGTTGGGCTTAAGGGAACTGATGGTGTTTTAGAGGAGGCTATTGCAAGAGGGGCTAAACCAGTATCTCCAAAAAGGGCCGTAGAGTTCCTCCAAGAACTTAAGGAAAACACGCATGGAAACTTCATTAAAATAATAACGTGTCCCGGGGTTATGGGCGCGAAGGAAGCAAAAGAAGCTAGCGTTCATGTGGAAATTTTGCCCATGGAAATCGAAGCAAAGACAACGGCAGAAGATACAAAAAGAGCTGTGGAGCTTTTGGCAGACAAAAAAGTAGACTTGATAGTATTTGTTGGTGGAGATGGCACTGCAAAAGATATTTTGGACGCGATGAAAAAGAAAGGCGTTGAACTGCCAGTTTTAGGAATTCCTTCAGGCGTGAAAATGTATAGTGGCGTTTTTGCCGTTAACCCTTCGGACGCCGTTGAAGTTGTCTTAGCCTATGCTAGGGGTGAGGCGGAAACAACTGAGTTTGAGGTTATGGATGCTGATGAGGCTGCTATTAGAAGCGACACTTTCGCGGTTAGGCTTTATGGTTTTTTGAAAGGACCTTTCCTTCCCTTAAGGATTCAAGGAAGCAAACAGGTTAGCCCAGAAACAGTTGACGAAAAAGAGAATCAGATGGCAATAGCCAAATCAATAGTTGAGGAAATGCAGCCCAACGCCACCTACATCCTTGGACCAGGAACAACCGTGAAATGTGTAGCCAAACTGCTTAAAGTCCCAAAAACAGTGCTGGGTGTTGACATTTACAAAAATGGCAAAGTCATATTGGACGTAGATGAGAAGAAGATTTTAGAAAACGTGGAAGACTGGCAGAACACTTGGATAATTTTGTCGCCAATAGGGAGACAAGGCATCCTTTTAGGCAGAGGAAACCAGCAAATAAGCCCAGAAATCATAAAACGAGTTGGGAAAAACAAGATAATCGTCGCGGCAACAAAGAGTAAGCTCCGCGACATAGAAGGCGGAATTTTAAGGGTTGACACCGGAGACGTTGAAACAGACAAAATGCTTAGAGGATATATCAAAGTGGTTGCGGACTATCGAGAATGGCGCCTCATGCCAGTGCAATGACTAGGCACCGAACTTTTTAACCCTGCCAACAAAATTCATCAAGATTGGCATCAAGTCTTTTCCTCTAACTCTTCCCAAACCGCCCTTTGCACATGCTCTCTCGCCAAATTCCTCAACGTCATCACTACGCACGTAGGGACCCATTATGGCCACTGGAACAGGGTCGCCTTCATGATTACCCGTTACACATGATGTTGTGTGGTCAGCCGTCAAAGCCATATAAGTTTCACCTAAATCAACCTTGTTAAGTATGTAGGAAAGCATTCGGTCAATTTTCTCGATAACCTCAACCTTCTGCCTAACATTTCCATCATGGCTGGCAACATCCGGAGCCTTCACATGCAACAAAACCAAATCATTTTCCTCTAACGCTTGAACAGCCGCCTTCGCCTTAGCAATGTAATCTGTCTGCGGCGTTCCAGTGGCATCCTCAACAGTTAATAGCCGCATACCAGCAGCCCTACATACACCACGAATCAGCGAAGTTGCAGCTACACATACAGCTTTAACACCATAGATCTCGCTAAGCGGTCTAATTTTCGGCAGAGTGCCAGCCCCCCTAAATAGAATGATGTTTGCCGGCGGCAGTCCATGTGCAACCCTTTCCTTATTTACTGGATGCTCTTTTAGAACCTCGTGGAATTTCTCCATAAGCTCATTGAGGATTTTGGCTGTATACTTTGCCTCAGAACTATCGTCTAATGGTTTAACTTCCAAAACTTTTTCTCCGGTAACACCAGGGTCGGAGTCACTAACGGCTCGCGAAAGTTTTGAACCGCGTAAAACAAGAACCGCACGATGCTGAACCGTATTAGCGAACAAGAATTTAGTTGAAGAGTCTGAAAGTTTGACTTTTTTGAGGCTTTCAGCAAGTTTAGAAGCGTCAGAGTTGGCTATTCTACCAGCTCTCCTATCTAAAATCACAAAGTTCTCATCCACTGTTGCGAAGTTGCACCTAAAACAGACGTCTCCCTCCATGACGTCCATTCTGGACCCTAACGCTTCAAAGGCGCCCCTACCCGAATAAACTTCAAAAGCGTCATAACCCAAAAGTGCAAGCGTAGCAGTGTCGCTTCCCGGCGGAATTCCGGGTGCTATTGGGTCCATTATTCCACAGATACCAACACTTGCCATGTGGTTCATTGAGGGTTTTCGGGCAGCCTCCAGTGGGGTTTTCCAGCTCAGCTCTTTTAATGGTCTGTCAGCCATTCCATCTCCAATTATGAGGAGAACTTTCAACCTTACCAGCCTTCAATACACTTTTGGTCTTTAATGTTGTCCGTTGTTGGTTAAAACGCTTATCGCTAGTTTCTTCTTATCGAAAGAAACTTTAAATAATTTGATTGCATTTTTAGGATGCGAGTGGTTGGAAATGGGCGATTACGTTCCACTTTGCTAAACTTCTTCAGAAAACGCCTAGCACAGAGACCAGCCCCGCATTAGAATTATATTCAACAAACAACCAAAAGCAAAGGAGAGGATGAAATGTCAGATCTAGGAATAACTGTCAAAAAGTCTGAAGACTTTTCCGAATGGTACACCCAAGTCGTGCTGAAATCTGGTCTTGCAGACTACGCGCCAATAAAGGGATGCATGATCTTCAGAGAGCTCTCATACGCCATATGGGAAAAAATCCAAGAAATCTTCAATGCAAAAATAAAAAAAACAGAACATAAAAACGTGTACTTCCCCCTCTTCATACCCGAAAGCTTCCTAAGGAAAGAGGCGGAACACTTTGCAGGTTTCGTGCCAGAAGTCGCATGGGTCACCATGGGCGGCGACACACCATTAGAAGAAAGACTCGCTATAAGACCAACATCTGAAACCATAATTTATGCAACATACGCCAAATGGATTAGAAGCTGGAGAGACTTACCGATTAAGCTGAATCAGTGGTGCAGCGTTGTAAGGTGGGAAACAAAAGCCACCAAACTTTTCCTCAGAACTAGGGAGTTCTTGTGGCAGGAGGGACACACAGCCCACGCGACAAAGGAAGAGGCAGATAAAGAAGTTATGGAGATCCTCAACGAATACAAAGACCTGATGGAGAATTATTTAGCCATCCCCGTGCTTATTGGCAGGAAAACTGAAAGCGAGAAGTTTGCCGGAGCCCTTTACACAACAACTTTGGAGGCAATAATGCCCGACGGCAGAGCACTGCAAATGGGCACATCGCATAATCTTGGGCAAAACTTCTCAAAAGTTTTCAACATTAAATTCATAGGCGAAGACGAAAAGGAGCATTACGTTTGGCAAACTTCGTGGGGCATGTCAACACGAGTTATAGGCGCACTGGTAATGGTCCACGGAGACGACAAGGGACTGGTCCTACCGCCAAAAATAGCTCCAATACAAGCTGTTATAATCCCTATACCATATAAAGATGCGGACACAAGCACAATACTGACAAAAGCAAGGGAAATCCACGAAAAACTGCAAAAAGCGGGAATTTCCACAATCCTAGATGATAGGAAAGAGTACACTCCCGGATGGAAATTTAACGATTGGGAACTAAAAGGCGTGCCACTGCGAATCGAGATAGGACCAAGAGATGTGAAACAGGGACAAGTAACGATTGCCAGAAGAGACACCTTCGAAAAACAAGTCGTAAAGGAGGAAAAACTTATTGAAACGGTGCAGCAACTTTTAGAGACTATTCAAAGCAACCTATTTAACAAAGCCAAAAAGTTCTTGGAAGAAATGATAACACCGGTAAAAAATTACGAGGAATTCAAGCAGGTCTTAAAAGAGAAGGGTGGGTTCATAAAGGCTTGTTGGTGCGGCAGCCGAGAATGCGAGGAAAAAATAAAGGAGGAGACAACTGCAACCATTAGGCTTATCCCGTTTGAAAGAGAAGAGCCATTCTCCAACTGCATCTATTGCAGCAAAGAGGCGAAAGAAGTCGTTTACTTTGCCAAATCATACTAGCATCAAATCGACCGTTTGCCGTTTTTCACTCCCACAATTTAACACGCTTCTTAAGCTGTTTAGCAACATCCTTTAAACCAAGCTTCTCAAGGGTAGTTTTTGTTGGAATCCCCCTTTCATCCCATCCTCTTTTTCGATAGTACATATTGAGCATAACCTCATACCTCGCCCTGTCAAGCTTTGCGCCTTTCAAATCTCCCTTTGTTAGCGGTTCCTCAAACCATCTAGCTGGCGGAAAGTCCATTTCCCGACTCCAGTTCCTGCCGTACTCCCGTATCCAAAACGCTCGAATCAAATTGTAAACTCTGTCAGCTATTAGGTTTAGCTCGTCCCAGCTAATCTCAAAGCCTGTTGCAGCGTGCAAAAACTTTGGGTACCATTCAAGCTCAAAGCCAAGCTCAACCCATGGAAACCTGCAAACAGTGGCACACTCGAAAAAGCCTCCTCGAATGCGTTGTAACTCGATAACTTTGTCAACTTTTTCTTCACTGTATCGCTCTCTACCAACTTTAACTTCCCAAGATATTATCCACGCATCTTTATGATGAGCCCCGATGGGGCTGGTGGCATAAGAAAGAGCCATCGCCGGCGCAGCATGGCAGTCATAAGCTGAAATCTCTAATCCCTTAACATGCATAGCCCAGCGGCTTGAATTCCCTCCAATTTTTTCAGCTGCAAAACGTACACCTTCCGCAAGAGTTGCACCAATACCACGTTTATAGGCAATATCCTCAATCAAAGCCCTAGCAGCCTTATAATTTCCCCATGGAATTTTTTCGCTAATCAACCCATTTTCAGAAGCCTCCATAGCGAAGCCAATAGCATTGCCAAGCGAAATCGTATCCAAGCCGAATTCATCAGCCAACCTATTAAGAACTGCAACCTTTTTCAAATCGCCGACGCTAATGTTGGAACCCAGCATGGCGACATTCTCATAGTCAAGTTCAGACTCTTTGCGGTCAGCGTCCTTAACAACGTTGCCGCATGTCATGTTACAGTTGGGACACCCTTTTTGGGAAGACTTAATCTTCTCCATTGAAAAGCCGCCTATAGCCTCTGCATCCTCAAAAACCCCCTCACTAAAATTGTATGTGGGTAGTACGCTGTTTTCCTGGCTCCACTCAATCACCATCATAGTACCTTGACGTTTCCAGAAGGCATAATTCGGCTTTGTCAAAACCTCCCTATACGCTTCTGCACCGAGCTCCTTCAAATCCTTAGGATAAGCAGCTTGTAACTCACCACTGCCAACTATAACAACAGCTTTAAGGTTCTTAGAACCCATAACAGCACCCATCCCGGATCTCCCACCGGCCCGCCCCCTTTGAGAGACAATGTTAGCAAACCGCACAAGGTTTTCGCCGCCTTGCCCGATTACAAGGATCCCAGCGGTCGTTCCATAAGTGCCTCGCAATCTATCTTCGGTTTCGAAAGCATTTAGACCCCAAAGTTCCTCTGCATCCAAAAATTCTACTATATTGTCTTCAATGAGTAGAACGGTTGGTCCTTCAGCCTTCCCTTCAATGATTACTGCATCATAACCTGCTTTGCGCAGTTGAACAGCGGCGTAAGTTCCAATATTTCCATCGCCATAGCCGCCTGTTAATGGACTTTTAGCTGCAACAACCATTTTTCCACTGCTCGGTAAAGCAAAACCAGTTAAAGGTCCCGCTGCAAATATCAGCCTATTCTCCGGCGAAAAAGGATCTACACCGGGTTTTAATTCATCCCACAAAATTTTGGCGGCAAACCCTCTGCCTCCAAGAAAATTCCTTGCAAACACAGAATCATACTCTTTAATAACAGCCTTCTGTTTAGTTAAGTTAATCCTTAAGAATTTACCATTCCAACCATACATAACGCATCATCTTTAATACAGACAGCATACGGTATCACATCTCACTGTTAATAAAATTCACTGTTCAAAACCACTAAATTTGCAGCCTTTCAGGCTCAACACGTCTTTCCTTTATGCTTAAATCACTGACTTTAAATTTTCTATCACCAAAAAGAAGCGCATACTCCTCGCCATTATAAAGGGCTGCAGCTATCCTACCAATAGCATCCGCCTTCATAATACCACTTCCACTGGCACCGCCAACGACAATTAAATCCCTCTCCTCAAAAATCACCGGATGCCCATCCAAAGTGTTAATCTCATAAAGCCCAGCAAAAGCAGAATATGGACGGCAATCCCTAAACTGAGGAAAGTACTTTACAAGAACCTGATATATCCCATACTGATAGAAGTTCTTCTCAGGCTGAGGATCCTCCTCAAGCTTAAAGGCCCTTGGAAAATCATCAGCATAACTAAGCCAAAAAACACCTTCTGTTGGAAACGGCCTTATTAAAACTCTCGGTTTTGGCAGAATAGTGAAGGGCAAACAACCGACAGAATTAAAACTTTCTGCGAAAAGCAAACGCCTCAAAAGGGGATTTTTGGCTTCCACAGCAAAAACTTGCCTCTTTTTAGGCTTTATAAAACACTCAATCCCTACACCGTCTAAAATTTGAGGAATCCAAGCACCAGCTGCCAAAATAGTTTTCTTTGCCTTAATTATCCCGGAATCCGTTTTTACGCCCGAAACTCTCGACTCCTGCCAGAAGAAAGGTTCTCCAGCTATTCCGATGGGTTTACATGCTTCAACAGTTAAATCTTGGACTTTAACGCCGTAATGAATCTCCCCGCCAAGTCGCAAAAATTCTTCCTCATAAAACTTGACGACGCAATCAGCGTCAACAATTCCGGCTTTTGGAATAAAAATTCCCTTATAAACGTCTTTTAATCCCATAAGCTCAGCCTCCTCATCCCCGCGCAAACGTATGTTCAAGCCAAGCGGCTTAGCGAGTTCTTCAGCTTCATACTCTCTATATTTTAGGCCTTTGGCTGCTAACTCTTTCAAAATTGGAGACATCTCTGCAAAATCATCCTCTCCTAAAAGCCACAAATATCCCACAAAAAACAATTTTAAGTCGACGCCAAGTTCCGTTTGCACATAATTATAGAAGTCAACAGAAGAGTCGGAAAGAACATAATTTATTGGAGAAGAGAATAAACATCGGAAGGCGGACATGCTTTTTGCAGTGCTTCCCTGCCCCGCCGCGCTAAACTTGTCAACAACTAATATTTTCAAATTTGGATTTTGCCTCTTAATGTGATAGGCTGTTGATAAGCCGATAACGCCGGCTCCAACTATAACCGCGTCATATTCGGTCACGAGACTCCCTCTTGGACATGCAGATTTTTAAGAACGATCAAAACATGTATTATAAATTTGCCTTTAGAAATTGCCTAAAAGGAATGTTTATCTATTTCAAAGGAATATGAGTCTAGAAACGCTAGGACGGGAAGGTTATGAACTGGCGAATAGACATAAAAGCAGCCTCAACCCTTGTAATTATAATTCTTATAATAATTTCCGCGATAATAGGTGGGATAATATCCTACGCTTTCACAATTGCATATTATACTAAGACGGCTCCTGCCATAACAATCACTGACATTTACATAAATAAAGAGGATGTCACCTCGTTTACAATAGGCGTTTTAAACCCGTCTTACTCGCCAAGAAATGCAATTATATCCAGAATTGCAATAAGCTTGAAAGGAGAAACACAGTTATACGACGTTATTCAAACGGAGCCCCCTATCGAAAACGGAATTGTTCTTCAAATAGGTGAATCCCGAAATATAACATGCAAAAGGATAAAGAGGGAAAACGCGAACCTTACCTTAGGAGACCTTATAGGCAGTTATGGTTTCGCTGGCAAAACCATGATTGTACATATATTTTCCTCTGATTTTCCAGCCACAAGCAAGGAAGCGAAGCTGCCTTATGTCAAACTTGACATAACAGAAGATTTCAACTCAAAATATTCGTTCGAAAAATTTAACATAACTCTGACAAATGACCAACAATCAGAGGTTAACATAACCCTCAGCAGAATGCTTATCGGTGTGGTAAATTATTCTCAAGTAGATCCTCCCATTGAGGGGTATATTATTCCAATAGGCGAGTCTGTTCGTTTCAATTTTATTGGAAACTGGTATGGAGTTACAGCGGCTAGGATCGACGTAAACACAAGGCAGGGGTATAATTTCCGCAAAGAGATAGAAACAAAATGGGTTTATGCAGCAATCCAAAGCGTAAACTTTGACATACAACATACAGACCACTTTAATGTCACAGTTTTCAACGCTGCGGAGTCTGATCATTATGTGAACATTACAAAAATTACATGTAAACTGTACGACGGAACAGATCCTGACCCGCTTGAATGCGGTTCAGTTGGGATATTACCAAATACGTCCATGACGTTTAAATTTGAGTGGAGTTGGAGAGACTACAGAGGGCGAAACGTTACAATTACAGCATATTTCCTTCAAGATTTTTCAGCCGCCCTGAATGTCACAACGCCACCGCCAATAATAGTTAATGCCAACGGAAGCATTTTTGATCTAAAGGACATAGGACATTTTAATATAACTATACTTAATCATGTTTCATCACTTGAGCCCATAAACATTACACAAATTAAGATTAAGAAAACTGGACAAATACTAAATGGAACTACGGAAGTTAGCCCGCAACTTCCTTATGGACCAATTGCTCCCGGTGAGAATAAGACGTTAAGCTGCACATTTGATTGGGCAGAATACATTAAAGATTACAATGACAAGAGTTTGACTCTAACAATAAATGTTACAACAAACGCGACTCCGTCAAGAAGCTACTCATTTGATTTTACATTCGTTCTTCCAGTGGCAGAAATCAATGCAACTGTGTACTTTAAAACTGATGAAACGAGATATGTCAACGTGACTATAGTCATTAAAAACTTAGAGCATTCTCTCTGGAATCTCACGTTGTCAGAAGTTGTTTTAACAGTTAATGCTTCAGCAGGCTCGTTTGAATATAAATATACTTTCCCAGAAGGTGAAGTGATCAACGTTGGTGGTGATATCGTTTTGCTGTTTGCCTTAGACAAGCAGAAATGCTCGGGTAACACTTTGACTTTAACGGTCATCACAGAAGAGTTGGGAGAAATAAAAATTCCATTTTCTTGGCTCGTTCCATAATAACGAATCATAAACTTTTATCTCTTTAAACTGAAAGCCTTTGTTCAAGGGAGGCTAAGAATTGACATGTGTAAAAGTTACTGAGACCCAATAGCTTTTGATTGATACGTCGGAACATATTAAGTAAGCCTTGTTTGAAGTCGTTGAAGTGGAACCAATGCTTACTTGCTTTTAAGGTTGTCTGACTGCTGAGAGGCTTAAGCGATTTTTTAGACAATGTTACGTATCATTTTGGGTCATAATAACTGGAAACTGCGAGTTTTTAAAATGATTATAGCTCGTGTAGTTTGAACTTCACTGAACTACGTATCGAAAGTTTCTCTTTTTGGCAAAAAGGTTATTTTATTCTAGGGAACAAATGGTTGCTCGATGATGTGGTTTGGAAACTCTCATATTAACGGATAATGAAGTAAAAACGCTGATTTCTATGGGGGAAGTTATCGAAAGCGTTGAGTTGGCATTTAGAGAGAAGGGCCTGAAAAGGGTTCAAATGCCAGCGAAGATTTACCTTTTCTACTCAAAGTATAACGGCGATTTAAGAGCCATGCCTTCATATCTTGAGGAGCTGGATATATCGGCTGTAAAAGTGGTGAATGTTCATGTGGATAACAGAGAGAAGTATGGTCTTCCAACAGTGATGGCTGTTATAGTGTTAGTGGATCCTAAGACAGGATTTCCGCTTGCAATCATGGGCGGCAAAACTATAACAGACGTTAGAACGGGAGCTGCTGGAGGGGTGGCCGCTAAATATCTCGCAAGAGAGGATTCAAAAATCTTAGCGTTTATCGGAGCTGGTGCCCAAGCGAAAACCCAATTAGCAGCCATTCTCGAAGTTTATAAGAACATTGAGGAAGTTAGAGTTTGGAGTAGAAGTAGAGAAACCATAGAGAAATTTTTAGCCGAGGCAAATGAATTGTATAGACGCTTATTCAGGCTTGTACCCATGGCGGATGTGAAAGAGGCGGTGGATGGAGCCGACATAGTTATAACGACTACTCCTTCGAGGCAGCCAATTATCATGAATCACATGGTTTCTCTGGGAACGCACTTTAACTGTATAGGGGCGGACGCGCCTGGAAAAGAGGAGTTGGACCCTATGATTTTAAAGAGGGCTAAAATAGTTGTGGATGATTGGGAGCAAGCCTCCCATAGTGGAGAGATAAATGTTCCATTGAGCCAGGGGATTATAACAAAAGAAAATGTCTGGGCTGAAATAGGCGAAATTGTCGCAGGTTTGAAACCTGGAAGGGAAAAAGAAGACGAGATTACAGTTTTCACATCAACGGGATTGGCAATTCAAGATGCCATTGTTGCAAAACTTATATACGATAAAGCATTGAAAAAGGGAGTAGGAAAATTTATGCAAATAATATGATCACACGATATTTGATATGGACTCATAGTTATCTTGAATAAGTTGTTAGTGTTTTTCAATCCATTTAACTTGAAAATTTTAATTTGTTTAATTCAAAAAAGGGTGTTGCGTGACTTCTATAATTAGCTTGAGTAGTGCTAGTTGTAAATTGGTATTCCATTTTTTGGGTCTTGGACAATCTTTGTGAACTCTTCCATAAGTCTTTTTGTTACCGGCCCTGGTTTTCCATCTCCTATCTGCCTCTTATTTATCTCTCTAACTGGTATAATTTCTGCTGCTGTTCCTGTGAAGAATACTTCATCTGCTGTGAAGAGTTCGTAGGGGGTTATGTTTTTTTCTATAACTTCGTACTCGAGGTTTTTGGCTAGTTCTTTTACTGTTTCGGCTGTTATTCCGGGCAAGGCTCCGGTGTAGCTTGGCGGTGTATATATTCGTCCATTTTTTACTATGAATATGTTTTCTGCTACGCCTTCGCATATGAATCCGTTTTTGTCTAGGCATATGGCTTCGTCTACGCCGTTTATGTTTGCCTCTATTTTGGCGAGTATGCTGTTTAGGTAGTTCAGTGATTTTATTTCGTGGCTTGTTGCGTCTACGGGGTCTCTTTTCACCCATGTTAGCATTGCTGTTATGCCTTTTTCTTTTGCCTCGCTCTTGTGAAGCGCAATTGTATCCGTTATCACGATTATTGTTGGTTTTGAGCATTTTCTCGGGTCTAGTCCAAGGTCGCCCACGCCTCTTGTTACCACTAGGCGTATGTAGGCGTCTTTTAGGTTGTTTTTGCGGAGGGTTTCCAGAACTATGTTTATCATCTCCTCCTTTGTTATTGGGATTTGTAGCATTATGGCGTGGGCTGAACGGTAAAGCCTGTCAATATGTTCTTTTAGTTTGAATACCACGCCGTTGTAGGCGCGGATTCCTTCGAAGACTCCGTCGCCGTACAAAAGTCCATGATCATAGACTGATATTTTAGCTTGCGATTTTGGGTAATATTCGCCATCTATATATACAAGTAGCTCTTTATCCAATTTGATTCCCCTTCTCGGAGAACAGAAATTTTCTACTTAGGGTTGATATGTGTTTTGGCGGTTCCAGTTGACTTCCATTGTTCTTTAGCCGTAGAATTGTGGTCTTTTTGAGACATGTTTTGGCAGGGGCAGAGGCTTGAAGGGTTTGTCTTGCATGTGGCTTTTAATTTCACTTATGAGTTCTTCAAGCTTCATTTCGCGTATTTGCTTAGTCTTTCTGTCTCTGACTGGAAGCAACTGCGACTCTACTTCCTTTTGTCCCGCAACTATTATGTATGGTATCCATTCCATTTCGGCTTCTCTAACGCGTTTTTGCAGTGTTAATGGTCTGTCGTCTATGTCTACTCGGATTTGGTTGGCTTCAAGTTTTTCAGCTAGTTTTTCGCAGTGCTCGATGTATTTGTCTGACATGGGGATTATGCGCACCTGTGTTGGTGAGAGCCAGACTGGAAGCATTGGTGGTTCGCCCTTTTGTTGTTGTTTGTAGGCTTTTTCTAAAAGCGCGTATATGCAGCGTTCCACGGCGCCGCTTGGTGAACAGTGCAGTATAAGCGGATGATGCCTTTGGCCCTTTTCATCCACATAGGTTATGTCGTATCTTTTTGCGTTTTCAACGTCTATCTGGTCCGTTGACAGCGCTGCAGCTTTGTCTTGGTTGTCGACGAAGTTGAAGTCCCATTTTAGCCTAAAATAGAAAAAGGGTTCCTTCCACATTTCAACAAGGACTGGCTTGCCGAAGATTTTTGCTAAGTCTACGATGAAGTCTTTGTTTTCTTCGTAGAAGTCTTTTGTGAAGCGGATTGCCGCCTCATAATCCTCTTTTGATAAGCCTATGCCCTCCAGCACTTCCATGCAGAGCTTAAATCTTGTGACAAACTCTTTTTTGGCCTGTTCTAGGTCTGCGCAGAAGGCGTGGCAGTCCGGCATTGTGAAGGCCCTAAGTCTTCTTAAGCCTACAACCTCGCCGCTTTTTTCTCTTCTGAAGCTGTAGTGGGTTAGCTCGTAAACTTTTAGGGGCATATGCCTATAGGAGAACTGTGTGTCGTGAACCATCAGGAACTGCCCAAAACACGCGGCGAACCGTAGGAAAAGCGCCTTATCCTCTGATTTTAGGAGGTATTGTCTCGCTGGAAAACGGTTTAGATAATCGGCTAGGCTTGGATGGCTGAAATCATACATGACAGGGGTTTCAACTTCCATCGCTCCGTATTCTATAACTTTGGCTGTCACGTACTGTTCTATGAGTGATTTTATGAGCCTACCTTTTGGGTACCAGCGGATATTTCCAGGGTCACTTCCAGCCTCGTAGTCAGCTATTTCAAGCCTCTTCATCAGAGGCACGTGAGGTGGCATCTGTTGGCTAGCCCTAACCTTTGAAATTTCATATTTAGCAAACTTTTCAAGGTTCTCGTGTCCACGGAAGTCAAACTCTTCCACTGGAACCATTTTGCCGTCAGGCTGGAGAATGTACCAGAAGGACTCTAGTTTTTCTTCAGCTTTTAGCGCCTCTGAAACTTTTTCGGCTTCCTTTTCCTCCTTTGCTGGCATTATAACGCGGGACTGCTCTGCTAAAGGATGCCCTTTTATTGATATTGTGAATTGCTTGTTCCAGCCGAAAGGCGCACGGTATGTTTCTATGCCCTCGGCTTTTGCATAAGCCTCCATAGCCCTTACAACTTTTAGCGCCTCTGATGGTTTTGCGAGGTTGCTGCTGAGGTGGGCATAGGGATATATTAGAATGCGGTTTACTTTCAGTTTTTCAAGGAAGGATTTAACCTCTTCAATGGCCCTTTTAGCTACTGTTTCGTCGTCGCCTTCTTCTACTGCCGTGAACAAAACAACAATTTCTTCTAGTCGCCTTACTTCCTTGTCTGTTTCTTCGGCTATGGCGATTTCTTTCTGGATGGGCTTATACTCGATATAGTTGGAGTGCAGTTGCAGTATCCGCATTTTCGCCTCCCCTCTCTAGTTTTTTACACGCCTTTATACCGCCACTGCTCAATTTTCCTCTCCTTCTTCGTTCGCTTCTTAAATTCCTTGTAATGGTTTTCGCATAGGTATGCGCGTCTTTCGCTGCTGCCTATGCTTAATCCAGCCATTCTAACTTTGGCTGCCGAAAGGGAGCGTTTAGCCTCTTTGTCACATCCTGAGACGCTGCATTTAACGCCCTTTGCAACACGCCCCAAAGGCTTAACCTCACATTGACTCATGCCATTTTCAGGCTTTAACAGAATACAATGCACTTCAATGCTTAATTCCTTTTTCGTACAGCACGCTTGCCCTTCGGTAAATCTCGTCTTTATCGCCAAAGAAAGTTGGACCAATACCTTCAACAACCGTTGAGGCTACAGCGGAACCAACACACGCACACCACGAGGCTTCTTTGCCGCGGACATATTCTGCCAAGAAACCACCAATAAACGCGTCTCCAGCACCAGTCGGGTCTACAAGCTTGTTGGGCGTAAATGCTGGGATTTCATACGCTGCTCCACCTATTGATAGCACCGCACCTTTCATGCCCATGGTTACTATTACTATTTCCGCGCCGAAGTCGTGGACAGCCTTTATGGCAGACTGCAAATCAGCTACACCAGTGACGGCTTCAATCTCCTCTCTTGAAGACTTGTATACGTCTATAAGTTCTAGTATGCGCTTATCTTTTAACGGCTCATTTACCACAAACCCATTCTCATCAAAGATTCGAACAAGTCCTTGAGGGTCTAGGGATACTACTTCAGCGGACTTTGCCAGCTTTTCGGCAACCTCGTATGAGATTTCGTTGGCTACTGGGGCGAGATGAACAGCTTTAGCCTGCAGAGAGTTAGGCAAGTCTTCAACCTGTATTGGAGGTGCTTTACCGGCAAGTCTCATGGTGCGGTTTGACAGGTCAATGTTATAATTTAGCTCAAATTTTGTGGTCCTTTCATGCTTAATTTTGGCTACTTTTGAAATGACTATGCCTTCTTGGCTAAGCCACCATAAGTAGGCTTCTGGGAAGTCTCCGCCGACCTTTGAAATTATAGAAACATTTGCGCCCAAACGTTTAGCTGAAAGTGAAACATAAGCCACTGAACCGCCCAAAATAACATACGGTCTTTGTCTGTTCGGCAAACTTATCAGGTCTATACAGAAGTGTCCCGCTGAAACTATGTCAAACTGTTGGAATTCTGTTTCCTCCTTACTTTTGGTAACAAGTTTAAGTTTTAGCTAATGTATTTTGCTGCTTTCGCAAAGCTTTTATGGACAGAAATGTGAAGTTCTCTATGCCCTCTTTTCAGGGGGCGATCAAAGTGAACCCCATATAACATTCCGAATTCGCGTCTTTGGGCGCGCTTTCAAATCTCGTTAGAAACTGTTTGTTAATGTTAAAGAGTGGTTAGGAGGTGATGTTTATGTTCAAAATCCGAAACATGAAAATTGGTGATGTGGAAACTGTAGCAAGGATTGTTGCTCTAGACCATAGCGATGATTATGAAGAGGGTTTCAGAATAGCTTTCGAGCACACCATGGACCATTTGAAGATAGTACCTGAATATTGTTACGTGGTGGAGAAAGCTGGAGAAATTGTTGCAGCCATGGTTCTTCATCCTCAAGAAGAGTTTTTGAAATTGAAGACTTTCATGTGAAAGAAGTTCAACAAAATAAAGAAGCACTGGCTTTACTGAAAGCAAAGTTGATGACGTACCTGGAAAATGTTAAGACAGAAGTTCTATGCTGCCCCTACGCACTGAGAAGACTTATTGCATCGCCCTAAATCTTTGACTGAAGCAGAAGGATAGCCTTAGCCAAGTCTCCATCGCATTCCTCTAGCGCTTTTCTTGCCTCTTCCAGGCTTTTTCCAGTTTGGTTCGCCACAAGCCTCGCATCCTCCTCAAGTATAGTCAATTTGCGCTCAACAGCTTTTTCTGTTATTTTTCCACCTGCCACTTGAAACATTTTCTGCCCTTGAATGTCAACAACCGCCACTTCAGGATTCTCGATAACTATTTCTTTGCCGCTGGTTTTTATGACAACTCGTTCAACGTCTGGAATAGCGTCCATGCTTAAGCCCATACGTTGCATCATCCGCTTGGCTTCTCGGGGGCTTATTCTTCTACGCATCAACAGCCTTTAGCCTCCATTTAACCACTAAACTTAGTCATTCTTCTTATACTTAACCTTCTTCCGAACTGCCACGTCTAACTTTGACCGCCACACCAACTTTAAACGCCGTCATCTCCTCTCCGGATAACACGGCTTTGCCAACGGCTAAAACCTCACCCCTTTCGTTAACCACGATGACCTCGTCTTTTGGGCGAATTTCACCATCCGCCTTCAAAACATGTATGGCGAAAACGTCGCCGCCTTCAGCAATAAATTTGGAAACATCATTTTTAACGGTGACTATGCATTTAGCCGGAACGCCACTCTCTAGTATTCTTTTCGCTCCTTCAATGCTTAGGGAGAATAGCCCATCCATTGGGCGCATTGTGGCAAGCCTCTTTCCATTCAGAAAGACATAACGTATTCTTCCAGTACGTTTTGAGTAGGCTATTTCCACGTTTTGCGGAAAGAGCACTTCGCCAACATCTTTCCCAAATTGATAATCCGCAACACTTCTGATTCGCCGTAGGGCATTTTCCAAACAAACCACCATTCATACAGCAAGCTGCAATTCGACAACTATAAACATAACCAAATGCCAAGTATTAAAGAGTTAAAGAGGAGCGCGCTACGAAGATTGCGCTGCGAAGTTTGTGGACGAAAAATTCATGGCAAACCCATAAGAGCCCTAATTGAAGGGGCAAAACTAACAGTTTGCAGCGAATGCTCAAAGCACGGCACAATAATTTGGGAAGAAGAGGTAAAGCAGACTCCCACGCCCAAGATTAAACCAAAAGCAACACTACCCCAAGCACCAAAAGCCCAAGCCGCAAGTAAGGCGCAAGCAGTTTTTGAGAGCCCTCTTGAACTTGTTGATGATTACGACGTTAGGGTAAGGCAAGCAAGGGAAAAATTGGGCTTAACCCATGAAGAATTGGGTAAAAAGATAAATGAAAAAGTGTCTGTTCTCAAAAAAGTTGAGACTAGAAAAATTAAGCCAGACGACAAACTGGCAGTCAAACTGGAACACGCGCTAAAAATTAAGCTTTTAGTGCCTGCCGCACAAGAAAAAGTTCCGGTACCAATTGCTTCCAAACAACCAAGTCGCAGTCTCACATTGGGGGATATCATACAACTCGGTAAGGACAAGGATGAAGCGGAGGAAAGAGCTTAACGAAAGCCATAATAGTACAACGCCGAAGGTCCTTCGAGCCGTCCACCCTTGACGAGCTTAAAAGCCTAGCCGAGTCAGCCGGTTATACGGTTGTTGGCAAAATAGAGCAGATAAGAGCCCCAGACCCCCGATACCAAATAGGCTATGGAAAAATTAAAGAACTCGCCGAGCTTGTGAGGGAGACTGGCGCGCAAAAAATAATTTTTGACAATCCATTAAGACCTGTCCAAGCATACAACATTGCCAAAGAAACTGGTGTGGAAGCAATAGACCGTTTCCAACTTATACTGGAAATTTTTGCAAGAAGAGCCACCACGACGGAGGCGAAGCTGCAAATTCAGCTAGCCAAACTCAAATACGAGTTGGCAAGGGCAAAAGAAAAAGTGCGGTTAGCAAAGCTTGGAGAGCAGCCCGGGTTTATGGGGCTTGGCGCATACGAGGTTGACGTATACTATGAAACAGTCAAAAGACAAATACAAACTATTATAGAGAAGCTCAGAAAAATCAGAAGAAAACGCGTGCTGCACCGAGAAAGGAGAACTGAACTAGGTTTTCCCTCAATCTCTCTGGCTGGATACACAAACGCTGGAAAAAGCTCCTTATTCACGGCGCTTACAGAGGAAGAGGTCCCAATTGATGACGCTCTTTTCACAACTCTTTCAACAACCACAAGGCTTGTAAAGTTTTCAAGAAAAAAGTTCCTCTTAACAGATACTGTAGGCTTCATAGATCGCCTACCACTCACACTTATAGAGGCTTTCCGCTCAACACTGGAGGAAACCATATACTCTGATCTGATACTGCTCGTTGTGGATATCAGCGAACCACTAGCCACGGTCGAAAAGAAGCTCTCCGTATGCCTGGAAACAATAGAACGCATAGGAGCCTCCGGCATCCCAATAATAACAGCCTTAAACAAAATCGACTTATTATCCGAAACGGAAATGCAACAAAAATTTGAAGCCCTCAAAGATAAAGCGCCAAAACCAGTGCTGATATCCGCTCTTTATGGACTTAACTTAGACCGGTTGAAGGAAGAAATAGCCAAAACTCTGCGAAATTATGTTCAAGCATCCTTTGCCTTGCCGCTTTCAAATGAGGCAATGTCCTTCCTCTCATGGCTTTTCAGTCGTGCGGATGTCCAAGAAATTAGATATGAGGGCGATGCCGCCCATGTAACATTTGAGGCTGTTCCATGGTTTGCTGAAAAAGTGAAAAGCCGCGTTGAAGAACTCGGTGGAAAAATTGAAAGCTTCAAACACTGAAAACATGCCAAAAATTTTTGTTTTAAGATGGGGACACCGACCAAAAAGAGACTTGCGCCTAACAACCCACGTGGCATTAACCGCCAGAGCCCTAGGAGCCTCTGGGTTCATACTCTCTGACATAGAAGACGAAAAAATAAGGGCGACTGTGGAAAAGGTTGTGAAAAATTGGGGTGGACCTTTCCATTTCGAGATGGGGACCCCTTGGAAAAAAGTTGTAAAAGAATGGAAAGCAAAGGGCGGAATCGTTGTTCACTTAACAGCCTATGGCGAAAACATCGAAACAAGCGACGTGCTGCAAAGGATTAAAGCGCTAAACAAGGATATACTGGTCATCGTTGGAAGTCAAAAAGTTCCCGGCGAATTTTTCTCAGAAGATGTTTCAGACTTTAATGTGGCAATTGGAAACCAACCTCACTCCGAATGTGCAAGCCTCGCAGTCTTTCTGGACAGATTTTTTGAGGGTAAGGAGTTAGCCAAGAACTTTGAGAATGCCAGGCTTATGATTATTCCACAAAAAAGAGGTAAAAAAGTGACTAGAAAGTTTAATTCCGAATCCGAAACCAGAAAAGAGATTTAAATTAAAGCTTGCATATATAAGGTAGGATAAAAGGGAATCGACGACCGATGCAGAAAAGGGTCGCTATGTTATCAACAATTGATGACGCCACCTTAATGAAGGTTGCTGAGGCACTCGGCGAAGAAGAAGCCGTAAAACTAATCGAGATATTGAAGAATTCAGACGAAATAACAGACGATGAACTGGCAAACAAGACTGGCATAAGACTTAACAACGTGCGCAAAATCCTCTACAAGCTCTACGACCACTCACTCGTAAGCTTACGGCGAACAAGAGATCCAAAAACAGGATGGTTCATATTCCACTGGAAACTGCAACCAGACCAGCTGGAAGGCTTCATACTAAGCCAAAAACGAAGGGTCTTCGAAAAACTAAACATCCGTCTAGAATACGAGAAAAACCACGACTTCTACTACTGCTACACGCCGGGATGCAAACGAGTGCCCTTCGAAGAAGCCGTTGAACTAGTTTTTAAATGCCCCACATGCGGCAAACCACTAATGCATTACAACAACGAGAAAATAGTCAAAGTTCTAACCGAAAAAGTTGAACAATTGAGGAAGGAGCTGGGTGAGTGAAAAGCTCCCGACAAAAGAACAAGCCCTACAACTTCTACGGGAAAGCGGCTGCTCAGAAAACGTCATAAGACACTGTGAGGCAGTAACGGAACTCGCTGTTGAAATTGCAAAAGCATGCAAAGAAAAAGGATTAAACGTCAACCTGGAACTTGTTGAAATAGGCGCCCTTCTCCACGATATTGGACGCTCAAAAACCCACAGCGTTCACCACGCCGTGGCTGGAGTGCAAATAGCCAAAAGCTTAGGCTTGCCGGAACCCATAATCTCAATAATTAAGAGGCATGTGGGCGGCGGCATAACCCAACGAGAAGCGAAAAACCTCGGATGGCCCAAAGACGTTTATGTTCCCCAAACTCTTGAAGAAAAAATAGTTGCCTACGCAGACAAACTCATTGAAGGATCAAAAAGAGTCCCAATCGAAAAGACCATAAAAAAACTTTCCAGAGAACTGCCCCCATCAGCAATTGCACGAATACGAAGACTGCACGAAGAAATGTCAACAATGATCGGAGACTGCAAATGCCTACCGTGACGCTATCCTCAAAAATCTATAACGATAATCAGCTGAAAAACGTTGAAGAACACCTAAAGTCCTCCCTAAAAGGCTTAAAGGTTAAGATAGAAATCATCAAAGCCGCACCGCAAGGCTGGATCCAAGCAACCCTTTCAGGCGAGGACGAAAAGGCGGCGTTAAGCTTTCTAGAAAACACAGTTGGATTGTGCCCAACCCATATCAGCAATATAACAAAATTCTCGATGATAAGAGGGTACATAACAAGCTTAGGCAAAAGGGAAGAACAACTCCAACTGGACATCGGACCAAATATCGTAAACGTCGCAGTACCGCTGCAGCACTTACAAGCACAGCTAACGGACGGGAGAAAAATTGCCCTCAAAAAAATCGTTGAGCTTTATGGTTTCTGTGAAAATATGCCCTTAAAAGCAAAAATAATCAGCGCCAACGGAAAATGTTTAAAGGCTGCCTTAGCTGAAAATCAGCTGAGACAGTACAAAAGATGGATAAAGTCGCTCTTTGATAGGCTAATAGTTTTAGGCGCATCCCAACAAGAAATAAAAACAGCAGTAAAAGAGGCTAAGTGCCAAAATGATATTGTGGGAATTGAACAATTGGGACTATTTGAACACGTCATTATCTGCAAACTTGGAACAGACGCCATTGGATTAATTCCAAAAGTCGGTAAAAAACTGTCAAACGCCACTTTAAGCGTTTTCTCTCCAAAAAAGATTCTAGAAATCTTACCAGACATCATTTA
Organism: Bathyarchaeia archaeon; assembly: GCA_038883715.1. Classification (GTDB taxonomy): domain Archaea; phylum Thermoproteota; class Bathyarchaeia; order Bathyarchaeales; family Bathycorpusculaceae; genus JAGTQI01. The sequence goes on from JAVZLS010000003.1 coordinate 22,745, forward strand.
CTAAGCGGAAAATTTTGGTGGGCCGGGCCGGAGTTGAACCGGCGACCTCAGCCTCGTAAGGGCTGCGTCCTAACCAAGCTAGACGACCGGCCCGCGAATCTGCAGTTGCTATATGAAGATTGTTATTACCCCGTATTCTCTGGACGCTTCTGCTTGCTCCTTGTCTGATGTTAATAGTGGTGCACTGGTGTTTATTGCTAAAGCTATGAAGAGGGCGTCGTAAATTGTGATTTTATGTTTAACTGCTATTTCTAAAGCTTTTGGGAAATGTTCTACTTGCGATGTCATCTTGACTATTTTTGGTATATGATTTATTATCTCCTGGGCAGTCTCGATGTCAACCTCGCCTTTAAGCATCTTTTTTATCAGCGCATTTGCTGCCTCTTTTAAGGCTAAATTTAATGTTGCACAGCCTTCTTTTAAATGCTTTTCAACGTTTTCCCAGCCTTCCTCTTTAACTATATATTTTATTAACGCTGAAGAATCAATGACTTTCACGGTCTTCCCTCACAGACTTTTCGGCGAACCCTTTCTCGGAAGGTTTAACTTTTTCAAGAAGCTTCTTCATAGTTTCTGTTTCCTCTTTTAATCTGATTTTCCAGAATAACTCCTCTAAGTGTTTTCTAACGGTTTCTGATATGTTGACGCCTGCTTTCTCGAGGGTTTCCTTAATCTCTTTTTTAATGCGGACAGCTATTGTTGATGTTTGCGTCATGTTTACTCATTGTATACTTACAGTAAACAAGCTATAAATGTTCCGATTATCTAGACCAGCCGAGCGCACAAAATATTAAAAACATAGTTAAACATTATTTCGGCGATGGCTAAAGGTGGTGCCTTGAAAAAAATCATAACTACAGGTGCTGGTGGACCTGCTGGAATAAATTTTATAATGTCTCTTCGCCTTGCCCCGGAGAAGATTTTCATAGTGGGAACTGAAGCGAACGAGCATTTTATTTATTTGGCGCCAGCTGATAGGAAGTATCTGGTTCCAAGGGCTGAAGAGGAGAACTATATCGAAAGGTTAAATGAGATTATCTGGAAAGAGAAGGCTGAGTTTTTGCATGCGCAAACCGACACTGAAGTGGCTGTTGTTTCGGAAAATCGTGAGAAGATTGAGGCTGATGTGTTTTTGCCTTCGAAAGAGACTGTGAAGATATGTCAAGATAAGCTTGAATCTGCCAAAATTTGGATGAAGAAGGGTGTTCCAGTGGCAAAAACTGTGGAAATTCGAAATGAAAAGGATGTTGATAAAGCTTTTGAGGAGTTGGGTAGTTCCATTTGGATAAGGGCGCGGCACGGCGCTGGTGGAAGAGGAAGCACACCAGCCTACAATAAAGAGACGGCTCTTTCATGGATAAACTATTGGAGGGCGCGTGGCATGAAATGGGATTTCATAGCCCAAGAACGCCTGCCGGGAAGAAACATAGGCTTCCACAGCCTTTGGAAGGATGGGGAGCTTGTGACCTCTATGGCTAGAGAACGCATTGAATACATATATCCACATCTTGCGCCTTCTGGAGTGACAGGCACGCCGGCTGTTCAAAGGACCATACATAATGATAATGTGAATAGGATTGCAACGGAGGCTGTTCTCGCCATAGACCCAAACTTTAATGGGATAGCATGTGTGGATCTGAAAGAGAACAGAAATGGTGTTCCATGTGTTACAGAGATTAACGCCGCAAGAATGTTCACCACATCATTTTTCTTCTCCTACGCTAGCAAAGTCCTGCGTAAGGATCACCACGCGAATATTCCATATTTGTATGTTAAACTAGCCTATAAGGAGAGCATTCCAGAAATCCCAAAATATAATATTCTGCCAGAAAATATTTTCTGGATACGCCATATCGACGCGCCAGCAAAACTGGTTACGAATGGCAAAATCGTTGGAGAAATGTACCGTTGGTGTGAATGATGCGTGTATGGTATGACGCATGCACTGGAAAACACGTGCGTTACGGCGTTGCCATAGCAAGAAGACTTAGGGAAATGGGACACGAGGTCGTATTAACTACCCGCAAACATCCAGACACCGTGCCCCTTGCAAAACTCTTGAATGAAAATTTCATTGTTGTTGGAAAATATAATCCAAAGTCCTTACTTTCGAGACTTAAAGAGAGCGCTCGGCGTCAACTATCGTTTTGCAAAATTTTTGGAGAGAATGCCCCGGACGTTGCTCTCTCACATGGTTCTGTGGATCAAATCCGGGTGGCTTTTGGGTTAAAAATTCCGACTATAACAACCCTTGACACACCTTATGCTGATGCTGTGCATAGGCTTACCTTGCCGCTTGCAGACTACATTGTCGTTTCAAAGGCTATTCCAGAGGAAACCCTACAAAAATACAACGTTAAGGGTAAGATAATACACTTTGATGGTGTCGATGAGGTTGCATGGATAAAGGGTTTTAAACCTTTAATGAAGTATGATTTTGAAAAGCCACTTATTGTTGTTAGGGAGGTTGAAGAAAGAGCCGTATATGTCGAAGGGAAGTTCTCCTTTGTTAATTTGGCAAAAAAGTTGACGCGACTGGGCAATGTTGTTTTTCTCCCGAGATATCGACGGAGAGCTATCAAAGGCTTAATTGTTCCGAAGGGATTTGTTGATTCTGCGAGTTTGGTGGCGCAGGCGGACTTGTTTGTTGGGGCTGGTGGAACCATTACGAGGGAAGCCGCGTTACAAGGAACACCAGCCATTGTGGTGGACATGTTTCAGGAGCAGTACGTGAACGACTATTTAGCTGAGAAGGGATTTCCAATATTTAGGACGGAGTTGGCCTCTGCTTATAATTTAGCAAGGGAAGTTTTAGGCAGCAAGAAGGATACAGGTGATTTATTGGCTAAGCTTGAGAATCCCGTTGATGTAATTGCGAGTATTGTGGAAAAGGGCTGAGCGAAGTGGTTAAAGTTTCTTTTTAGCTTCGATGAATTCTTTCCTTTTGGTCTCGTATTCTTGTCTGGTCATCATTGGTTTTGCTGGTATTCCCTTTACAACAGTGTTGGGTGCCACGTCCCTTGTGACTACGCTTCCGGCTGCTACTACAGAATTTTCATGAACTGTTACGTTTGGGAGTACGGTTACGCATCCGCCTATGACGACGTTATCCTTTATTATTGATGGAGTTAGGCATCGGCTATGGGGGAATTTGTCGTTTAGTAGGCTGGTGTTAGGGCCTATGAAGACATTATCGCCTATTTGGCACTCGTTTGATATTGTTACGTGGGCTTGAATTATGCAGTTTTTGCCTATAACAACATTTTTGCCTATATCGCAGAAACTACCTATGCGTGTTCCATCGCCTATTCGTGTGTTGTCGCCTATAACCACATAATTCCAGATAGTAACGTCTTTGCCGAATTGAACGTTTTCACCTATTATTACGCCTTTACCTGTTTTAGGTTTGGACATTGTTGGTTCTCCTTTGCTGTTTTACTATAGCTGTGAAGTTTAAATAGTTTGGTGGTTTCAATTGTTTTGGCTGGAGTAAGGTTGGTCTGGGAATGGTTAAGGAGAAGGTTTTAGTTGTGGGTTTGGGGGAGGTTGGTCGACCACTCTTCGAACTTTTGAGGGAAAGTGGAAAGTTTGAGGTTTATGGTTATGATTTAGATGAGGGTAAGATGCGGGATGTTGGGCAGTTTGCTGCTTTGCCAGACAGGTTTGATGTTATGCATGTTTGTATTCCATGCCGTGACAAGGAGGAGTTTGTGGAAATTGTGGCTGGTTATGTGGAGCGTTTTAAGCCTAAGTTAGTTATTATTAACAGCACGGTTGCTCCTGGCACAACAATGGATGTTTATAGACGGGTTAAAGGCGCTTGTCTCCTGGTGCATTCACCTGTTCGTGGTGTGCATAAAAGTTTAGAACATATGAAGTGGGAGTTGAGGCGTTGGACGAAGTATGTTGGCGGTATTAATGAGAAATCTGCGGAAGCTGCCAAAAGACATTTAGAAAAGGCTGGGTTGAAAACTAATGTTTTAAAGAGTTGCTTTGAAACGGAGTTGGCTAAGCTTTTTGAAACTACTTACAGGGCTTGGATGATTGCTTGTTTTCAGGAAATGCATAGGATTAGCCGGCATTTTGGTGCTGATTTTAATGATGTGGTTGATTTTATCGAAGATACACACCGTGTGAGATTCGACAGACCAGTTATGTTTCCAGGAGTTATTGGTGGACACTGCCTAATACCAAACACAGAACTCCTGTTGAAAGCTTATGATTCGGAGTTTTTAAGGTTAATATTGAAATCGAATGAGAGACGCAAAAAAGAGGTCGAAGATGAGCATGTGAGAAGGGAGATTGAGAAAATTAGGGGGAGGGTTGTGGCCCTTGAAAGGGATATTGCAATGTTGACGGCTCGCTGTGAAGGGAGTTTTTAACGGGTGTGAAAATGAGGGTGGTTATGGTTAATGATTGTGCTTTTGTTGGCGAAACCTTACTGAAGTATATGCCAGGTGATGTGGAGAAGTTGCATATTAGGCGGACGAGGGGTTTTTGGAGTAAAACTTTTGGTTTAGCCTATAAAATTTTGAGGGCTAAGGGTGACGTTTATCATGTGCATTATCTTCTTCAGGATTGTTATATGGCGGCGCGTTTTGGGAAAAAACCTTTAGTTGGGCATGCCCACGGCAGCGATTTAAGAGCAGCTCTTCGGCATCCTATTTGGGGCAGAATAGTTAAGCACAATCTAATGAATTGCGACAAAGTTTTGGTTAGTACGCCGGACATTCTTGCCATAGCTAAAAAGTTTAGAGAAGATGCTGAGTACTTGCCAAATCCGGTGGACATGGAGATTTTTTATCCAAAGCCTATAATTGAACATGGCGGTAAAAAGAGGGTGCTTATTGCAAGTGATTGTAATTGGGCTGTTAAGGGCACGGATATTGCAGTAAGGGCTTTAAGCAAAATTAAGGACGAGGTTGAAGTTAGCATTATTAAACACGGCGTGAATTTTGAAAAAACCTTGGCTTTGGCACGTTCCCTAGGCTTACATTTAAACATACTTCCAAAAGTTCCACATGAAAAGGTCCGCGAATACTATTGGAACGCTGATGTTGTGATTGACCGGTTCAAATTGGGATCGCTTGGGATGGTTTCTTTAGAGGCTATAGCATGCGGCAGACCAGCAATAACATACGCATCATCAGAATATCCGCAGTATGAAGATTATCCCTTGAAGGATATTTGCGAAGAAAGCGCGATAGCTGAAGTTGTATTAACTTCAGGTGAGGAATTGTGGCGGAAGCAGTTTAATTACATTAAAAGACATCATGAAGCGAAAAATATAGTTAAGCAATTATTAAGCGAATATAATGAGGTGAAACGATGAGGATCGATGTAATTTTACTTACCAAGAACAGTTTAAAACCATGTTTAAATGATTGCCTAAAAAGCATCTACTCAAATGTACCAGTAAACCGCTTGATAGTAGTCGATGGAGGCAGTAGTGATGGAACCATAGATTTAATTTCAAAGTTTCCAAAAGTCAAAGTAATTAATGATTCTAAGGGCAACAGAGCAACCGCCCGACAAAAGGGTATAGACGCTGTTGAAACTGAATGGCATCTCCACGTGGATTCAGATGTAATATTGTGCAAAGATTGGTTTAAAAAAGCGTCTAAGTATTTAAAAGACGACGTCGGGGCTATATGGGGAGTAGCGATCCCAATAGAAAAACATAGTTTTAACATAGTTTATGCCATGAGTAAACTTTATCGCCTACCAATAAAGGACTTGCTTTTAAAACAAATAAGATCTGAAAGATATAATACACATGATACTTTAATTCGGACCGAAGCTGTGAGAGGAATACGAATACCAAAAGACCTTCATGTCTGGGAGGATGATTACATTGGAAGATACGTCATTAAAAAGGGATTTAAGTTTTTAAAAGTGAAGAACCCCTACTGCCTTCATAACGTCTCTGAAAAAAGGCTCGACGCACTTCAAGGTTATCTAATTCACAAGCATCAAATTTGGAACTTTAGAAAAACTTTTATGCACTTCCTTTTAGGGATTCCGAAGGCTGCATGTATATACGCACTTACAATGGACTTTGAAGCTGCAAAGCGGCAAGCATTAGCATGTATAATGCTTATGAAAGGATGGTTATCTTTTTGAAAAATCAACATAGAAGAAAAATCACACTTGATATTGGGTGCGGCTTTAGCGCTAAGAGCAAAATTGGAGAGAAATACATCGCTAAACCAAGAGGAGACGTAAATATCGACACAGGCAAACCTGAGCTAAAAATCCATAACTTTGTTCGAGCATCTGCAGAAAAATTGCCCTTCAGAGAAGGGGTTTTTGATGAGGTTTACATGATTCATGTAATTGAACATTTAAACAACCCTTTAAACGCTCTAAAAGAAATTTTCAAAGTATTGAAAAAAAATGGAAAACTAATTTTGGTTACTCCTAATATATATTCAAAGTCCTCATATACCGATCCTACACATAAATGGCATTTCGATGCACGCTCGCTCAAAGAATGTTTCAAAGCGTCTGGTTTTTTTATTAGCATCAAGGTGAGGGGGGAGGGGGGATGTTGGATCCCAATAAAGGGAAATACGAGGCTTTGGGGAAAATTTTTAGGAAAAATTCACTTTTTAGCCAAGGATTTAGTAGTCACATGCCGGAAATAAGGTTGAGGTAAAAAAGGTGAAATTTTGAGTAAAAATGAAATTAGGGTTCAGTATTCTGGTTTTGTTATTTTTGCTGCGAAGTTGTTGAGTGTTGCCACTGGTTTGGCTTTCCAGTATATGATAGCCCGTTCCACTCGTCCGTCGGAGTATGGGGTTTGGTTTAACATAAATGATGTGCTTGCCTACTTCACAATCCTCGCTGGAATATTGCCCTTCTGGACTATGCGTTTTGTAGCCAGACAAGAAAAAGGAGCCGTTAAAACTGGCATAGTTGCAAACTTAGCCGTTTCCATAGCCGCAACAATCATTTATTTACCGCTTATACCATTGATAGTAACAGCACTTGGTGTGCAAAATTACATAAGCCTTTACATGCTGGTCTCAATTCAAATAGTTGAACTCCACCTGCTAAATGCTTTTGAAGCTTGCTTAAGAGCCAAAAAACCCCAGACTCTCGGCTATGGACTCTTAATAGCGGAAATATGCAAAGTATTGCTTGGATACATCCTTATAATCAAGCTTCAAAAACCATTAGAAGGGGCCATAATAAGCCTAACCACAGCCATCGCCACACAAATAATCTTCTACCTGAAACTGCTTGCCGAAGACCTTAAACAAAACGTTAAATGGGCTTACGTGAAAGAGTGGGTAAAGGGCTCGGTTGCAAACATCTACAATGTTCTTGGCAACCAAATAGCTTCCTTCATCTTCATAATGCTCTTCACTTACGGGGGAGAAACAGCCAGAAGCAATTACGGTGCAGCCTTCCAAATAGCAAACATAATAACATACTCGTCTTTCCTAGCCTTCGCTTTATATCCAAAACTTTTGGTGGAAAAAAGCAGCCAAGACATCACAACATCCATAAAGACAGTCTTGATGTTCGCAATCCCCATGACCGCCGGAGCTCTAACATTACCAGAACTATATCTAACTATCCTCAAAAAAGAATATACAGAAGCTTGGTTAGTACTAACCGTTTTAGCCATAGACTCCCTTGTTGTTACAATCTCTACACTTTACAGCTTTGTACTCTACGGGTATGAAAGAATAGACGAAGAGGCGAAAATACCCTTCAAAGAACTCATAAAAAGCAGACTGTTTATAGCCTTCTCGCTACCCTATATCCACTCGGCAATAACCATACCACTCACATACTATGTACTAACTACTTACACGCCAAACCAGCCCGTGCAATCAGCGCTTGCAGTTGCCATAATAAATTCGGCAGCCCGCTTCGCAATGTTCTTGATATTATATGCCATGGTCCAAAAAATGGTAAAAATGGAAATCCCGTGGAAAAATATTGCTAAATATGCTTTTGTCTCAATAATCATGAGCGGAGTTCTTTTCTTAACTAAAGAGGCGTTTGGGCTTCAACCAGGCAAAGCCAAAGTTCATCAGATTTTAGGCTTAACAGCCTTTGGCGGAATCTGCTACTTTGCACTACTTTCCACGATAGATGCGGATGCAAGGATGCTTACAAAGGCAGTTTGGCAAGAAATAAAGATTAAAATGAGCAAGTTAAAATTCATGCATCGTTGTTCCACAACTCGTTAAAGAGCGTTTTTAGGGCTTTTATGAAAGCGTCGTAGTTCGTCCATAAGGCTGCAACTTTCTTTTTGCCATTCTCCTTTCTAATTAGGAGGAGTAGGTGTTCGCTGTCTGCCAAAATAAAGGTCGGCAGTTCATCAGCATTTAAGCGCGAATACCTCGCCCTTTTCAGCTTTGTTTTTTCCAAGAAGAAGCACGTCTTAGGCGAGTAAGTGGTTAAAAGCTGAACGTTTATGCCTCTTCTTTGATGTTTCTCAAGCTTGTCCAAAAACCCGAATGATAAAAGTTTGCAATGTCATATTCCGAAATGAAGACGAGGATTTCACTTTCAGCCTTGCTAATTATCTCGTCTGCCTTCAAGCTTATTTGTTCCTCACCCTCCAATATCTGGAAAACCTCTTTCCTTTCAAGCTCAACTTCAGGCTTTGGCAGCGAAAGCCATAAATCGACAAGGTTCTGCCTCTTTTTCTCAAGAAGGTTTAGCTTCATTCTTTTGGTTTCGATAAGTATGTCCAAAGCCTTCTCAAACGGCGTGGCGATAAATTTCAACGGTTTTTCAAAAACTGATGATATTAGCCCTCTTTTCTCCAAATCCCGCAAAATTCTGTAGGTCTCAGTCCTATGCAACGACAAAGCCTCGGAAATATCACTAGCCTTATGCTCACCCGTTCTGGCTAAGTAAACGTAAACCTTCACTTCATTCTTTGATAAGCCTAATCCACGAAGCGCCTTTTCAATGATTTCTATGGATTTGGTTGGTCCCTTATCCGCCTTTACGAAGCGCCACAGTCCACTATTTTCATCGTAGAGCTTTACGATGCTTTCGGGCTTTTCAACGGATAATTCCATTTAAACCCCTTTTATTTTCAGCCTACTCCTCTTCAAATTCAGAGTCAGAAATCGAATCGGTATACGCCATATTTTATACTTCTGAATTCAAAATATGGATTCAAAATACAGTTGACACCACCAAAACCTTAAAGGCAATAAAGCCCAACGCCAAGGTGGAGAACGGAGGGAAATGGAGAGGCTAGGCTTATCCATAAATCTAAAGCACTTCATACTCCCGAAAAATAATCACTGGTTAAGGAGAATAATTCTCATATTCACCTTTATCCTCTTCGACTGCCTTTCAACGATGCTTTTCTGCCGTGCACCATCAGAAGAGGCGAATATTTATGCACAGGCTTTTATGGAAGTTTTCGGCATTCCAGCTGGACTAGCATTGTTTGTCTTGACAGCTAACCTTCCAATTTACATGGTGCTAAGCCTAGACTCCCATATTGTCAAATTTCCAGCGAATATGGCTATGTTTATAGAGTTATTTACCGATCTTGTCTTCGCATGGTTCATAGCAGGCTTACACTTCAGTGGAGGAACAAGCTGGTTTTGGCGCATCTCAGACATTGAACGCCAATTTATCGGCATGATGCTTTATCTCTGTGCAGCCCTCATTTTTGTAAAGCCGCATAAACCACAATATGATTAAAAAGAGCCTAGTGCGTAACAGTTCGCCACATACTTAACTCTATTATCCGGCGCTTCTTTTGTAGTTAACTGTACTATTTAAAATGCTGGGGCTGTTTCATGGAAAAAAAGGACGTAAAAGCAAACGAGAACGATAAGTCCACAGAGGCTAAGCCTACAGAAAGCCAAGAAGAGGTTGTAGAAGAAGCTTATTTTTTCCATCCCCTCCAATTTTCAGAAAGTGAAGAAGTTCTAAAGGCAGAAGAAATTGAAAAGCATAAGGTGGAACTGGAGCAGAAACTACAAGAGCTGTTGAAAAGCATAAGCGAGGAAACCCTTCAACTAAGCGAGTTTTTAATGGAAGAAGATAAACTAATTAGAGATCTCTGCACGTCCATGAGGCAGATTCTGAAAAAATTAAATGTCTCATTCAACATTCCGCCGCGAGAAATACCAATAAAGGCTAGGGTGAAAAAGGTCATTTTAAACGAGGAATGTAATCTCATACTTGTCTACGAAAAGGGTGAAGTGCATTCTGCCTTTTTGGCTGAGTACCCGCCCGAAATTGTTATGGCCACTTTGATGGTAATAATGCCTGAACTAGCCGAAGTTATAATGCTTTACAGAAAGAAAATAAGCACGCGTGTAAGCCTCTTCGCCAAGATAAAGAAGGAGCTTAAGAGCGTTGTAAAAGCTATAGTTGGAAGCAAGGAAGCGGAAACATCAGAAAAAGAATCGATGGATGTTGTCAAGGACTCGCTGCAAAACGAAAACCAAGAAAGCTGAAGGTGGCAAAAATGGATGGTATAACAACTGAAATCAGAACCTTCTACTCAGCAAGAGAAATACGAGAGGCTGTTGAAGCTGAAATAAACCAGTATAAAACTTTGCTGGACGATTACAGCCAATGGCTCGGAACCCTCCTAAGAAGCCCGGAAACCTCCAAAAATCAAGAATGGACAAAAAAGGCGTCAGATTTACAGAAAATCTTAAGGAGCGGTGGCAGAAAGGGCGAAAGAAAGGAGAAACCAGCCTTAGCAGAGTGGGTTAAGTTTAAGGATCTGATGCTCTGCGCCGATGACTTCGGAGAAGTGGAAATAATTTTTGAGGCAGTCGAAGAGCTTAAGAATAAACTTGACAAGCTTGAAAAGGTTAAGGCTTCCCTCATGGAACTTGAACGCTACGGTTTAGGGAAAAACATCGTTTATGTCACATTCATACACGATGGAATCCCAGAAAAAATAGCTGTAAAGCCAAAAAAGGAGTTAGAGGAAGAAAAGTTCAAGTTTATTGTCGATTTTTCAGTGATAAAACAGCTGTAAAACAACGCCAATTAACTTGCGCTATATTCTATGAACGCTTTAGTGAACTTCTTCATTAAATCGAAGGGACTTTCAACAACACAATGCGTTCTAATGTAACGTTTAACAGCGGTGCTGTTGACCCCTATACCTATTAAGCCGACGCCCATCCGCTCAACTTTTTTAATGTTCTCCTTCAACTTTTCTTCCGCGTCATCATACCCTGTGGGGTAAAAGTCTGAAACCACAACTAAGACCCGTGCCTCTTCTAAGCGGCGCGTCAAAGCTTGAGCTGCTAGCAAGATGGCGTCTGACAAAAAGGTAAAACCACCATGGGTTAAGCCTCCAATTCTCGCTCTGACGCGAGCATCATACTTTTCTGTGAAGTCTTTTATTACGTAAAATTTGTTGTTGAAGGCGTACATTCCCCAAGAGTTCTGGTTTAGGATGAGCATCCTAGCGACTTCGGCTAAGCAGAGGGCTATGCCCCTAACCTCACCCTTAAACATGTTTAGGCTGTGGCTTGCATCGATAAGTATGGACCACGCATCCTCTCTTGTTTGAAGTTCCTCGCGAACAAAAATATCCGTCCGTTGACTTTTGCTTGCAATAACTTGTATAGCCTCTTGTAAATCGATGAACCCGCTTTCTTGCTTAAAGTCTTCACCGCTGATATTCTTTAGAAGCCTTAATTGATGGAGAACCCGCCTAATGGGACTGCTTAAAATTTCCCTTCGTCTTTGAAATTCAGCGTAATCCTCAACTGGAAAGGAGAAATCCTCAAATTCTGTATCCTTCCCACTTTCCTTGTAACCATTTAAAATTTTAATTTGTGCTTTTTCGCGTTCTAACCAGGCTGTTAAAGCGCGGTTTGCATCGTTACCATCTAAGGATTGAAGAGCCGAGTTTAGTTTTTGTTCGTCCATAAACTCTGGGTCAACTTTTTGCAACATTTCGATTAAGAGGTTCTGTATTTCGTCTTCTTTTGGCAATTTCTCCTTATAGAAGGGATCGTTTGTTCCGTGACTTTCAGTGTATAAAAGTGAGGGCACTTCAAAAGCTTGACCGAAAAGGGACAGGGCATCGTAAATTTTGTTCGCACAATCTATCTTGTCATTTACACTTGGATTTTCTTGAATATTCTGCAGAATGGATGTTATGGCTTCAACCTCTGTTAGGACTTCGTCTTTAAGCGCCCCTTTAACTTTCCCAAGATTATAGTTTAAGAGAGTTAAAGCCATCACCCGCGAAATGTCATTTGAAAGTTCTTCAGCGCTTTTCATTCGGAGGTAGGAGATAACGTTTGCATAGGTTATTTCTGGAAGCATCCACCTAAAAGACTGCTTCAAGTTTTTGTTGATTACCGCGTCTTCAACGAGGCTAACAGCGAAGGTGGATAGGCTTGGTTGTTTTCCCTTTGCCCAATGTGAGTAAATGGAAAAATCTGACAAGAGGGCGTGTAAGCTTAGATGATAAACAGATGCTTTAAACAAGTACCAAATAATCTTTCTATGAGTTGGATTTTGGAGGTCAAATTTTAACCCTTGGAAGACAACGTGGTTGTCATTCAGTCTTAAAGGTTTGATTAAATGAAGGACATATCCTCTTGCATCCTTCCCAAGATAAGGATATCTCAAATCATCGTGGAGAAGAACCTTAAGTTCGTTATAGGATTTCTTGGTGACTTGAAGAGCTGCTGACCAGGCAAAATCAAAAAAGTTCAAGGCATAACCCGCTCTAGGATGAGCCGAATATAGATTCGATCACTCGCTTTACTGCGGCCTGAATTTCTACGTCATCGCTTGTTGTTCCCACAATTGTTTCAACCGCCGCCTCAATAGGTGGGCTTCCATCAACTATTAACGTTGCCCAGTTTATGAGGTCACCGGGGGAGGGCCCATATGGTAAGTCGCCATTTTTATACTGCCTCCGAAGTTCGGCGCCCACACGAACTATTTTTTCTGCAGTTTTTACGTCAATGCCTGTTCTCTTTACAATTAGTTCTACTTCTTCGGGGGCTATTTTGTCTCCGACACTTAGGTAGTCGAAGTTTATCCAGACCGACATTCGCCTTCTTAAAGCGGCGTTTAGTGGTTTTGTTCCAACGAACTCCGCTGAAAAGGGGTTCATTGAGATTATTAAATAGCCGTAAGGGTGCCTCTTCACAATTTCATTATCCTTCTCCGTTAAAACTATGTGGCCCCGGGTATCCAGAACCGGGTTAAGTCTTGAGGCTATGTCCTGTTTCATCATGTTTGCCTCGTCAAGGTACAGAATGCCTCCATTTCTGCACCACATTACAATTTGCCCATCAATCCAGTTCTCCTTCCCAAGGCCAATATACCGCCCAAACAGGTCATAGGCAGAAGTCTGCAAACCACAGTTTATTTCCCAAATAGGCAGTCCACACAACTCCGCGATGAGGTAGACTATGTGAGTTTTTCCAGTTCCGCTGGGACCAACCAAAGCGCACTGCTTAAAATAATACAACGCACGCACTATCCTTTCAACATAATTGAAGCCTCTATCTACATATTCCGGAGTATTTCGTGGTATAAGGGAACGCACCGACTCTGGAAAAGCATAACCTGGATGAAGGTCATACTTATCTATACGATACTTCTTCCTTAACTCGGCGGTCGTGTAATCTTCAACCGTAGCTGTTTTCGTTATCGAAACTGATATCCTTGTATCCTTGATCTCGGCCTTCGTCTGCTCTTCAGTTACATATACGGCGTTGCCTTGCTTCTTTCTACCGCCTTGATGCCCGAAACCAACGAGTGCCACTGGTTCCTCTTCTAATTTTTGCTTGTTTTGCGACAATTCGTTCCCTCCGTTTTCAATTATTGGTGCGCTGGCTTTTCATTTAAATATTGCTTCTCACTATTCAATACACTTAATTAATAGACCACGAAACCTAAGTAATCACAAAACCATCTCGCATTTTATAAACCACATCTGAAGCTCTTGTTATTCTTTCATCATGCGTAGCAACAACAACTGTTATTTTGCGCTCTTTACATAACTTATAAAGTAGCTCGATAATTTCTTTTCCAGTTACGGAATCAAGTTCTCCTGTTGGTTCGTCAGCGATAACAACTTCGGGATTGTTGGCTAGAGCTCTGGCTATAGCAACTCGCTGCATTTCGCCCATACTTAACTTGCTTGGGAGATGATCTTTCCTATTTTCCATTCCGACAAGTTCAAGAAGATGACTTGCCCTTTCACGCTGTTCTTCGGAGGATTTCCCCGCAAGCATTAGGGGCAACTCAACATTTTCTAGGCTTGTCAATGTCGGCAGCAAATTAAAGTTCTGGAAAACAAAACCTATGCGAAGGAGCCTTATTTTTCTCCTTTCCTTATCGCTGATTTTCGTCATGTCTTTTCCGTTAAAGAATATTTGACCATAGGTTGGCTTATCATTTAACCCTAAAAGATTAAGGAATGTCGTTTTGCCTGATCCGGATGGTCCGACAATAGATACAAAGCTAGCCTCTTTTACTTCCAAGTTTACATTTCTTACAGCCACTACATCGATTGAGCCAGCATGGAAAATTTTTGTTAAATTAACAGTTTTGATGTGCAATCTCAATGCTCGCCCCTTAGAATTTCTATAGTAAGCTCTCTGTTTGCTATGAGTGAAGAGATAATTCCACCGAGGCAGCTGAAAGTTGTTGTCAATGTTATAGTTTCTAAGGCTAATGAAAGGGGTAATAGGTCGATTACGTTTGGCATGAATAGCTGAACTGGAATACTGGTATATCTACTTACAATGAATAGCGCTGCGATAATCCCCAGAACTAATCCCATGAGGCTGCCAAATAGTCCGATAGTCATAGTCTCAATTACAACCATACGCAAAGTGATGGATTTCGGCGCACCAATAGCGCCAAGAATGGCAAACTCCCTTTTCCTTTCAGATATGCTCATAAAAGTGATTGTTGCAACAAGGCACATTGTCAAAGTTAATAATGCGACAGTGACACCAAAGTTCCAATTCTTTAGTTCGTTAAGCAAAGGTCGAATAAAGTCGTTTCGCTCTTCTTCTGTTAGAGCCTTAACACCTGTTATTTCGTTTTCAATATCTCTTGATAGCACATCCCCGTTTATAGTCTCGTCGGGCTCTACCACTATCATGCTTACTAGTCCGTCAAATTTGTAAATTTTTTGGGCTGTCCTTAATGGCATGATTACCGCTTGCGAAAGAATCGCTATTCTTATGTCAAGAACACCGACAACTTCCATTATGTGATTTTTAATGTCCACTTTCGAGCCTACGCTTAAACCATATTGGTCAGCAAGCGACAACCCAACAACAATTTCTTCAGCGGTGTCGTTTTGAGGCCACCTTCCAGCTTTTAAAGGGATATTTCCAACTAGAACATGCCAGCTATCGGAAGGCATTCCAATCGTCACATTTGATGGTAAAAGTGCGTCCTCGCTTTCTCTGAAGTTTAATTGGAAAAACAATGGTGTGATGTTTTTAACTCCTTGAATTTGGCTAATTTCCTCTAAAATATTCTCGGGTATCGCACCTCCTATAGGGAAGGCTTGAATCACAAATACTCCTCTTGCAACTACAAGAATTTTCCCTTTGAAAAGTGAACTCATCTCTTCAACAAGGTTTGTGCACCTTGTTATTGTAGTGCCAATGCCTATTAACATCATTGTGGATAATGCTACCCCTAAAATGCATAACATTGTGCGAAGTTTTCGACGTCGAAGATTTCGAAAACTCATTGTGAGTAGGTGCAAGGTTACTCCTCTTTACACAGAATCTATTAAACACTTTTATATACATCTCTTCTAACTAAATGTCTAATGATAAGGTGGAAGTTATGATAAAGAAAATGCTCACAGTATTAATGTGTTTGCTAATTCTTTCAATAACGCTAAGGTTTGCAAGCAGTTTTGATAGAGCAGTTGCGCAGTATTATCAATCAACAATTAATGGAAAGATAACAGTTTATCCAAGTGGAAAAGTTGCCCTAGCAGGCAATATGAGCCAAGTGCTGACAGGAATAAACCCAACTATTCACAGTGCTGTGCGGCTCTCCCAAAGCGGTGGAAAAGTCAAGGTTGAAGGGGAAACGTCGATGACAATACCATACGAAATGGAAAGCCAATTTCCATTTGAAACCATCGATATAAATTCTAATGCGCAATTTTCAAATGACCTATATAATTCATCCGCAACAATATCCTTTAGAGTTAAATCACAAATAGACTCGCAACTGAACGTTTCAGATTTTTCGGCTAATGGAAGATTCGACAACGGCAATTTTGTCGGATCCATCGCAGTTCATTTGATACCAGGCTCCTCGTTGGGACAAGTTGAAATGGATTTTTATGGAAACCAATCGTATATACACATTTCTGGCAACACTACCGTGTATTACACCGGCGGCATCACACCCGACATGGTAAATGATGTTATCACATATTTGGAAGCAAACGTGACTGGGAGAGGCCCGTACTCGCTTTATAATATGACGCTGGGAGCTTTTGAGTGCATAACTCTCGATATAACCAATTCGTCTTTACCAAATGGAGTTTTCGTTAGCTTTGAAGCGGCAATTGTCTCGTTGCAAGGAACCTTTTTTGATTCTACACTTTACTTGTTAACAGCATTTCTTACCAATGAGGTACCTTCTCCATACATGTATAGCACTGTCATCGTACCTCTAATAGCGTGTGTGACTATTTTACCGCTGTCTATGATCTGCGAAACATCGACAAATGGGTCTTTCCAAGCAGTTTATGCTCATTCAACAAGACAATTTTCAATGAGCACAAATATTGCTGCAAACTATGATGCAGTCATAGAAAGAATTATTGGGATTATTTCAGAGCTGAGCACTATTCCAAGCTTTCCACCAGAATTAGTTCTCTTGTTACCTCGCCTAGAAAACATTCTACGACAGGAATATTGCCATATCGAGTCTAGCACGGCTACATTCCATTACGCAAACAGCATCCTCAATTATCAAGGAGTTGAATACATAGCCGGAGATTTAAACGCGGCTGTAAACCATGCAAAAGCAGAGTTGTTTGAATGGTTAAAAATCATATTCTTGCCAAACTGGAACTGGCAACTTGACTATTTAAATCAGACAACAATAGACATTACATCCTTCAAATACGGATACGATATTGCAGGGAACCAGTTAATTATGCATTTTGAAAACTTTGTCCTCCGGCCACCAGTGGACATTCAAACAGCAACGAGTTTCCAGTTAAAGAGATTCTTCAATCTTACCTACGGCATGCCTCCACCTCCGATTCAGTTTACTTTGACAATTGAGGGAGGAAGTAACGTAACTCATTATGTAACAATAACAAGGCCGACCAGCGTTCCCCCTCCCAGCAGCAGTTCACCTGATGGAAAATCAATGACGTGGAGCAATCCAATTATAAGCAGCCTTCAAGACTTGACTTTTAACGTAAACCACGACCCGACTGCTATAGGATTCTCGATTACTAATCCTGCAAGTCTAAGTGAAACTAATCCCTTCGTCTGCGATGCAACCGAACTGGTTTCTGTGGTAATATTTGTTAAGCAAGCATCTTGTTCGATGTCTATAGTTGTAAGAAACTTGACAGGCCCGCCCTCTGGCGGCGATGCCCCTCCCAGCGGCTTCAAATTTTTAGGAAAGTATGTTGAAATTGTATGCGAACCAAGCGATGTGTCTGTGCAAGCAATAATAAGATTTTGCTATACGGATGAGCAGCTCAAAGCTGCAAACATTGACGAAGCATCATTAAAAGTTTTTTACTGGAATACAGCCTCTAATCAATGGGAGGAATATCCATCAACAATTAATATGGCAGAAAATTATGTTGAAATTAACGTTACACACTTTAGCGTATGGGCTTTAATGGGACAACCGCCAACTCCAATCTGGAGTCAACCTTGGTTCATCGCCACAATAGCAGCGATAATAATAACAGTAGCGGCTGTTGCCATTTTTGCTGCAAAACGTAGAAAACCAAAAGTTCTGGAAGCACCACCATTCACGCCGTCAACGTCCTCAACGGAAAACCAATAACCCGCTTTATTTAAAACATCCCTCTTTTAAATTTTAGAGACATTTAATGGACTGGCGTGTTGGCTGTAACCCGCCTTCTGTTTTAAGTGGCATTCGGCTAATCGGGCTACCTGCGCTTCGGGTAGAGGCTTCATCAGCGCTTGTTTGCCCTTTCCACGTGCAGGACGGCCGTTTCACCGTTTCCACCCAGCATTCTCGACAACTTAGCATGCCTCATTGGCATCTGGTTGGGTGGACGTTTCGTTTCTGCTCCGTTGCCAAGGCTCTCGCCTTACGCCCTTGCGGGCGTTGCACTTCTACTTGTGGGCGGAGTTTCCTCAAGCCTCATGATGTCCGGCTCGAAAGCCACACGCCAACTCGCCAGCCCTAATATTTCATACATCATGCTGTGCAATAAAAGTTTTGGAAAACTTATTTCATTGTAAAACATTTATGCTGGTGATGACGGGTGTCTGCTTTGAATAAGCTTGTTATCTTAATCACTGGGACCCCTTGTGTTGGGAAAACTTCCGTGGCACGTTTGCTTGCCGTGAGGCTTAATGCTGTTTATGTGAACTTAACGGAATTTGCCACGAAAAATAACCTTGTTATAGGTGCGGATGAAAGGAGGGGCGGTTCTCTAATAGTTGATGAAAGACGCTTAAAAAAGGCTGTAACTAGGCTGGTAGAAGAGGTGGGCGAACAAAGCGTTGTCATAGATGGGCATTACGCTGCAGATGTAATTCCGAAAAAGCTTGTAACACATGCTTTTGTTTTGCGACGTGACCCAGTTGAGCTGCGGAGTTTTATGGAAAAAGCTGGGTTTTCCGGAAATAAGTTATGGGAAAATTTGGCTTCTGAAATTCTGGATGTCTGCTTGGTCGACGCATTAAACGCGTATGGAAAAGAAAGGGTCTGCGAAATCAATGCTACCGGGAAAAGCGTTGAAGATACCGTTGAGGATATTCTGTCAATTTTAAATGGTTCCAAAAAGTGCCGTGTAGGCGTGGTTGATTGGCTTGGCAAGCTGGAAAGCGAAGGGTTACTAAACGAATATTTGAGGATTTAAGGAAAGCTTATTGCTTTGTCTTTATGCTTTTAGGCTCTGTAAAATCTGCCTTGTTGTTAAAATCATTATTTTTCTTCTATTTGCGTAAGCTTTCGCGTGATCGCTGAATTTTTCTCCGACTATGACGGGGTTGGACAGCCCCACCTCTTCTGAGGCTTTGTCAAGGTTTATTATGACGTTTATGCCTATCGTTCTTTTCCAGTCTTTTATCCAAACGCCTTGTATTAGGCGCCCCTTCTGAATTATTAGGTCAAAGTTTCGGGGTATCCCCCTGTAACCTTCAAGGCTGACGTTCTCCTCCACCTTATAGCCTTTCTTTCTGAAGTATTGCATTACTGATTGTTTTAAGTCGGATGATTTTTCCGGCTTTGTCTCTTCACTGCCCATCGGAATCCTCTTGCATTAAGCGTTATTTACCAGTTTAGTGAAAAGGTTTTCGGAGCGAGCAAGCATTGACAAACTACATAATTGTTGTCTGTAGTGAATGTGAAGGCTACCTTCTCGCTAAAGCAAGTCAAAAATCAAGAACTTGCCCTTACTGCGGGTCAAGAGTTTTGCTGGAAAAGGCTCGAAAGGTTGCCTCTGCCGAAAAAGCTGATGAAGCATCAATGATATTACGTAAGTTAAAGGAGAGAGCCGCCGAAAAACATGGGAAGGCTAGGCTTAACAGGCTATTTTAAGGAAAGCCATTAATCCTATTCCAAGAAGGATTACAAAGAGTTGAATAACAGACTCGCCAGCATGTGACTTTTTGTGTAGTTCTGGCATAAGGTCCGTAGCCGCTATATAAATGAAGCCGCCAGCAGCAAAAGGAACTAGCAGAGTTTCTATGCTTCTAAGGTAAGTCAGAAAATAAGTTGCCAACGCTCCCAGAATAGCTGTCACGGCTGAAATGAAATTGTAAGTTAATGCCTTTTTTCTGCTTAATCCTCCGTAGACCAGCACGCCAAAGTCGCCTATCTCTTGAGGGACCTCATGAAAGATTACAGCCAAAGTGGTGGCAAAACCTAGCTCAAAGCTAACCATAAAGGTTGCAGCTATGACCATTCCGTCAATAAAGTTATGAATTCCATCCCCGAGAAGATTTAGGTAAACGAAAGTGTGGGTTGGGCACTCTTTTTCGTGGCAGTGGCGCCAATAAAGGAACTTCTCTAACGCGAAAAATGAGATTATTCCGATTATAACGTACCAGAAGACGGTTGTTGCGTCATTTTCGGGTGTTAGGGATTCTGGAAGTAGATGGAGAAATGCTCCGCCTATAAGAGTGCCAGAGGCAAAGCCCACCAAAACCATTGTTAGACGTTTTAGTTTATCCTCTTTTAATCCGATGAAAATTATTCCTATTAAGGCGATGAGACTTACGGCTGTCACTGATGCCAAAATTGCAATTAAATCGTTCATCAATCCTCAATGGTTAAAGCCTAAACTTATTAGAGTATCGGTTTTCGCCCCTAACTTTCTGGAGCATTTCACAAGCCTTACACAATATTTGCGTTGTTGGCTCCCCACATTCGGCGCATTCCCTTAAAGTTTCTGCCTTTTCGATTTTTTGTATGGCTAGTCTAAGTTTTTCCGCCGCCTTGAAAATTGTGTATTTTATGCCAGCATGTTTTTCCTCCATCCTATTTAGAAAGTTTCGCACATCGTTCCTTAAGGCTTCTGGGGCGTAGGGACATGGAATACTTTGAAACTTTATCTTTTGGATGTAGGCGTAGAGTGCCGTTTCCCTTTCCGGAATTTCACAGAAGGGCTTTACCCGTACCACAAGTTTTAGATGGGTTTCGTCCGTCACTGGTTTTTCCCTCGCGATTCGATAAGGATCGCCATGAAGCATGTTAAGCAGAACTGTTTGGACTTCATCATCCAATGTGTGGGCTGTTGCAAGCTTGTCCGCATTAACCTTTCTCGCAATTATGTTTAATGCTTTCCTTCTCAAAACACCACAGTAAGCACACGGCGATAATTCGCCTTCATTTTTGCTTTTTAACCTTTTAACAATTTCATCAAGCGTAAAACCATAAAGCTCTTTAAAGGAAATTGTGTAATGTTCCACACCAAGTTTTCTGCAGTTTTCCCCGGCAATTTTTATCGCTTCGTCCCTGTATCCAGCAATTCCTTCATCCACAGAAACCGCAACAAGCGAAGCCTTCGGATAGCCTCGCTCTATTTTAGACAAAATGTGCAAGAGGCTCACGCTGTCCTTTCCGCCAGAAACAGCCACAGCTATTCTATCGTCAAACTCAAACATGCCATATTTAGCTATGGTGGCTCTAACTTTATTTTCAATTGATTTAACGAAGCAGCCTTTACATAGCCTCTCTCCAGAGTATGGTCTAAAGAAAAAGGCTTCCTTTCGCTTGCAGATGCTACAGAGCGCTTCGTTGCCAGCATTTTCCACTTTAATCAGTCTTCCATGCATCGTGAAGTTGCTAAGGAAATACTTTTCAAGGCGAAATTTAACGCTTCTTGAACACAGAAGAGTTTTCAAGGGTAAAATGGAATATCTAATGGTTGGATGCCATGGCTAAGAAACCTTCAAGGCTTCCAGAGGCTCTGGAAGTCGTTTACAGCACAGAACGTTGGGCTTTGCTCAAGAAACTTAGGGCAAAGGCTTTGCAATTAATGGAGGCGCTTGCAAAGTTTAATATAGAAGCCATAACCCACGGCAGCATTGCGAGAGGAGATGTGACAGAGAAAAGCGATGTTGACATTTTCACACCCCATCCACCATCATCCTTTCTAGTTGAAACAGCTCTTGAACAGGCGGGAATACCGATAAACAGGCGACTCGTTGTGCAAGCGACACCTGCATACGCAATGAAAGGCTACATCGAAATTGACGAAAGAACCAGTGTCTCGTTTCCATTAATGAATATGCGAAGGATTGAAAGGGAATTTTACAAGTTCGGTGGTGAAGCGACATTTGAAGTTTTGAAATCTGGAGCGCGGGTTGCCGGCGTGGATAAACGCCTAATGCTCATTGAGCCCACTGAGAAAGGACATAAAGAAAGCGGGATAATTGGCCGAGAAGAACATGTTGCCAAAACGTTGAAAATTTCTGTAGAAACAGTTCTTGATAGGGTTCACGCCCTTCTGAGAAGGAACGATGTGGGCAGAACTGGTGTTTTTCTCCAAAAGGAGCTAGCTGAGGGCGAAACCTTCGAGTTAGCTTTGAAAAAATTGGCAGAAGAAAATCCAGCCATTCGAAGGAGACTAAAAACCGTTTAAGCCAACTGCATTGGCGGTGCAAACCTTAGAAGGGCAGCCACCCCGCCTAAAGCAACAAGTTTTGCTCCAGCCTCGTGTTCTGTGCTTATAACCATGACTTTTCCGCCTTTCTGCTCCACGTCCTTCATTAACTGCTCCAAGGATAAGCGCTCCTCATCCTCCGCCCTCCGCAATATTATGTCGGCCAAAACTAGTACACCAACAGCTCCATATTCCGAGACCTTCTGAACCTCGTCTAAACCGTAAACCACTGTTCGCTCGCCTTTGCCGAGCCTTTTCAGGATTTCCTCAACAACTTCGGTTTCCTCAGCGATTCTCAAATGCTTCATAGTCTTTGTTAGGACTCCTGAGCGGATAGCCTCATAAATGCCTGCGACACCACTGTTGTTTACGCTTTTCACGTCGGCGACTGATTTGGCCATTTCTGGATCTTCTTTCTCCAAAAACTTTGCAAAGTCGTTTTTTATGAAACCTACGCCAATTATGGCGATTGGGCTGCGGGCTTCGCTCCATATTTGGCGCAAATTGTTGAACACGTTTTGGAAGAACTCTTTGACCGCCGCGCTTCTTTTTTCAGCCTCAAGTTTTCCCGGAAGCCTTGTCCGTTCCTCCACTTTTACTTCAACGCCATACTGAGTCGTTGTGGCTATTGCAAAGCCTTCATCATCTATCGCCACAATTATTATGGGCTTTTCAGAAGTTTTCCTGGCTATCTCCAATCTTTCAAGATGGTGACTCGCCCACTCCTCCTTTACAATAGTTACTGGCAAATTCAATGTAATATTCAACGTGTGATGTGCACCTGCTGGAATTATTTCTGGTGCATGGCATATTGTTCCATGAACCCTAAGTCTTCCGAGGAGCTTGTCCCAAGCAACCTTTTCCACCTTAACGCCCATGAAAACTGAAACCCTTTCGCCCCGCTTCCCCCTAGAATATTTCTCGTCCTGTTTTATCTCTCGTGATGTGTAGGCGTAAACCTCGTCGCCCACATAGATAATGTTGTAGAGATGCCACAGATCGTCAAGAGTTTCGGGAATAACCTTTACAAAGCCCTTTTTTAAGTTCATCTCCAGAATCTTCAACAGATTTTCCTCTTCCGTTAGTCGCTTAATTCAATACTTGCGGGTGTGGGGTCTTACAAGCTCTTCTAATATACTGAGCATGTCTGGAACCTTTGTCACAATGTCGGTAAAAGTGATAATGCCCACAAGCTCATCGTTATTTCTTGTAACAAGGAGCCGCTTAATGCCTTTTTTCGCCATCAGCTTGGCAGCCTCATTTATACTTGCATTCTCATCAATTGTTACCACGGGGCTTGTCATAATCTGCCTAGCCGTCAAAGTTTCCGGCGCCAAACAAGGCTCAACAATCCTCCTTAAAATATCCCGCTCAGTAATTATCCCGACCGGTCTATCGCCTTGAACAACCACAACAGAGCCTATATCAAACTTGTTCATTGTAGCAACAACCTCTTTAACACTCGAGTCGGGACGCACAACGCGAACGTTCTTTGACATGACATCCCTAACAAGAACAATTCCAGCCAAACCAGCAACCTCCAAACTATGGATACTGCCCAAAGTATTAAACTATTCCTACAGCAAAATCCTTAATAAACGTCTTTGTAACGTTTACATCTTGGGCCGGTAGATCAGCTTGGAATGATCGCAGCGTTGGCATCGCTGAGGTCGCGGGTTCAAATCCCGCCCGGTCCACCATAATTTTCAAGATTTTAAAGGAAAATTTGGCTGAGTAACTTTTATATTCTTCTTGGATGGATAATCCATCCAATAGAAAGGTGGAGGACTTGAAAGAAAAAAAGCTTGTAACGTTACTTGTAGTTGTTTGTTTTTGCACGGCATTGTATTGTCCGCAAGTAAAAATATGCGCCGCCCAAGGCTCCAGTTTTAAACTAGTGGATGTACTACTGGATTATGGAAATGGAACACGTACGTGGGCTTCATGCATACTGCAACCCGGTGCCGACACCGTATACAATGCAACACGACTGGTCGCATCATCTTTAAATGTCACATGGTATGATGGTTTAGCCTTCGTGGACGCCATAGATGGTGTTCGGAATAGTTATCCCTACTTTTGGATTTGGTGGTATTGGAACAGATCCGAATCCCAGTGGGTTATGGGACCGGTGGCATGTAACCAGTATGTCCTTGAAGACTGCAACATAGTGGCATGGTACTATGAAGACTGTAGCAGTTGGCCTCCTAGCCCTCCGCCAGATCCTCCCGTGACAAAAGTTGATGTTTTACTAGATTACGGAAATGGAACCATAACTTGGTATGAAAATTTAGAAGTGCTTGGCTTCGCTTCGGTTTTGAAAGCTACAAAGGCCGTTGCCACTGTGGAATATTCTTTGTGGGGCACCGACGTCTTTGTTGACGCCATAGACAACGTCTGGAATGACTACATCTCATTCGTCTACTTCTGGATTTACTGGTACTGGAACCACTCGGCTAAGTGCTGGGAGGTAGGAGCTGTTGCATGCAACAAGCACCTGCTTTCTAGTGGGGACATCATAGCATGGTACTATGAAGACTGCACCACGTGGCCGTTGGCACCGCCAACTCTAACACCGCATCCTAAAGCCAGCTTCACATGGGCGCCCGATATTCCCAAGGTTGGCCAAACTGTAGCCTTTGACGCTTCAGCCTCAAAGCCTAACGGAGGCACTATAATTGACTATGCATGGAATTTTGGAGATGGAAGCGTAGCCCATGGCAAAATTGTTGCCCATACTTACAATGGTCCAGGAACATATATTGTAACTCTAAATGTCACAGACAGCAACGGTCTATGGGACGTTGAACAGAAACAGATAATGGTGGTTCAGCCTTACGGTCCTAAAGCGAACTTTGAGGCTTTCCCGGAAATCGCAATGGTTGGAGAAAAAATAAAGTTTGATGCTTCAGCTTCCCTCTCGGGATGGAATGGAACACGCACGATGCCGATAACAGAGTACCGCTGGAACTTCGGCGACGGAAACATAACAGTCACAAACCAGCCAATAGTATACCATAGCTATAGCGCGGCGGGAAACTATTACGTAACATTGACCGTTTATGCACCCGGCGCAACCCCAGATACAGATTCTGCAACGGTGAAAGTAACAGTGTTCGCGGTGCCTGTTGGAGGCCAATCGGTTTCCGTGGAAACGCCTGCCGCAGAAAAAGGCCTAGCGGCTTATCTGGTTTTGGTGGCGGTTATTACTGCCACTTTTGCAGTTTTAAAGCGCAAGCCCATAAGAAGATGATACGTATGAAAAAGTCCGGAAACACCCATTACATATTGGTCCTCGGCTTCCTACTCCTGTTACTGCTTTTCTCCCTTCTATTTCTTGTTGGAAAGAATAACGGGGCAACATCTGACGTGGAAGGAGAAACTTCACGAGAGAGTGATGCTGAGGATCACGTCTCCGTTTCTGAAACAACACCATTTAGTGGGGAAAACCCCTTGTCTAAAGCCTTAAACTATTTGAAAAACATTCAACAATCCGACGGCAAAATATCAGATTTCGCAACCTCATGTTGGGCGGTTATGGCGATTGCCGCCTCTGGCGAAAACCCCTACAGCTGGAAGGGATCGAGCGGAAAATCCATAGTTGACTACCTAATCGAGAACAGAGGCCAAGTTAATTTGAACGTTCCCACGGATGTTGCACGGTTTATTTTGGCAATGACCGCCGCTGGAGAGAATCCAAGAAACATAGGCGGCACAAATTATGTTGAAATTCTTAAAGGCTTCTTTTCCAATGGACAAATTGGAAGCGAGTCGCAATTAAATGATGATTTTTGGGCTGCTATGGCGCTGGTTTCAGCTGGCGAGGCTGCAAACTCAACAATTATTCAAGGGTCAGTTAACTTTATTAAAGCACATCAGAATGCTGATGGTGGTTGGAGCTGGGCTGTTGGCGGGACAAGCGACGTGGACGACACAGCCGCAGCGATTATGGCTTTAATCTCCGCTGGCGAGGACAACTCAACAAGCACCATTGTAAATGCGCTGCAGTTCTTAAGAGGTCAGCAACAATCCAACGGGGGATTTCCATGCTTTGGCGTTATAAACAGTGCTTCTGACTCTTGGGCTATAGGCGCCATATGCAGCGCTGGGCAAAAACCAGGAGACTGGAAAGTGAACAACATAAGCGTAATTGACCACCTCTTAAGTCTCCAAAATGCTGATGGCTCGTTTAATTGGACGACGAACACTCCAGCCAATAAGGCGCTTATGACGTCCTATGCCATCGTCGCTCTATGTTCGAGACAGTATCCAACCAACGGCTTACCCGTCTACGTTAGAATCGAAGGAAAGCAGATAACCATTTGGCGGCGCAAGGTTTTCGTGGCGGCATCCATAATCGTCGACGACGCCGGACAGACGCACTATCTGCCAAAGCCAACGGTGCTTGGAGCCTTAGACAAGGCGTCTGAAATCGGCGGATTCGCTTATAAAGTTAGACAAACAGCCTTAGGCTTGTACGTCTACTTAATAGCTGGAGAGGAAGCCACTGGACTATCCGGGTGGATGTACCGTGTAGACTATTACATGCCTAATGTTGGCATGGCTGATTTTGAATGGAATGTTACATCGCCTCCAAATCCGCCCCACAAGGAACTGCTAATTTATTATGGTGATTGGACCAGTATGCCGCTGAAAATTTGGGTGGACAAGACTGAAGTACATCTTGGAGAAAACATAACGGTGCTTGTGACATACTACAATGACACAAACGGTGGTTGGCACCCCCTCCAAGGAGCAGCGGTTCACTTCCTAAACAGAAGATACACAACCAATGCAACAGGCTATGTGACCATTACCGTGAGATACGATCCGCCCGTCTGGGCTGAAAAGGAAGGTTTCATACGAAGTGACATAATCGAAGTTAAGATAATCAACAATCCAATAAGCTCTAACACAGCAAGTAATCAACAAAATTCTGAAAATACAACTCAAAAGAACGAAATAAACTCCTCCCTTTCTTTCGGGTTTCTTGAGAGGCAGCTAGCTTGGCTAACATTTCAGTTTTGTGAAATAATAATCCGCTGAATCTAACACGAGCTGGTGGGCTGGATGGATTGCAGACGTGTTGCAATGTTGGCGATACTGACGGCATTATGTGTTGCGCTTCAGATAACCCCAAGGCTACCTAACGTTGAGGCCACATCCCTCATCTCCTTTTTGGTTGGATTCTTGTTCGGCGCAAGCTTCGGAGCTATTTTAGGAGCCTTAACAATGTTTATTAACGGATTTCTTTCGCCATGGGGTCTTGCCGGGATAATAATGCCTTTCCAAATGGCTGGAATGGCCCTAATAGGGCTCGCTGGAGGAGTTTACCGCAAAGTTTTAGGTGGAAATCCCAAAGAGGCAGTCAATACAACAAAAATTTTAAAATTGGAAGTTTCATTCCTTGCGGCTTTCCTCACTCTCATATATGATATACTGACGAATATTGGTTGGGCTTTGCCTTCAGAAACACCAATTATTGCCGCATTAATCCAAGGCGTATGGTACAGCGTAATCCACGTAGTGTCGAATGCCGTGTTTTTCGGAGGGGCATTTTTTATTCTGGTTAGGATCATAGGTAATTTGCTAGGTGAAAATCTATGGAGATCACAAAAAGAAGTTTAGTGATATTTGGCTTAGGATGGCTAACCTCCCTTGTGCTTATAGGCTGTATTGCCGGATACTATTACGTAGAATACCAAAACTTGCTCAAAAGATTTGAAGAGTACAAGCGCCAGCCCTTGTTTATGCGCGTCAATATATGCATTAATTACGCTGAGTGGAACGGAACCTTAGTTTGGTATAATAACACGTTTGTACCTTTAGGGTGCAGCCTTTTAAATGCAACCCGGATGATCGCAGTTGTAAGCTTTACTTATTGGAAATCGTATGATGCAAGTTTTGTAGACGCCATAAACAACATCGCAAACAACGGAAGTAGGTACTGGATGTGGTACCGTTGGACAGGTAGCCGTTGGGAATACGGGCATGTCGGTGCAGATAAATATGTTTTATCCCCTGAAGAGACAGTGATGTGGCGATACGAGACTCCACATTACCCATGAGGAGACAATGCTTCTACTCTTGCATTTTGAAGCGTAGAATGGCTGCTATTCCGCCGAATGAATTTTTAAGCATCTGTCCCTCTTCAGTTTCTTCAGAGATTATTTCGACTTCTGTGTTTGCGTATTCGGCTAGTTGGGCGAAGTTTTCTATCAACTCCTGCTTTTCAACAATGTTTAACGATGGGGCCTTACATTTTGGGCATGGTTTTCCAATAAGGCTTTGCTCGAAACTTGCTAGCATGGGGCTTTTAACTGTATGCTGCTCCTCATAACTGCATGCACTGCACTTGACCTTCACACGCGCGATATCGAGACCTTCTGAAAGCAATAGAGTCTTGACGGCGCCAGCTTCCAAGGCTTTTCTAACGGCTTCTTCCCCATAAGTGGCAAAACCAGTATCGTGACCAATTTCGTATAGGAACTGCTGCATTATTTGCCTCTCTTCTATGTAACGGATTTTCCTCATAATCTCTGGCGCCTTGTCCACTATTTCCTTTACCCCTTGTTCGTCAACGTAAGCCGTGTCAACAGTGTCAATGATTTTCTCCTTCAGCTGGTAATTTAGGTAGTCGCCTTTCTCGAAGTCGTATTTAGTTGGTCCGGGTCCACCAATTATTATGCCCTTCAAATTCTCTATGGGAAGGAAAACTTCGTTTGCATGTTCGCCCACACGTCTAAAATACTCTTGGAGACGCATTTCCCTAAGCCTTTCAAACCTTCTGGCAGATTGTCCTCCGGCACGAGTTTTTCCCGGAACACCGGATGTCACTTCCCTAACTATTTCGAGTCTTCGGCCCTGAAGGGTTGCAAGGGTTGCGGCTGTCGCGTCTATGAGGAGAATGCCATAAGTCTCTTTTTCTCGCAAAAGCTCTTGCAAATGTTCAGTGTGGAAGCGGGAGTCGCATCTGTAAAGGTATATGTTTATGGGCTCCGGCGGTATAATCACGTACGTCTCGATTTTTTCGCTTCCGGCGCCATTTTGGGGAACCGCCCCACAAAATATTACAAGTCCGTTTTCTGGAGTTTCCTTGAAAAGTTTTAGGCGCTGCTGAACCTTGACAATGGCGTCTTGGACATTTTTGCGGGTTGTTGTGGACTTTATGTTGGAAGCGGTGCCGTATTCCTCCCTAAGCATGTTCATGACTTCGCTTATCTGCTTCCCTGGTGGAATGTAAAGCGAAATGAGTTCTGTTCCTCGTCCCTCTTTATTGGCTAGCGTGTTCAGTATCTTTTTTAACCGAAAGATTTCGAGGGACGTCCTTCTTTTAGGAGTGCTCAAATTTTTCACTTAAAGCTTAATGCTATAAGGCTACATGGCAACGAGCCAAATAAAAATATTGGACAAATAAAGGTTAGGACAAGCCTAAAACTTCTCTCAGAAAAGCCTTATATGGTCCAAGTTTTCCACCATAGTTGCCAGCTGAAATTCGCAGAACGCCTGGAACATTTATGGCCGCCTTTATGCCTTCTCCCATAGCCTTCTTAACAGCTTCAACCGTCAAGCCGTTAATGACTATTTCATAGACGGCGTTAACGTCTTCTGGCAGCTGAGAGTCTTCCACAACTTTCTTCAGTGTTGGACAGAAGGGATGGTTTGTTGAAGCTTTAAGCTTATATTTTAAGGAGCCAGCTTTAGAGCCGGATCGGCAGACTCCGCCTGGAAAAGGCATTATAACTCCGCTTGCGCCATTTTTTATTGCTTTTACGGCTTCCTCTGCGGCTTGCAGTCCCGAGTTTTTGTCCTTTGCCAGTATGAGGAAGTTCCCCCCGGCAACAGCCTCTACAACACCAAAAGCGTCTTCCACTATGAATTCACCTTCCATAACCGGGATTCTCCAAACCTTTCTGCCACCAACAATGCCCTTCCTTTGGAAGCCATCACCAAAATAGCGGAGGCTTCGCCCAACTTTCACCCTTCTTTTTGCTTCTAGCAAAGCGTCGAAAGCCGCCGTTGTTGGACAAGTCATTATGCACTGTCCAATGCGTAGAACCATTTGATTCTTCAGATCAAAACGATTCCTATTGTAGATTTGAATTAAGGCGCCCACCCTTCCATCGGGAGTTTTTTCTCCAGAAACAAGCCCTTCAATTCCAGCTTCAGCGGGAGCCATAATGACGCTTGTGGCAAAGCCTGTTGCCACTTCAGCGGCGGTTAAAGCCCATTTTTCGCTGTCTGCCGTGATGAGCACTCTCCCAGCCCACATGGGGAATATTTCGGCGAAGGTGTCTGAAACTTTTACGGTGTGACCCCCTTGGGACTTTATTATGAGGCATGGTCCAAACTTGTCCTTTTCATCGCAGCCGACTATTTCAAGTTTGGCTTCGCTTGGCACCATATTCAAACCTAGCTTTGAGGATAGGCATAATCTCATTTAAGACTTTTCGCTACAAGCGGCGGAATGCCATGTTAGCAGCTTTAAATGGATAATTGCCAAACAGCCTTTAGAAGCCTAAACTATTTATTCCTTAACTCTATAAGGTGCTAACCATGAAAACTGCCAAAGTTAGCTTTGAAGAGTCCATAGCTGAGGCTGTTGTCAAAACTGGAAAATGCGTTTGCTGCGGCACATGCGTGCTTGTTTGCCCTTTCAACTGCCTTGAGTATGCTGAAGAAAAGCCTAACCTAGTAAAAGAATGCAAAGTTTGCGGCATATGCGCGCAAGCATGCCCCCAATACGACTTTCCACTATCAAAAATTGAGAATTTTGTGTTTGAAAAAGAACGAAAGCCCAATGAAGCTTTTGGAATTTACAAAAGACTCGCCTTAGCAAGGGCTACTGACAAACAAATTTTAGAAAAATGCCAAGACGGCGGAGCTGTGACGGCTTTACTTTTATTCGCCCTAAAAAATGGCATTATTGACGGGGCAATAGTTGCGAAGAGCGAGCGGGAAAAGCCATTCTACCCGCATCCGACACTTGCCACATCAGCCGATGATATATTACAAGCGGCCGGAACGAAGTACTTTTACTCGCCAAATGTCCTTGCTATAACAAAAGCTTTGGAACAGAAACTTGGAAAAATAGCGTTAGTCGGAACACCATGCCAAATTCGCGCAGTAAGAAAAATGCAGTTTGTCGGGCTTAAGAAATATATCACTCCATTAAAATTTCTAATCGGGCTAGCATGCTCCGAGTGTTTCATTTATGACGGACTTATGAAACAGCACATCATCGGAAAGCTGGGAGTAGACCCAAATCGCATCAGGAAAATCAACATTAAGGGCAAAATGCTGTTGACACTAGAGACTGAAACGGTGGCAATACCACTCACGGAAGCAAAACAATACGCAAGAAAAAGCTGCCACTTCTGCGAAGACTTCAGTTCAGAGTTGGCTGACATTTCTGTCGGCGGACTTGGCCTTGAAGGATGGACCTTTGCGATTATACGCACAAAGCAAGGCGAAGAACTATTTTCCAGCGCGGAAAAAGCTGGAGCTATTATAACCAAAGAGGCAAGCACCGAAGCAAACGCCCTAAACTTACTGATTAAACTTTCTGCGAAGAAAAGAACCGCAGCTAAAGAGTTGGCAAAATAAAGTGAGGCTGGCACACGCTTTTCTGAAATACTTATAAACATTGTTTTCTAAATATGGCTTCAAGCTCGATGCCTTAAGGTGCGCTCCGTGAAGAAGGTCAAGATCGGCGTCTTCAAATGTGGCAACATTGGAACTGCACCCTTGCTTGAACTTCTTTTCGATGAGTTGGCCGATAGAGAGGACATAAGCGTTCGAACGATAACAACTGGAGCGAAAATGCTTGCGGAAGAAGTCGCAGAAGCCTTACCAAAAATCTTTAACTTCAATCCAGACTTCATAATTTTCATTTCGCCAAACCCGGCGGTTCAAGGACCCAGAAAAGCCATGGAAATCCTCTCGGAAAAGAAGATTCCGAGCATCTTCATCTCCGACGCCCCGGGCAAACGCCTAAAAGAGGAATTTGAAAAACAAGGCTTCGGTTACATCATAGTTATGGGTGACCCTCTTATAGGGGCTAGAAAAGAGTTTCTAGATCCGACTGAAATGGCGATTTTCAATTCAAATGTGATAAAGGTGCTGGCAATCACAGGTGCCTACAGAATGATTTACCAAGAAATCGACCGAATCATCCACTGCTGCAAGGAAGACATAGCGTTTGAACCGCCACGTCTAATCATAGACACCGACAATATTAGGGATAGTTCTGACTTTAGGAACCCATATGCTCTTGCAAAGGCTATGGCAGCTTACGAGCTGACAAAGAAAATTGCGGAAATAAATACACGAGCATGTTTTATGGAAAAAGATAAGGAGAAATATATCCCGTTGGTGGCGTGCGCCCATGAAATCGCGCAAGTTGCAGCCAGCCTTGCCGAAGAGGCTAGAGAAATTGAGAAGTATGCGGATACTCTTGTTAGGAGACCCCACTCTAGGGAGGGAAAATTAAAAGTTAAGGACAAGTTGATGTTGCCTCCTACTTTTGATGAGGAAATTTACCAGAAATGGCTTAAGACGTTGAAGCTGAGAGGCAACCCATAGTTTTGTATATACGCCATTAATACATATATATGATATTTCGAATAAGTATATATTTTCCGCCTTCTATTTTAGCTCTCAGGTGAAAACAATGAAAGCTCTTGAAATAACACCTTTAGAAGGAAAAACTTTAAGGGTAATAATAGTCGAGAAAGAATACAGCGAACCATTCTGGATCGCAGAGCCCACAAACAATCACACACCAAAAAACATCCTGTCATCCAGATTTAAGCCATCCGTTGCCTTTTGCAGCTTCTTCGAAAAACTAATAGACGAAGTTAAACCAGACTTCATAACAGAAGAGCTAGGAAACCGCTCACCAAAAGAGTTTAACGAAAACAATGTGCTTGTCCAAATAAGCCAGAAAACGAAAATCCCCTTCTTCGCCGTCGACATCGACGAAAATGCACGAGGTTATGTGGCTTCTCTAATCGAAGAGAAAAGACAGCTTAGAGACAAAATATTGAAGGCATTGGAGGAAATGCCTGAAAACAGCGCCGAAAAGGAGTACTTAATAGCCTATGGGCAATGCTTACAACAGGAAATTGAGGAGTTAGAGCGTGAAGCGAAGTTTTCAGTTAGGGAAAGCTGGATAGCTATGGGAATTCTTGAAAATGCGAGAAGCCTAGAAAAAACAGAGGTTACATGCCTACACATATCAAGTCCAGAACATGTAGGCGGAGTCAAAAAGCTTTTAGAGTCCGTGGATGTTGATGTAGAGACAATTCAGCCGACAAAAAAGTTGGTCCTCACAAAGGAGAAAGCGCCGATGGCTGAGATTGAGGATTTACTCAAATCCATGCAAATCCAAGTTAAACCAGTTATCAGAACAACATCCGAAGAGGCCCCTTACATCCTCTTCTTCCTAGACACAGACAAGAGGGCAAGCCCCTTCGATATTTGCATGGCCTACGACGCCGGATTCAGCGTTGTAGTCCCATATGAAAACGTAACCACCGACGAAGCAAAGAAAATAGTGCAAGACGCCATCTTCTCCAGAGACCCAAAGGGGATTAAGCGCACATGCTTCTTCATAGGCGGAAAAGACATGGAAAAAGCAGAAGATGTCCTAAAAGTTGTGCGCGAAACCATGTTCCCACCATTCCAAGCCAACACTATAATCGACCCTGCCGGTGCCTACACAACGGCTGCAGCCATGGTGGCTAAAGTTGAAGATGCCATAGCAAAAGCCAAACTTGGAAACTTGAAGGATAAGCGAGTGGCAATTTTTGGCACAGGAGCCGTTGGAAGGGTTGCAGCCATTTTATTGGCTAAGCTTGGATGCGCCGTCAAGATTGTCAGCCCAAACCCTGACAGAAAAGATGGAGACGAATATGTTTCAAAGCTGTCCGCTCTACTCCGTGAAAGATATGGCGTGGATGTTGAAGGCGTTTTCGCTCCAACACCGGAGAAAAAGGTTGAGGTTATAAATGATGCAGACATTATTCTCTGCGCTTCCGTTGCTGGCGTCCGCATAATAACTAAAGACATGCTGGAATCAGTGAAATTTGTCAAAGTTATAGCTGATGTCAATGCTGTCCCACCACTTGGAGTGGAAGGAATGAAACTTGACGATGACATGAGAGAATTTGCCCCAGGAATCTTCGGCATAGGCCCATTAACAATTGGGCGACTCAAGTACAAGCTCGAACGCGAAATCTTGAGAGAAGCAAGAAGAAATGGTAAAGGAACAGTCTACAACTATAACTACGCAATGGAGTTAGCAAGAAAAATATTGAAGGGCGAACTTCCAGCCGCCAAGCTT
The DNA here is from genome assembly GCA_038883715.1 of Bathyarchaeia archaeon. Taxonomy (GTDB): domain Archaea; phylum Thermoproteota; class Bathyarchaeia; order Bathyarchaeales; family Bathycorpusculaceae; genus JAGTQI01. The sequence goes on from JAVZLS010000003.1 coordinate 57,406, forward strand.
ACTGTTACGGTTAGTTATCCTTCAAAGGAACGAAAGTAAGCCGTAGCAAAGGTTAAGATGGGACCTTAAAGGACTGGTTGATGGTAATTTCTGCAATGTCCGCCGAATACTCCGCTATGCGCTGGATGCCGTCCCTAATGGAGCAGCACGCGCAAATAACCTCAGTGTCTTTTTCCTTCAAAAATGCTAGGGATGCTATCTCCCTATCCAATTTCTCTATTTTAGCCTGATTCTCAATAACCTCATTTGCCGTTTTCACATCCTTTGCGAAAAGGGAATTTACAGCGTTATCATAAAGCGCTAATGCGTCGCATCCAGCCGAATACATTTTCTCTAATAAGGGCCTTGAAACTTCTTTTCCGCCCCCTTCCATCATAATTACGTGTTTTGCTACATTGGCGGCTTGATCTGAAACTTGTTCTATGCGGTGAATAAGCGTCTGATAATCTAAGCAGTCGATGGGTTCTACGGCAAGCTGGTTAGCCAACGCAGGATCAACAGCTGCCCTACGCACTAGCCTCAGCAAGAAGAAGGAGAAGTGGTCAACCTCATCGTCTATCATATAAACTGACTTGGCAAGGGCTGCATCTTGTTCTTTAAGGGCTGTGAAGGCATCCCGGCACATCGAGCTTGATATTTTATACATCCTATTAATCCCGGTTTCAATGGACGCTTTAGACTCGTCTATGAGGGTTGCAATGTGCATCTCTTTGGTGTCTGCTTCCATTATCCGCATGTAAAGCATCTGCACAATCCTTCGAATGGCTTTCTGCTGAGGCACAGTGAAAAATTTGTCTGAAACAAGTCTAATGTTGGAATAACCATTTAAATAGCAGGCAATTATGCTGCGGATGACAAAGGATATGTCCTTCTCCGATTCAACACGGAGAGTTATCTTGGCTGGTTCCCGCTCCTTCCGCGCCCCGGGAAAAACAACAAGGGAGCGGTCTCGGTTCATCGCAATGGAGACAACGTCGCCACTTTTAAGCTCATTTAACTCTGTCCAATATTTTGGAAGCGAAATGACAAGCGAAGAACGCCCGAGAGACATTATTTTACGCTGTTCCATCTAAACCTACCATGAAAACATTAACTAGAAAAGCCAAATATATATTTCTATAGACAATATAAGTTCAAGTTTTCCTCGGATTCTATTCGAATAGCTTAAATAGTTAAAATGAGGGATTTCCACCAAGGACTTAACAATGTTGGGTGGTGGAAAAGCTTGACCGAAGTTGTTGAGAAGGGTTTAAGGAAAATCGGGATAACGGTTTCCAAGCCAGTTTTAGCCATTATATGCATAATTTTTGGCATAATAGTTATAGCGTGGAAGGAATCCCTAAACTTAATAGTTGGCATATTTCTGATAATTGAGGGCGTCTTAATGATAACAGAATATCTGGAACTTAAAAGACAGCAACCGCCTCCCCCACCAACATAAATTTACTCTTCCCATTTTTTGGCTCTTCCATTTCTGCAAAGTGGAGCAAGCTTGCCGTTGACAATCACAAAAATACGGAACTTCTTGGTTATAGGCATAGACACAACTTTTATTGCCGCTTCTGCAAAAAGCGCCGGATACAACGTTTACGCCGTTGACTATTTCGACGACGTTGACCTACAATGGACCTGCGACGATTACGAGTCCGCAATAAAGCATCGCAAAAGCGAAGGTGACGGAGATAAGAGCACCTTTTTTAACCCACAAGTTCTCTTTAAACTGGCAAAAAATTTTGTGAAAAAGCATAATATAGATGCAATTTTGCTCTCCTCAGGTCTTGACGACCAGTTCGACATCCTTTACGAGCTGAATCTCATAGCGCCGATACTGGGGAATTCGCCCAACATCATCAGAAAAGTTCGCGAAAAACAGAGATTCTTTAAAGAACTCAAGGCGCTAGGCATCCCCCATCCTGAAACAGTCGTTGTTAAAAGCTTTTTGAAAGCGAAGGAAGCCGCCGCCAAGATTGGGTACCCTATCGTCATTAAACCAACCAGTGGCTTTGGAGGAATAGGAATAAAAGTTGCATCAAATTTTTCAGAACTAGCGGAAGCTTTATCATCAGCGTTTAAAACGGCTGGCAGAGTTGTTATCCAAAAACTGATTAGAGGCTTTCATGCAAGCATATCCCTTTTGGCTAATAAAAAAGAGGTTAAGATTTTGTCCATAAATGAGCAACTGTTAGGGTTGCCATCGGTTTTTCAAGAGGAGCCTTTTGGCTATTGCGGTAATATCGTGCCTCTTCAAACAACCGAGTCACTTTTAGCAAAGTGTCAATTTATAGCTGAAAAAATCGCCTTGCAATTTGACCTTATAGGTTCGAATGGCATTGACATTGTCATTTCAGAAGATGGAACACCATACGTGATAGAGGTTAACCCGCGGTTTCAGGGAACTTTGGGCTGCATGGAGAGAGTTTTAGGAATAAATCTCGTCGATGCCCATGTCAAAGCTTGCCTACATAATGAACTGCCAACAGTAAAGCCGCCCTTAAATTTTTGCACACGCCTCGTCTTGTATGCTCCTAAGCGCGCCGTGGTTCCAGACCTTACAACAATAAAAGAGGCGCGGAATATTCCTCCTCCTCAAAGCATAATTGAAAAGGGAGAACCTTTATGCTCAGTTTTGGCTGAAGGGGAAAGCCGAGAAACATCCTTGCAAAAGGCCAGCGACCTAGCCAAGGCGATTTACAGTAAGTTACAGCCACTTTAAACGGGTAATTTCAATTTACGTGTGGCATTAATTATTGATGGACCTACTATGGATGTTATAAAAGCGGACAAACCCACTTTTATTGGAGTTTCAACAGCCCCCAGCGCCCATATGGCTTGAAGCCCTCTGACTTCGATGCCGTAAAATAAATTATAGGTTTGGCATGGCACAAAAATGAAGATGCGGAAGAGAACATCAGCCTCTAAGCCGATAAACACGCTTAAGGCGAGAATATAAATTAAACGTTTTTTGGAGTCAGTATCCCACAAACTTTTCCATTTTGACGTAACAACTGCCAAAAAGATTAAAGTGGCAAAGGCTAGGTAGACGTCCCACATCCCCCAAAATGGAAGTTGCCAAGAAACTGGCGCCGCGAAAAAGCCTCCTAAAAGGGCTAGGTAATATGTTAAAACTATGCCCCATCTTTTCCTAAAAGCGAATGCTGAAATCATAGCTCCAAGGGGAGCACCAAGGGTGAAAAGAAACTCGTATACATCAATGTAATTTATGAAGTGCCCAATCATGACTCCGATGAGGGTTGAAAGGAAGCCGGCCCATGGTCCAAGCAATATTCCAGTTATCGACTCAGATATGAAAATCCAGCTTAACCAGACTCCAGAATAGGGCAAAATTGGTGGAACAATCAGTGAGTCGCAAATTATATTGAAGGCGGCGCAAACAGAAATCAACGCGATGAAAGTTGACTTTCCAAGCTTTCCCAATTGAATTCCTTCACCGTCTTATTTTCTCCAACTAAAACATACCCGCATTTAATAATTTTCAATTTCAGCCTAGAAAAAGTTGGATGAGGAACATGATTAGTGCTGTTAATGCACCTACAGTTAACATTGCTATTCCGTAGAGCCATCTGTTCTCCTTTGCTATTTTGCCTAGGTATATGCCTAAAAGGAAAAGAACCGTCAAAGAAAGTGGTGTTGAAGCAATGTAAGCGTTAAATATGGAGATTATCCTCATGGATGCCAGAATGAAAGGTGTTAGCGAGATTATGGCTGTTAAGGCTGGCGATAATCCATCTATTAACGCTACATAGAAAACCACGAAGCGTGCCGCTTCATAATGTACTGGGTCAACATGGTTTCTTGTTTTTTCCTCCATTTCCTTTAAGTGACGTTCTCTTTCGGCTTTTTCAGCCATAAAAGCCCGAAAAACCCGGAAACTCCCATGGCAAGGCATGCGCCAAATCCGGCTAGCAAAATAACTTCTGGCTTTGCAACTCCAGCCATCCATGAGCCTAAAACTATGCCGAAGATTGTCATGGCGCCGTCAAAACCGTTCATTACAAAGTATCTTCTAGCCAATCCACTTGCCTTGGTTACATGGAGGTAAATCCTAACTTTCCTAAAGAGCTTTTTAAGAGAATTACCCAACTGTTGACTTTTCACCCTTTAAGGGCGGATAGTTAAAGCCCATGTTTCAAACGCGGTTTTAATACCACAACTGTTTAATATAAAGCTTTAGAATTCTCACTCAACTCTTTAAAAGGAGGAAAATATGTGACCCTTGCAGAAACTTTGGAAAAACTCTCAAACGCTTGCGGAGTAGCCGGGAGAGAGGAGGAAGTCAGAAAACTCATGAAAAACATGCTAAAGCCCTATGTGGACGAAGTTAAGGAAGACAAGCTTGGAAATGTTATAGGCGTTAAAAAGGGCAAAAAAGACGCGCCTAAGGTTATGCTAGCAGCTCACATGGACGAGATCGGACTGTTTGTCAAGACTATTTCAAAAGAGGGATTCCTCCAGTTCACAAAAATCGGCGGCATAGACGATCGAATACTACTCGCCCAAAAAGTGATAGTCCACACGGAAAAAGGTCCCTTGCATGGAATAATCGGCTCTAAGCCTCCTCACATACAAAAGGAGGAGGAACGCAAAAAGGTCATGACTTACGACGAACTTTTCATAGACATCGGGGCGGAAAACCAGGAAGAAGCCAAAAAGATGGGCGTAAAAATCGGAGACCCTGTAAGCTTTGACATAAAATTCGCCAAAATGAGCGACGACATAGTTATCGGAAAAGCCTTCGACGACCGAGTCGGCTGCGCAGTAATGGTTGAAGCAATGAAACAGCTCAAAGAGGCAGAATGCACAGTTTACGCTGTTGGAACAGTGCAAGAAGAGGTAGGCTTAAGAGGGGCAACAACAGCGGCATTTGGCATATACCCCGACGTGGGCATAGCCCTAGACGTTACCATAGCCGGCGACGTCCCAGGCGTAAAAGAGGTGGAAGCTCCGGTAAAGCTTCGGAAAGGTCCATCAATAACCGTTGCTGACTACGGGCTTATAACCCATCCAAAAGTTTTGCGGTTACTGGTTGACGTGGCAGAGGAAAACAAAATTCCATACCAACTTGAAACTGGTTTACAGGGCTCAACAGACGCTGCCCGCATATCCCTAACAAGGGAAGGCGTTCCCAGTGGCGTCATATCGGTGCCGACACGCTACATTCACAGTCCGGCATCCCTATTAAGCCTAAAGGATGCTGAAAATGCCGTCAAGCTAACAGTGGCAGCCATCAAAAAAATTCCAAAATGCTTCTAAACTTCTTCATAAAATCGCTAATCCCCTTCATTTGTTGAACATAAAACAATTTAAAATCACAAGGCTTTTACTAATATCGACAAGGCTATGCCAAGGAAAAGAAACTTTGAGTTTCTCGAACATATGGCAGATGCGTATATCGCTGCCTACGGAAGAGACCTAGCTGAAGCTTTTGAAAACGCTGCCGCCGCCATGTTTGAGGTGATGACAGACATTGAGAAGGTAAACCCTGAAAACGAAGATTATGTTGAAGTTGAAGCGGCAGATGAGCATGCCCTACTTTATAACTGGCTTGAAGAACTCCTTGTTAAATCAGAGATCAACGAAATGCTATATTCAAAATTCAAAATATTTGAGGTAACCAAAACGGCGGATGGTTTTAGGCTCAAAGCCAAAATATGGGGTGAGAAGTTTAACCCAGAAAAGCACCCTCAGAAGGTTGGCGTCAAGGCTGTCACATACCATCAAATGGAGATAATTCGGGAGCCAGATAAGACAACTGTGAAGTTTATACTTGACATTTAAGCTAGGCCCAGTCTCTTCAACCCTTTTAAAATCTCTTGGACTATGACTTCTGGCGGTGTTTCTAGTTTTTCGCATTTAACTTCCACAAACGGAACCTTTTTCTTCCTATAATATTCTAGTAGGGGCTGTGTTTGCTTTTCATAAACCTCTATACGCTGTTTAATAACTTCGGGCTTGTCGTCTGAACGCTGATATAATGGTCCGCCACAGTGGTCGCAAACCATGTCGTTTTTTGGCTTTAAGAAGAGTAGGTTGTAGATGGCTCCACAGTTTTTGCATATCCTCCTAGAAGACAAACGTTTAATAATTATCCAGTCAGGAACTATGAGGTGGATTATTGCGTCTATTTTGGCTATTTCGCCAAGAGCCTTGGCTTGCTCAGTTGTTCTAGGATAGCCATCTAAAATGAAGCCTTTGCCCTTTGGAATCTTAGTCAAGTTCTCCTTTAAAACTTCAAAGGTTATGTCATCCGGGACAAGCCAGCCCTTCTCCACATAAGCTTTCACTTTTATTCCTAACGGTGTATTCTCTTTTATCATTTCCCGAAAGATGTCGCCGGTGGCTATGACTGCAACGTTAAGTACATCCTTTAACCTTGAGGCATACGTTCCTTTCCCTGACCCCGGCGCGCCAAAGATTATCAGATTGACCATCGCTTAACAGCATCCTTTCTTTGGTAATCTTGTAAGAGATTGAATAGAATTAAAAATATTTGCACGACCTGCATCCCATTCGGGGTTAACGGATGAGGAAAGATATCTCTTTAACAAGCGTTTCCGGGATTATTGCTTTACCCTTCTTTTTGTTTAGCTTAACGAAACCCATTTTGCTGAGAACCTGCAAGTCTTGATAGACATTTTTCACGTTGCGCCTCAATTTTTTAGCCAAATCGTTTATTGATTCCACTCTTAAAGTTGCCAGTTGACAGAGTATTTCTATCCTTTTCGGCGTGAGAGCCGCCACTTGGTCTGGTTTAAGCTCTTTCACTTCCTCAATGGCATAGTCAAGAGTCCCTTCTTCCAAATATCCTTTATAACTATCTATGAGTTCAGCCCACTCAAAAAAGGCTCTGGCAAATTTTGTGTTAAGCCTACCTTTGAGGAACAATTCTTCAAACTTTTCAAAACTCATTCCAAACTCATGTTCGAAATTCTTAATCCTTTCAGTAACCTCTTCTGGTGTCAAATTTCGAACAATTCTGATAAGCATAAATAATCATTGAAAGATAGAGTGTTTGCTTTCTTAAACTTTCACGCAAAACGTTTAAGGCACACGGCAAAGCTTTAAACCTCACTAATAAAGGGATGTAGAAAAGAATGAATGTATCAAAGATAGATGAGCATATTTTCATGATTGACGTTGAAGTGGCAGGGATACCACACTTCATCGCCAGCTACATTTTGATAGGTGAAAAAATAGCTATAATCGAGACCGGCCCCACGTCTTCTATCCAAAATCTTGTTCGCGGCTTAACAAGTTTAGGCATAAAACCCGATAACGTTTCCTACATTGCTGTTTCACACATACACCTAGATCATGGTGGAGGCGTTGGCACTCTAGTGAAGCATTTTCCAAAAGCAAAGGTCATTGTCCATGAAAAAGGGGCGCCGCATCTCGCAAATCCTGAAAAGCTTTGGCAACAGTCACAAATGGTCCTAGGAGAGTTAGCTGGAATTTATGGGAAACCAGAACCAGTTCCAGCTGACCAAATAATTGCCGCAAAGGATGGCATGACCTTTGAGATTGGGAAAGGCATAGCACTACAAGTTGTAGAAACACTCGGACACGCCTCCCACCACTTAAGCTACTACGAGCCGCAAAGCAATGGCGTATTCGTGGGAGATGCCGGCGGAATTTATCTGAACGATATAGACGTTATAGTTCCAACAACACCTTCGCCCTTCAGATTGGACTTGGCTTTGGCGTCCTTGAAAAAATTGGCGGATCTAGAACCTTCAGTTCTATACTACACGCATTTTGGCAAAGCAAAAAACGCCACGAAAAAACTCCACATATACGCTGATCAGCTTAGGCTTTGGGCCAACATTGCAAAACAATCATTAGACAAAGGTGAAGATTTAGAGAAAATTAGCCATAAAATTACAGAAAATGATCGAGCCGTTAAAAAGGCCTTAGAGTATATTAAAATGCACAAAGTTTTGGGCGAAACAGTTCTTAAAACAAGCGTTTGGGGCATAGTGGAGTTCGTGAAGAATTTCGGGCTTCCAACTTAGTTATTGGTTTATACGCCAAAATACTTTATATTTAACGCTGCTTGAGAGAGGCTTAGGTGAAATGTTATGGGTGAAGAAGGAGAGGGAAGACCTCCCTCTGAAAAAGTTCCTCTTGAAAAGGTGAACGATTACACTTGGCGTATCCCAAAATATAAACCTGGAATGCGGGTTCCAGGCATAATTTTTGCAGATAAAATGTTACTTGAGAAAATGCAGACAGACAGAACCCTTGAACAATGCTCTAATGTTGCCCACTTGCCAGGCATATACAAGTATTCTATAACTTTGCCGGACGGGCATGAGGGTTACGGTTTTCCAATTGGTGGTGTGGCTGCAACAGACTATAACGAGGGCGTAATTAGCCCGGGCGGAGTTGGTTACGACATAAACTGTGGTGTGCGCCTTCTGACAACAAACCTTTCAGAACAGGATATTAGACCCAAACTTGTGCAGCTGACAAACGCCATTTTTGAAAATGTGCCGTGCGGTCTTGGAAGTCGCAGAAAAGACTTCAAAGTAACAATCCACGACTTAGACAGACTTGCAATGGAAGGCGTCCAGTGGGTTATAGACCAGGGTTTAGGTTGGGATGAAGACGCGGAGCACTGCGAAGAGCATGGCTGCATGAAAAATGCCAATCCAGACAAGGTTTCGACAACTGCCAAGAACAGAGGGTTAACACAAATAGGCACGTTGGGTTCTGGAAACCACTTCTTAGAAATTCAAAAAGTTGACAAAATTTATGATGAGCGAACAGCCAAAGCCTTTGGAATAGAGCATGAGGGACAAGTAACCGTCATGATCCACTGCGGCTCCAGGGGCTTTGGACATCAAATCTGCTCGGACTATTTGCGGGTTATGGAGCGAGCCGTCCACAAGTACAAGATAGTTTTGCCAGACAGAGAACTTGCATGCGCCCCCGGAAACAGCAATGAGGCTGAAGACTATTATGAGGCTATGGCATGCGCAGTAAACTATGCTTTTGCAAATAGGCAGGCAATAATGCACTGGGTTCGCCAAAGTTTCCAGCAAGTTTTCAAAGAAGACCCCGAAAAATTTGGCTTAAAACTGGTTTACGATGTGGCACACAACATTGCAAAAATAGAAACTCATAGGGTTAATGGCGAGCAACGAAAAGTTTGGGTTCACAGAAAAGGCGCCACAAGAGCCTTCCCACCAGGACACCCGGAAATCCCAGCAGACTACAGAAGCGTCGGACAGCCAGTAATAATACCCGGAAGCATGGGAACAAGCTCATGGGTTCTAGTCGGCACTGAAAAAGCCATGGAAATAAGCTTCGGCTCAACAGCCCACGGAGCCGGCAGAATGCTAAGCCGAGCAGCCGCAAAACGAAGATTTTACGGCGGAGACGTAAAAAGAAGTCTTGAACAGCGAGGCATAGCCGTCAGAGCTGCAAGCGCAGTCGTACTAGCCGAAGAGGCAGACCCCGCATACAAAAACGTGGATATAGTCGCTGACGTAAGCCACAAAGTCGGCATAGCCACAAAAGTCGCAAGACTCGTACCACTGGCAGTCGTGAAAGGCTAAATTCAAATTTATTGCAGTGGCGGGCGGGGTGGGATTTGAACCCACGATCACAAGCTTAGGAGGCTTGCGCCCTATCCTTGCTAGGCTACCCGCCCATCCAAATAGAAAATAACAACAATCTCAACTTAAATGTATCTTGGCACGGAAAACTTAAACATTGGAAAGCCTTTTGAGAATACTTGCCAGCGGCGGGGGTACCCGAGCCAGGTCTAAATGGGCTGTTTAGGGGCGTAGACCAGCCTAGGATAAGGGGGAGGACTTAAGATCCTCTGGCGTAGGCCTCCGTGGGTTCAAATCCCACCCCCCGCACCTCGATTAAAGGCTCGGTTTTGCTATCTTTTCCACGATACGTTTGCAAAGTGCCACATTATAGCCATTAAATCTAATAATAAATTGAACAAATACCATTTTGAGGCAGTTGCAGATGTATACTTCCTTAGGTCGTGTTGGCTATCCCGTAGCTAAAATTAGGCTCTTTATGTCCATTTTCTCTGCAGCCTTTTTCGGCTTCTTGCTATATTCGGCCTCAGTGTATTTCAAATGGTTTAATGTCCTTCGAGGATTTTATCTTCTCCTTGGCATTGTTGAGGGTTTATTGATGGGAGAGCTTGAAGCTCGAATTATAACCAGCAAATTATTGAGGGAAACAGAAGTTATAGTGTGGCAAATACTTTTAATAAGCGCTGCTTTAATCGGTTTACCGCTCCTGTTGGCATTAATCCTTTTTGAGGCTTCAGAGTTTTTACTTTTTGCAGCTTATCTAGTTTTGCCATTCGTCCCAGTTTATTCTGCCGCAAGCGGCTGGCGCTTTCACAGGTTTGAACAGCAAAACAAGGTTCAAGTTTTCATGTTCATTTACGGATTTAAGTTCTGGACGGAACCCATCCTTAGCGATAGCGACAGATTATGCCATTTCATAAACGATGTGGCATCAAAGGATGCTCTAGCAATATTAAGCCAAGCAGGATACTCAAAAAAGTTAATAGTTGCACTTCAAGAAAGGCAAGACATTGAAACGTCAACCAAGAAAGAACTGTCCAAAATTCTCCTAGTCATGAACAAATATAAACGTCAAATGCTGACAGTATTTGCTGCGTTTTTAATCTCATGCTTTCTTCTTATAGTCTACTTTCTCGTTCTTGCGAGTACAAACATGTTTGGATTAGTGGAAATTGTAAACCATAACGTAGTCTCGGGACAGGCTGCCAGCTTGATATTGTTATGTGTTCCAACATTCTCAGTGTTAGGCGGTGTCTTTATAGCAGCATGGCGTTTGAGAAAGCGTTATCGAAAGGTAATTTTAAGGATTTTGGAAAACTTAAACCTTGATAAGCCGTCTTCCATTTTATCGGACGACGAAATGTAGGTAATTGACGGGCTTACTCTTTCTAATTAAAACGGGTACCCTATGGTCTGAGCTAAAACTATTATTTGTTTTGGATTTAAGCCGACGGCTTTGCTGAAGGCTTCCTTGTCTATTAATGCTCTAACAACGGTATTTATCCCTTCGGAGGCGCAGTACATGTAAACGTTTTGGGCTTTATGTCCAGCCTCCACATAAACCCACTTCAGTTTTTCTTCTTCTGGGGCTGGTCTTGGGAGGTTTTCCAGCTTTGCCATATCAGCAATATAAATTAGGTTCAATGGAGCATTGTACACGTATTCTTGTTTTCCAACAAGCCTTCTATAGTCGCCTTCAGCAACTGGCAGAAGTTGATGCCTAGTCGGGTCATATCGGTAGACGCCTTCAGGAAGCACCGCGTAAACATCTACGGGATGCTTGTTCATAGCGGAGGGCGCTGTTCGTTTGCCATCCTCCCGGTTTATGCCATTGGCAGCCCAAAGAACCTCTGACAAGTGTTGGAGGCTAAGTATCCTATCTGAGAAGTCCCTTTCAGAACGCCTATTCTTTAGGGCTTGCATCACAGGAATTCCTTTGTCAAATCTTGGCGGGTCAAGTTTTATCGGTTCCATGAAAAAGAGGTATCAGAATCCCTACGAATTTAATTTTTCTCTGGCAGCATTTCAGATTAAATATTGGACAAGCCTATAATCTACTAGATAGACCGCCGGTGATAGTGCCGTTAAAAATGGATGACGCGACAAAGCGCATAGCCCAACAGCGAATTCAAACCCTTTTCCGTTTGGCTAGAGAAACCTATCGGGATGACCCGCTTTTGGCTCAGCGTTATGTGGATATAGCCCGCCGTGTGGCTATGGCAGCCAAAATTCGCCTTCCAAAGGAATACAGGCGCATGGTTTGCCGCCACTGCAAAGGTTTTATCTTGCCCGGTGTTAGCTGTCGTGTCCGCATAAAACAACGACGAGAACCCCATGTGGTCATCACGTGCCTAAAGTGCGGAAAACATATGCGTATACCCCTTAAAAGGAAGGAGAAAGAATGAGCAAACTTACCAGTAAAATGAAACGCCGCATTAAAAGCGAGTTTGGAGAAGAAAAACCCACCATCTGGATTGGTAAAAAGCAAATCTCCAACAAGTTGATTAAAGAAGTAGAGAAGCAGCTTGAGAAAAGGAAAATAGTCAAAGTCAAAATTTTGAAAAGCGCCCTACAAGAGGCAAAAGCCAGCGAAATAGCCTCAGCGATTTCCAAGCAGACAGAAGCCGACTTGGTGGAGGTTAGAGGGCACACCTTCATCCTTTACAAACGTAGAAGAAAAGCTCCAAAAGAGTGAAAGCCTTTATATCGGGCCTGGTGAATTACTGAAGGAAAACACCGGAGAAAATGGGATTGCCGACTCCAAACAATGTGCCAGCACCAGAATTCATCCAGAAACTAGCCAACTATCTAAAGGAAAATGTTGATGAGGTGACGCCTCCAGCATGGGCAAGCATAGTTAAAACTGGCGCCCACACGCAGAGAACGCCTGACAACCCTGATTGGTGGTTTGTACGATGCGCCTCGCTGTTGCGGAAAATATACATTCATGGGCCGATAGGAATAGAGAGACTTCGCGCAGAATACGGTGGCAGAAAAGACTTCGGCGTTAGACCAGAACACGCCGTCAAGGCGGGCGGAGCAATAATAAGAAAGGCCTTGCAACAGCTTGAAAACGCTGGGCTTGTTGAAAAGTTCCAGAACAAGGGAAGACGAATAACGAAGGAAGGGAGAAAACTTCTAGAGGAAATAGCCGAAGAAGTGAAGAAGGACTTGCTGAAGGAAATGCCGGAGCTGGAGAAATACCAAAAGAGTGAGTAGAAATGTCAGAGGAAGAGCTTGAAGAACTTCGCCAGAAAAAACTTTTGGCACTACAACGGAGAATAGCCGAAGAACAACGAAGAGCCCAAATGGAACAACAGCTCGAAATGCAAAAACAAGCCATATTAAAGAGCATTCTTACACCGGAAGCGAGACAAAGGTTAGCAAACCTGAAACTTGTTAAGCCAGAGTTTACAGCGCAGCTGGAACTTCAGCTAATCCAGCTAGCCCAAATGGGAAAACTGCCAATACCCCTAACCGACGAGCAGCTCAAGCAAATACTGATTCAGCTACAGGCCCAAAAGCGTGAAATAAAGATAAGGAGGGTTTAGTATGGCTAGATTCAAGCCCCCAGCCAAAAAGAGGAGACTGGCAAAAGCTGGAAAACAGAAAAGGGCTGTTCCAACATGGGTTATAGCAAAGACCGCTGGAAAATTTAGAACTCATCCGAAAAGGAGGCATTGGAGAACCCGCAAAATAAAAGCCTAAAAGGTGAAAGGCATGAAGGCGGAAGAAAAGGCAAGCGAGGAAGTTAGGGAAGAAGCCAGCAAAGGAGAAACCGAGCAGAAAGAAGAGAGAATAGTCGAGGAGGCAAAAGAGGGGACTGCAGAGGAACCTTTAGAGGAAGAATTAGAGAAGGGTGAAGCTGAAAAACCGTTAGAAGAGGAAGCAGTCGAAGAAGAGGTCAAGCCTCCAAGAGAGGAGATTGAAGAAGAAATCGTTGAAGAAAGATTTTATACGATACCGCTTGGTAAGGCTTGGCTTGTGCCCCCGAACAAGAGGGCGCCAAAAGCCATTAGGATAATACGGGATTTTATTAAGAGGCATATGAAGCTTGAAGCCAAAAGAGAGGGCGAGGAAGAAGAGGAAGCCGAGCCTAAAAAGCTCATAATAAGTAATGAGGTAAATGAAAAAGTTTGGAGCAGAGGCATAGAAAAGCCTCCACGGAAAATACGTGTAAGAGCTGCCAGAGATAAGGATGGAAACGTTACTGTTTATTTGGCTGAAGGAGACTGAGCTTGGCAATTTACCTAGCAAGCCTTTTCGGAAGTGCAAGCATAGGAGTATACTCACTTGCTACTGAGAAGATGCTCATAATTCCCAAGTTTGTTCCTCTCAAAAAAGCTGAAAGAATTGGAAATTGGCTCAAAGTCAAACTTGTGCACACAACCATAGGTGGCTCAATACTGGTCGGCGCTTTAGCCTGCGCCAACTCAAACGGAATTCTCTTACCCCATTTTGTAAGGGACGATGAAATCGAAGCAATAAAAGCCGCATTCGACGGAAACATAACGGTTATGGAAACCAAAAAGACGGCTTACGGAAACATGGTTTTAGCAAACGATTACGGTGCAATTGTAGACCCAAGGCTAAAAACTTCCGAAATTAGAAAAATCGCCGACACCCTTGGTGTCGAGGCTGTTCCGGGAGAAATAGCCCAACTTCCATATGTTGGTTCTTTGGCAGTTGCAACTAATAAAGGCGTATTGGCGCATCCTATGCTGAAGGAAGAAGAGCGCAAACTTTTGGAAGATGTTCTCAAAGTGCCAGTGGATGTTGGCACCGTTAACTGCGGCATACCATATGTGGGAACCGGTCTTATAGGCAATAGCCACGCTGCTGTTGCTGGTTCCCTGACGACTGGTCCAGAAATGTTTATAATTGGACATGCCTTGGGTGTAGTAAAGGAAGATGAGTGAAGTGAAAGTTTTCAGAGTTACAGGCGAAATCAGAAAGCCAAATCTGAAAACCCACTTCAGAAAAGAGGTCATAGCAACCAAGCCAGAACACGCCATAGAAAAAGTCTATACCGAGTTGGGCAGCAAACACCGCGTTAAACGCTTCCACATAAAAATAACCAACGTTGACGAAATCTCACCACAAGAGATTGAGGACCCCTTGATAAGGAAAATGGTTGCAGGGGAAGTATAAGTTGGCAGCAAAGGCTGAAGAAGAACTCAGAAGATTAAGTGTTGAAATGCGGATTTTAGAGCAGACGGCAGAAGCCTTGCAATCACGAATAAGCATGATAAACGCCGTAATAACGGATCTAACCTATGCAAACATGACGTTGGAAGGCTTGGAAAAACAGAAAGAAAACGCGGAACTTCTAGTACCAATAGGGGGGAACTCCTACATAAGGGCGAGGCTCGAAACCCCGGACAAGGTAACCGTTGGAATCGGAGCTGGCGTCTCGGTTGAGAAAACTTTGCAAGAGGCAAAGGAGATAATTAGGAAAAGGCTTGAAGACTTGGAGAAGAGTAGGGCTTCTCTCCAGCAGCAATTTTCACAAGTTGTTGACAGAATTAACGAGGATAGGGAACGCTTTGAGGAGTTGGCAGCCCAATTAAGGAAGGAGACCACTCCAAGGAATGTTTGAGAAGCTTAAGTCCGGTTTAAGCAGCTTAATAAACAAGATTACAACAACAGAGTTTAAACCCGAAAACCTCCGCCCAATACTTTCAGAGTTTAAGTTAAACCTAATAGAAAATGACGTTGCGGTGCCTGTGGCAGAACGCATATGCGAGGAAATGGAAAGACGCCTAAATGGTGTTCAAATCAAAAGGCTTGAAGACAAAAAGAAGATTGTGGAACAGCACCTCCGCGAAGTACTCTTGGAAGTCATGCTTACAAACAGTAAGATAGACCTTTTTAAGGCTATTGAAGAAAAAAGAAAGAAAAAAGAACCTTTTGTTATTGTTTTTGTTGGAATAAATGGCACCGGGAAAACGACGACTATAGCTAAAGTTGCTAAGCTCTTGAACAATAGGGGTTATACTGTTGTGCTTGCGTGCAGCGACACATACAGGGCGGGTTCAATTGAGCAGTTAGAAACCCATGCCAAGCGTTTGGGCATACGAATGATAAAGCACAAATACGGCGCAGATCCAGCAGCTGTAGCCTACGACGCAATAAACCATGCAAAGGCTCATGGAATCCACGCTGTTTTGATAGATACCGCTGGTCGAATGCAAACAAACCGAAACTTGATGATCGAGCTGGCGAAAATTAAGCGGGTTGTGAATCCTGACCTAACCATTTTGACGGTTGACTCCCTAACTGGCAATGATGCAGTAATGCAGGCCGAAGAGTTCCACAAAAGTGTCGGCATAGACGCAACAATACTGACAAAAGTGGACGCCGACATTAAAGGCGGCTCAGCCCTAAGCGTAACCTATGTCACACAGAAACCCATCTTGTTCGTTGGAACCGGGCAAAAGTATGATGATTTAGAGGAGTTTCAGCCAGAAAAATTTGTGGACATGATACTGAAATAAGCGGTTATTATTTTTGCTTATGTTTATTCACCGTGAAGCGTAACCGCTTAAAGATCTCTTCAAAGCCCAACTTCTTAAACAGCTTTAAAGATGGAATATTATTAGAGTAAACGTCGGCTTCTACACATTCTGCGCCTTTATCTATGAACCATTCAAGCATAGCCTTTACAAGCGCCTTGCCGATGCCACGTCTTCTATAGGATTTTTCAACAAAACAGTCGCATATGTAGCCTCTCTTGCCCTTATAAGCCCAAGGCTGGCTAACCCAGCCGAGGGAGTAGCCAACTATTTTTCCTTCAACTTCGGCGACAAAAACCACCGTGTTTTCGCCTTTTATGTTCTTAAGAATCCAGCTTGGGCTTTGGAACCCGCTGGGCATGGGCGAAATCATAGAATCCATGGCGCTTTCGTCTCTTCCAAGCTTCTTCGAAAGTCTGACAATCTCCTGCAAATCCTCTTCATTAGCGTGTCGAATTTTCACATTTACAAGGGTCTCGCTTGACGACTTTGCTTTATTCGATGGCATATAACCACTTCCAAAATTCAGCCTACCGCGGCGCCTCATTGACAACATTTAATTTTTTGAGAACCTTGTGGCGCAATTGCGGATGAGTCAAATCCTCATCAAGGTCGATAAACTTAATCCTTAACTTCTTATTTACTTCGTCTGGCAGTTTTGCCATGCCCAGCACTTCAAATCGGAACAAGGCGGATTTATACCAGTTAATTCCCGGGTTTTTGCTCACTTTAAAGCCCAAATCATAGGCGAACTCTTCGTAGTTGGCAGTGCCATAGTCCATCGGATACACAGAAAAACCTTGAATAATATCTGTGATTACACAGTTCATCTTAGCAAGCAATTTTTGAACAGCCAACCACTTTTTCAGCGAAGCCTCGTAATTAGTTAAGCCAAAATAACCAACACCATTTTCCTTAAGGCAAGCTACACCCCTCGTTATGAAAGCCCTTAAGCCAGAAGCTGTTTCAAGGGGCTCCGAAGAGAATACGTCGAACCTTCCTCGAAGCTCTTTTGGCAAGGGTTCAGCCACATTGTACTTCATGAACCCTATGTTAAAGCCATAATCCTTATTGACTTCTTGCAAGAAATCGCCTAACCGCTTGTCAATGTCCAAAACGGTTATGCGGGAAGGCAAACCAGTTAAGGCTAAGGCAACGCTCAATAGGTCGTCATCGCCTATCAAAACAATTTCCTTCCCATTCAAGTCCCCATAATAGTGCATTAAGGCAACCCGCGCAACCACATCTTGCTCAAGCATGTAACCCTGGAAAAAGTCCAAAGACGGATTCGGTCTTTTTTCAGCAATCTTCTTGAACTTTTCAAGAACCTCTTTGAACCTTGCCTCGGGAATTACCCGTTTGCCAAGACATGACGGGCAGATTTTTCCCTCAAAATCTAGACCCCTCGGGTTAATTTTTGCCTTGCCCTTCTCAGTTATATAGAAACCGTTCTCATCAGCGACTATAAGCCCTTCACTGTTAAGCCTCTTAAGCGTGGTCACAAAGTCTCTTAGTGAACAGTTCATTTTGTCAATAAGCTCCCAGAAAGTTCTCCTCGAAACTGCAAGTTCATGCAGTATTTTTGCTTCCAGTCTCTCCAACAACATCCCTCCTAATAACGTGTTTCTCAACGCTTGTAGGCCGAAACTCCTCCAACAGCAATTCAAAAGCCCTCAAAGCTGGACCATCATCCCCGCATGTGAAAATGTCCAAAGCCATATAACCATACTCGGGCCATGTGTGAACACTCAAGTGCGACTCGCTTAAGAGGTAAATGGCAGAAACCCCATGAGGCTCAAACTGATGAAAACTTGAAGAGACAACATGCAAACCAGATTTAGCAACTACCCTATCCAAAACCACCCGAAGATCTTCCACTCTTGAAATCTTCCGGGGATCCACACCCCGAAATTCGCCGATAATGTGGATGCCCATAGCGAACACCCAACATTATCGTCGAACTTCGGAAGCATGTTCCGCGTAGTGCCTTAAACCAACTATGCATACGTTTTCTATCCTCTGAAAATTTCCCGAAAAATTTTCCTTTTATAAATCTTTTGCTGTGAAAGTGAGTATTGAAAATGCATAAACAGACTTAAACTTTGGACATAAACTCCTTAAACTTTTGCAAATCCATTGGTATGAGAACTTCCCTCCTCAATAACTCACATGGCCACTCTTTGCATTCATCACAGTACCCAATTCCCCTTTTTGCGGCACACGCCCTCCTTTCCGCCAACCACTTTTCTTTGGCTTTAAGAAACTCTGAAACGCCTTTTTCCTTGACTTGCTTCATGTTAAGCCACACGTCTAAAAACCACGCACTTGACTCCAATGTTTCTGCTTCGAAGAAATCGAAGAATTTGCATGGAAAGCTTTCGCAGTCCAAACATATTCTAATGTTTTTGCCAGCTGCGCATTTGTAGATTTTGCAGTATTTTTGATATTCTTTGCTTAACCCTTTACTGCTTCTGCAACCCTTGCATTCGCCGCTAAGTAAGCCAGTGCACTCGCCACAGTAAAGCCCGCAAGGAGCAACAAGATTCCAATCCTTTGCTTTCAAACACTCAGCCACATTATCCCTAATCCTAGAATTTTCCAAGAAGTTTAAGCAGTATGGCCTTCGCCGAGTAAAGACGATTCTCACTTTGCTCATAAATAATCGAGTTTGGACCTTCTATGACGTCTGCGCTTATCTCGTAGCCTCTGTGAATGGGCATGTCATGCATTATGTAGGCGTTGCTTCCCCGTAATAGCTCCTTATTTATTTGATATGGCATCATGAGCTTGATGCGCTTTTCCTTTTCAGCGGCAAATTTTGGGTCTGTGAAGAATTCCATGTCAACCCACGTGTCGGTGTAAACAAAGTCTGCATCCCTTAAGGCTTCCTTAACGTCCAACGTGATCTCGTAAAGCCCAGTTTTCTTGGCTTCTTCTAGAAGCTCATCGTCTCTTGAAGGCTCATTGAAAATCGGCGTAACTGTGGTTATTTTTACCCCTGTTTTGGTGCATCCTTCAATAAGAGAGTTGCACACATTATTGTGAACACCAATGTAAATCAGCTTTAAGCCCTTCAGCTTGCCCTTCTTCTCCTTCATGGTCATCAAGTCAGCTATTGCTTGGCTCGGGTGATATTTTTCGTCGCAACCATTTATTACTGGAACTCGAGAGGCTTTAGCCATTACTTGAAGATCGGCGTTCCGCAGAAGCCTCGCCATTATACAGTCGACATTCCTTGATAAGTATTGGGTTTCGTCGTATATGTCAGCTATTGTGAAGTTTGTTGTACGCCAATCAATGTAAAGGGCGTGACCCCCAAGCTGCGTCATAGCTACCTCAAAAGAAACCCTTGTACGCGTAGAAGTCTTTTGGAATATCATAGCTAGGGATTTGCCATCTAACGCCTTGCGATATTTTTCTGGATTCTGCTTCACCTCAATAGCCTTATCAATTATTTCCAAAAGCTGTTGCCCGGACAAATTTTTAAAGTTGATCAGGTGCATTTCGTCTTCCACCAGTTCTGAACCTAGAGCTTCAACAGTTTTAAGCATTATAAGTTTTATGGAAATCTTTATCCCTAAACAGAGCATCTTGCAATTGGATAAGAGATGATTCTGATAGCCGCGTCAACAAAAGATTTGGCAAGCGTAAACATCGCAAAACAGATTCTAGGCAAATATCCATTCAAGCAGGTTAAAGAAAAAGTTTACAACGCCGAGGTTTCTGGTCGAAAAGTTGAACTTGTAATGTTGGATGAGGAGTTGGTTTATGCACAGAACATAACCGCATCATATCCATCACTTGACCTTGTCATCTTCATTTCAAGGCATAGTAGCCAAAGCGGAACCCCAACACTCTCGGTACATACTCCTGGAAACCTCGAAAATGCAGATTTAGGCGGAATCCCAAGAAAAGTGTCTATTTCACCGGCAAACGCTATGAAAGCAGCATTGAGCACCATGGCAAAACTTGCCGAAGAAAAAAGTTTGAATTATAAAGTTTCTTACGAGTGTACCCATCACGGTCCATCACTTGATATGCCGGCAATGTTCGCCGAATTAGGAAGCACCCCAAAAGAATGGGGAGATTTAGAGGCGGCGGAGGTTGTTGCGCATGCCACAATAAACGCTGTGAAAAATTTTGACAAGCAAAATAGCAAGGTGGCGCTGGGTATTGGAGGACCTCATTATAACGAGAAGTTCACCAGAATGGCTTTGGAGGGAAATATAGCCTTCGGTCACATCGTGCCAAAATACGCCGTCGCAAAAATTGATGAGGCTATCTTGCAGCAGTGTGTTGAAAGAACTTTGGAAAAGGTTGACTTTGCTGTTTTAGACTGGAAGGGGATAAAGGGCGAAGACAAGCCAAACATTGTTGAACTGCTTAATAGAGTGGGAGTGGAGTCCCAAAAAGTTTAACAACCTAGCACTATTACATGCTTAGATAGAAAAGTTAATAGAAATGCTTGTTTATCTGTATCAAAGCGCAACTTGCTGGTTGGCAAAATGGGTTTAAGGTCTTTCCTATCACAATGCGCAAGAACATTAAAACTTGCAGTTAAACCCGGCAGAAGCGAGCTGTGGCTATCGATAAAAATATGCTTCTTGGGCATTGGCGCCATAGGACTTATAGGCTTTATAATTGCCATGCTAACAAGGCTAATATCGTTTTAAATCATACGAGGGAGCGATGGAAGTTTGGAAAAATTACCCACAAAAATTTTCGCCATAAGAACCACGACGGGACAGGAGAGAAACGTGGCTAAGCTTGTTGCGGCAAGAATAGAGATGAACAAAATACCGGTGAAGGCCATTCTTGTTCCAGACACGTTGAGGGGCTATATCTTTATGGAAGCGGAAGGCCCCCACTTTGTTGAGCAAGCCATAGCTGGCATAAAGCATGTTAGGTCAAGGGTTCCGGACTTCGTTAGCTTTTCTGAGATTGAAAAGTATGTCGTGAGAAAGCCCATTATAGAGGAGCTGCACGAAAACGACATAGTTGAGGTTACAGACGGCCCCTTCAAGGGAATGCGAGCTAAAATCACGCGCATTGACAGGACGAAGGAGGAGGTAACGCTGGAGCTTCTTGAAGCTACCTTTACGCTTCCAATAACGGTTCATTCGGATTACGTTAAGCTTGTTGAAAGGGCAAAAACTGAAGGAGGACCATAACATGGGCGAGAAAAAAGTTGTGGAATTGCTTGTAAGCGGAGGACAAGCAACGGCTGGTCCACCCTTGGGTCCGGCTCTGGGACCTCTTGGCGTTAACGTCATGGCCGTTGTGAATAAGATTAATGAGCTTACGAAAGATTATGCTGGAATGAAGGTTCCAGTGAAGGTTACTGTCGACCCTGAAACAAAAACCTTTGAAGTTAGTGTTGGAACGCCCACAGCCTCAGCCCTGATTGTCAGTGAGCTTAAAATTGAGAAGGGTTCTGGAAACCCTAAGGCGCAGAAAGTTGGAAACCTAACAATACAACAGCTTATTCGCATAGCTAAGATAAAGCGTCCAGAATTGCTTTCGAAAACGTTGAAGTCTGCGGCCAAAGAAATTCTTGGAACATGCGTAAGCATGGGCGTAACCGTTGAGGGGAAAGACCCTAAAGAGGTTATGCGAGAAATCGACGAAGGAAAATATGACAAAATATTCGCTGAAAGCGAAGCGTAAAGGAACATTTTTATAATGGCTTTATAATCCATCAATGGCACGGAGCCAGCAAAATGCCAATAGAACAGAAAACACTGCTTTCAGCCTTAAAAGAGGCAAAAGAGAAAGGCGGCAAAAGAAACTTCACCCAGTCAGTTGAGCTCATCTTAAACTTGCAAGACATTGACATTAAATCTCCAGAAGGAAGGCTTCAAGAAAACGTGGAGTTACCTTATCCGCCGACAGAGAAAACAAACAAGATCTGCGTAATTGCCACCGGCGAGCTCGCCCTCAAAGCAAAAAGGGCTAATGCCGACCTAGTGCTGGATAGGGCTGAGCTTGAAGGATTAGCTGGAAAGAAAAAAGACCTGCGTAAACTAGCCAACGAATACGATTTCTTCATTGCGGAAGCACCTCTAATGCCGTTAGTTGGCAAGGTTTTAGGTCCAGCCCTTGGACCACGTAGTAAAATGCCAGTACCGGTTCCGCCTACAGCAGACATTGAAAGCTTGCTAAAAAGGTACCGCAAAACTGTTGTTGTTAGGATGCGCAATCAGCCAGTAATCCAGTGTCGCATCGGAACGGAGAACATGAAAGAGGAAGAATTAGCGGAAAACATACAGGCTGTCTTGAGGGTCGTTGAGGGGAAACTGAAAAGGGGAATGAAAAACATTAAATCAATATGCATAAAAACAACCATGGGCGCGCCAGTAAAAATTAAGCTATAAAGAGGGGAAGCGTCTGCCATCTCAACAAGTTTTAAAAGAAAAGATCGACGAGGTTGAGGAAATAACGAAAATTCTTAGGCAATACAAAGTGGTGGGCATAGCAAGCCTTCAGAAAGTCAGGGCTTCTCAACTTCAAGAGTTCAAGAAAAAGCTGGCGGCAGACGTTTACATGCGTGTTGTAAAGAATACGCTGATGAAAAGAGCCATTGAAAACTGCAAGGAAAAGCAGGGATTAGAAAAACTGGAGAAATACTTGACAGGACCAAATGTCTTCCTCTTCACAAATCTTAACCCATTCAAATTAGCACTGCTCCTTGAAAAGGGGAAAGTTCGCCTAACTGCAAAAGCTGGGGACATAGCGTCCTTCGACGTCATAGTACCCGCTGGAAACACTGGACAACCGCCGGGACCAATAATAAGCCAGTTAAACGCTGTGGGTTTGCCGACAAGAATTGAGGCTGGAAGCGTGTGGATAACAAAGGATACCTTAGTGGCACGCAAAGGTGAAGTGATTTCTGAAAGGCTTGCCAGCGTCTTGTCAAAGCTTGGAATAAAACCTGTTGAAGCAGGACTCATAATGAAGGCTGTATATGATGAAGGCTTAATCATAGAAGGAGAGCAGCTCAAAATCGATTTGGAGGGAACCAAGAAACAGTTTGAAGCTGCCTATGCTGAAGCCTTTAAGCTGTCAATAGGCGCAGCTTATCCAACAAGAGAGAACATACAAACCTTAATCCAAATTGCTCATCAAGAGGTATACGCCCTCTCGTTAGGGGCGGCCATACCAACTAAGGAAACAATAAAAGACCTTATTAGAAAGGCTCACGCTGAAATGTTAAGCTTAAGTATGAGAATTCCCAATTTGGAAGGGGAAACCAAGCAAAGTTAAAATAGTTTAAGTAGAGGTGAAAAAGGTATGGAATACATTTACGCTGCAATGCTCCTCCACAAAGCTGGAAAACAGATAACCGAAGAAAACCTAACACAAGTTCTAACCGCCGCCGGAATAGACGTTGACGCCATGAGAGTTAAAGCCCTGGTGGCTTCACTGGCAGAGGTCAACATTGACGAAGTTATAAAGTCAGCTCCAACATTTATGGCAGCGCCAGTCACCGCACCAGCAGCCGCGACACCGGCAGCGGAAGCCAAGCCAAAAGAGGAAGAGAAGAAAAAGAAGGAAGAAGAGGAGAAAGCCAGAGAGGAAGCAGCGCTCGAGGGGCTTGGAGCACTCTTCGGCTAAACATGCCTTTTATTTTTGTAGACCAGAAGTCTGCGTTTAAAAGCCTAGCAATGAATATAAACAAATTTTAAATTATCGACTATCATGAAGCTCTGCAGCGCTTGCTTATTAGGAATAAGATGCAGATACGACGGAAGAGATGCCCTTAACGAAAAAGTTATCATGCTGCTGAAAACGGAAACCCTTATACCAGTGTGCCCAGAACAAATTGGCGGCTTACCAACACCAAGGGAACCAGCAGAAATCAAGGATGGAAGGGTAATCACAAGGTCTGGAAGAGACGTAACAGAAAACTTCAAACGCGGAGCCGAAGAGGTTTTGAAAATCGCAAAATTATTCGGCGTAAAGGAGGCTGTGCTAAAGCAGGGAAGCCCCTCGTGTGGTTGCGGGCGCATCTATAATGGCACGTTTTCCGGCAAAACCGTGAAAGGCGATGGAATCACAACAGCCCTACTCAAAAAGCATGGAATTAAAGTAATAACTGAGGATGACTTATAGATTTTGGTTTTCGCTATACCATTTTGATGTTTTTAAAGCTTTTAGTAACAGCAGAGGCAACCACCCGCAAATAATCATTAGAGTCCCGGGAAAAGCCCTCAAGTTGAAGGTCAAGATTAATGCTTCAAAAATGAAGAAGGATACCGCCATAGCGACTGCCGATAAAACTGCAATTTGCCGCCCGTATTTCTTGTAGGTTTGCACTGCTATAAGACCAGCAAAGAAGAAGTCGCCTAAACCAAGTGATATGTAAAGCACACCCCAACGTGTGGCTATTTCCGGGATTGTTGGCAAAGTGACGAGCACTGGAAGCCTTAGGGCAGTGACATGCGTTGCTGCTGAAACCATTGTGCCCGTTACAAGGACAAGAATAATATCTGCGACTGTTAGAAGCCCAGCGAAGGTCAGTGTTGTTTTCCATGTGAAAAGTGCTCCGAGATAGAGGATTACGAGAATGGCGAAAACTATACCGTACATGTTAAGAAGGTACGGAAACCATACGGGGCTTCGGCTATAAAAAACGTAGAGAATTATGAATAAGGCTGATGGCAGAATAGCCAAATACCACCGCCGCCCAAAACTTGTTCTTATTTCCTCGTAGGCTATAGCTATGAAGGAAAAACCGAATAGACCGTAAAATGCCGCAGCCCCATAAGAAGATAGTCCTCTCAACACGTCCATGCTGAAGAGGCTGACCGTCGCCGCTACAAAGCTGATTGCAAAAAAGGCTCCACAGAAGAGTTGAGCCCTAATCTTTCTAAAATCTGAGAAGATGTAGGTGAATATGAAGAGAAGAGATGCATAGGCGAACAGAAATATTGTCATAACAGCCATTTGCGGGACAAAAACCATGAGCGAGATAGCCACACTTATCGCGGCTACAAGCATTACGGCGTCTTTAACGCCGAACTCCCTCTTCTCAAAAGTCATCTTCAGTTTTCCTTCAACCTTATCATTCAGAAACATGGCTACTGTGGTTACGGTGAAAAGCGTCAGCGGCATGGCAACATCGAAGTACATGAGCGCAAATAGGCTAAACGGGCATTTAAACCTTAAACTCTAAAAGCGCAATTAAAAACGGCCAAAGAGGCAATAAGAGCCTCTTCGGTTCGCACAGTTTCAGTGGACTGCCATGGGATTGTATTAACGACAAAATCTACAATTTGGTCGAGGTTTAGCCCTTCATGCTTGGCTATCTCGTACAGCCCCTTTGTTGGCGCCCCAAAGGCTATTAATATTTTTTCTGCGGTTTTCCATCTCTCAGCAATTCTTTCTTTGATATCTGTAAAGGGGACGCCATACCTTGATGTGGCTATTTTCAAGTTAAAATGTCTGCGCTCCACCAGTTTCCCAAAGGATTCTTCCCAAACAGTTACCGCATATCCCCAATAATAAGGGACATCATTGCGGTTCGCAAGGCTTGCCACAACATGCTTATTTACGCCAGCTATCCTCACGGTTACCCGCTTTCCAAGGGGAAAACGTAAGTCTGGAATTAGGGCGAGTTTGTTCACTCCTATATCCACAAGCACGCCTTCCTTCGACTTCGCCACCGTGACGCCTTCCCTGTATTCACCAACCTTTAGGTCTGCTACCTTTTTGCCTAAGGGATGGTGTGGCGTTCTCAGTGGCGGGAGGATTCCAGCATAACGCAATTCAGGCTTCAACTTGAAAAGCTTCTTGCGCAAATACTGCGGAGTTTCCATGTAACTTAGCAGCGTAGCGATTAAGTCCATGTCAGTTTTTTGGTTAAGCTTTAACTCGTCCTTGTAAATTATTATCTCTTCAACTCCGAAAATAGCGGCAGCTCTCCCAATTAAGCCTATTTTTGAGGTTTTTTCTCGGAGATGTGGAGTGTCGGAAACAACGGATGCTGGAATGGCTATTGAGATGCTTTTTCTCTTCAACCTTTTACACCATTCTGTGTTATTGTATGATAGTTTTAACTTAAAAGCTAAAAGCGACAGCTGCTAACTGCATACAGATGCAAAATGCCACAAGCAACAATTCTGGACAACTTAGACAAGATTAGAGAAGTAGATAAAAACGACATGCTCTCTTTTTGCGTCAACGCTGCAGAACATTATGAAAGCGCTTTCCAAATAACTGAAAAAGTTGCTGTTGATTATCCGAAACCCAAATCGATAATTGTGGCTGGCATGGGCGGTTCAGCAATAGGCGGAGAACTTCTAAAGGACTGGGCAAGCGACATGCTCACAATTCCAGTAGAAGTTTGCAGGGAGTACACGCTACCAGCCCACGCCGACAAAAGGACATTAACGTTCATTGTGAGTTATTCTGGGGAAACAGAAGAAACTCTAAGCGTTTTTCTCGATGCGGTAAAGCGGAACTGTATGATAATCTGCATAAGCTCCGGAGGCACTCTCCTAAATTTTGCAGGAAAACTGAAGATTCCAAGCATACATGTTCCAGAGGGAATTCCGCCAAGGGCAGCCCTTCCATACCTTTTCACCCCAACACTAGTAATCCTACAGAAACTTGGCTTAGTTACAAAAGTTAGAGCTGAAATCTCTGAGGCTGTCACGGTGTTAAAGCAAGTTTGTAACCAAAATGCGCCAGAAAACCCTTTGAGAGAAAACTTTTCTAAAAAACTTGCCACCGACATTTGCGGAACGGTTCCTGTTGTTTACGGCTTTGGATTTTATCGTTCTGTGGCGCAGCGCTTTAAACAACAATTCAACGAGAATGGTAAGATTCCATCAAAATGGGAGGTTTTCCCAGAGCTAAACCATAATGAGGTTGTCGGTTGGGAAAAAGCCGAGGAGTTGGCGAACCATTTTTCAGCGGTTATTATACGGGACAAGAGCGAACCAGAGCCCATTAAATGCAGAATAGAGGCAACTAAGGAGTTGTTAAGCGGCAAGGTGAAGGGAATCTATGAGGTCTGGAGCAGGGGTGAGGGGAGATTAGCCAAAATGTTGTCTACAACCATTATAGGAGACTTTACAAGCGTTTATCTTGCAATTCTGCGCGGGGTGGACCCAACGCCAGTAAAGACCATTTCTATGTTAAAGGATAAAATCTCCAAAACCGGGCTTAAAGCTAAAATAGTTAGCGAATTACAGAACCTTGTTAGGAGAAGAGGCTAACTTTAAAGTCTTTGAGCAATGAACTCTTCAAACATTTTCTCAGCAATCTCTAAGGAAAGCAGCTGCGGCGGGTGTTTGAAGGCATACGCGCATATTGGGAGAATCGCCCCTTTCAATTTTCTGTTTAAAGCGATTTTAACAGCTCTTATAACATCTAATAACACTGAGCCGGCATTTGGCGCGTCCACGGTTGAGAGGCGCATATCTATCTGCATTGGTGTCCCGCAGAAGTATAACCCTTTTATCCAGAAGTAGCTGTCACGCCTGTTCTGCAGAAAATCAACATAGTCCGTCGAACCCGCGACCACTTCCGCTTCGTATGGCAGCGCCGCCTTAACAGTTTCAGTTTTAACAGTCCTTTTCAGTTCGCGTGTTCTGTCCAGCGTGTCAAGCGACTCTGTTCCTCCGCCAACGTCAAGCTGGTATGTCTCAGTTATTCGCACACCATGCTTTGAAAGAAGTCGCAACAGCGTTTTGTGTAATGTTGTAGCGCCTATCTGGTCTATGAGGTCGTCGCCGACCAAGGGCAGTCCAGCCTCTTCAAAACGCCTCGCCCAAGCTGAATCGCTTGCTATGAAAGCTGGTGTAGCGTTTATAAAGGCGCAGCCAGCCTCCAAAGATTGGCTGGCGTACCATTCAGAAGCCTTCACGGCACCGCTTGGAAGCAGATTAAGTACAATTTCCGCCCCGCTTTCCTTTAACACTTCTGCGACATTAGCTTCTTTTGAACCGTTTACTTTGACAACTTCTTTTGTGTATTCGCCTACACCGTCTAAAACTGGTCCCTTCTGAACTATTACGCCAGACGAGGGGACATCTACAAGTTTTGGGGCATTATTCGGTGGTGCAAATATAGCTTCTGAAAGGTCCCTTCCAACTTTTCTGCTGTCGACGTCAAAGGCTGCGACTATTTGAATATCTCTTGGGTGAAAGCCTCCCAAGAAGAGGTTGCGTAAACCAACACATTCATCATCGCTATTAAAGTTCTTATAGTAGTGTAAGCCTTGCACAAGGGCTGATGCACAGTTTCCAACGCCAACAACCGCTACTTTTATTTTTGGCAAGCCTAAACCACCATTTTGTTCCTTTCATATTACATACGGATTTATAAAGTTCTATGCCAATCCATTAGCAGTTAAAAGTGATAGAAATGAAGACATGGTTGGATGTTTCGGTTCTACGTTGTCCAAACTGCGGCCGCCACTACGTTGAAGCCTCATGGTATGTCGTTGAAATGGAGGCAGATATTGAATGCGGGGAATGCGGAAAAGAGTTTAACAGCAAGAAAAACGCGTTGGACAGGGTACTCCTAGAATTTGAAATTGGCGAGGATGGAAAACTCCGGAAAGTGGACGTTAAAAAACATTTAAGAATAGAAAAGGGCACGTGAAATGCTAGGTTGCTAATTTTGCTATTGGAACATACTCCACAAACATTCCGGACCTCTGCAGCACATCACGCCACAATTCAAGTCCCTTACTGGTAACCCACTTCTCAGGCGCCGGCAAACCCAAAACGGTCAGTCTATCCCCTTCCACAATCTTTTCAGCAGTTATACACTTACCTGTTTTTGGATGGACAGGCGTTATTATGTCAGGCGCCACAGCAGCGAGTCGTCCATCCTTATAGGCGACCAGTACCTCGTTTTTGGCTTTAAACTCAAATCTGCTTCCAGCAAATTTGCCAGCACCTTTAAGCTTCACATTAACGAAGGTGAAGCCCCCTTCCGTTCTCCTCTCGACCATGCTTACAACTCCCTCGAAAAGCCTGTAGCCTCCAGTTTCTTTCAACACATCGTCAATTGGGCTTTTAGCCTCTCTTAGAATTCTTCCAACTTTTATAGCCTTGGACAAGCTTCGCTGCACCGGAGAAGTTTTCACTTGGACCCCGCTTAATATTCTCCTCGCAGTATAGGCTGAGTGCCCCCACTCGGCGGCTAATACACGGGCAATTCTTTCAGCAGCCCTCGCGTCAACAGTCTCCTTAACTATAACCACGTTTTTAGCGTGCACATCAGCAACAACCATCGGCGCGAGCGGAATATCATCAATTGTGTAAACTTTTAAGTGGACCTCTGGAACGGATCTGCCAGCCCCATCCGCGTCCACAACTGGAATGCCGCGTCGAGCAGCAACATCAACAGCTGCCAATGTGTTAAATCCGCCTAATTCTACGGGGATTGTGGCGAAAGCACAGAAGCCAGCATATTCCTCTAACGCTTTTAAGGTTTTTACTGCAGCATCCGAGTCATAATCAACAGATGTCGTCGCGCCCACACATGCAAAATTCACAACTTTGGCATTATCAGGAACCTCTAAGGGATCAACCATCTCGACGGGGATTTTATCTACGGCGAGGGTCTTTACTATTCTGTATCCAACTTCTGGGTCTCCACCGCCGCTGAAAATATCGCTGCCCCATCCACCAAATCCATTAAATCTTGATAGCTCAAAGTCTTCAAGTTCGAGTCTCCACTATTTTGCTTGAAAATTTATTATTGAGGAAGCCTTTAAAGGCTTTAACCAGCCAGCTTAAAAAACGGGTGGCAAAGAAAGGTGAACAACCAAAAACAGGACAAGTTCACAATAATTAACGAGTTAGCCCGCCGCAGAGGCTTTTTCTGGCAATCCTACGAGATATACGGGGGCGTAAGCGGCTTTGTAACCTACGGCTTTTTAGGCGCAAAATTAAAACAAAACATTGAAAACAAGCTTAGGGAAATCTTCGTTAACAGACTTGGAATAATGGAGATAGAAGCCCCCATAATCGCGCCGGGCAAGGTTTTTGAGGCTTCAGGACATGTTGACCACTTTAAAGAGCCTATGGTTGAATGCCTAAAATGTAAAAGGCGATTCCGGGCAGATCATCTGCTTGAAGAAACGGCGAAGCTAAGTGCATCAGACGTTGAAAAATTAAGCTTAGAAGAGCTAAGAGAGGCTATCGAAAAACATGACGTGCGCTGTCCGGAATGCGGAGGCACTTTTAGCGAACCAAAACATTTCCTAACAATGTTCAAAACAACCATAGGTCCGTACTCTGAAGCTGTTGGTTATGGTCGCCCGGAGGCTGCTCAAGGCATATTCGTGGAGTTCAGACGTCTATATGAAATGGCGCGGGAAAAATTACCTTTCGGCGTAATGCAGATAGGCCACGCGCTGCGGAACGAGATTTCGCCGAGGCAGGGTTTGATAAGGCTTAGGGAATTCACAATAGTGGATATAGAGTTCTTCTTTGACCCCGAAGATCCCAACTGTTTTTTGCTGGATGAGGTGGGAGATGAGACTTTACGGCTTGTTCTAGCTGAAAGCAAGCTTCGCGGCTCTGAGGAAATCGTGGAAGCCACGGTTAAAGAGGCGCTTAAAAAAGGTTATATTAAAGTTCATTGGCAGGCGGCTTTCATGGCATTAGCTAAAAGATTATTGATGGAGCTAGGTGTCCCAGCTGAAAGTCAAAGGTTTATTGAGAAACTTCCATGGGAGCGGGCGCACTATTCGCTACAAAGCTTCGACCAAGAAGTCTATGTTGACCGCTGGGGATGGATTGAAGTTTCTGGACACGCTTACAGAACGGATTACGATTTAAAACAGCACATGCAGTTCAGCGGAACAGACACAAGAGTGTTCAAAGAGTATGAAAAGCCAATGGTGAAAGAGAAAAAAGTTGTTAAGCCTTTAATGGTAAAGCTCGGACCAGCCTTTAAAGTAGAGGCACAAAAAATTGCTGAAATGCTTTCTGAGGCTAATCCGGAAGAGGTTGAAGCCTCATTTAAGACGAAGGGCTATTTCATGCTTGGAGAGCATAAAATTTTGCCCGAACACGTGGAAATCACAACATGTAAGGTGGAAGAGACAGGCAGACGCTTTATACCACATGTTGTGGAGCCTAGTTTCGGCTCTGATAGGCTTGTTTATGTGACTCTAGAATACGCATACCGTGTAAAAGATGATAGGGCAGTATTAAGTTTTCCAAGGGATATAGCCCCAATACAGGTTGGAGTTTACCCGTTGGTGAGCAAGGACGGATTGCCCGAGAAGGCATTGCAAGTTTATAAGATGCTGGTTGATGAGGGCTTTACAACAGAATATGATGAGGCTGGTTCCATCGGGAGACGCTACGCCAGAGCGGATGAGGTGGGCATACCACTGGGAATAACAATTGATTATGAAACCCTTAAAGATGACACTGTCACCATTCGAGATCGCGACACTTGGAAACAGGTTAGAAACCGCATAGACGCTTTACCGGAACTTCTGCATAAGTACTTCCGTAAAAAAATCGAGTTTAAAGATTTGGGCGCGCTTGTTAAGGAATAGTTTTCGTTACCTTTTTTAATACTTCCGCAATATTAATGCTAGAAAAGCATAACGTGGTTTTGCGGCGGGAAGAAACTTGGTGCTTCCAGCAGAAACAGAGGAACGCGTTAAACGTAGAGCTTTAAGCGTATGTCAAGAACACCTAAGGAAGGTACTAGACTTAACGCGAAAGGTTCCCCAAATGATTGAATGCTTTATAAAAAACGACAAGGCGCGGGCAAAGCAAATCTATAACGAAATCAGAATGGGCGAAGAAGACGTTGATAATGCTAGACGCCTAGTTTCCCGCGAGCTTGCAGAGATAGGCGCCATACTCCTAAGCCGGGAAGACTTCCTAAGATTCACAAATTTGGCTGGGGAAATTGCCGACTTCTCTGAGGGAATAGCCTTCCGCATCCTCGAAATAATGGAGCACAGCTGGAACGTGCCTACGGAGATAAAAAAGGACCTTTTAAAACTTTCAGAAGCCTCGCTGGAAACTGTGCTTAAACTGAGAGAAACAATGATGGTCTTGGCTTATGGTTCAGAGAAAGCTATGGAAAAAGCCAGCGAGGTTGAATCGGCGGAACGCGTTGTCGACGAGCTTTATCGAACCCTTGAAATAAAACTTCTAAACAGCAAGCTGGAAATCCCAGCGCTCATACTTTTGAGGGACATCCTACAACTTTTGGAGGACTCCGCCGACAAAGCTGAAGATGCTGCAGACGCCGCAAGAGTCTTATCCTTCATAATGTAATGCAAAGCAAAGGGACAAAACAGTGCCAAGAAAAATACCAGTAGAATTCATCGAAAACTTTCTAGTGGTTTGGAACCCAAGCGATGGGTCTGAACTTTACAAGATGGGGTTTTATGGCAAGCCACTTGGGATACCAAAGCCGAAAATTCCAGAGTTTAATGTCCCATTAATTTTGGATTTGATGGAGGGCTTATACCTCGCCGAAAAGGGAATAATCACCGTTTATGAGGGCGCGGAAAAAACCCGCGTAAGCCTCAAAAAACTTCGACAGAAAGCCAGAACATTGTATGAGGAGTTTTACGAGAAATATGCTGTTTACCGCGACTTGCGGGATAGCGGAATGGTTGTCACGCCGGGGATAAAGTTTGGATGCGACTTTGCAGTCTACAAGCATGGACCGGGATTGGAACACGCTCCCTATATGGTTTCGGTTAAGAAGGCTTCATCCGAATTAACAGCCACAGAAATAGTGAAAGCTGGAAGATTGGCGACGACAGTGCGGAAAAGATTCATAATAGCAGTGCCAGATTTGGAGAAGGGGAAAATAAGGTACATGATATTTAAGTGGTTTAAGGCATAGCTACATCTTTCTTTCAGCACTTTTCATAATTATTTGGAGAAGCTCTTCTTCTAAGGTTAATCCTAACTTCGGATTCTCAACCATCCTTCCCAGCTCCACACATTCTTTGTTAAAAATTAGAATTAAGGGGATTTTGTCCACGTTAAACGTTTCAACCTCTGGTGGTGATGGCGGAATGCTCCATTTCCGTTTAGGACCTAGCGGGTCCCTCTTTAGCCCTCCGAAAATTCTGACCTCTAATCCCGTGGCTTCCGACAACAACGCTAAAATTGGGATGTTGGCGGCGCAATCTTTGCACCATTCAGCGGAAAAAGCAACCACTACAACGTTGTTTGCGAGCTTCTTCAATTTGCTAACCGCTTCTGGGTTTAGCTTGTACGCCTTCTTCCGTTCAAGAAATTTTTCGCGGAAGGGTTCACTGATATTTGCGATGTATTGATTTACGGACACTGTTCTCTGTTTGATCTGCTCTAAGTCGATTTTCATTTGTTAACCCGGCATTATTGTCTGATTCACAAATTCGCCTCTGACATATTGGTGGGGATAAATTTTTGTCGCCTTGAGAAGGCAGCCTTCGGCTATTGTGACGTCATCCGCTATAACCGAAATTTCGCTTATTTTTGTTGGTTTTCTTGCACTGGAGCGGATTGTTACATGTCTCCCTATTATGCTGTCTTTTATTTCGGCTTTCGCCTCTATTATGGCTCTGTCCATTACGGCGGAGTTTTCTATGGTCACTCCATCCTCTATTTTTGTGTAGTTGTCGATGCACGAGTTTGCGATGCGCACCCCATCGCCTATTTCACAGTGCCGCCCAATCAGAACTGAGCCTTCAACCTCAATTTTTCCCTCTTTAATCTTCCTTATAATTTCCTTTCGACGCTTAATGGATTCTGGACTTTCACCTTGAACCCAAACCCTCGTTCTTTCGTCTATCCTTCCACCGAAATCTGTAAGTGAAGAGAAGCGTCCTTCAAGCATGTCTCTCATGGCTTCCAAATATCGTCTTGGAGTGCCAACATCATACCAGTTCCCCTTCAGAACATAGCCGTAAACTGGTCTGCCAGTCTCTATCACATATGGAATAAAGTCGTAGCCAAAGTCCAGACGGTTTCGCTCTTTCATTAGTTTTTTAACACCCTTTTCTTTGAAAATTTTCCTTATTTCTGGAGAGACCATGTATAAGCCGGTGTTAGCCAGATTTGACGGCGCCTCCTTTGGTGTTGGCTTTTCCACAAATTTACGGATTCTCATGTCTTTGTCTATGTCAGCTATTCCATAACCCTCGGCATCTTCAACTTCTCTGAGGGCTATTGTTATAACCGCTTCTTTCTTGCGGTGAAATTCAATGAGTTCTTTCAAATCGACGTCAAATATGTTGTCTCCTTGAACCGCAAACACGGGGTCCCTCACGTTGTAGTATTCTATGTTTATTCTCGCCGAGTCGGCGCTTCCCAAGTCGTCTATGTTTGGCTGGTATTTAATGTGCACACGGGGCGTTATACCATAACGGGCTGAAAAACCGTAACCAGACTCGAAATAGTCATGCAAATCCCTATAATTGGTGTATCCTTTAACACCAAAGATGAAGTTTCTAATGCCTTGACGAGCGAGGGACAATAGCGAGAATTCTATGAGGGGTCTGTTTAGTAGGCGGATGCAAGCCTTGCTGGTTTCTGCTGTTAACGGCAGCAGCCTTGTGGCTTTACCTCCTACTGGAATTATGACTCGTAACCTCTCCGGTTCATAGTTGTGGCGCAAAAACTCCACCAGCTTTTACAATGCATATTATGATTAAGCGTATTAAACTTTCTAAAGGGAGACGCGAATTTTATAACTAAAACCAAATTATTTTAATGCGAAAGGTTTAGGGTTATGAACAAAATCTTCGGCTTCGTTCGTTTGATACGCCCTGTAAACTGTTTGATGATGGGTTTTGCCGTTATAGTTGGTGCAACCATTGCAGATCCGAAGGGTTTAACAATTCATTTATGGAGCCTCATCTACGGTTTTTTCACAGGTTTTTTGCTAACGGCGGCAGCCATGACCATAAACGACTATTATGATAGGGAGATAGACGCCATAAACGAGCCTTCTAGACCTATCCCGAGCGGCGTAATTAAGCCAACGGAGGCACTTGTCTTCGCCCTTTTGCTCACAGCATCGGGCTTGGCGACAGCTGCCATCGCATGCGTTGCCACAAAGTTCATTCATTGTTTTTTAATAGCTTTAATTTTTTGGCTAATTTCAGTAGCATATGCCACCGTTGGGAAGCGAACTGGGCTTCTGGGAAACTTCTTGGTTAGCGCGTGTGTTTCAGCTCCTTTTGTCTATGGAAGCTTAACTGTAACTAACAAAGTTGTATTGAACATGTGGATTTTCGTTTCCATGGTTTTTCTGTCGAACACGGGAAGAGAAATAACGAAAGGTATTGTTGACATTGAAGGAGATAAAGCACGAAACGTGCGCACTTTAGCTGTCCTCTTTGGACCGCGCAAAGCCGCAGTTGCAGCATCCATCTTTTACTTATTAGCCGTTGCTTTGACTCCACTGCCGCCAGCCTTAAATCTCGTTTCAGCGTGGTTTATCCCCATAGTAGCCATAACAGACATAGGATTGGCGGCATCTTCAATTTCAATTTTAAGGGACTATACAAGGGAGAACGCCAAAAAAGTGAAAAACCATGTTTTGTTATGGTTTTTTGCAGGACTTATTGCCTTCGTGGCAGGAAGTTTGTTACGTTAAAAATTGTCCACGCTCAATGTTCTAGAAGTTGGAATTATAAGCACTCCCAGCTATTACTTTCATTGAGAGCCAATTTGAAGTGCTGCAATTGCATAGTGAAGAAGAAAACAAACTTGAGTATGCCCTCCGCGGGAAGGCTTGGAAAGTTTACTGGCTTCTCTTGAAAAACGGGCGCCCAATGAGTGTACGCGAGGTTCAAAAGGCTTTACATTTCAGCAGCCCAAGCGTGGCACAACACCACCTTGAACAATTAAGAGAAATGGGCTTAGTTCAAAAACAGGAGGTGGGCGGCCACTACTACCTTGTAGGCGAAGTTAAAATTGGTGTACTTCGCCACTTTGTTAAGTTGGGCAAACTTATCTTTCCAAGATACTTGTTTTACGCTGTTTTCTCCACAACCTTCTATGTGACCTACCTCATACTTTCCATGCCCAATTTCACACGAGAAAGCCTATTCCTCATAGTTTTCGGAGCCATCGTAACGACAATATTCTGGTATGAAACTATACGAGTATGGTCGTTGAAGCCGTTCTAACAGCTGGAAGAATTGTACCAAAAATTAGGATAAAATAAAAGGAAAAGATGGTTTTAAGCGGTGAAGCACATTGTTAAGGGAAGTTAAGAGACGAGTGGTGATTTATGGATTAGCGGCTGTTCTTGTCGCTTTAATGCTTGGGGCTTTGTGCTCCAACCTTGGAGTGCAACCAACGGAAATCCAGAATCAACCTTTTCCACAACCAACCCCGCAACCATCCCCCCAACCATCTCCTGAACCTTCACCAGAGCCAACGCCTCAGCCCTCATCGCAATTTCTGAAAACCTTCTCATCGTATCAGGAGCTTCTAAACTTTCTAATGGAAAACGCAAATGTTGGGATCTATCCGTTTTATGGACCAGAAGACCTTAGAATATTAGCAATGAGTCCAACACCTGTTTACAGCGAAGTTGAATATTCAACTACAAATGTCCAAGTGGCGGGGGTCGACGAAGCAGACATCGTAAAAAGCGATGGCGAATACATGTACGTGATAGCTAGCAACAACATCTATATTTTAAAGGCTTACCCACCAGAAGAAGCTGCTTTAATATCAAAAATAACATTTGAAAACAGTACATATCCGGCGGGATTATTTATAAGCTCTAATGGCAATAAACTGGTGGTTCTTGGAAGCAAATACGGTTTTCAGCCATGGACCTATTATTACAGAAGTTGCTATGTTATTGATGGCAAAGCGTTCATTCACGTTTATGACATCTCGAACAAAAAGAATCCTATCTTAGTGAAAGATTTTACAATGAGCGGGCACTATTTTAACTCAAGAACGATTGGCGAATACGTTTATGCTGTTATCAGCCAACCAGTCTACATAATCTATGGCGACGTTATTCTTCCAAAAATTTACTTGAAGGATGGCATCAGAGAGATTGAAGCTACAAAAATATATTATTCCAACGTGTCCGAGGAATACTACACCTTTACAACAATCGTCGCTTTAAACATGATGAACGAAACCGAGGAGCCAAACACTTTAACCCTAATGATGGGGGGAACAAGCAACCTATACGTCTCGTTAAATAACATTTACATAACATTTCACAGCTTCGATTGGCAAACAATAATCTACAGGATAAGGATAGAAAATAGAACCATGAACTGGGAAGCAACTGGAACGGTGCCAGGTCATGAACTCAACCAATTTTCCATGGACGAATATGACAGCTACTTTAGAATTACAACGGCACGGTGGGTGAACGAGATACGGACAAATGACCTATACATATTAGATATGAATCTGACCATTGTTGGAAACCTTACGGATATAGCGCCTGGTGAAAACTTAGACTCAACAAGGTTTATTGGAAATCGTTGCTACCTTACAACATCAGTCTTGCGGAAAGATCCGTTCTTTGTGGTAGATGTTGAAAACCCTAGAGAACCAAAGTTTTTGGGCAAACTGGACATCCCAGGGTTTACAAGATACTTGCACCCATACGACGAGAACCACCTAATAGGCGTCGGCATAGATGAAAACAACAGAGTGCAGATACTCATGTTTAATGTAAGTAATGTTAGCAAACCATTTGTGACAAGTAACTTCACAATTCCAAGGAGTTCGAACACGCCAGTGTTGTGGGAGCATAAGGCGTTTCTCTTTAATAAGGCAAAAGAGTTGCTAGTTATGCCAGTGTTCATATACGACTATTCGTGGCAAGGGGTCTACATATTTGACACATCAGAATACAAATTTACATTAAAAGGAAATGTCACCCACTTGGACGCAGGTGCCAACGGTTGGGATTATGCCTACCAAATAGAAAGGGCATTATACATTGAAGACATGCTTTATACGGTGTCTGACAAGAAACTAAAGATAAACTGGTTGGAAGACCTTTCGCCAATAAGAGAAATCGTCTTCCCCTAAACTCCTTCCTTTTTTGGTTCCATGTGAACCGTGACTATGGTTTCTGTGAATCTTCGTTTCACTCCATTCTCGATTTTTGATGCCACTTTGTGGGCTTCCTCTATTGAGATTTGACTTGTGAAACAGCAGTCTATGTTTATGTAGCGTTTCCCGCCTACAATGTATGTGACTATTCGCTTAACTGAGAACACTTGTTGCAGGCTTTCAGCCGTTTTATAGATTACTTGCTGAATTTCCCTTTCATCCACTACTGGGCCTCGCTGTTTCATGTTAAATGGTTCAATGTGAACTGTTACGTTGCTGACGTTTTCCAGTTTTTCGCTTAGCCTGCCCTCTATCTTCTCAGCAAGCTCATGAGCTTCACTTACAGACAAAGAAGGATCAACATACGCGTGCAATGTAACGTAGAGTTTGCCACGGGAATAAACAACGTTTACTTCGTGAACCTCTTTGACGCCCTCAACTTCCCTAGCCAACTTTTCCACAAGTTGAGGAGTTAAAATTTCCTTTTCTGGTGGCTCCACGTGGATTAAGACTTCAGCATTCCTCAACGCTTTCTTCAGCTTATCCTCCACATGCGTTGCAAGTGTGTGGGCTTCCTCCAGCCCTATGTAGTCTGGAACTTGTATCGTAGCTTCAACAAAGGTTTTGTCTCCAGCCCTTCTAACCCTTAACCCTTTAACGTTGGAAACACCTATGGTTGAGGCTATTTCCTTTCGCACTTTTTCTGCAACATCCCTTGAGATCGCGTCGCTCAGCTCCATTCCGCTTGTTTTCACCAGCCTAATGCTCAAGTAGCCTATAGCAGCGCTTAATATGAGAGAGGCAATAGCATCTGATACTGGAAAACCCAATGTGGCAAGTCCGAAGCCTAAAAGAGCGATGAGGGTTGAGCCTAAATCTGCCAGAGCATGATAGAAGCCAGCTTTAACGGTCACGCTTTCCATCTCCACTGGATGTAGCACCTTAACCCTTAAAATGTCTATGCAGAAGGTGTAGCCTATTGCGGCGAAACCAACCAGCTCCCACTCTTGGTTTAAAGGCTCACCATGCAAAAGCCTTTGAACAGCCCTGATAATTAGGAGAATGCCTGTGCCGAAAAGTATGACCCCACCAATAAGCCCGCCGAGCGGCTCAATTTTCTCATGTCCATACATGTGTTCCTCGTCCGGCGGCTTTAGCGAGGCTTTGGCTGCCACCAAGAGAATTAGCATGGTTACGGCATCCAGCAATGCGTGCACGCCGTCGCTTAGGATGGCTAGGCTGCCAACAGCCAAGCCCAAAACAACTTCTACAATCACAACGCTGGATATGGCTATGGCTGAAATTTTTAGGCTTCTAAGCCCTGTCTCTTTTAAAGGCATTATCCATCAAATAGATTGCCCAGCCCTCGGGATTTAAGGATTGTGAAGCAGGGCTTAGCAAAACATTTAAAATAATAGCTTTACATGATTATGTGGGTATCAAAGTGCAAGGTGAACACTTTAACCCAGCAACATAAACCCCAGAAAATTTTCACCACACTCTATAGACTTGTTTCTCCTGAACTTTTTGAAGGAGGCACAAAACAATGAGCATAAGCGACATCCTAGACGGAAGGCTAACCGAAAGCGAAGTTGAAATAAAAGGCTGGCTTGTCAACAAACGCTCAAGCGGCGGAGTCCAATTCCTAATAATACGTGACGGAACAGGCTTCATGCAAGCAACTATCCACAAAGACGAGGTTTCAGCAAAAGTTTTCGAAGACGCGGAGAGGCTGACTCAGGAATCCTCCATTATACTAAGGGGTGTCGTTAAGGAGGATAAGCGTGCGCCCGGAGGCTACGAAATAAGGGTCAGTGACCTGCAGATAGTGCACTTGGCTGAACACGAATACCCATTGGCAAAAAAGGAGCACGGCATAGACTTTCTAATGAATTATAGGCAATTGTGGATTAGAAGCCCAAGGCAGACAGCCATCCTTAGGATTAGAGCC
This sequence comes from Bathyarchaeia archaeon, assembly GCA_038883715.1. Classification (GTDB taxonomy): domain Archaea; phylum Thermoproteota; class Bathyarchaeia; order Bathyarchaeales; family Bathycorpusculaceae; genus JAGTQI01. The sequence goes on from JAVZLS010000003.1 coordinate 97,493, forward strand.
GAAGTGATTAAGGCTTGCAGAGACTTTCTAGACAGCAGAGGCTTCGTCTTAACAGATTCACCAATTTTTACGCCCGCTGCTGTTGAGGGAACAACAACCCTTTTTGAGGTCCCATACTTTGGTGAAAAGGCTTACCTAACCCAAAGCGGACAGCTTTATGTTGAAGCCACCATAGCCGCCTTTGGAAAGGTCTACTGTTTCGGCCCAACATTTAGGGCTGAAAAGTCCAAAACGCCCAGACACTTAACAGAGTTCTGGATGGTTGAGCCAGAAATGGCTTTCTGTGATTTCGAGGAGAACTTGAAAGTGCAAGAGGAAATGGTAACCTATATTGTCAAGCAGGTTTTAGAAAAACGTAAAAGGGAACTTGAGACCCTTAAGCGGGACATTACACCTTTACAGAAGGTTGAGCCGCCCTTCGAGAGGATAAGCTATACAGAGGCTGTGGAAATGCTGCAGAAGGCAGGCTTCCCCATTCAATGGGGCGAAGACCTCGGAGCACCCCACGAAAGGTACATTTCACTGCAGTTTGAAAAGCCGGTGTTTGTCCACAGATATCCAGCCAAGGCTAAAGCCTTCTATATGCAGCCAGACCCAGAAAACCCAGAAGTCGTTCTATGTGCTGATTTGATGGCGCCTGAGGGCTACGGCGAAATAATAGGTGGAAGCCAACGCATCCACGACCTCAAACTGCTCGAGAAACGCATAGAAGAATTTGGTTTGCCAAAACAAGCCTACGAATGGTACTTGGACTTGCGAAGGTATGGCTCTGTTCCGCACTCTGGCTTTGGATTGGGAATAGAGCGAACAGTCATGTGGATTTGCAAACTAAGGCATATAAGAGAAGCAATACCTTTCCCGAGGACGATAACCCGTATATATCCGTAGCTTTTTGACGTTTGTTATTCCCATTTCCAGACTTTTCTGCCCATGAATATTTCTGGAAAGATTAAGAGGCCCCAGCTAGCTACTCCTGCAACATAGGCTAGGTCTGTAAGGCTTAAGCCTGTAAGGTGGAATAGTTGCTGAGTGATTGGTATGTAGGTTATTCCAAGAGTTAGGGCAACCGACACCAAATCGGCAATGACAAAGAACTTGTTTTCGAAGGCCTTTCTACCCATTCTCCAAACGCTACGCTTTTCTGAGCGACAGTTCCAAACAACAAACAATTCGAATAAAGCTGCTTGCACAAAGGCTGTAGTGGTGGCCTCCCGGTAAGTAAGCTGTCTTGCCATCTCATCAATCGTCCCATCAGGGCGAATCCATGGGTGAGAAGGCCAAACGTAATATTCCAGGCAGAACACCAGAATGGTTCCAGTTGCTTGGAGTATGAAGGAGGCTATTATGAATGCTCCCATTCCGTGAAGTATGCCTTCTTCGGGTTTACGTGGCGGTCTATCCATGACATCAACATCCGGAGGATCTGTTGCAAGGGCAACAGCCGGAGCCCCGTCCGTTACAAGGTTTATCCACAATATCATCGCTGGTAGTAGCGGAAGCGGAAACAGTTCTGGTGAGGATATTCCCCCTAGAAGGGCGAATGTGCCTATAACCAGCAATTCATCGAAGTTGCATGATATGAGAAAACGTGCATATTTCCTCACGTTGTCATAGATAACTCTTCCTTGCTCTACAGCCTTAACTATCGTAGCGAAGTTGTCGTCTGTCAGAACAAGGTCCGACGCTTCCCGTGTAACGTCTGTCCCGCTGATGCCCATCGCGACACCGACATCGGCGGCTTTAACAGCTGGCGCATCATTAACGCCATCACCAGTCATTGCCACTATGTGGCCTTTCTTTTTCAAAGCATTGACAATTTTTAGTTTGTGTTCTGGTGAAACGCGGGCGTAAACGGTTACTTTTTCAACTATTTCTTCAAATTCCTCGTCGCTTAGCTGGTCCATTTCAGCGCCAGTTAAGACCAAGTCGCCTTCCTTGTATATTCCAACCTCCTTTGCAACAGCAATGGCGGTCAGCTTGTGGTCGCCTGTTATCATAACCGTCTTTATGCCGGCCTTTTGGCATTTCTTGTTGGCTTCTATGGCTTCCTCTCTTGGAGGGTCTATCATTCCTTGAAGCCCAACAAAAACCATTCCTTTTTCAACGGTTTCAGCTTCATACTTTGTCATGGTTGGCGGCAAGCGCTTATACGCCATAGCAAGAACCCTTAGGGCGTTTCCAGCCAATTGCTCGTTCACAGCCAGGATCTCTTTTTTCCGTTCTTCTGTAAGTCTCCTTTCTTTTCCTCCCTCAAATACGTGGGTACATCTTTCCAGAACGACTTCAGGCGCGCCCTTCATGTAGGCGTGAACTCCGCCTTTCGGAGTCTTGTGGATTGTGGTCATACGTTTCCTTTCAGAAGTGAAGGGTATTTCACCAACGCGTGGATAACTATTTTCTAAAGCCTCTTTGCTAAATCCAGCCTTGGCAGCCGCTACAACAAGTGCTCCTTCTGTCGGATCGCCGAAGATTTCCCAACTGTTGTTTTGCTCATTTTTTCTTAAGCTGGCATTGTTGCATAGGGCACCTATCCTTAAAACAAATTCAAGACTGCTATCAGGCTTTGCAGGGTCTCCTTCAATGCGAAACTCACCCTTAGGCTCATAACCAACCCCAGTCACTTCAACAAGTTTTCCATCAACATAGATTTGGCGAACAGTCATTTCGCCTTTAGTTATCGTCCCAGTTTTGTCAGAGCATATGACCGTCACCGCGCCGAGACTTTCTGCCGATGAAAGCCGCCTCACTATGGCGTTGCGCTTCGCAAATTCCCTCGCCCCTAGAGCCAGCGCTATAGTAACAATGGCTGGTAGGCCCTCAGGAACTGCGGATATTGCCAACGAGATTGAGGACATAAAAGCTTGAATGAAGCCATCAAGTTCAAAGTGCATCTTCATTATTACCTCAAACGCTTCCAAAGCAAAAATAAGCACACAGACGGCGATTACAACCTTGGCAATTTTGCTGGCGAATCTGTCCAATTTCTTCTGAAGGGGTGTTTCTTCCTCCTCAGCGGTCTGAACCATCTCGGCAATTTTGCCAAATTCTGTGTTCATTCCTGTGGCGGTTACAATCGCTTTGCCCCTGCCGTAAACAATGTGGGTAGCGGAGAAAACCATGTTTCTTCTTTCTGAAACGGGAGTATCCTCCTTAAGAACCGCCAACTCTTTCTCGACGGGTGTGGATTCTCCGGTTAGAACAGCCTCATTCGCCTTTAACTCAACAACCTCAATGAGCCTAGCGTCAGCGGGAACATGGTCGCCTTCCTCAAGTGCCAGAATGTCGCCTGGAACAACTTCGCTGGCCGGAATAATAATTTCCTTTCCATCTCTAATTACACGGGCTTTAGGAGCCGCCAACTTTTTAAGGGCTTCAACAGCCTTTTCCGCCCTATACTCCTGAACAAAGCCTGTGATGGCACATAAAAGGACTATAGCACCTATCGTTATTGAGTCTGCGTAGGCCTCAAGGAACTCGCCGCCTTGTAGCATTTCGTAGTATCCAACAATTGCAGAGAATATGGTCGCCGCAATCAGCAATAAGATGAAGACATCTTTAAATTCGTCTAAAAACATGTGGAGGGCTGTTCGCCGCTTCACCTTCCTAATCTCGTTTGGTCCATATTTCTTGAGCCGTTCAAGGGCTTCAGATGAGGATAAACCGTCGCGGCTTACTCCTAACTCCTTTAAGACTTCGTCAACTTCCATGACGTGCCAAGGCTTCGACATCTAAACGCCTCTTCCAAATTTCAATGGTTAAAAGACTCATACAGCAACTTATTTATAAAATTCGCTATCCACAAGCCCTCTTTAGAGGCATCCTCATAAAAAGGACGGGGAGCTTAGGCAATTAGCAGGAGAATCAGTGGAGCGAAGACTTCAGCTACTAGCGACATAACTGTAATCATTGTGTTGAGGGATGGCCCGGCAGTGTCTTTGAAGGGGTCTCCAACAGTGTCGCCGGTCACAGCAGCCTTGTGGGCCTCTGAGCCTTTTCCGCCATGCGCCCCAGCCTCGATGTATTTTTTGGCGTTGTCCCAAAGCCCGCCAGAATTAGCCATAAACAAGGCGAAGATTATGCCAGTAACAATGCTTCCCGCCAAAAAGCCCGCCAAAGCCTCTTTTCCAAGCACAATCAGTGTTATGATGGGAACGATTATGGCTAGTAGGCATGGAAGCATAAGCTCTTTTATGGCGCCTTTTGTGGCAATATCCACACATCGGGCGTAGTCTGGTTTGGCTTTGCCCTCTATAAGCCCGGGGATCTCCTTAAACTGACGTCTAACCTCTTCAACCATTCTCTCGGCATTTCGCCCAACAGCTAAAATCAGCAACGCCGAAAGCAGCGGAGGCATCATGCCGCCCAAGAAAATGCCGGCGACAACTTCAGGTTTCATTAAGTCCAACGTGGTTATGTCAACCAGATGGGCATATGCCCCGAAGAGTGCCAACACCGTCAGCGCTGCGGCGCCAATGGCGAATCCCTTCGTTATAGCCTTTGTGGTGTTGCCTGCGGCGTCCAGTCTATCAGCAATTTCAATAACTTCTTCGCCTAAGCCTGACTGCTCAGCTATACCTTTCGCGTTATCAGAAACTGGTCCATATGCATCAGCAGATATGGTCATTCCAACAGTGGCAAGCATTCCAACAGCAGATATAGCAATTCCATAAAAGGGGAAGGAGGGAATACTTTCTATGTATGCAAAGTACCAAGCAGCCAAAGTAGCAGCGCAAATACCGATTATTGGCGGAACTATGCTAACAACCCCATAAGAGAAGCCTGTGAGAATATTTATTGCAGCCCCTGTTGTGGAAGCTTGAGCCACTGTTTGTGCTGGCCCCCGATCGATGGATGTAAAGTAGTCCGAGGTTATTCCAATAACCACTCCAGCGGCTAACCCCGCAATAGTGGGCAGAAAAACTTTAAGCCAATTGTCACCCAAGCCGGAAAAGTACGTGACAAGAAATAGGAAAACTGCGAAGATAATCCACGTTGTAAATGAACCGCGGTTTAGCGCCGCCCCCGGATTGCCTTTTATACTGAGTTTAACAACAAAAGCACCAATTATCGAGGCAAAAAGCCCAACAGCAGCGATTATAAGCGGCAAAGCCACCAAAACTCCTAGATCAGGATAGCGAAGCGCTATTTCTGCACCGATTATCATGGCAGCCACTATACTGGCAATGTAAGAGTCTATCAGATCGGCGCCCATTCCAGCGACGTCGCCCACGTTATCCCCAACATTGTCAGCTATGACTGCTGGGTTCCGCGGATCATCCTCCGGAATCCCAAGCTCAACCTTCCCAACAAGATCCGCGCTAATATCAGCTGTTTTGGTGTATATCCCCCCGCCAGCCTTCGCAAAAAGCGCCAAAGCGCTAGCCCCAAAACTGAACCCTAAAACAATATTTGCAGCATCTTCAGCCCTCCAGCCTAAAACCACATTATACACATAAAAAAGTAAGCTGATACCTAACAATGCCAAACCAACAACAAATAAGCCCATAACTGCCCCGCCATAGAAAGCCACAGGAAACGCCTTCTTCAACCCATGTTTGGCGGCGTTTGCCGTTCGAACATTGGCCTCAACAGCAGCCATCATACCGATATAAGCTGCAACAGTTGTGCAAACTGAACCAAAAACATAAGCCACAGCGATGCTTCCACCGTAGGCTAAACCTCCACGAATTGTGTAAAGCACTCCAAGAACTGCTGCCATTACAACAACAAAGATGGCCAATGTCATGTTCTGCCTTCTCAGATAGGCTTTTGCACCCTCCTTTATGGCGTTGGCAATCTCCCTCATCCTCTCAGTGCCACTATCCTGGCTTGTAACGTATTTGTATAGGTAGCTGGCCAAACCAACAGCCGCCAAGCCGGCAATAGGAGTAATATAGAACCACTCCATACGCTAAACCACCATCGGCCACTGCTTTTTACAAACCGTCTGAAATGAAAACCCAAGCTTATAAATTTACTGCAAAACCTAGAGAGCTAGCGTATTTGTAAAACAAAGACAAGCGCAAATATGACTTGCCAGCAAATTGGCGCCGGGGAGGGGATTCGAACCCCTGCGAGCCCGAAGGCCCACTGGCTTCCTTGTCAAAGCCCTCTAAGCGTTTAGATGGATCTCGAGGCCAGCGCGTTAACCACTCCGCCACCCCGGCCCTCACAAGTTAAAAGGAATTAGGTTCTAAAAGGGTTATGCCTTCATAAGCGATGGGAAAAGCCACTTTTTACCTTTAGCTTTCTTCTTTTCATCCCATTCGTTTAAGATTTTCACTGCTTCGTTGGCCACTTTTATGGCGTTTTCCTCGCCCTCTCCTGGTTTAAAATCGCCAGTGCACCTATTAGCGTAGATGGCGCAGACCGCCCCAGCCCTTAAGCCATAGAGGTTTGCAAGCGTATAGAGCGCCGCTGTTTCCATCTCAAAATTGAGCACACCGGCCTCTCGCAAGACTTGAAGAATGTTGGCTGCTTTAGTTTTGGTTGGGCGGTTCTGGCCGGCATAAAAGTCTGATGTTGTGGCTGTTACGCCTACATGGTAATTGTTTATGCCCAGGCTTTCAGCCGCCTCAATCAAAGCCAACAAAACCTCATAGCTGGCTGTGGCGGGATATTCCGGCATAATGTAGCAGTTGCTCGTCCCATCAAGGCGAACAGCAGCCAACGAAATAACAAGGTCCCCGCATTCTATGTCCCTTTGAATTGCTCCGGAACTCCCCACACGTATAAAAGTGTGGACACCTATGGCCGACGCCTCATTAACAACTATCGCCATGCACGCCGGGCCAATACCACTTGAAATCGCCGATATTTGGACACCTTTATATGTGCCTGTGAAGCTTCGGAACTCCCGATGGCAAGAGATTTCTCTGGCTGAATCCCAGAATTTTGCAATTTTTGGAACACGGTCCGGATCCCCCGGAACCAGCAGATACTCCGCCAAATCGCCTTTTCCACATGCTATGTGGTATTGTTTGCTGCTTTCCAGTGTGTGATGCAAGCTTTCACCTCTAGGTCGGCAGTTTCTTCGGCATAGCCAAGTCCGCAATGTCAACACTGTGCTCATATATTTGGTGTAGGGTTGAAACCGCGGCTAGTAGGTGGGGCATCACTTCAAGGCTTTGTCCTTTAGCACTTTTCTCGATGGCTGCTAAGGCTTTTTCCACCTTCTCCCTCATGGTTCGCACATCTTCCGCCAAGCCAGTATCACCGGTAAAGAAAGCTTTTAAGGCGTTTTCGTGAGCCTCAAAGCAAAGGGAATGAAACTCAACAATAAGCTTCTTCAAATCCTCATTTAACTTAGCTCCCTTTAATTCTGACACTTTAAGGGCTGTGCGTACGCATTCGTCCCCGATGGTTTCCACAAGACTCGCGGCTAAACGGTAGTCGAGGCATTCTATTGGTTGCACCCCAAGCTTTTCACTTAGGCTAGGATTTTGAATAATGGTTCGGAGAATCCTTACGAGGAGAAAGTAAAGCCTATTGACTTCCTCGTCACGGGCGATCACACTTTTTGCCATGTGCACATCGCCATCAACAAGGGCGTTTACAACATCCCTATGCATGCCTACAACTATCGAGTAGCCCCTCCGAAGAATCTTCTCAGGCGGAAAACTGGAAGGCTCAAGCAAGCACTGCAAAACAATTTTTGAATAGTCTTCCTCAATTATCTCGAGGCCCACTAGGCGGCTAGCCGCTTTCTTAACGTTTTCCCGAACTTCAATGCTTATTGCCTCTTTCCCTTCCACACGGATAATGTCGTATCCAAGCAAATATTTTCCAACGATTTCACGGCTTAAATATGGTCCAGGCTTTAAAATTATAGTGCGGGTGGAGGGAGTCGCCCCATATTCCGGATCTATAAGAAGTTTACCGTCGCTGGTCTCCTTTACCGCCACAACAGATCCACGTTTCAGTCCATAACGTTCAGCCCAATCTTTTGGTATGCAAACGAAGAAGGTGCCGCTTGGCGTTCTCTGAATCTTGCGAACTGTTCCCAATTCACATCACACCATAATGATGTATGGATTCCACAGCGAGTATTAACAGATTTAAACAAAACTTCAATATATAAACTTAAGCGTAAGTGTTGAAATTGGAAAAGAAAGTTATAATTGGTATAGACTTGGCAAGTAAAGAGGAAAACCCTACAGGTTTAGCGATCTGGCGAAACAAAAGCGTGGAAACATGCTTAATTTACACGGATAAGGAAATTTTGGAAAACGTTGCACGTGCAAACCCAAAAATTGTGGCAATAGATGCGCCCCTGAAACTCCCAAAAAGTGGGATTTTTAGAAAAGCAGACAAAGAGCTAATTAAAAAAGGTTACCGCGTTTTTCCACCGGGCCTGCCAGCTATGAAAACGTTAACCCTTCGGGCAATTAGGCTAAATAGGTTAATAATAGAGATGGATGTACAAACAATAGAAGTGCACCCAACCTCGACAAGAAAGGCTCTAGGCATGCCAGCAAAAGACTGGAAAACAATACAAAACATTCTAAACAGCATTGGCTTATTTGTGTCCCCAAGCCAGCGCGCATTGACGCTGCATGAGATAGACGCCGTGACAGCTGCCCTAACTGGTTATCTCCACCTGGAGGGCTTAACAGAAAGTGTGGGTGACCACGAGGAAGGCTTCATCGTGATTCCGATAAAACGAGATTGGAGAGAAATAAGACTATGAGCTTTTCTGAGAAGCTTCAAAAGGCTGTCGAGCTTACTATAGCAGCGGGATACCAGCTTAACAAAGAGGCCTTTGAATTCTTAAACGAGGCGTCCGCAACTGAAGACCCCGTAGAAATTGTAAGCAAGGCATTGGCCAAAATAGAAACATTAAAGGATAAACCCCTTTTCATTGAAAGAAGCCTTCTAGAAGAGCTTGTAAAAAAGCCTGAACGCGTTGAAACTCCTCCTTTAGCACCGCAGACAAAGGAAGAGGCGTTTCCACAAGCAATCCTTCAAGAAACACACGTGCAGTCGCAATTAGTCCTTGAGGGGAGGAGACTTTTCCATCCATACGCCAAAGAGGTAGAAGCTGAAATTAAGATTATTGAGGACGCTGGCAGTAAACTAAGCTCAAGCGGAACATTAGAAGATTACCTTGAATATTTCCGAGACAGGTTTAACCGAATCGAAAAACTGCTAAAGCAAAGGATAGACGTAAGAGGCGCGGTTTCAATTGCCGACGCAGTAAGAGCCTCACCTAACACAAAACTCAAAGTAATTGGCATGATAACAGAGAAAAGGGAAGCCAAACAAAAAATTCTTTTAACGTTAGAAGATCTCAGCGCAAGCGCCACTATTCTGGTGCCACAAAACGCTCCTCCCGACCTTTTGACCAAAGCAAGGGCACTCTTGTTGGACCAAGTTATTTGTGTTAGCGTAACTAAGACACGAGGAAACTTGTTAATAGCTGAAGACATCATCCTCCCAGATATCGCCCCTAAAAATCCGAATAGGGCTGATGTTCCTGTTTACGCCGTGCTCACTTCAGATTTGCATGTGGGCAGTGCAAAATTCCAAGATCACCTTTTTAACAGGTTTGTTTTGTGGCTAAAAGGGGAATATGGAAATGGGCAAATGCGGGAAATGGCTAGCCATGTAAAATATGTTTTGATAGCCGGCGACATCGTTGACGGTATAGGCGTGTACCCAAATCAAGTTAAGGAACTTGCAATAAGAGACATTTATGGGCAATACAGGTTGGCCTCAAAGCTTATTAAGCAAATTCCGGATTACATTGAAATCACAATTATTCCGGGAAACCATGACGCCCCAAGAAAGGCCTTACCTCAACCGTCAATACCCGACGCCTTTTTAGAGAAGCTTCATGATGTAAGCAACATCCACCTTGTTGGAAACCCATGCCTTCTTAGCCTCCACGGTGTTGAGGTTCTCATGTACCATGGTCGAAGCCTCGACGACATAATCTCAACAGTCCCAGGGATAAATTACACTCAACCGGAAAAAGCCATGACCCTACTTTTGCAGTGTCGCCACTTGGCACCAGTTTATGGAGGAAAAACCCCCATCGCACCTGAAAGCAAAGACCGTCTTGTCATAGAACGGGTACCCGACATTTTCCACGCTGGGCATATTCACACGGTCGGCCATACAAATTACAGAGGTGTCACCGTCGTTAACTCTGGGTGCTGGCAGGAGCAGACCGAATACATGCGAAGGCAAGGATTCACTCCAATGCCGGGCCTAGTGCCAGTGGTAAACCTTCAAACATTGGATGTAAAAATTATTTCATTTGTCTAAGACAAACCACGAGCAATTAGTCTAGCAACGCGAAGCGGTTCCGGCACACGGCCACAAACAATAAAACTTGTTATAAACTGGCTGGTCCACTCCGCATTTGCCCCAACAACCTCAAAATATAATGGAGCCTCTTTATCAAACACCTTAACTTTATGAATTGGCCCCAATTTTGCAAAAACTTCCCAGCGTCTTTTCCAGTCTTCGAAATGTCGCATAAGTGCCCTTTTAACAGCCCTATTATCAGGCTTTGCCCTTGCCACAATGACTATTGGTTTATGAAAGGCGCCAGAAAGAGCCAAAGGGTCTATAACGTTGAAGCCGGCAAAGGACACCCCAGCAAGCATGACCGCCTCAAAATCCCAACGCTTCAAGATTTCTGCAGCTTTTTCTGTCGCATCTAATCCATCAACAGTTATCCACTTGAAAGCTACATCCTCAATCCTTAACCCCTTGAAAAGGACAGCGACCAAAAGAGCCTTTTTATCAACGCCTTTTACAAAGCTTCCATCTTCAATTCCTACTACTCGCATTCTTTGAAAGGCATTTGGGCTCATAATCAATCAAGCGTCCAAGCCTACTGTCATTAGAGAAGGCTTCTTTAATAAGGGTGCGCGTCACTTCCATGCGGATCTTTTTCGTCCGTCCATAGCGCCCCATGCTTACAACTTGAGCGTTCAGCAAACCCAAAGCATCAAGCTCGTTGACCAAAGTGCTAACACGCCTTTGAGTTAAAGGTGTTACAGCCAGCTCACTGCAAAGCTCATTATATATTTCATATATCTCACCCGTAACCGCACGGTAACCATTAGCCCTAACAAGGTGATAGACGCTCAACATCACAAGCTTAGAGTGCAAGGTTAAATTTGCCAAGGCGTCAACAACCCTATTATGCTCTATAAGCCTTTCAGCCTCACGGACATGTTCCTCAGTGACGACGCCTGCACCCTTACGTTCTGCAACCTCGCCTGCCACTCTGAGCAAATCCAAAGCCCTCCGCGCATCACCATGCTCAGCAGCCGCCAAAGCCGCACAAAGGCTCAAGGCTCCCTCGCTAAGGGCTCCCTCTCTGAAGGCCATCTGCGCCCGCTCAGCCAAAATATTCCGCAGTTCAGCCGCATTATAGGGCCTAAAGACAATTTCCTCCTCACTTAGAGAGCTTAAAACTCGGGGATCTAAGAACTCCTTTAGACGTAAATCATTGGAAATGCCAATTATGGAGACTTTACTGCGCTTTAATGTTTCGTTAATCCTTGTAAGTTCATATAAGAGAATGTCGCCCCGCGCCTTTACTAGAGCGTCTACCTCGTCAAGGGCAACGATCAGTATTTTTTTAGCTACATCTAAGCCTTGCTTAAATCGGTCAAAGACCTCGCCAAGAGACAGCCCGGTGAACGGAACCACGAGGTTAATACTCTGACATAAGCTCGCAAGAACTCTATACTCGGTTCCAGCTAAGCGGCAATTCACATAGCAAAAACTTACAGGCGCGCCGATTTCCTTAGCCTTAGCCTCCAAGCGATTTAAAACATACTTAGTCACCGCCGTCTTACCAGTCCCCGTCTTTCCATAAACAAAAATGTTAGAACATCGCGCGCCCTTCAAAACTGGTGCAATTGCCTCCCCGAGACGTCGGATTTGTTCTTCACGATGCGGAAGCCTTTCGGGTAAATAATCATGCCGTAGAACCTCCCGGTCCTTAAACACGCCAACGGTATTGCAGAACCTTTCAAACACCTCGTCAAGTATACCTGCATCATTCATTAGCCACACCTTCCTCCTAAATGAAACTCTTAACGCAAGCGTTCGCCCTTTTCTTCCGCCAATTTAAGATAAGGCATGCCATACAGAAAAGTGAACAAGCAACAGAAAAATCCTAAAATGGCAAAGGTTTTATTGTTGGGAAAAGGGAGACACCCCATCACTTCAACTGGAAAACTCTAAAAGCTGTTACTTAATATTCTTGTTTCCTTCGTAGAGAGGAAAATACTCTGAAAGGTTAAAGATTAAGGAAGGTAAAAAGGATTCTCCTAGAAGTTTTTATACCTAAACTAAAAATGTTTCACTTTAATACTGGATTAGAAATCTACTGCTTGCCAATCTCTCCAGTGGAAAATATGGGGTAGCACTTCGCCATCTTTTAAGTAGAGTTCAAAAAGGGTGCAAGTTTCGTTATGGTTTACGGGATGCATTTGCCATATTATGGTGCAGGTAAACGAGTTCACTTTTGTGAAAACCTTGTGAAGTTTACTCATTTTTGGCGTTTTTATCCGAGCTATTCCCGTGACGTTGCTATTTCTGTGTCTTTTCTCTGTGAAAAAGACACCCCATCATTTCTACTGGAAAGCTGCAAGCATAATTTAACGATTTCTTCATTTGCAAAATGGGTTTCGCTGTAAACTCTGTTAATAAAAATCTTTGGAAATAAGGCTCTTCACGCTGTTTTCAGTTCAAAATTTGCTCTTTATTTTTCTTCTTTTCACCGCAATAGCTATATCTTGTGAAGTGCAAACTTGTGAAAAGAATTTGCGGGTGCCCGACAACAGTGCCAGCGAGAAAGATGCGAATAGAAGTGTTCGACAGTGAAGGTAATAAGTACAGCATAGCCTTTGAAGGACAAATCACGCGAGACAAAGCCCTCCGCCTATTAGATCTGGTAGAATTGCTTGGAGGAGTTACATCGAGCGGCACTAATCCTAGCGTTAGCGCTGTCAACATTGAGAAGTCAAAATACGATAAGTTGCTAGCTGTCCTCCAAAAGAACTTTCCCATAGTTTGGTTCTCATCAAAGGAAGTTCAGACAGCCTACGAACAAGAGTTTAAAGAACCCATCAGCTTAAGCACCGTGGCCACGTATCTTTCAAGAATGGCTAATAAAGGATTGCTCATAAAGGCTGGCGCCTCTAACCGCCTTAAATATAGAATTGCGCCTGGCCCTCCACAAGTTATAGTGAAGCATCACCTACCAAGCGAGGGTTAATGCTTCTTAAGTGGCCTCCGTTTCAGCTCTTTTCAAAAATTTCTCCATTTCCTTCTTCACACTGTATTTGAAGGGGATTTTACTCGAGTCCCTTTCTAAATAACCTTCCTCGTAGAGCCTCTTCATAAGCCTAGCTGTGTGCTCCCTGCTAAGCCTAATCCTCTCCTTAATTTCCGGGGCTGTTTTTGGGCCCTCAGCGGCCAACATCTCCAACACAGCAAGCTCCGTTTCAGTTAATTTGGCTAATGCCTTCTCCCTCTTTATTGGTATGGCCGCCTCAACTCCGATTTCAGGAAGCGTTGACATTGTTTGGGTTCTCTCTTCAATCATTGAAACTTTAGCGAGAACCTCTTTATGTTCTTCAGTGATGTCACGAGTCTGCTTCTCTATAGCGCTTAGCCGGGTTAGCATTTTCTCCCTATCCTCAAGCAACTCCTTTGTCTTGCCTTCCAGAAGCTTTAGTCGATTCTCCAGGTCTTTAACGGCCTTTAATGCATCGCCGCCCTTGGCAGAAGCAGCTTCAACTTTGTAAGAAATTATTTGCAAGTCGTCTGTTGCACGCTTAAGTTCCCTACTAAAACTCAAGATTAGGTCATTAAATGCTTCTTTAGCTTTCTCGTACTCTTTCTTCACTCTAACAAGGTTCCTGTAATATTCTATAGCAGCACCAGTAGCCACTGCCAGAAAAGCGCTCGAGATAATAATTAAAAGATCAAACATGTGATGCCTCCTGTGACTCTTCCGTAACATATCGTGACTTGTACCACGTTACATCACACATCACAGTTTTAGTATAAAATCATTTAAAGATTACGGTTGCTGTGGAAATATATGATATCACAAGTCACAAGCGGATAGCGTAACATTATCCTTGTCCGTAAAAGGAAAACCTCGTTTCTGGCTTTTTCTACTATTTAGCCCCTATTTTATGTCCCTTTTATATGCAACAGAAGGTTCCATTATTTTTAACTGTGACTTGTGACGTCACATAAATCCTTCAGATGGATTCGAGAGCGTTTTTAAGCTGTTTTCGAGCTCTTCCCTTAGCATTTTAAGGAATTTTATTTGTTCTTCTGGTTGTTCAGTTTTGTTTGGCAGACTTTTGTGGGCGTCAATATATTCCTGCAGTTTGTTTGCGATTTCAATATATTGGTCAAGTGTTGTGCTTTCAAAAATTCCTAAATATCCTAAAAGCAGCACTGTGTAAACTGCTTTTACGACGTTTTTTTGCGCTTGCTTTAAAGTTCTGTTAAAGGCTCCGCGGCTTATTTTTGCCTTTGTTAGGCGTAATTTGGCTTTTTCATCGTATTTTAGTGGTTTTCCCGCAATATTTTCGACTAAAATGTCTATAAGCAGCGTTTCTAGTTGTGTTTTTGTTAAGTGGCTGTTTTTTGTGAGTATTTTGACTATGGGGTCTTCTAAAGACTTTTTCAGCCATAACTGAACGCTGTTTTTTAACATTCCAGCTTTGCCCCTATTGGTTATGCTTGTTGAATACATTTTTGTATACAGACCTTTTAAAGAGTTCTGTTTAACATTTAAAAAGCGTGCTTTCAAGACGCAACCATTATATGTTGAAGCGTATAGCACGTAGTGAGGAGAGCGTTTGGCATTGCAATTTAAGGCTTTTGAACGCCTAAAAAACATAAAGCCCTCTGGAATTCGCCGATTTTTCACTTTGGCCCAAGAATTTCCCGACATTATCAATTTAAGTGTTGGAGAGCCGGATTTTACACCGCCGATGCATGTTTTGGAGGGAGGATGGAAGGCAGTATTAGAGGGCAAAACCCATTATGCTCCAACTAATGGCATTCCAGAGCTTCGAGAGGCTCTAGCTGAAAAGGCCCGTAAAGAGTACGGTCTTAAGTATGACCCAAACTCTGAGGTTTTGGTCACTGTTGGCGGTACAGAAGCTATTTCCCTTGCTTTAATGGCTCTGGTCAATCCAGGCGACGAAGTATTAATCCCTAATCCTGGATTTGTTTGCTAGAGCCTAGTGTTAGATTGGCAGGTGGAATTCCTGTTTCAATTCCAATTTTGGAGGAAAAGGGGTTTAAGCCCTCCGTTGATGATGTGACGTCACTTATCACGGAGAAATCACGTGTGATGATTTTGAACTCTCCAAATAACCCAACAGGGGCTGTTCTTTCATATGATGAACTTAAAGCATTAGCCAAAATAGCTGTTGAGCGTGATTTGATTGTGATTTCGGATGAGGTTTACGAGAAAATAATCTATGATGGAGAAAAACACTGTTGCCTAGCGACGTTTCCGGGGATGAAGAAGCGCACTTTAGTTGTAAACTCTTTTTCTAAAACTTATGCTATGACGGGCTTAAGAGTTGGTTATGTTTATGGCCCTAAAGAGCTTATTGCTCACCTATGGCTTTGCCACCAATATTTTACTGCTTGTGTTGATACCTTTGCACAATATGCGGCGTTAGCCGCTTTGAAAGGGCCACAAGACTTTGTTAAAGAGATGGTGGCTGAGTTTGATAAGCGAAGGCGCTTCGTCTTTAAGAGGCTGAATGAGATTGGAGGATTTAGATGTAACCTCCCGAGAGGCGCCTTCTACATGTTTCCAAGCATAAAAGCCTTTAACATGTCTTCGGAGGATTTCGCCCAACTTCTGCTTAGAGAAGCACGTGTTGCCACTGTGCCGGGTTCTGCTTTTGGTTCTTATGGTGAGGGTTACATCCGGATTTCCTACGCCGCAGCCTATGAGCAACTGGAAGAGGCTTTTAACCGTATGGAGAAGGCTGTTAAAAAGCTTAAGGGCTCTTGTTAGAGCTTTTCTGCTTTCTCCTTTAGTTTGTCGAAAAGTTCCGGGCGCAAATCTTTCAATGTTGGGACAAAGGCTTCAATGGGCTTTATGTCGGCATAATTTACTTCGCCCACCACGAGGTCTTCCTCGTCGTATTTCGCCTTTGCAATTATTTTCCCGTTTGGGGCTATTAGTCTGCTTCCACCCCAGAACTGCAGTCCATCTTCTATGCCTACAAGGTTTACATAAGCAAGAAACACCGCATTTTCAATAGCCCTAGCAACCGTTAGAGTCTCGAAAAACGATTTGCGAACGGCTGGCGAAGCTGAAATGCAGACAATCATTTGAGCGCCTTCTAAACGTGTTAGCCGGCAAACTTCTGGGAAAAAGATGTCATAGCATATTATTAGCCCAATTTTTCCAATAGCTGTTTCGAAGGCACTTGCTTGATAGCCTTGTCTAAAATATCTCTTCTCCTCAAAAACGCTGTGGGTTGGTAGGTGCATCTTCCTATATTTCCTAATGTAACCTTCCGGTCCTACGAGAACTGCAGTATTGTAAATGGTTGCTTGTGCCTTTTCGCTGAGTTCCGGCACCCCAAACACTATGTAGACTTTATACTTCTTCGCGATTCCTTCGATTGCATCGGTTGATGGCCCTGGGATTCTTTCTGCCAATTCATAAAGTTCATCCCTTACCGTGTATCCTGTCAGTGAGAGTTCGGGGAAAATAACGAGTTCTGCACCTTGTCGCTTTGCTTTTGCAGTGAATTCTTCAATTTTCTGTATGTTTGCCTTTTTGTCTCCCCGTTGGCAGCTTATTTGGGCAAGGGCGGCCAAGAATTTTTCTTTCAAATTCTTCCTCCCTTACCTTGTGAATGGTATTCTAAAGTCAAATCCGGCAGTCCTATATTGAAGTTTTGTTGTTAGTGGCATTCTTCTCTTATGTTCCATTTTTAGCCACCGCTCTTTTACCCTTTCCACCAAGTCTTTTTGCAGGCCTAGCTGTTCAGCTATATCCTCTATTTTCATGAAATGCTCAAGTCCGTATAGGATAAGGTCTAACGTTTCATATTTTATCCCTAATTCTTCCTCTGCCGTTTGCCCGGGCCACAATGTGGGGGATGGCGGTTTCTCCACAATTTCTTTTGGTATGCCCAAATGTCTTGCAAGCTTTTTCACTTGGGTTTTGTAAAGGTCCATTATTGGAGATATGTCTGCTGCTACATCTCCCCATTTAGTGAAGTAGCCCATCATCGTCTCCGACTTGTCAGAGCTTCCACACACTATCAGGTTAAGCTTGTTGGCGTAATAATAAATGTAGAGCATACGCATCCGTGCTTTCAAGTTGCCCTTAGAAAGCTTATCTTCAGCATCAAAAATTGGTAGCGTTTTTTGGAGCGCCTCCAATGCCGGTGTGATATCTATGGCTTCTGTTTTTAGGTCGAACTTTTCTGCCACAAGCCTTGCGTGCTCCATGTCTTTTGGGTTGTATGTTTCCTTTTCTGGAAGCATTAGACCCAAAACATTGTTTCCTCCCACGGCTTTAGAAGATAGCGCTGCCACTGTGCTGCTGTCTATGCCGCCGGAAAGCCCTAAAACTATGCCGTTAGCCTTTGCCTTTTCCACATAATCCTTTATGAAGCGTGTTATCTTCTCTTCCACTTCTGTCCAGTCCAGCTCCAATACTGATGGTGCCAATTCCAAGGGTTTTACCCTCAATGTTTATGGGATTAGGCAAGTATTTAAGGACGAAGATGGGATAATGAATAGGTATAGCCTTAGACACGTACGTGAAGGATTGGTGTATGGGGCGTAGAAGGCGGAAGGTTGTCCGAATTCCAAAGAAGCGTTTGCCAAAATTCTTCTCATGCCCTATTTGTGGAAAGGCCTCGGTTCGTGTTGAAATGTTCAGGGATGAGGGAAGAGCTGTTGTAAGCTGCGGTAATTGCGGTGCAAAAGAGGAGTTTCCAGTTAAAGGTGCCCTTGGCGAGATAGACGTGTACTGCATGTTCACCGACAAAATCTACGGCGGGGTTAGGCGACTGCCCGCCCCAGAGGTTAAGGAATCCGCATAGAAGGATGGATAGCTCTTGATAGGAGCTGTTGAAAAATATCTGCTGGATAAAATCAGTTCAGAGGGGTCGATTCACATAACTCTGATTGACCCTGAGAAAGTTACGCCTTCTCAAGCCTCAGCAATAGCCAGAAAAGCGCGGGCTAGTGGGACGTCTGCAATAATGATAGGGGGCTCGACTTTTATCTCGGCTAAACACTTGGATGACGTTGTTAAGACGGTTAAGCGGGCTGTGGATATCCCTATAATCCTATTTCCAAATAATGTCACTAGTATTAGCCGTTATGCGGACGCCATATGGTTCATGTCTCTCCTAAACTCCCTTGATCCGTACTTTATTGTGGGAGCGCAGGTTTTAGGTGCACCCTTGATCAAGCGGTATCGCCTCGAGCCGATTCCAATGGGATACATTATTGTTGGCGAAGGTGGGGCAGCTGGCATTGTGGGGAAGGCTGTTCCCATACCCTATGATAAACCAGAATTGGCTGTTGCTCATGCTTTGGCGGGGCAGTATTTGGGCATGCGTTTCATTTACCTTGAAGCGGGTTCAGGTGCCAAAAAACCGGTTCCCAAGGAAATGATTCGTGCTGTGAAGAAAAGCATTGATGTTCCTTTAATTGTTGGTGGAGGAATAAGGACAAGGGCGCAGGCACTGGCGGCAGCATCGGCAGGCGCGGACATTATTGTTACAGGCAATGTTGTTGAGAATGGTCAGGTTAGGGACAAGGTTTCAGAGATTGTTGAGGGCTTGAAAAGCTGTAAAGCGTGACACTGCTTATAAAGTTTGCATTTTCTTGTATAAAACTTGATAGCTTTGCCGCTCCAAGGCGATGGCGTCTTTGCCTTTTACTTGTTAGAAAACAGAAATATGCAACTACCAGCCAAATGAAGTACCGAGTGGTTGATTGGACATTCGGATGAGCAAATCCTACGAAAAATACATCGAGACTTTAGAAAAACAACTCGGGCAATTATACAGCGTAGCCGCCAAAGCCCGAGAAAAAGGCCTCGACCCCGAATTTAAGCCTGAATGCAAAATTGCAAGGGACATGGCTGACCTTGTTGAGGGGCTTGTCGGTCCCAAAGGCGTTGCTGAAAGAATACGGGAGTTAAGCTCAAAGCTCTCGAGGGAGGAGCTTGCCTTCAAAATTGCTGAGGAAATTGTTTATGGAAAGTTTGGGCATTTGGAGCCTGAAGCTGCCGCTGAGCAAGCCATACGCACGGCCTTGGCTATTCTCACGGAGGGGGTTACCGCCGCCCCCATACAGGGCGTTGCACAAGTTAAGATTAAAACTAACCATGATAGGTCAAAGTATTTGGCTATCTACTTTGCTGGTCCTATACGTTCTGCTGGTGGCACAGATCAAGCGCTCACATTAGTCATAGGTGACTTTATTCGTAGGATTCTTGGGCTAGACCGTTACAAGCCCACAGAAGAGGAAATTGCCCGCTTCATTGAGGAGGTTAGGCTTTATGAACGAAGTGTCAGTCGCTTCCAATATCATGTTTCAGATGAAGAGTTACAGAGGGCGCTACGCTGGCTGCCAGTAGAAGTTACCGGCACAGAATCTGACCCTGTGGAAGTTTCAGCCTACCGTAATTTACCCCGCATTGAAACCAACAGGGTTCGAGGCGGAGCATTGCGTGTGGTTAATGATGGGATTGTTGGTCGAGCCTCGAAAGTTTGGGCTATTGTGGAGAAATTGGGCATCCAAGGCTGGGATTGGCTTAAGGAAATCCGTAAAATGTCTGAAAAGAAAGCGGCTGGCTTTATGGACGACATTGTTGCAGGACGCCCTATATTCTCCTTTTCGGGCAGCCGTGGAGGCTTTCGCCTACGATATGGAAGGGCAAGAAACACAGGATTAACAGCTGTGGGCGTTCATCCAGCAACGATGCTTGTTCTTCAAGGGTTTATTGCAGCGGGCACTCAGCTTCGCCTTGAGCTTCCAGGGAAAGGCGGAACCGCAGTGCCTGTTGACGCTTTGGAGCCACCAATAGTGAAGTTAAGAGACGGGTCAGTTGTGCGCGTCACCTTGGAAAATTTCAGCGATGTTAAAGATAGAATTGAGAAAATCTTGTTTTTGGGTGACATCCTCATAAGTTTCGGCGATTTCCTTTACCAAGGGAAAAGCCTTGTTCCTGCCGGATATGTTGAAGAGTGGTGGGCTGAAGACTTAAAAAAAGCCATAGCCGAGAAGTTTGGAGGAGATTTGGAAAAGGCTGCGGCTGCCACCGGGATACTTGTTGAGAGGCTTAAGAGTTTTCTTGGAAACCCGTTTGTGAATAAGCCGACATGCAAGGAGGCTATAGCTCTTTCACTAAATGTTACAGTTCCGCTTCATCCAGCCTATGCCTTCTTCTGGTCCAGTTTAGGTTCTGTTGAGGAGCTTAAGCTTCTTAGGGACTGGGCGCTTACGGCTAGTGTGGAGTGTGATGAGGGCTTCGCTCACCGTATAGTTGGTAAGATGGATGAAAGTGTTAAGAAGGCTCTGGAAGCGATATGCTTGCCCCATAAAGTTGTTGGGGGCAATATAGTTGTTGAAGGGGATGATGCGTGTGCCTTCACCTTCTGCCTTGGCATTGGTAAGTCTGATGTTAATTTTCGACAAGTGGGAGATGTTTTGAAGGCTATTGAGGAACTTTGCGGTGTGGTTGTTAGGGATAAGGCTTCAACTTTTATTGGTGCAAGGATGGGGCGCCCTGAGAAGGCTAAGAGGCGGGAGATGAAACCTCTTGTGCATGTTTTGTTTCCGGTGGGTTTGGCTGGTGGTTCTCAAAGAGATGTTTTGGAGGCTGCCAAACGTGGAAACGTTTACGTGGAAGTTGTCAAGCGCAAGTGTCCTTCATGTAAGACAGTTACCTTTGGGAGAAAGTGCCCCGCGTGTGGTTCTGAAACGATTTTGGAGTATGTTTGCCCAAGATGTGGAAGAACCCTCAATGGGGGCGGCGAATGTCCGGTTTGTAAAGTTTCTGCAGTTCCCTATCAGCGGCAATACGTTAACATAAGCGAGCTGCTGGACCAAGCGTGCAGCCATCTGGGTGTTTCGTCACTGAAGATTTTGAAGGGTGTTAAGGGCTTAACCAACGAGACCAAGACTCCAGAAATTCTAGAGAAGGGTGTTTTGCGGGCAAAGTATGACTTATCCGTTTACAAGGATGGCACTATTCGCTTTGATGCAACAAACGCTCCGTTAACACATTTCAAACCGTCGGAGATAGGGGTTTCCGTTGAGAAACTTGTTAAGCTTGATTACACAACCGATGCTTATGGCAATCCCCTAACAAGTCCGGAGCAGATATGCGAGCTGAAAATACAAGATGTCATTATCCCAATTAAGTGTGCAGAATATTTTGTTCGTGTGGCAAACTTTGTTGACGAACTTCTCGTGAAAGTTTATGGACTGCCAGCCTACTACAATGTTAGGAACATTGAAGACCTTATCGGTCACTTGGTTATTGGTTTGGCTCCTCACACATCTGTTGGCATTCTTGGACGGATAATTGGTTTTACAAGCCTAAATGTTTGTTATGCCCATCCAATTTGGCATTCTGCCAAACGGAGGGACTGCGACGGCGACGAGGATGCGCTAATGCTTGCACTAGACACATTGCTAAACTTTTCAAGGGTTTTCTTGCCAGCGCAAATAGGCGGAATAATGGATGCTCCTCTGCTGCTGATATCTGTTGTTAACCCAAAAGAGGTGCAAAGGCAAGCCCACGACTTTGATGTGGCTGAAGCCTATCCATTAGAGTTTTACCAGAAAACTTTGGAAAAAGCTGAAGCCAAACATGTTAGCCCACTAGTAGACCTCATCGAATATCGCCTTGGCACAGAAGCACAGTTTGAAGGCTACCACTTTACAGTTCCCGTTTCAAACATTAATATGGGAAATGAGGAAAGCTCCTACAAACGCTTCAAAACCATGGTGGAAAAGCTTAACGGCCAGCTGGCACTCGCGGAGAAAATTGAGGCTGTGGACGCCAAAAAAGTCGCCTTAAAAGTCTTGACAAAACATTTTATCCGCGACATTGCCGGAAACCTTCGGGCCTTTTCAATGCAAGGGTTCCGATGCAAATCTTGCAATAAGCGTTTTCGACGTTTGCCACTACGGGGTAAATGTCCAACATGTGGTGGAGAGCTAACCTTGACAGTCTATCGAGGTGGCATAGAAAAGTATCTTGAGGCTGCTGAGCATATAATTAAAAAGTATGATTTGCCACGCTACTATAGTCAACGGATTCTGCTTGTGAGGGAGGAGATTAACTCTTTATTTGAGGGTAAAAAGCCAAAACAAATTAGCCTAACAAGCTTCGCCTAAAGTGAAACCTTTTCTACACCCTCATTACAAAAATGTTTTGATGGACATGCCACGGGAAGGGTATCACCCCAACGCTTACCTTAAGGACTTTAGAAACGTTAAGCTGGGCTTGAAGGCGCGCACCCTAATACTGAATTTTCTTGAGAGGTCTTCTGCGGATGCAAAAACAATTGCTAAAGAGACAGGCTTGCCCTACAACGTGGTCTTGCATCACCTAAAACTTCTAGAATTAAAGGGAATTACAAAAAGGGAAAGCAAGCGTCCATCTGTTTGGGCTTTAACTGGACTTGGACAGAAACGTTTAGGTTAATGCTGATACCCTAAAAAGTGCATTGACAAGGTGAGTGTCTACATTTCGGGCATTTTCCATCATACTTGCCCAGAGCAGCCTTTTCCAAATCTACGTTTGTTATGTTGGCTAATGATGCGAGCCATGCGATGACGTCTGCAAACTCGTTTTCCAAGGCTTTTCTATCATCCGCCCTTAGTGCTTCACCTAGTTCCGCCACTTCTTCCACAAGCCATTCAAAGGTCTTTTCTACACCCCGCTGTGAGTCTCTGTGAAAATACAGAGTTCGCATCATCTTCTGAAACTCGTGTATATGCATTCTTTACTGCACCAGCTAATCGGGTTTGTATTGCTTTTAGTTTTTAAAGTTAAGTAAGGCTTTCTGTCCTTTGGCTGTTATGTGGATAACCTTTACGCCTCTTTTCTCAAGATGGGTGGCAATAAAACGCCTGTGACAGTATTTTGGGTTTGGCTCCATACACATCATGCATGTTCTCTTTTGACTGGCAATTTCAAGGAGCTTTTTTATGCCCTCTCTAAAAAGTTTAGTTCGCATGTGCCTTTTATATCCGCCCTTTCGATAGCCTCCCAACTCTCTGCCTAGCCAAACGTATTCGATTCCGTTTTCCGGCAGCCACTTTTCCATCTGTTCTCTTTTGAAATGTTCGATTTTTGATGTTGGGAAATGGCGAATGTCCGCCAATACTTGTATTTCATGCTCCTTTAGCATTTCTAGGAAGGTGCTTATAGAGCGGTTACTGTGCCCAATAGTCCAGACGATCACTTGTTTTTCCATTGGTGAGCCTAGCGGATTCTTATGTACTGGTAGGCCTCTGTTGCGTTCTCGAAGCAGTAGTGCACTTTCTGGTAGTCTTTTCTGAACTCCGCCACGTCAATGGCTACCTTTTCTGGTGGTTCCTTATCTATTACCACGCGTTTTATGAATTCGGCTATTTCCACCATCTCCGACTCTCTCATTCCAAGCCTTGTGACCTCCGAAACGCCCAGTCTTATGCCGCCTGGATGCTGGAAGTGGCGTCCCTCCTTAATGTCCCATGGCAACAGATTCCTATTGATAATTATGTTTGCCTTTTCCAATGTTTCTTCTATGGTGCCCCCATCGCCGTACTTTGTTATGTCTATTAGAATCACGTGGGATTCCGTGAAGCCCTTATGTTCAGCCAATACGTTGAAGCCTCTCTCATACAATGCTTGGGCTAAAGCCTTTGCATTTTTAACAACTTGGCGTGCATATTCTCTTCCAAACTCAAGCAGCTCTGCTGCGGCAATTGCCACACCAGCCACTGCATGCAAGTGGTGGTTGCTCACCATTCCAGGAAAGGTGGCACGCTTTATCTTGTCGGCGTGCTTCTCCCAAGACAAGACTGCACCGTGTTGAGGTCCAAAAAACGTTTTGTGAGTACTTAAACTTACAACGTCAGCACCCTCGCGGAGAGGATCTTGGAAACACTTTCCAGCGATTAAACCAGCAACATGGGCAGCATCATAACCGACGGTTCCCCCCACTGCGCGTATAGTGTCTGCCAACTCTTTTACTGGGTGGGGGAATGGGAAGACGCTGGCTCCAAACATCACAAGTTTAGGAGGCTTTCCTTCCGCCGCAAGTTTTTCTATCCTTTGCTTCGCCTTATCCACGTCGATGTTTAACTCTTTGTAGTCCAAAGGTAAGTATTCAACCACTAAACCGTGAACCGCGCCCGCTGTACCCCCAAGTTCCTTCTTGCCCATTGTTATATGCCCACCACAAGGTATGGACAAAGCCATCATCACATCGCCCGGCTCAGTGAAAGCCGTATAAACAACAAGGTTTGCCACAACACCAGAAATGGGACGCACATCCACGAACTCCGCGTCAAAAAGCCTCTTCATAAGCTCAATACATTTGAACTCAACTTGGTCTATGAAGCGGCATCCAGCATAAACCCTTTCTCCAGGCCAACCTTCAGCGTATCTGTTTCCAAAATCTGTTGTTAATGCTTCACGCACCGCTGGGCTCGGTATATTTTCACTTGCTATTAGGGGGATGCATTCTCGGAACCATGCATGGTGCTTCTGCAGAACATCCAACACAAACTGATATTCTTCGCGTGGGGTTGGCATTAACATACCTCGCTTCATTATCGCCTTTACAGAAATAAAACTGTTTTGAACAACAACGCAAGGTTAATAATGGAGAAGTCTAAAGGTTTAAAGTGCTAAAGACTGTTTGGAGACGATTTACTAATGAGTAAGAAAAAGAAGAAAAGCGAATCAGCGCCAATGCCCGCCGCAAGCGCCGGATTGCTGCGGTTTTTTGAAGAAGAAACTGAAGGCGTTAAAGTCAAACCAGAAATTCTAATAGCTGCAGCCATAGCCCTAATAGTGATATGTGTTTTGGCGCGCCTACTTTTCTAGGCTTTACTCTTTTAGCGGCGAGAAGTTGAGTGTAAAATTTCAATTCTCTGAACGGAATTTAAGTGAATGAATATTTCGCTACGCTCCTCTCTGCTCGCAACCTGTGGGATAGGCTGAGCAATTGTCGCCCGTAGAACTATGGCTTCAGCGTTTGAAAGCCATATGCCGGCTGGTTCACGAGTTACTGCCGCCAAAGTTCCCTCAAAACCATAGGAAGGGTCTAAGATAACGCGGATGCTCTTTCCAAGGTTTTTCTCAAGCATATGAAATATTGTCGGGGGGAGGGATTGTTCGGGCATAGCACCAGCAAAACTATAGACGGCTTTCAAAGATAAAACACTTGCTCTTCAAATTAACATTTAGTGCAACCACAAGGGCACCTTTCCTCAAAAATTCTTTGTTCTTTCAAAATTTATGCAACACTTTAATATGTCTATACACCTTCAGAAACTCTTTGAGCGGATAAGCGTGGCTAACGATGCCTCTTTAAGCCAGTATTTAGATAAGGCGGTTAAACACTATTCATCGCTTTTTAGGCTTCCATCGTATAAAAGGACAGTCCAACTTCTGGCCGCGTTTTGTGTAGTATGCGGTTTTTTGTCGACTTTTACTCTCCAAGCTTCTGGACTGGTTTCTGGGATGCTTTTGGGTTTTACGCTGTTTTTCATGACGCTTCTTGCAGACTATCTTTTGGCGCTGTTTGTATTAAAAAAGGACCCAATTTATGACTTGAGAAGGACCGCTGCTCTTTCCCTGTTCTGCTGGGGATTGTGGCTTTTCTTCATCGCCACGGGCTGTGCTGTAACCTATTTTACGGCTTTTCCGTTGTGGGCGGTCAGGCTTTGCCTTCTAGGTTTTTCAGCTGTTTTGATATCCCGCATTATCGTTTTATACTCAACATCATCCATGAGTTATCCGCGCTTTTTGTTAGCCTCTTTTCTCCCGCCTTTTCTATGCCTAATCCCTTTCATGTTTTTATGGTGGTTTAATAATGCCAATATTCCAGCAATTCTGAGTTTTTCAGCTGTTGCGTCAGCCGTTGCTTTAGCCTCCGGCTTCGCTTTTATTTTCCTTTTGAATTTTATTGGAAAACGCTCTATTGGTGAACAGTCGATTCCCATTTTTAGAGCTTTCCTACTTAATTGGGTTGCAGACCTAAACGCGCCCTTCGAAGTTTTCCTCGAAAAATTGAGCGAGGAACACAATATTGAGGTTTCAATAATAAAATTTGACTGTTCAAAACCCGTGTTTATTGTTGTCCCGTCAGTGCACCCGGGGCCGTTCAAAAATGTTGGTAGTAGCCTTTTGCCTTTCATGCTTAAAACGGCTTTAGAGCAAAAGTTTGACGGTGTCGCATGTGTGCCATTGGGTTTGCTGGGCCACGAGCTTGATGTGGCTTCCCAAAGCCAAGTTCAGAAAATTATTACCAGCACCCTTGAATCAGCAGATATTACGGCGAAGGAGGCTAAGGCCACCCCCTTCATTAAAATTAGTAACGGTTTAGCCACTGTCTGCTGCCAAGTTTTCGGCAAAAACGCGTTAATCGCGTTTTCCCTAGCTCCGAAAACCACAGAGGATTTTCCACAAGAATTAGGCGACAATGTTCGAAAAGAGGCTGAAAAACTCGGTTTAGAATATTGCGTTCCCATCAACGCACACAACAGCATAAACGGCATTGTGGACACGCAAGCAGCGTTAGATGCATTGAAAAATGTTGCTGCTAACTGCTTAAAAGAAACTATCTCTGCGCGGCCTACCTCATTTAAAGTGGGTGCTGCCACCGTCTTGCCAAAGGAGTTCAGCATTAAGGACGGAATGGGTCTGGGTGGCATAACAGTGGTTGCTATTGAGGCTGGTTTGCAGAAAGTCGCCTATGTAATTGTTGACGGGAATAATATGGTTGCGGGCTTGAGGGAAAAAATTTTGGATGCGCTCAAGCCGCTAGGCTTTGCTGATGGTGAGGTTTTCACTACGGACACGCATGCTGTTAATGCCGTGACGTTTAATGAGCGCGGATACCATCCTGTGGGCGAGGTCATAGGTCATGAGAAGCTTATTGGCTACATAGTTGAAGCTGCAAAGGGCGCGCTGGCAAGCCTGGAGCCAGCCAAGTTTGGGTGCAGAAAAACGCTTGTTCCTGGCGTGAAGGTTATTGGGCGGAAATCAATGGAGAAATTGTGTGTACTCACAGACAAAATTATTCAAACTGCAAAGAGGATAATTGTTCCCCTGTTCGGGGCGGCCTTTCTCGTTTTAACGTTGATTTCACTTTATGTTTAGCTAAACACTAATAAGGGAAGCGGCTTAACCTTCCAATTCTCGAGAAGGGTTGAAAAGCTTGCTTAGAGAAATTAGGATACATGGTAGAGGTGGGCAAGGCGCTGTCACAGCCGCACAACTGTTAGCCCACGCGGCTCACATTGAGGGCGAATACGTTCAAGCTTTCCCATATTTTGGGGCTGAACGCAGAGGCGCCCCAGTTAAAGCCTTCGCCAGAATAAGCGACGCGCCCATTCTCCTCCACAGCCAAGTCTACAACCCAGACTATGTGGTGGT
>JAVZLS010000004.1:0-83143 GCA_038883715.1 Bathyarchaeia archaeon
ACCGCCAACCTCAAAAACTGGATTCTCAAGAAGTTCAACAACCTTTTTACGAAGTTCCTTGTCACGAATTTTCTCTGTTATGGCCTTTATTTTCGGATGAAGCAAACTTTCACGCATCCGCTGTCGGCTTAATACTATTCACCTATTTTACACCTTTCAAGGATATTACACTTTACAATCACTTGGATGTTTAGGGGCGAATTTTGTTTCGCTCAGCTGTTGCTATTTCATGCGCCATTCTCAATGGTTCTGGGATGCCACTGTAGCGCATGCAGTGCCTAACAATCTTTATGGCTGTTTCAAGCGAAACCATATGTCCAACACTAACATAAAGAACTTTCCCTGCAGAGGTTTTTAGCGCAGCTCCAACAATCTCACCCTCATGCCAAAGATAAGCAAAATCCCTTTCACCGAAGGGCTCAACTTCGCCGACAAGCTTGCTCTTCGCAACACCTATAGTCGGCTTATCCATAACGACGCCCAAATGGCTTGCAAAACCACATCGGTACGGATGCGCAGAGCCTTGCCCGTCAACCAAGAAAACGTCAGGATGAATTTTCAACTTTTTAATGCATATAAGTGTAGGCGGTAATTCCCTAAATGAAAGAAGCGTTGGAACATACGGAAAAGAAACTTTGCGAGCGGCTGTTTGAGCCTCAACAAGTTTTAAACTTTCATAATCTAGAACAACAGCAGCGCTTACAGCTAGGTTTCCAGCGTAGGCAACATCGACGCCTGCCACATATCGGATTTCTTTTGGCAGCTTATCCTCAAAAATGATATGTTTTGAAAGTTGGAGTTGCACCTTGCGTGCCTTCTCAATTGAAAAGCGGGACTTCAAATTGGATAGGCTCATCTATCTTCCTTTTTCAAGAGCCTCAAAGCGTCTTTCCAACCTTTCAAAACGTTTCATGTACTTTTCAAGGGATTGCCTTCGCACTTCGTGGGTTACGTCGCCCCTTGTGGTTTCAATAATTTTCCTTGCAACATCGCATTTTCTTCGAAGCCCAGGAACGAGCATGTAGGCTTCATCCATAGCCATAAGCTCCGTATAAATCTCATCCATCACTTTTAAGCACTGCTCGCTTTTCCTCGCATCACCCTCCCGTAGAGCATCCAAAGCCAAACGCCTATACTCGCCAATAACGTCTGCAAGACCAAGAACATAATCTATGGAAGGCACGTTTATTTCCGTGGGCGTGATAAATCGCTCCTCCTCAATCAGTGTGAGAAATATGTTTGCCTCAGCGTACTCTTGAAGAGCAATGTCATATAAGCCACTGTGAATTATGTCTGGATGCTCCTTTGCAATTACACTAAGCCTAGAAATTATCTCCTTAGCCTTTTCAAGAAGCCTCCTAGCCTCTTTAAGCCTTTTTTGGTGAATAAAAAGTATCGCCTGCTTAGAAATGCTAGTCAATTTTCTCATGTCAGCTTGGGCTTTGTCTCGAATTTTCTCTTTACCCTTAAGCTCCTTTCTTATCTGTTTTAAAACAGTTTTCAAAGAGGACATATGCTCCAACACTTCTATCTCGGCATTTCTATAAAATAGAGGGAAACTACTATTTTATCGTTGTCAAAAAGTTTGGAGGTTGGCGGCGAAATTTTGAGCGCTTTGCTTTTAGCTGCTTTGCTGCTGTTTTTCTTGCTGTTCTGGCCAACGCTCAATAAGTAGCTTGTCGTCTCCGATTTTGAAACTTACTTTTACGAATATCGAGTCTGAGCCTTTGAAGGGGAACATGCTGTCTTCAGCCAAGTCCTTCGGCAAATATATTAGGAATTTGCCATCCTTCCGCCTGAATAATCTGCCTTTTCCTTCACTAACCATAGGTTGCACCTCAATGAAAGCGATTTTGAACACCAATGAATGAAAAGCGAGTTATTTAACTTTTACTCCGACAAGCCGAGTACGGGAAGCCTTTAACCCGGTGAAAACTTTATTGGCTTTTCAAGCTTGCTCAACAACACTACACGGCTTTCTTCAGACTCGTCAATAACCTTGTAGCCAGTGGCGCTTGCAAGCTGTAGTGCAAATTCACGTATTTCCTTGTGGCTGGGCATGCTCTCGTAACCCAACCGCAGCCTTGAAAAACCAACGTGCATGTAGGCTTTAGGCTCAACATATGTGGGGTTAGCCTTCTCTATTAGTTTGGCATATTCCTCGACATTCCTCATATTTAAGCCGCGCACAGCGGTTATCCGAATCACTGTTGGGCAACTGAAACTTTGGAGAAGCTCCAGAGTTTCGTTAAGCTTTTCCCAAGCATCCGCTGATATTGGACGGCAAACTTTTCGATGAATCTCCCTGTTCGGAGCGCAGACAGAAATGTAGAGCTGCGTTGGCTCATGACTTATTTTAGCCAATGCAGATGGAACCGTGCCATTGGACACCAGAAAAGTGGTGAAACCTCTCCTATGAAAGGCGTCTAAAAGCTCGCCTATAGGCTCATATAAAGTTGGTTCGCCAGTTAGGCTTATCGCCGTGTGCCTTGGTCTTAAGGCTTCCTTAAACTTTTGAGGATTCGCCTTAGGGTTGCCCTTATACCCGCTTAAGATTTCAAGTTGTGCTTTTATGCTTCCCTCAACAATTTCTTCTGGGGAATCCCATTTTGGCAGTTTGGTTTCTTCCCATGTAATCTGGAGGTCTCCGCTCTGGGCTCTCCAGCAGAAAAGGCATCTCTGCGTGCAGTAGAAAAGTGCTGGAGTCATCTGAATGCACTGGTGGGATTTTATCCCGTAAAACTTCTGCTTATAACATGGCCTATCATGGACGAGGCTTTCATAGAGCCACCTACACCTTTTGACGGCCGAATGCCTACCAACAATATGGTATTTATGTTTCTTTAATGCTTCAATTAGCGCTTCTGGAACAAGGCTCATAGCCGACGCCACATGAAGGCTTTTCCACATGTTAAAAACTTGGACGATTTTATAAAAGTGCCTTTCTCACCGCTTAAAACAGTATTCAATGCTTTGAAATTCCGAGCATAATTTTACGACCTCGCGCCTAATTATCTTTGGATTTTCTCTGTCAAAAACTGTCCTTTTAATAAGCTCGGCTATTTTCGCCATTTCCTCTTCCTTCATTCCACGCCTTGTAACTTCGCATGTTCCAAGCCTTATTACGCAGTCGACGATTATATTCGCCCGCTGAAGTTTTTCGGCTATCTCTCTACCCCGCTCATAATTTCCATAGTCTAGGATAACTTGGTGAGACTGGGTAAAGCCTAAATGGGAGTATTTAACTGGGAAACCATACGCGTGCAAGTTTTTGGCTAAAGCTTTTGCATTGCGGACGACTTGTTCGGCATATTCTCTGCCAAACTCCTTCATTTCAGCAAGAGCCAAAGTTAATGCTGCAATGCGGTTCCAGTGGGCGTTGTCCACAAACCTAGGATAAATCTTAGCCTTCATCGCTTCACCACGCTTTTTATCAGCCAGAATTATGCCGCCTTGAGGTCCAAAGAAGGATTTGTGCGTAGAACCAAATAATGCATATGCGCCTTCTCCCAACGGGTCTTGAAATTGTTTCCCTGCAATAAGTCCCAAAACATGGGAGCCGTCAAAACCAACACATGCACCAATTTCACGAGCAGCATCAGCTAACTCTTTAAGAGGATGGGGGAACGTTATGAGGCTTGCACCGAAAATCAGAAGCTTTGGCTTTACAAGCCTAATGGTTTCTTTGGCTTTCTCAACATCAATGTTCATGGCATCCTTAACAAAGGGAAATGGAACTACTCTTAAACCTAAAAGACCGGCTAACCCGTCTTGCCATAATCCGGGGTAGCCTCCATCCTCTGGCGAGACACACATAAGCGTGTCGCCCGGCTTGGAAAAACAAGCAGCAAAAATCATGTCGGCAATATGCCCAGAAATCGGACGCAAATCAGCGGTTTCAGCCCCAAAAATGTCTTTCGCCAATTCCTCGCCGAACTGCTCAATTTCATCCATGAATTTTGTGCCCATGTAAAAGCGGTTCCGGGCGGTGTAGCGGTGACCAAGCTCAGAGCTGAGGAGAGCACGCACTGCTGGGCTCATGACGTTCTCTGATGGGATAAGGTTTAGGCATTCTTTCCCGCGCCAATTCTCATGTTTCCCAACGAGAGCCAGTATTTCGCTAATCATAGAAACCCTCACATGCGCTAAACTTTAAACAATAACTGCTTAAAGGGATTGCCTTTAAAAGGTAAAGTTTAAAATGTTCCCTTCATAGTAAATGTTTCACATCACCAGTAAACTTTGGAGCGTTGGAGAGTAGCAGCTTGAAAAAGAAGACTACTATAATCACGCTGATAGCCTTGTTAACCTTAACAATTTTCGCGCAAATAATTTCTCCACGCGTAAATGCGGTTGACGTAAAAATTACTTCCGTTACGCCTACAACCCATCGAGGAAAAGTTGGAGAAACAGTTCACATTACTGGAACAATAAACACAACAGACGGGTGGTACCAAATCCTGTTTAATAACACCCTAGTGGTGAACGGAACAGCATTCGGAAATAATGTGAGCGCCTCATTCACAGTTCCAGCCCTTCCCAGCGGAAATTATACGCTGACATTACTGGACAAAACTGCAAACATCGCCGACACTTCCTGGTTCGTTATTGAAACTGCCTATATCCTCAAAGTCAGCAAGCCCGAATATCCAAGACAACTACAACAAAACGCAACGGTTAACATTTCAATAAGCATAACCGGAGGAAAAGCAAACATGGTTTACTCCGCAAACATAACAGTGAAAACACCTGCTAACGAGATATACTCAAGGAACATCCAACTTTCAAACACGACGGATACGGGAATTGGAAATGCAACAATCGTATATCCGTTTGGAAATGCTCACACAAACTATACTGGAACATACACGGTTAGCTTTAATGGAACATTGGCGTCCGACACGTTTTTCATAGGGTTGACAGACCTCGCGGAATATCATAGAAATGACATGATGAAGATTTGGGCTGTTGGCTACTCATCACTTGACAAGGTTAACATTACAATAAAATCAGAAAAAGGTGAAAAAATCGACGAGTTTCCATGGAATGTCACAGATGGTGTGGTCGACGCGAGTTGGCCTGTACCAATAAAAATGCTCATTGGAAACTATAGCGTTACTATTACGCCAAAGGTAAAGGTGAAAGCAGTAAATGACACACAAACATTTGCGGTTCCAGGTTTTAAGACGGAAATTGTGCCACGCAACCTTGCCGATGAACCGGTGCCCGACGTTCTCGTAAGAATATATGATAAGTGGGCAAACGAAACCTACAACGTCACAAGTAATAGAAGCGGCGTCGCAACCAAACAGCTGGAAAGGGGCGAATACAACGCCACAGCTTACTTCAAAAAAGTCAAAGTTGGCCAAGCCTTAACATTCAGCATAGAAAACGAAAGCCTAACGCTGAACTTCACATGTCAGCTTACAAACCTAAACATAACGGTGGTCAGCGCTCGAGGAGTAAAAATTCCATTTGTGTCTATAAGGCTTTACTATAATTTCACAACAGACCTTGACGGAAGAAAAGCTGCCAATGAAACAGTCTCATTCCAAACGGACATAACGGGGACCGCAAAACAGCACTCTTTCTTATTAAATGCCTCCTACAAAATGAACGCCTCACGTTACGAGCAGATTTTTTACCAAACCACATTTGCCAATTTAGAACCTTGCGCATGGAAAGATATAACAATATTTTGCCCGGAAAGAGTTTTATATGTCAGCGTAACCGACTGGGAAGGTAAACCAATAGAAAATGCTTTGGTGAAGCTGCAAGAGCTGATGGGAGGACTACACTACACTAACCGTACAGACAATAATGGTAACGCAACTTTCAACTGCCTTTTTGGGAAATATTATCTCAAAATTTACTCGGACGCAATACAGCTAAATGAGACAACTATTGAATTATTTAATAACAGAACAGTGACCATTCGCTGCGCCCTTTACAACCTACCCATATGCGTAAAAGTTGTTGACTACTTTGGGCAGCCGATTCCAAATGCAAACGTAACCCTGGAAAGAGGCGGTGCCAAAATAAATTCAAGAGTCACAGGGACGGATGGCATTGCCAGTTTTAGAGAAATTGGTGAAACATTGACGATAAAAGTTTATTTGACAAACTGGGACTCGCCAGACGCTACGCTTACAACGTATATTGGTGAGAAGAGGGATTATTCAAACCCGATTTTGGTTAAAATAGGGAAGTATGTTGTTTTGGCAGGCTTGTTGATTGACACAGTCCAGTTTGCCATGACCATATTAATTCTTGCCACGATGGTGCTGGTTGCAATAATAGAGATTGTTAGAAGAAAACGGCTTAAAACCAGCAAAGTTTCAAGTTGAAGTTTGAATATTGAGTCTTACGGGAAAAACTTTATATCAAAATGTTGCGGAACATATCACAAGAAAAGAGCTAGAAAACTAAAATTTTAGAATAACTGGAAAGGTTGAATCCACATTGGCGCAGGTAAAGATGTGTTCTCCCACATGTGAACTCTTCAAGTGTGGCAAAAATGCCGCGGTTTACCGCCGAAACGGAGTCTGGTGCCGCTGGACTGAGGACATCTGCAACGTGGCAAACTGCTCGTATGCCCTCTGCACAAAAAGAAGACTTCTTCCGAGAGGAATATGCGGAGAAACCGTCAAAAGAAAAACAACTGAAAAACAGCCGGAAGAAGTTGTTGGACCAGCAATAAAGCTTCGAGGAAGAGCCCTCCGCAAAATAGGAGAAAGAGAACTGTTCTAAACTGAACCACATTAAAAGAGCTTAAGCCTTCGAACCACGTGCTTAAAATAGCCTATTGAACACTATCTGGCTTGGACACGCTTAACAACAGGCGGCCTAATCTTTTTCAAAACGCGGTAGCCGCACACTGTGCATTTTATTTCTCCGCCACGAAGTTCAAGCTCCTCCGTAGAAACCTTTGCTCCACAACGTAGGCACTCGTAAACGATTCCTGTTGTTATTTTCTCCATAATGCGCCACCCTTCCCATTACAGAGGGGTTTTTGCTTTTAAGCATTTCCAATACCACTATTATCGTAGCGAGGACTAGCAATGAAAAAGCGTTTAAAGACCCTTCTGTCCAAAATTATTCCGCCGGAGGAATTATCCAACATCTACAACTCCTACGACATTGTCGGAGACATAGTCATAATACGTCTAACTGAAAAATCCAGAAAATATAGCCAAATCATCGCCGAGACCATTATGAAAGTTCATAAAAATGTTAAGACCGTTTTGGCGCAGATAGGCCCAGTTCATGGAGATTATAGGCTCCGAAAATTGGAGCATATAGCTGGAGAAAAAAGGACAACGACCATTCATAAGGAGTCTGGATGTCTTTTTTCGGTGGATGTGGAAAAGTGCTATTTTTCTCCCAGACTTTTTTATGAAAGAATGCGAGTTGCCAAACTTGTTAAGTATGGAGAAACTATCGTGAACATGTTTGCCGGAGTGGGATGCTTCTCGCTGATTATTGCCAGACACTCAAACGCCTCAAAAATTTATTCAATAGACATAAACCCCATAGCCATTCAATACGTGAAAGAAAATGTTAGGCTAAATAGGGCCTTTGGAAGGGTTATTCCAGTAGAGGGAGACGCAAAAGAAATCGTCCAAAAAATGCTTCACAACATAGCTGATAGGGTTTTGATGCCGCTGCCGGAGAAAGCCTTTGAGTATTTGCCCTACGCCCTCTTAGCCCTGAAAGATGGAAAAGGATGGATACACTATTACGATTTTGAACACGCTGCAAAGGAGGAAAACGCTGTTGAAAAGGTTAAGGTTAAGGTTTCAAAAAGACTTGAAGAGTTAGGGGTGAAGTTTGAAATCCCCTTTGGCAGAATTATTCGCACAACTGGTCCAAACTGGTACCAAATTGTCTTGGACATCAAAACAACAAGCCACGCATGTACGCCACAATCTTAAAGGCGGTTAAACGCTTTTAAATACAAGACATGTAAATTCTGGTTAAGGGGGGAAGAAGAATTAAAAGGAAATTGATGGAAATTCTCGCGTGTCCCATCGACAAGCACTATCCGCTGGAGCTTTATGTTTTTGAGGAAAAGGATGAAATTGTTGAAGGCTTAATTATTTGTCCAAAATGCCTAAGATGGTATCCAATCCGTGATGAAATACCCGAAATGCTTCCGGATGAACTGCGCAAAGAAAATGAGGACTTACCCTTCCTCAAAAAATGGAGGGAAAAGATCCCAGAGAAGATTCTCTTTGAAGGTAGACCTTTTAACCTAAAAGGGAAATAGAGCCTACTTAAGCCTAACAAGTCTGCCTGTTCTGGACGATTTAAGTGCAGCCTCAGCAATTTTTAAAGCCTTTAAGCCATCCCAGCCAGTTATGAATGGTTTTTCCTTTCCCAAGATACATCTTGCAAAGTGTTGAAGTTCAAGTTTTAGGGGCTCTTGCCACGGGATTCTTGGCTGGACAGTTTTCTCCGCTGTTTCTATGGTCAGCTCTTGTGTAATGTAGTCTAGTTTTGCTATGGCCTTGCTTCCGGTCACCACAAGTACTCTTGTTTTGTAGGGGGTTAGCCAATTTGCCTCTATGAAGGCGTTTTTCCCATGTTCGAAAGTCAGCATTATGTGGGCGTAATCCTCAAACTTCCTATGTCTCATATTCCCGGTTTTTGCATAAACCGCCACTGGGTCATTGCTAAACAAGTAGCGCATCACGTCAATGTCATGAATGGCCAAGTCTTTCACCACCCCAATGTCTCCCACTCTTTCAGGCCACTCTGAAACTCTTTTTGCGGTGGCGCAAACAAGTTCGCCTATATCTTGGCTTTCAATAGCCTTTTTAATGTACTGAAGCCCAGGAATAAAACGCATTAAAAAGCCAACAGAAAGGTGTAAGCCTTCCCTTTCCGCTGTTTTCAGCAAAGTTTCCGCCTGTTTTGAGTTGGCAGCCATAGGCTTCTCAACCAAAACATGCTTTCCAGCCTTTAGCGCCTTTAAAGCCTCTTTTGCGAGGCTTGTTGACCATGTACAGACACTGACAGCCTCGATATCTTTTCTCTTCAGCATCCTTATCGCGTTAGAATAAACCTTAACGCCAAATTGTTTGGCGACGGCCTTTGCTCTTTCAGTATCAATGTCGCAAACGGCCAGAAGCTCTGTTTCCTCCAGTTCGGTAAAAACTCTTGCGTGATTTTTGCCCCAGAACCCTGTTCCTATGACGGCAACTCCAAGTTTTTTCATTTCTTCCAAACCCCCCTTCCAAAACCACGATATATAAAGCCCTCAGCCTCAACTTTTAAGGGATCCAAAACGCCTTCAAGGTCAACGATTGCCGCTGGCATTTTTGCTAAAAGCCTGAGCTTTCTTAAATTTAGCCGTTTAAGTTGCTCGTGTGCTGCCAGTATCACTATGCAGTCTGCGCCTTCAACAGCTTCGATTAAGCTTTTTTTAATTTGTGCATGCTCTAGGTCTGTTATGGCTTTCCAAGATATGTAGGGGTCGTAAAGTGTTAATTTTGCCCCTTTATTCGCCAGCATATCAACAAGTTTCTTTGCAGAGTTCTTTGGAGTATCTGCGGTGTTTGGTGTTTGGGAAATTCCAAGCAGTGCTATTTTTGCTCTTCGTAATGGTTTTCCGCAGTTTTTAAGTGCGTCTCGAACCAGCTCAACTTCATGCCTTAAAACTTCCTCGTCTAATTCTATGGCTGTTTCTGGAACGCGGAGTTTCACGTTAAGGTTTTCAGCTTCTTCCAGCAATATTTTAAGTGCCTCATTTGTTGATGTCAATTGCATATGTGTGCCAGCAATAGAGCCAAAAAAGTTGCGAGCCACGAAGTAGTCTACGCCAAGCTTCTCGCAGAGAAGAGCAAACTCGGTAGCCAGTGCAGAGTTAACATTTTGGAAGGCGGCTTCAAAAAGTGCGGCGGTCTCCGCTATCTTCAAGTCTTGAACTGGGACGACCTCAGTGCTTGTTATCGATTTTATGACGTTTAATGCCATCTCCAAACTAGCCCCATCTGATGCAGCAACAATCCGTCTACAGCTTGACAGCCCCTTAAGCGTCTGTCTTTCCGGAAAAAGGATCGGGCTGTAAGCCAAGTAAAAGTCTGAACCAGCCCTAAATCCAGAGGAGCTTTCCAGAACTTCTCTGAGCATTTCCTCCGTTATGCCTATTCCAACAACACTTGTGACGATAATTAATGTTTCTTTTCGAAGGCATGAGCCTATGGACTTTAGAGTTTTTTCTAGAGGGGAATAATCTACCTTACCTTTATCATCTACAACAACGGGAGTGGTAACCAATATGACGTTACTTTGGGCTAATGCGGCTTTCAAATCATTAGTAGCTTTTAGCCTTCCACTCGCCAAATTTTTCCGGAAGACCGGCTCCACTTCATGCTTCAAAAATGGAACTTTGCCTTTTTGTATACGCTCTACAGTGGCTTGGTCGCTGTCGACGCATATAACCTTAAAGCCAGCCTCGGCAAAAAGACAGGCATGAAGGAGGCCTAAACGTCCACAATCCACTATGCTAACTGCCCTTTCGCCTCGCTGTTCCGAAGTTTTGGTTTCTATGGATTTTGTTGATAGCATTCCGGTTTCTCCGAGTTGCAGAAGTACATATGCTGGTTTAGACTTTTAAGTTGTCGATTATCTTTTTAAGTTTTAAACTGAAGTCTTGGACAAGCTTTAGGGCTTTCTTCTTCGTTTTCGCTTCTGCATAAAGCCTGTATAGTGGTTCTGTTCCGCTTGGTCTGACAAGTATGGAGCTTTTATCATCAAACCAGATCTTGACGCCGTCGATGGTGTTTATGTTTAGCCCCTTTGTTTGTTCGATGAGTTTTTCTAAAACTTTTTCTTTGAGCTGTTCGGGGCATTCAACCTTGCCCTTCTCGATAAAGTAT
Source organism: Bathyarchaeia archaeon (assembly GCA_038883715.1). Taxonomy (GTDB): domain Archaea; phylum Thermoproteota; class Bathyarchaeia; order Bathyarchaeales; family Bathycorpusculaceae; genus JAGTQI01. The sequence goes on from JAVZLS010000004.1 coordinate 10,884, forward strand.
CTGGGCAGTTCTGCGAGAAGGCTTGAAAGCTTTTTGCCAGTTTCAGCCATTATACCCAAAATTAGGGCTGTGGCCATTGCGCCATCCCTGACTGGCTGGTGAGGCCCGTAAAAGATTCCGCCGTTTTCCTCCCCGCCAAGTTTTGCCCCTAATTTTTTCATTGTATGAGAGACTATGACGCTTCCAACTTTTGTCCAGACAATTTCCCCACCGTAAGCGTCGGCGATATCCTTTACCAAAGTTGATGAACTTATGGGCGAGACAATTTTTTCGCCCCGATTTTTTAGCAGAAAGTGTTTTTCAACGAGGGCGAAGGTTTTGTCGCCCCAGTGGATTTCCCCTTTCTCGTCAATGAAGATTGAGCGGTCAGCGTCACCATCAAAGGCGACGCCTAGGTCAGCACCCACAGCCTTGACTGTTGAGGCTAAATCTCCAAGGTTTTCTGGTCGCGGTTCAGGCGGTCTAGCCGGGAATGTTCCATCAATGTTTGCGTTTATGGTTGTGACGCGACAGCCAAGTTCCCTAAGAAGTTTGGGAACCGCTAGAGCTGCAACGCTGTTTGCAGCGTCAACGACAACATGATAGTTTTTGCTGGCTATTTTGGCTGTGTCCACATGCCCCTTTATGGCTTCAATGTATTCTTCAATAATTCCAGTGAGCGTTTGCAAGTCGCCTATTTTGTCCCATCCTACAAGGCGAATCTTATGGTCAAAGAATATGTTTTCAATTTCGATTTCTTGTTCCCGTGCAATTTCTATTCCATCATTCCATACAACTTTTATCCCGTTATATTCTGGCGGGTTATGGGAAGCTGTTATGATTACCCCACCGTCAAGCTTGTGCTTTTTAACAGCATATTGCAATGCTGGTGTAGGCGCCATTCCAGCAAACAGCACATTGCAGCCAGTAGCATTTAAACCCGATATTATGGCTTTTGCAAGCATAGGGCTGCTTGTTCTGGCATCATACCCAACAAGCAAATCCCCACAATTGAAGTATGTGCCTATTGCACTTCCAATAGTTATTGCAAGCTCTGGCGTTAACTCTTTGTTAACGAGCCCGCGGATTCCATTAGTTCCAAATAGTCTCCTTTGGCTTAGCATAGCTCACCACCATTAAATAATGCACTTAGCCTCTGACACGTCCCGGTAAACTTCTTTCGCTGGACATATTGAAACCCCTTCCGCCAATGAGACGTTATCCCCTATAACTGCACAGTCGCCTATAACACAGTTACCGCTAATTTTAACCCCTCTACCGATAATGGCGTTTTCGCCAATTATAGCTCCATTTATAAAAGAATCATCTGAAATGGAGACTCCTGGAAATACTATGGAGTTTCTTATGTGAACCTTTCTTCCAACATTAACATTTTTCCCGAGAACCGTGTATGGTCCAATTGTTGAATACTCTTCGATGGTAACGCTTTCATCGCAGAATACCGGCTCATTTATCTGCCCACCACTTTTTATCACATTTTTTAGCTTTCCACGAAGATTATCTAATAGAGTTTTGTTTACTTCCAAATAGTCCTCGGCTTTGCCAATATCCGTCCACAAGCCATTGAACGTGAAACCAAAAAGCTTGCCTTCTTCCGCCAATTTTGGGAACACTTCACGTTCAAGAGAAACCTTTCTTCCAGTCTGGACGTATTTGAAAATTTCGTGGCTGAGAACGTATATCCCAGCATTTATGAGGTTTGACGGAGATTCTTCTGGCTGCGGTTTCTCGATAAACTTTTTTATTCTACCATTATAATCGAGTTCTGCAACTCCGTACCGGCTTGGATCTTTAACTGTGCATAGGGCTATGGTTGCGGTGGCATCTTCTTTCTCATGTCTTTTGATTATTTCGGCGTAGTTTATGTTGGTGAAGATGTCGCCATTTACCACCAAGAAATTGTCGTCTCCTAGGAGTTCTTCAGCATGCTTTATTGCGCCGCCGGTTCCGAGGGGCCTTTTTGGAGGGTCGTATGAGTAGGTGATTTTCACTGTGCCCTTGGAAAATTTGGAGTTTTTTATGTGGAAGGCTGTTTGATGATTAACCGCCAATATTGCCTCTCTTATTCCGCTTTTTGAGAGGCTTTCAAGGGTCCACTCTAAAAGCGGCTTGTTAAGAACTGGGAATAGAATTTTGGGTCTTGTACAGCTTAGTGGTCTAAGTCTGGTTGCAAATCCCCCGGCCAGAATTAATGCCTTCAATGGAGCTTCACCGTTTTATGCGCAAGCTTATATTCAAATTCCTTAGGAATAAAACAGTTTCGTGAAGATGGAGGACAGCTCATGAAAGTCCTACTTCATGAAATGAGTTGGGTGGAGGCAAAAGAATATTTTAGCAGAAATGACATCGTTATTGTTCCAGTCGGCTCCAATGAGCAGCATGGCCCACAAAATCCCTTGGGAACAGATCATTTTATCGCTAAGGCAATAGCTGAAGAGGCCGCCAAACGCACAAATGCCCTTTGTTTGCAGGTCATTCCCTTTGGCGTGAGCCACCACCACAGACAATTTTGGGGCACAATTCATGTTTCGCCTAAAACCCTAAAAGCCTATGTTAGGGATGTTTGCCTATCCCTAAACTATTATGGTGTGAAGAAAATTGTCATTGTTAATGGGCATGGCGGAAACCTAAACGCCCTAACAGAGCTGGCCAGAGAGCTACGGGAAAGGGGAATTTTCATATCAGTTTTTCAGTGGTGGCCGGCTGCTGGAAAACTTTTGCCGGACATATTCAAGCCAGAAGAGCGGGGACACGCTGGTGCTGAAGAGACTTCTGTGAATTTGGCTTTGCATCCGCATCTTGTAAACATGGATCGTGCTGTAGATGAGGAAGTGCGGGGACACGTTGCAGAGGCTGAAGGCATAATACTTCCTTTAGACACTGTGGACCGCACAAGCTCGGGGGTTTTCGGTAAGTCAACAACCGCCCTGGCGGATAAGGGTAAACAAGTTTTGGAAGCAGTAGTTAATGAGCTTGTTAAACACATCAATTTGTTGAAAAGGGCGAAAGTTGAGGATTTGATGGCTAAGCCGATGGTTTAACGCTATTCCCATTCTATAGTTGCAGGCGGCTTATGAGTGATGTCATAAACAACTCTGACAACTTCCGGTATTTCGCCGGTTATTCTCGTGGATATTTTCTCCAAAATCTTGTAGGGAATTCTTGCAAAACTCGCCGTCATAGCCTCACGACTTTCCACAGCCCTTATGGCTGCAACATAACCGTACGCTCTGGCGTCGCCCTTAACACCCGTGGCTTCAGTGTTCGTTAAAACTGCAAAATACTGCCACAGTTTCTCTTTTAAGCCGCTTTTCTCGATTTCTTCCCTAACAATTCTGTCCGCCTTCCTAACAATCTCAACCTTTTCCTTGGTTACTTCGCCCACAACCCGCACCGCCAGTCCTGGACCTGGAAAAGGCTGCCTAAACACTATCTCTTTCGGTAATCCAATAATTTGGGCGACTTTGCGAACCTCATCTTTGTATAAGTCCCTTAGAGGCTCAACAATTTTCTTAAATTTAATTTTTGTTGGAAGCCCAGCAACATTATGATGCGTCTTAATTTTGTCTGAAAACCTCCTGAATCCAGATTCAATTCTATCCGGGTAAATGGTTCCTTGAATGAGGTGTTCTGCACCAACCCTCTCTGCAATTTCTTCAAAAACTCTGATGAACTCTTCGCCTATAACCTTCCTCTTCATTTCCGGGTCTGTTACGCCTTTAAGCCTTTCAAAAAATCTTTCCTTCGCATTCACGATAACTAGGTTTATTTTAAGTTTTTGAAAAGTGTTCCTAACAAATTCTGGTTCGTTTTCTCTCATGAATCCATGGTCGACAAAGACTGCGGTTAGTTTTTCGCCTAACGCCTTGGCTGCTATGGTTGTGGCTACGCTGGAGTCTATGCCCCCGCTTAGAGCTATTATGGCTTTACCGTTGCCAACCTCTCGCTTAACCTCTTCAACCATCTTGTCTATGACGTTTTCCATTTTCCAGTTAGCAACACAGCTGCACACTTCGAAGATAAAGTTGCGCAGCATTTTGGCGCCATTTGCTGTGTGCATCACTTCTGGATGCCACTGTAAGCCGTAAATTGGTTTGGTTTTGTGCTTGAATGCGGCAACAGGGCAATCTTGTGTATGGGCTAGAACGTCAAACTCTTGAGAAACAGAAAACACCGTGTCACTATGGCTCATCCAAACGCGCTCTTTTCGGTTTAAGCCTTTCAAAACATCAACCGGTTTGTCTATTGTGACATAGGTTAAGCCGAACTCTTTCCGCTTGGCTGGTCCAACTTTTCCACCGAAAATTTGAGCTATAAGCTGATGCCCATAACACAAGCCCAGAATTGGCAGCCCCAAATCAAAAATGCGTTTGTCAGGCTTTGGCGCATCAACGTCAAAAACGCTTGCGGGACCGCCCGACAGAATTAACCCCTTAACGTTAAACTTTTCGCCTACAAGCCTTATTTCCTCAATCTTTATGTCATGGGGGACTATTTCTGAGTATACACCATTTTCCCTAACACGCCTCCCTATAAGGTGGCAGTATTGCCCCCCAAAGTCCAATACAAGTATGGCATCATATTTCAAGTACACACACGCTCATATGGCTTTGAACATGAAAGAAAATGGCAATTTAAAGTTTGTTAGGCGTAGATGTACTTTTGCAACTCCCAAAGTGTAATTGCGCCTTTATCATCTTTAGGCATGTGGGGCTCGTATTCGTGCCACTCTCGCATTTTAAGCTCCAAATACTTCTCGGAGTTTTCTTTACCCAGAGCCCTTATGCAAACGTCGTCGCTCTTTAACTCCTCTAAGGCTTCTTTAAGCGAACCAGGCAGAACTTCTATGCCAAGCTCTCTTCGTTTTGTCTCGCTCAAATGGTAAACGTTCACATCAACAGCGTCGCCTGGCTCTATCTTCCTTTTAATGCCATCTAAACCAGCCTCAAAAATTGCAGCATAAGCCAAGTAAGGATTGCAGAGCGGGTCTGGACAACGGAACTCTATTCTGGCTTCATTTTCCTTTCCAGGGAAGTATTCTGGCACCCTTATCAAGGCTGAACGGTTTTTCCGGCTCCAAGTGATGTAAACTGGAGCTTCATAACCCGGTACAAGCCTCTTATAACTGTTCACCGTAGGCGCCACAACTGCGCATAAAGCCCTTGCATGTTCAAGAATTCCACCTATAAAATAGCGGCACTTCTGGGATAAGTGGGCATAACCATCTTTATCATAGAAAACATTTCTTCCAGTTTTCGGGTCGAAAAGACCAAGGTGAACGTGCATTCCATTCCCGGGCTTTCCAAACCATGGTTTTGGCATGAAAGTTGCTATCCAACCGTATTTTCTATCGGCAACAGCCTTAGCTGCAAACTTATAACGCATAATATTGTCTGCGGTAGTCACAGGGTCAGAGTACTTGAAGGTTATTTCATTTTGGGCTGCGCCGACCTCATGGTGCTGCCTCTCAACGGCTATGCCCATAGTGAAAAGCGCATTGGTTAACTCCATTCGGAAGGCTTCAGTAACATCCCTACCCGGTGCTATGTCAAAATAGCGCTGCTTATCTATGAGGTGATTTTCAACAGGCTGAAAGCCACCATCAACAGTTTTTCGCACAAGATAAAATTCCAGCTCCGCAGCTGCTGTTGGCTCATATCCCTCAGCCAATAATTTTTCAAGGGTTTTTTGGCAGATATATCTTGGGTCGCCTTCAAAGCGCTTGCCCTCCGGCGTGTACAAGTTGCAGACGAAGCTCACAACGCTTTTATCATAGAAATAGTATGGGCAAACCGTGAAGGTAGTGATGTCGGGCTTCATGAGCATGTCGCTTTCTTCTATGCCAACTCCACCAATTAACGATGAGCCATCAAAGCCTACACCCTCAACTATGGCATTTTCCACCTCATCTACAGGAATTGTTCTGCCCTTAAAAAAGCCAAGCAAGTCTGTAAAATGCAACAAGACATGGTCAGCGTTCTTCATAAGCTTAAAGCACAACTCGACATTCTGGTTCTGAAACATTCGTCGTAACGAATTTCTCATTACGCCAAACCTCTAGATAATTTTACAACAAAAAAGATTTTGGTAATACATATAAAAGGCTTTTCAAAGAAAATGATAACAAATGTTAAATATAAAGTCAAGTTAGTTGTACAAATGTAGCACAAATAAAGGAGCGTATACGTAATGGAAGATACAAATGTTCAAAAGCCACCCTCCAAGGAAAAAGTGGAGAAAAAACGTGTTAGAAACGAGGAGGAACTAAACAATGTAGACATGAAAATCTTAAGGGCTCTAACCTTTGACGCGAGGCTTTCTTCAAGGCAGCTGGCCAAGCAGTGCAACATATCCACAAGCACAGCCCTATCAAGAGTTAAAAAATTGGAGGAAAAGGGCATAATAAAGGGGTATACCGCCCTAATGGACCACGAGAAACTCGGCTACGCCTTAACTGTCGTGGTCGAAATAACAGTTTCAAAAGGGAGACTTTTAGAGGTTGAAAGCGAAATCGCAAAGCTTCCAAACGTCTGCTGTGTATATGATGTGACCGGACTGATAGACGCTATAGTAGTAGCCAAATTCAAAAACCGAGAGGAACTAAGCAAATTTGCAAAACGCTTGTTGGCGATGCCCTACGTAGAAAGAACAAACACCCACGTGGTACTAACAACCATAAAAGAAGATTTCAGACTAATCTAAAACCTCCCTCTCTTTTTATGTTAACCCGGAAATCGCTAAAAGGAAACTTTAATTTCACCTAAAAATTAAGGAATAAAGCGGTGGCATGCGGGGGTTGCCAAGCCTGGCCAAAGGCGCAGCCCTGAGGGGAAACATCCCAAAAGTTTCGCAGAACGGCTGTCCCGTAGGGGTTCGTGGGTTCAAATCCCACCCCCCGCACCAAATCATGATCATAACAAATCATAGAAAACTATAACATTAAACACTGCATTTTGGTAACATCTCGGATTTTGGTAGCCCGGGGGAGATTCGAACTCCCGTCGGCGGGTCCAAAGCCCGCTATGCTTGTCCACTACACCACCGGGCTTCACAGACATGTGATGTTATTTTTAACTCTTTGATATGTGTGTTTTGATTAAATGTTTCTTTTCCCGCCTTATCTTCAATATGTTTCTCCTAACTTTTTTGATGGTTTGGGCTGTCTCCGCCTTATTTAAATTGGCTGTGTCGGTTAGGTTTAGGAGTTTTATGATGTTTTGGTAGTGTTTAAGATTGCCTCTCTCAAGTTTCTCTATTGAGAGTATTAGACTTGTGCAGTCTATTTTCTGCCTTTCAGCTGTGGCCTTTAGCCAAGCGTAATTTTCAATGAGGTTTAAGGATATGCTGGTTAGGTAATGCGCCGTTTCGGCAAACTTTTCAGAGTTTATCATTGAGTTCGCCCTCAAAATTGTGCCCTGCATAAACGCCGCATTGAAGTAATAATTTATGCTTGTTTTAACTTTGAAATGCACGTTTTTTAGCGTTTGAAGTTTCCGTTTAACCAAGAAGCTCATTTCATCCCAAACAGTTTTAAAGAGTTTCAGTTTCTCTTCAGCCTCCATCACGCTCACTTCGTTTAGTTTGGCTATTTTAAGATAGGCATCAAAAATTTCTTGCATACCAAGCCTTTCAGCTACGATTTCCAACTTCTCTAAGAATCGGCTGTTTGAAAATGGTTCAAGGGCTATTTCCAGCAGCACCCGCAAGATATTTTCCATGGCAACTATAGCGAAGAGCTGAGCACTCAGATAGTCGCCTTTTGCATGGGCTGATGTGGCACGGCTCAGGTATACGTCCGACTCTATTATATGCGTTTGTGTTCTTATGTCGATTCTTTCAGGCGAACCATAAAACTTAGCCATTGAAAGTTTTGTATTTGTCAAAGTCCAGTCTCTGTCATACAAGATCTGGGCTTCATAGAGTTTTTGGTCAAGTTTCGGATGTATAGGGCCTTGAATTAAATTTTTGGGGACAAAGTTCAGGTCTAAAAATAGGTCGCCAACTGAAATCCTTTCCACATATTCGTCTTCTAACGGCTCATTGCTGAGGATTAGAAGGTCAACGTCGCTTGAAAGGGTGGCGTCTCCTCGGCTCCAGCTTCCAAATATGCCTATTCCAGAAACTATTTCGTTAGCGGCCATTTCTTTTACTGTTTTCTCAAGTGTTTTTCGCAGTTTTTCTGGAAGCTTTAACATTTTATGTGGACACTTCTGTTTGATTAGTAGCGTGTATCCTTATTCAAAATTTGTGAAGGGGATATTTTAGCTTAAACCGTAAAATTTATATATTAAAACATTTCATCTGGATAGACACGCGGGCCGGATGGCGTCTTCTACTCCTATATAATGGGGAAATGAAAAGGGGACGGTTCTACGCAAAAATCGAAGAGTGAGAAAATGAGCGGGAAAGAAGGAGGAACCCGTCAACGCTTAGTTGACAAGTGCCCAGAATGCGGCAGCGTAAACCTTATCCACGATTATGATACCGGCGAGACCGTTTGCGGAGAATGCGGACTTGTGCTTCACGAGCAGATGATGGACAAGGGACCAGAGTGGCGAGCTTTTACACAGGAGGAGAAAGCCTCAAGAAGCCGTGTTGGAGTGCCAACATCCTACTCCGTCCACGATAAGGGATTGTCAACAGCTATAAGCCAAGTTGACCGCGACGCCTTCGGGAGAAAGCTTCCACTTTCAACAAGACTTCAAATGTGGCGCCTAAGAAAATGGCAGATACGCTCAAGAGTGCACTCCTCAATAGACCGAAATTTGGCACAGGCGATGGCTGAGCTTGACCGCCTATCAGACAAAGTGTACATTCCACCGCCCATAAAGGAGAAGGCAGCCGTCATATACCGCAAAGCCCTAGACAAAGGCTTAGTGCGTGGAAGATCAATCGCAGCCATAGCCGCAGCTGCACTTTACGCTGCTTGTCGCGGAAGTGGAACCCCGAGAACTTTAAGGGAAATAGCAGAAGCCAGCCTAGTGGACAAGAAGGATGTTGCTCGCTGTTATAGGCTTCTGCTTCGCGAGCTTGGCGTGCAGATGCCCATAGCAGACCCATTAACATACGTGTCAAAAATTGCTGAAAAAACGGGAATTTCTGGTAAGACACAAGGGCTAGCCATACAGATTCTGCGCGAAGCGAAAATGAAGCGCGCTGCCGCTGGAAAAGATCCTATGGGATTGGCTGCCGCGGCATTATACATTGCATGTTTGCAAAATAATGAGAAGAAAACTCAAAAGGACATTGCTGAAGCCGCTGGAGTCACCGAAGTCACAGTGCGGAACCGTTACAAGACATTGAAGAGACAGCTAAACCTGGAATTGCCAGACTAGCCCATTTCTAGCTTTCATTTTCTTCCTTTTCAATTTCCATAACTATTGGACCGACATATCCGCAGTCTTCGCAAACATACTTTTTGGGCGTCAGCCAGTAGTCAAGGCTGCTTGACAGGTGGATTCTTGGGCTTCCACATTTTGGACAGTAAATTTTTGATGGACCTCTATGTTTTAGAGTCTTCAATACTTCACGCATATTCTGTAGGATTCCCATGGGCTTACACCTTTTGGGCGTAACGTGGCTATTGAACTTCTATGTTTTCTTCTGGATATCCAAGCTTTATTAGATATTGGCGGACTTTTTCGCGGTGGTCTCCTTGGAGAATTATTTGCCCGTTTTTGGCTGTGCCTCCACATGCACAGAAGCTCTTCAGTTTTTGGGCTAGGCTTCCAAGGTCTGTGTCCTTATCGTTTATGCCTTCAACTATTGTTGTTGGTCTGCCGAATTTTCTTGTTTCAAATCTTATGCGAATTCTTTGCTGTTCTTTGCCTATCTCGCCGCAGACACACAAGTCTTTGGGTAGCCCGCATATTGGACAGATATCAGCCATGACGCTCAACACTACAATGGCAACGGCTGTATATAAAATTTTCAAATTTTTAATCAGCAAATTCAACAAATTGATGGAAGAGTAGGCCAAACTTTTCAAACTTTATATTGGCGTTTAATCCAATCTTGATTGAAAAACTATGCCGATAACAAAAATTAGGAAAAGAGACGGCCGAATAGTCGACTTTAACCCTGAGAGAATTAAAAATGCCATTCATAAGGCTTTTGTAGCCGTCAAGCTTGAAGATGGGGAAAAAGCTGAACGCTTAACGAGGGATGTTGTCAGCCTTTTAGAGGAAAGATTCATAGAGAAAATCCCATCGGTTGAGGATGCCCAAGATGTTGTAATAGAGGTTTTAAAGAAAAGCGGTTTTGAGGAGGTCGCTTCAGAGTATCAAGCTTATAGGAATAAGAAGGAGGAAATAAGGCGGCTAAGGGAAAGGCTTGGAATTGAAGAGCCTAAGTTGACGGTTAACGCCCTTGAAGTTTTGAGGAAGCGTTACCTGCGAAGGGATGAGGCTGGAAACATAATTGAAGACCCGGCTCAAATGTTTAGGAGAGTTGCAAAAGCCATTGCAAGAATCGACCGTATATACGGTGAAGACCAAAAAGAAAGCGAGGAAATCTTCTACAGAATGATGGCGAGGCTTGAGTTCCTTCCGAACTCGCCAACGCTGTTTAATGCTGGAACAAAGCTTGGACAACTTTCTGCGTGCTTCGTCTTGCCTGTTGAAGATTCTTTAGACAGCATTTTTGAAGCCGTTAAAAACATGGCTTTAATCGAGAAAAGCGGCGGCGGTGTCGGCTTTGACTTTTCAAGGCTTAGGCCTAAAGGCGACATAGTCATGTCCACCAAGGGCGTGGCTTCCGGCCCTGTTAGTTTTATGCGGGTTTTTGATGTGGCCACAGAGGTTATCAAGGCTGGTGGCAAAAGGCGGGGTGCCATGATGGGAATTCTGCGGGTGGACCATCCGGACATTCTGGAGTTTATAACTGCAAAGCAGCAGCCGGGCTTCCTTTCAAACTTTAACATATCAGTTGCTGTAACCGACGAGTTTATGAGGACTCTCGAGGAGGATGGCGAATATTGGCTGATAAACCCGAGAAACAAGGAGAGAACGGGAAAGCTCAAGGCGAGGGAGGTTTGGAACTTAATAGCGAGGTCTGCTTGGGCTAGTGGAGACCCCGGCGTCGTATTTATAGACGAGATTAATAGGCATAATCCTACGCCGGAAGTTGGAAGAATAGAGTCGACTAACCCATGTGGCGAGCAGCCACTTCTGCCTTATGAGTCGTGCAATCTGGGGTCAATCAATCTCTCACGCATGGTTGAGGATGGGAAAATTAATTGGGAGAAGCTTAGGGAAACTGTTAGGAACGCTGTTCACTTCTTAGACAATGTTATAGACGCGAACAAATATCCGTTGAAGGAGATAGAGAGGGTTACAAAGGCGAATAGGAAGATAGGTTTAGGCGTTATGGGCTTTGCGGACATGCTCATTAAGCTGGGTATCCCCTACAATTCTGAACAAGCTCTAGAGCTTGCAGAAAAACTGATGAAGTTCATCGACGAGGAAGCCCATAAAAAGTCAGAGGAAATCGCCGAGAAAAGGGGCTCTTTTCCAAATTTTGATAAGAGCGTTTGGAAGGACAAGTACAAGGCCATGAGAAACGCCACAGTAACAACAATAGCCCCAACAGGAAGCATAAGCATAATTGCCGGATGCTCATCAGGAATTGAGCCGCTTTTCGCCATATCCTTCATAAGAAACGTTTTAGATGGAACAAGACTTTTTGAAATAAACCCGTTGTTTGAGATGGTGGCGAAGGAAAGAGGCTTCTATGATGCTCGTCTGCTAGAAGAGATAGCGAAAACTGGTTCTGTTCAAAGGATAGACAAGGTTCCAGAGGACGTCAAAAGGGTTTTTGTGACAGCCCTGGACATTGAGCCGGAGTGGCATGTGAGGATGCAGGCAGCCTTTCAGAAGTCTACGGATAATGCTGTTTCAAAAACTGTTAACATGCCTTTTGAGGCGACTGTTGAAGACGTTAGAGAAGTGTTTGAGCTTGCATGGAAACTAAAATGTAAGGGTGTGACCGTCTTCCGTTATGGAAGCAAGCCAGAGCAAGTCCTATACATTGGGGAAGTGAAAACTGCTGAAAAGAGATTTATTTCGGCAGATTCAGAGTATGCTGGAGGTTGCCCAACAAAGACTTGCCCATTCCCAGGATAAAAGAGGATAAAAGTTTCGAAGGTGAAAGCCGTGAAAGCATCGTTAGGCTTTGTTAACGAAGAGAACATGAGCATGTTAACAGACCTTTACGAGCTTACAATGTGTGCAAGCTACTTTGACAATAAGAGGTTTGAACCGGCCACCTTTGACCTTTTCATAAGGCGTTTGCCCTCAAACCGCTCATACTTCCTATTCGCCGGCTTAGAGCAAGTCCTATTATTTCTTGAAAAAATGAGATTCGCTGAAGAGCACATAAAATTCTTGAAAAGCCAAGGATTCAAAGAGGACTTCCTCGAATATTTAAGAGATTTTAAATTTAGTGGTGATGTTTGGGCTGTTCCAGAGGGCACTGTGGTTTTCCCCAACGAACCGCTGATTAGGGTTACAGCCCCAATAATAGAGGCGCAGCTGATAGAAACCTTCATTTTAAACACTATTAATCTTCAAACCACGATAGCTACTAAAGCCTCTAGGGTTGTTTATGCTGCTCAAGGTAAGTCTGTAATCGAGTTTGGTTTGAGAAGGGAGCACGGGACAGACGCCGGATTAAAAGTTGCCCGTGCAAGTTATATAGCTGGTTGCAACGGCACATCGAATGTCCTAGCTGGAATGATGTACGGTATACCAGTTTTCGGGACTATGGCCCACTCCTTCGTCATGTTCTTCGACAACGAGATAGAATCTTTCAGGGCTTTTGCAAAAACCTTCCCCGATAAATCAACCCTTTTGATAGATACTTTTGACAACATTAAAGGTGCGGAAAACGCCATAACCGTCGCCAAAGAGCTTGAAAAAAAGGGGTTCAAGCTTCGCGGGGTGCGCATTGACAGCGGGGACCTTGTGGAAATAAGCCGTAAAGTTAGGAAAATGCTCAACGATAATGGGCTTGGTTACGTGCAAATATTTGCAAGCGGAGACCTCGACGAGTATAAAATAGAAGAACTGCTGAGCAAAGGCGCAAAAATAGACGCCTTCGGGGTTGGAACCCGCATGGGGACATCAGCAGACAGACCTTATGTTGACATAATTTACAAGCTATGCGAAAAAATGAACGAGAAAGGAGAATTCGAGCCAATAATGAAGCTGAGCGAAAGAAAAGCCACTCTCCCGGGAAGAAAACAAGTCTTCAGGTTTAAGGATGAAAAAGGAAATTTCGTTAAAGATGTAATTGCTTTGGAAGGCGAAGACATTGGCGGGGAGCCACTACTTGTTAAGGTTATGGAAAAGGGCAAAATAGTCTATAATTTGCCGTCCCTTGAAGATATAAGGAAAAACGCCTTAAACAACCTTTCAAAGCTTCCAGAAAAGTATAAGCGGCTTAGGGGGGCAGCCAAATATCCGATTGCGTTAAGCCCCAAACTTAAGAGGCTTATAAGGGATTTGAGGGAAAAGCTGAAAAAGGTTGAGGGCGTCAGTTTCTGACTGCAGATTAGAACATTCACATTTAGGTTTCAGCTTCTAAACGCCGTTAGGAGGTTTATGAAGGCTACTTCTAATATGGCGGCGATGAAAAATATGCCGTAAATGTAGATTAGGTCTTTTGTTTTAAGCGTTCTGCTCAACGTCTTTTTAAGCGTTAAATAGATACCGCAGCCCTCGACTATTCCCACAGGCATGCTCATAACCAGCATTTTAGGCAATGTTTCCAAGCTGACTTTTTCATATATTAGGATGCAGCCTCTCAATATGCTTAAGAAAACAATCATTACGGTGAAGGCTACGGCGAAGGTTTGAGGATGTTCCAAAACGATGTGCGAATACTTTTCTCTTTTAAAGAACCCAGAGACAACGAGGCTTACATAAAAGGACATGCCCAGAAGAATCATGGAAATAACAAGCACGTTATGTAAAAATATCATCCCAACGGCTAATAATTGGTTTTGGAGAATATCTTTTGCCAAAATTGTAAAGAAAATAGTATTCTCAAATGAAGATAAAAGTAGAGAGAGGAGGAAGGCTAATCCTAAAATGATGGTGTGTTTTCTCGATTCCGACAATTGCAAACCTCGCTATGTAAAAGGCCATATTGACCGTAGCCAGTCAAATATCTTTTCCAAAATGTGAAAGGCGAAGGCTAGGAGCACGAGAATCACCAAGTAGATTATTATTGCAAGTATGCCAACCGCTATCGCACCGAACCACCCAGTTTCAAATAAGCGTTTAATTAAGATAAGCCAAACAAGAAGGCTTAGGATTAAAGTGATTAGGGGATATGGTATAAAAATCGCAAATAGTGTAGTTAAAACTGTTCCTAAAAGGGAAATTATAAAGGCGTCAGAGAGCAGGGCGCGCTTCCTGCCCACAACAATTAGCCCCGCGATATACAAAACAACCGCTAGTACAAACAATGATAGGAAAAACCATGCAATTGCAAAAATTAAAACTAATTCTTCGGGTAATCCCCAAGGCCACTCTGGCCTCTTGCCAGCTTTAAATGACAATTGCAAAATAATCTCGATTAGTTTTTGCCAGAGCATTTCATTCACTTAACGTCAGATTTTGCACATTAAAAATAAAAGGTTATCTCAAGTTTGTACCGCTTTTAGGAAATTTGCCTATTCCGTTATATCTTCAACTTCTTTTCTGCCTTTCTCGAGCTCCTCGATCTGTTCTTTGTCCTCTTTTAGAAGTAGCGTTTGGAACTCGCCTACGTGGGTTTTTTCTTCTCTGGCTATTTCCAGAAGCACTTTCTTAATGCTTTCGTTTGTTGTTGCGGCTGCCAGCTGCTCATAAAGGTTTATTGCGTCCAGTTCGGCGATTATGGCGGCTCTCAAGATTTCGCAGTTTAGAAGCTTCTTTTCAACCTTGTTAACTCTTATTGGAATTTGAGACAACATTCTTTAAATTCACCTCCGTTAGTTTTCGCTTTATCGCAGCGATATGCATTAATGTGCATTAAGCCTTTTTGCAATATGCAAAAATAGTTGCCACATTTCATTTCCATCTCCCCTTCCCTTTCTAGTTTCAGAAGTGAACTTCATGATGTTTGAAAAATTAGAAAAATCGAGTGAAAGAAAAGTTTCGGGGTGCCTATATTTCTTCTGCTAGTGTTGTGAAGAGGTCGTGGTGTTCCTCTTCGTCTTTTAGTATTCCTTCGAATAGGAAGGCTGTTGTTTCGTCCTTCTCTTTTCGGGCTTGGGCTATTATCTGTTTATATAAGTTTATGGCATTTTCCTCGTCTTTTATGTCTCGTTGTATCATTTCCTTGAGCGTTTTTCCAACAAATATTTCAGTTGGCTTTGTTGTGGGTGTTCCGCCCAAATAGAATAGTCTTTCAGCGATGGCTTCCGCGTGCTTCATTTCTGTTATCGCCACTTTTTTAAGTTCTTCTTGAACCGAGAAGCCTTTGACGCCGCTCCATTGGACGTGTTGCCACATATATTGTATTGAGACTTGCATTTCCCTTGCGATGGCGTCGTTCAGCATTTCCAACAATTTTTTAGAAGCCAAAACATTTCACCTCCCTTCAGTTTGTTTTAGTTTGTTTAAAAGTTTTGCCAAAATACGCGAAGATCCACAATAAAAATGGAGATTATGCTGCAATGTTGAGCTATCCGCCTGGCGCTCCATGGAATGGCACGTTTTTCCAGAGAATGTCCCACCAGTCCTCTTCTGTTATTGTCTCGCCCCTAACAATGATTTCTAAAACTTCTTTTAGGAGTTCATGGTGCCGCTTTTCGTCGGCAAGTATGGCTGTTAGGAGAAGCTTAACTTTCTCATTTTCAACGGTTGGCAGCATGTCGCTTATCTTCTTTACGAGTTCAGCCTCGATTTGAATATGCCTCTCCACAAGGCTTCTTTGTTTATCAAGATGTTCTTGGGCGAGCGCCTGCTGAGTTGTGGTTAAAAGTTTTAGGGCGGCGTCATACATCTCCGCGTGTTTCAGAGAATCCAGCGAAATTCCCCTCAAAACGCCCTTAACTGACGGATTTTTTATACCCTTTAAAGCCTCGTTAAGAGAGTCAACAATTTCATTTTCGACTTCAATTTGTCTTTTGATGAATTTTAAAAGTTCATTTTTTGAAGACATTTTTGGTTCCCTCCTAATATTGAGTTGCTCGGACTATTAATGTCTATGCGGCTTTAACAAGCCCTTCAGCAATCCTCCGCCCAAATTCTCTGCACTTTTCCAAGCCAGCCGTGTCCGGCGTGTACCTTATTAGCAAGGGCGGTTCTGTCACTTCCATTTCAAACTTGTTTTTCAGAATTTCAATGACAAGCCTTGGGGCTTCACCGCTCCATCCATAGGACCCGAAGGCAGCGCCCACCTTGCCCTTCAAGTTTATGTTTTTTGCGGCGGCTTCTTCAAAGAGCATTTTGATGTCGACTGTTGTGTCGTGATGGTATGTGGGCGTTCCCACAATTATAGCGTCAAACTCTTTAAGCTGTTCTGGGGATGCGTGATAAGTTAGCTCCACGCCCACGCCTTGAACCATCTTTGCTCCTTCAGCCACCGCTCTAGCCATTTTCTCGGTGTTCCCAGTCCTACTATAATAGAGGATTAGGATTTTTGGCAAATACTACACCCTTAACCTATTTCAGAACCTCTTCCAATCGCCTATTAACCTCGTCCCAATTGACAATTTTCCAAAACGCCTCAACGAATTTGCCTCTGTCGTTCTTATAATCTATGTAGTAGGCGTGCTCGAAAACATCGAGAACCATGAGGATTCGAAACATTGGATAAACATTCACGTTGTGCTTCTCCACTTGCATTAGCATTGGGCGACCAGTCTGCCTACAAATGGTTAAAGCTGCCCAACCAGAACCTTCAACGCTTATGGCTGTTTGGGAAAATTCCTTCTGAAAACGTTCAAAGCTTCCAAATTCTTCAGCGATTTTGTCGGCTAAAGTTCCGCCTGGTTTCCCGCCGCCCATGCTTGGCGGTGCCAAGTTGCCCCAGAAAAGCGAGTGCAAAAGGTGTCCGGCAACGTTCCATGAAAGCTCCTTGAGTGTAGCCTTAACATCTATGTCTATGTTTTCTTTGTGTGCCTTGTCCAATCGTTGGAGTATGGCGTTAGCCCCGTTGACATAGGCTTGATGGTGCTTGCTGTGGTGAATTCTCAACTGTTCTTCAGACATGTAGGGCTTCAAATCCCCATAACCGTAAGGCAGCTGTGGCAAAACATATAGTTTGGTTTGCTCCATAAAACATGCACCTCTATTTCTAACTTTTCTTTACAAATTGATCCTTTGGGGCGCCGCAAACCGGGCAAACCCAGTTTTCAGGTAAAGCCTCAAAGGGTGTTCCGGGTTTTACGCCATGCTCTGGGTCTCCAACCTCGGGGTCGTATACGTATCCACAGATTATGCACTCCCACTTTTCCAAAGCCTTCAACTCCAGCTATTTTTCTGTCTTAATGTTGTAGCTTACTTTGACTCCAGCTCTTTCGAAGAGCTTCCCAACTGGGCAGTTTTCCACCGTTAGCTTAAAAATTCTCTGGACTGTGTCTTCTGGGGCGTCTGTTTTGACGAATATGTTGAAGGCTGCTTCTGTTACAGTTCCAGCCTCTTCGGATTTTATAGCTTCAAGTTTAACCTCTAAGTCTTTGAGTTGGACCCTCGTTTTCTTGGCCATTAAAGCGAAGATTGTGGCGAAGCATCCGGCATAGCTCATAACGCCCAGCTCGAGGGCTGTTGGTCCCATGTCTGTTCCAAGTTCTGGCGGAAGGTCGAGGCATACGCTGTGGGCTCTTCCATCGTCAACGGCTATTCGCAAGTCCTTTACAAGCTTGGCCGTGGAACGAAGCTTTTGAACCAAACCATTTCACCTCGCATAAAGATAAAAAGGTTTTATGGGAGCTTTTTCTTGCAGAGGAACCAGTCAACGCATTCGTAGCCCTCTTGCAAGCGTTTTTCGGCTTCTTCTTGTGTTGTGGGCGGTGGCACTATGACCGGGTCGCCGGGCCTCCAGTTTGCTGGCAAAGCCACTTTATGTTTGTCGGCTGTTTGCAATGCGTCAATTAGCCTCAAAATTTCGTCCATGTTTCTTCCAACGTTCAGCGGATAGTATATCATTGCCCTCAACTTCATTTCTGGGTCTATTACGAAGACGCAGCGTACGGCTGCTGTTGTGCTTTGCTTGGGGTGTATCATGCCAAATAGGTTCGCAACTTTCATGTCCAAGTCGGCGATAACAGGGAACGGTATAGCTACTCCGAGTTTCTCCTTTATTGTTCTAACCCATGCTATGTGGGAGTAGACGCTGTCGATACTTAATCCTATAAGCTGAACGTTGCGCTTCGCAAGTTCTGGATATATCTGGGCGAAGGCAACAAATTCTGTTGTGCAGACAGGCGTAAAATCTGCTGGATGCGAAAATAGAATGACCCATTTCCCTTTAAAGTCTGAAAGTCTTATCTTGCCGTGGGTTGTCACCGCCTCAAAATCTGGGACTACTTCGCCGAGACTCAAGAGCGGCCTTTTCTCTTCAATTTTTTCCATTTTATTTCATTCCTCCTTCGATTTTTAACCGTAATCCTTTTATCTTTCAAGTCTTATATGCTTTTCGTACAAAATTCGGCGAAAATCGTATAAAATGGTGCGAAAATGGTAAAAAAGATTGCGGAAATAGACGAACTTGACCTCAGAATCCTAAAACTCTTAGAAGAGGATGGGCGCCTAACCTTCATGGAAATAGCCAAAAAACTAAGGCTAAGCGAATCAACAATAAGGAAAAGGGTTCAAGCCCTAAAAGAAAACGGCGTAATAAAAAGGTTCACGGTGGAAATAGACCCGGCCAAAATAGGTCTGAACACTGTGGCGATAGTTGGCATAGACGTGGAGCCGCCTAAACTTTTGGAGGTAGCCCAAAAACTTTGCGAGTTTAAGGAAATTCGCTGTGTGGCTACATCCACTGGAGACCATATGATAATGACTGAAATATGGACAAAGGATGGCCGTGAACTGACAAGACTTATATCAGAAAAAATTGGGCCTATCGAAGGCGTCAAGAAGATTTGTCCAGCAATAATTTTGGAGAAACTAAAAGGCTGAAACTTTCGGAGGAATAGGGTCTTGAGCACCCCTAGTCATCACCATCACGCTCACCACGTTGAGGAGTTTAAACAGCGATTTTGGGTTTCGTTAGCACTAACAGTGCCAATTCTGCTCCTCTCAGAAATGATTCAGATGTGGCTCAGTCTAGAATGGATAAAAATTCCCTACCAGAAAGAGGTGCTTTCCCTCTTATCCATAATCGTTTATCTTTATGGCGGGTGGCCCTTCCTAAAAGGCTTGTACCAAGAGGTTAAGGCTAGACAGCCAGGCATGATGACGCTCATTGGCATGGCGGTGTCTGTGGCCATGTTCTATTCGCTTGGAACAGTCTACTTTTCCATAAGCGGCAAAGACTTCTTCTGGGAACTCGCAACCCTAATCGATGTTATGCTTTTGGGACACTGGATTGAGGCAAAAAGCGTCATGGGAGCCTCTATGGCTTTGGAGGAGCTTGTTCGCATAATGCCAACAACAGCCCACCTAATAAAAAACGGCGAAATCATAGACACGCCAGTCTCACAGTTAAACAAGGGCGACGTTGTTCTTGTAAGGCCCGGCGAAAAAATCCCGTCTGACGGCG
This sequence comes from Bathyarchaeia archaeon, assembly GCA_038883715.1. Classification (GTDB taxonomy): domain Archaea; phylum Thermoproteota; class Bathyarchaeia; order Bathyarchaeales; family Bathycorpusculaceae; genus JAGTQI01. Next base: position 30,585 of record JAVZLS010000004.1, read on the forward strand.
TTGTGGTTGAAGGCGAGTCATATGTTAACGAGGCTTTATTGACTGGCGAATCAAAGCCCATAAACAAGAAAGTTGGCGAAAAGGTTGTTGGAGGCTCAATAAATGGAGAAGGCGTCCTAAAAGTGCGGATAGAACGTATAGGTGAAGAGACTTATTTAGCGCAGGTTATTAAGCTGGTTAGACAAGCCCAGGAGAGCCGTTCGCGGACGCAGGATTTGGCGAACAGAGCCGCTGCTCTTCTCTTCTATGTAGCATTAAGCGTAGGCGTAATAACCTTCACAGTGTGGTCTTTTATGGCCAGTTTGGACTTTGCCCTTGAAAGAGCCGTCACAGTTCTCGTTATCGCTTGCCCCCACGCCTTGGGGTTGGCCATACCATTGGTTGTGGCTCTTTCCACGTCCATAACGGCGAAAAGTGGAATCCTTATAAGGGATAGGCGAGCCTTCGAAATGGTTAAGGATGTTAACGCCGTTGTTTTTGATAAAACAGGCACTTTGACCGTTGGAAAATTTGGCGTCAGTGATGTCGTCGCCTTCATGCCAGAGGAAGAGCTTTTGAGGCTAACGGCTAGTGTTGAGTTGAACTCGGAACATGTGATAGCAAAAGCCATAGTGGAGTACGCCGAAAGCAAAGGCGTCAAAATCCCGCAAACCAGGGACTTTAAAGCGTTGCCGGGAAAAGGCGCCTATGGAAAAGTTGGAAGAAGGGAAGTTTATGTGGGCAGCGTAAACCTATTAGACGAGTTAAAAATAATCGTTGAAGACCCGAGAATAAAGGAGCTGCAAGAGCAAGGCAAGACAGTTGTTTTCACGGTTGTGGACGGAAAACTTGCTGGTGCATTCGCGCTGGCGGACAGCATACGGGAGGAGTCCCGCGAGGCTGTCAGAAAGTTGAAGGAAAACGGTGTCAAGGTTTACATGCTTACTGGAGATTCTGAAGAAGTTGCCAGTTGGGTTGCAAGAGAACTTGGCATAGACAGCTATTTTGCACGGGTTCTGCCAGACAGGAAAGCTGAAAAAATTAGACGGCTCAAAGAGGAGGGCTACCGGGTTGCCATGGTTGGCGACGGTGTGAACGACGCCCCAGCACTTGTAACGGCGGATGTTGGCATAGCCATAGGCGCCGGAACAGACGTAGCCATAGAAAGCGCGGACATAATCCTAGTCAAGAACGACCCGAGAGACGTAGTGAAAGTAATAGACATCTCACGCAAAACATATTCGAAGATGACTCAAAACCTATGGTGGGCCGCTGGCTACAACATAATAACAATTCCATTGGCAGCTGGAATCCTATCAGGGTTTGGTGTTACGCTTCCAGCGGCGGTTGGTGCAATAATAATGTCCCTCAGCACAGTTATAGTCGCATTGAACAGTCAAACTTTAAGGAAGTATGAACCTGGGGAGGTGAAAATATTGGCGAAGAAAACTCTCGTAACAGACCCGGTTTGTGGGATGAAGATAGACCCAGACACAGCGTTCAGCAAAATTGAGCATGAAGGCCGCGTCATCTATTTCTGTTCAAAAATGTGCGAAGAAGAGTTTAAGAAAAACCCAAAAAAGTACATGAAATAAGCAGCGAAGAGGATAAAGCTTTAACCAGAGATGCTTCTACGTTTCTGAATGTTAGAATGCTGGTGGGCTATTGGGTAGACTTGCCGAGTTAAAGCTTGCAATGGGTACGTCCATATTCCTAGTAGCCTTCATATTCGCGCTCTTTTTGTCAGCGATTATGCTAATCTTCCAGTTCAGCCTCATCTATGCCATAATAGGCACAGCGCTATTCATACTCATTCAATATTTAATTGGACCAGCGGTGGTGGCAAGCTCAACAAGGCTTCGCTATCTGGAAAAGGGAGAAAACCCGTGGCTTGAAGAAACCGTGAAAGAGTTGGCCGACAAATCTGGGCTCCCGATGCCAAAGCTAGCCATAGTGCCAGATGAAACGCCAAACGCCTTTGTCTTCGGAAGAACAGCCAAAGACGCCACCCTAGCAGTGCATGAAGGACTCCTCAAGAAGCTTAACAAAGATGAGGTTAGGGGCGTGATAGGCCACGAGTTAGGCCACATAAAACACAAAGACTTCATCGTCATGACCGTGCTTTCAGCCCTGCCACTCCTCGCCTACTTGATTGCAAGGGCAACATGGGAGGCTGGAAGGTGGGCCCCAGCATCAAAGAAGAAGGAAGAGGGAAGCATAAAGGCAGCCTTCTTCGCAGTGGCAATAATCTCCTACATAGTCTACATCATTTCGCTCTTGTGCGTCATGGGCTTAAGCCGGCTGCGGGAGCATTATGCTGACGCCTACTCCGCCTACTTGACCGGGTCGCCTAGAAGCCTCCAAAGTGCCTTAGCAAAAATTACTTATGGTTTGTCGCTTTCGCCTAAACCGCCATCCGGCGCCCGAACCTTCTACATTGGTGATCCGGCGATGGCTAAGATGGAAATATCCTCTATAATGGAGAAGAAGGCTGAATACGACTTGGACAAGGACGGTGTTTTGGACGAGCGCGAGCTGGAGTTAGCCATGGAGAAGGAGGCAAAATCCACTTGGGCGAAAATCAACACGTGGTTCTCAACCCACCCGCCAACCTTCAAGCGGATACTGCTTTTGCGCGAAATTGAGATGGAGATGGAAAGCGGAAGATTCACCAGCGAACGCATATATGCAAAAATCTAGTCTTTAGCGATTCATGCTCAAGCATTTGGTAACATGATTGAGGAAAATGGCGGTTTCATCATTTTCTCGGCTAAACTGGAAGACTCCATCAATCCAGTTTTTAGCTAGTTCCAAGAGGCAGTCATCTAACTCTCTTGTAATGTAAACAAGCACGCAGCGGGCGGTTGGTTTCCAACGTTTTAGCATGGCAAAAGAAGCGAGGGCTGTTTTTAGTCTGGCTGAATCAAGCTCAACCTTCGCGTCAAAAACAACGAGAGGATCAATAAACTCGCATATTTTCTGCCCGATGGAGATGTCAAATTCTATGGCATAACTTTTCTCGCCGCTCTGCCAGACGAGACACTTTTCGCCCCAAAAGACTTCAAAGGGCTTCTTGATGATAATTTTTTCCTTTATAAGACGGAAAATGTACTCTTCTAAAGCGTAGGCGCGGAACTTTCCGAAAAATTGTGCAACACCGATTTCAGCCTTGTTCGCCATTATGGTTTCATTAAATTCGAGGAAGTCCTTTAGTGTTAGGGTTTTTATCCACCTCTCATATTGGGCGTTTAAAGTTTTTCCAAGCGCCCGCTGCTCTTCTCTCCTGCTGTGGCACAGCTCGTTTATGTAGTCTATTGGTTTCTTGGCTCTAACCAATAAGGGTCTCCAAAAGCGTTTTATCAAAAACCCGATTTATTACCTTCGTGGTCTAGACGCGAAAGGTGTGCTAAATGAGGGTTAGGCTTCTCCGTTATACGGCGGACCCCGAGCTTCTATGCGGGGCTGCAGCATTAACATCATCAAAAAGTGGAAGCCCGTCTGAAATTTTTGATGGTATAGATTTGGAGAGGGCACGGCAGACGATTAGGCGTGTGACTGGTTATGGGCACATGTCGGTGATTGAGCATGCATCCTTCACCTTCAGCGTAGAAGAGGTTTCGAGGGCTTTAACCCATCAGCTTGTTAGACACCGCATCGCATCCTACACACAACAGAGCCAACGCTACGTAACATATGACACATTGAAAAAGTATGTGACACCGCCCACCATAGCCCAAAATTCAGAGGCAAAGAAAATATTCGACGAAACATTGGAAAGCATATCCGCCGCCTACAAGAAGCTTTTGGAGATGGGAATTCCAAAGGAGGATGCACGCTACATTCTTCCCAACGCTGCAAAAACAAACATTGTCGTGACAATGAATGCCCGTGAGCTACGCCACTTCTTTAATTTGCGGTGCTGCGCCCGCTCCCAATGGGAACTCCGAGAAATTGCAACAGAAATGCTTCGACAAGTGAAAAGGGTGGCGCCATCACTTTTTGAGAATGCGGGACCCACCTGTGTTGAGCTTGGCTTTTGCCCGGAAGGAAAAATGAAACCGCCAGAATGCAACATTGAAGAGATTAAAAAGCGGTTTAAAAGCCTCTAAAACCTAAAGCGGTTTAAATTGCCAAAGTATAAGGCGTACGCCATAACAACAAAGTACTGGCGACCCGGAGAAGACTACATAAGGCAGATAATCAAAAGTATTGAGGGAAAAATTTCAGACGGAGACTTTGTGGTTATATCGGAAAAAGCCATTGCAACAGCCACCGGCAATATTGTGGACGAGAGCAAGGTGCAGCCAAGCCTAAACGCAAAAATCATTGCCAGACTTTGGATGCCACTTGTTTGGGGCTATTTTCTCGGTCCGATATGCCACTTGCGGAGAAAACTCATAGAAAGGCTTCGAGACTATCCACGAGACGCTGGAAGCCGCCACAAACAGGTCGCCCTACAATATGCGGGTTTACTGCAAGCCCTAATGTTTGGCTCTGAAGGAGGCATAGATGGAACAAACCTTCCATACGCTTATGTTTGCTTACCCCTAAAAAACGCCCAAGCCATAGCCGAAAAAATACAAAGAAAAATTTTAGAAGCGCTTGGGCGGAAAGTTTGCGTCATAATTGCCGACACAGACAAAACATACTCGTTCAGAAATTTCCATTTTACGCCTAGACCAAAACCAATAAAGGGCATTCATAACCTTGGAGGCTTCATCGCCTACGTTGTTGGACGGATGCTAAAGCTGAAGAGACGGGCAACCTCAATAGCAGTTGCTGGACGCAGTATTTCAACTGAAGAAGCGTTAACAATTGCAGAACTCGCAAACCGCGCTAGAGGTTATGGGGCTGGCAGAACCGTTTGGGACATGGCTGAAAAATTCAATGTTGACTTGGCTGAAGTAAGCTGGGAGATGCTGGAAAAAATAAAACACAAACCCATAGTAATAGTACGCATAAATTCTTCTAAAAATCATTAGAAACGTGAGAAAACCAAAAACTATGAAACTTTCCCTTTAAATGGAATTAGGTGAATTGAATATGGATGAGAAAATTCTAGGAGTCATTAGCGTGTTTAGAACAAATTACTGTAGATGGAGGACCCTCTTTGAGGACTTGTATTTTACAACAAATAGGATGATTGTGGTGAGGATTAGTAGCGGCAGTTATTTGGTCAGTCCGGTAGGTGTTTTAGCACGATGGCCTAAAACAGCGAAAGAAGAGATTGCCGGATTTTCCATAGAAGAACTTTTAAAAGCCAACCCAAACAATTTTTCAATCTATTATTCAGAAGTTAGAAGTGTGGAATTAAAGAAACATGGGTTAGGAGCGAAAATTCGTTTAATCACAGATGAAAAGAAATATGCAAAAATTGAGGATTATGAAAATATACTAAAATCAGTTTTTCCAAACAAACTATCAGTCTCAAAATAACACTGGTAAAACATCAAATAAAAGCAATTTTGCTTCCATTCGTAGCTGTTAATGGAAAATGAATTATTTTTGAACTCTAGGGGAGAGGTGGGCTTTTGGTTGTTTTTAAGCCAAAAACTAGAGGGGTAGTGTTTTTGTGATTGTTTGCCAAGCACAAATATGTAGAGAGAAAGCCTTTGATGCTCAGCTTTTTGGCGCGGAGAAAAGGAAATAAAGAGCAAAGAATAAAACCAGCAAAAGAACAGCAGAGCTTAACCATACTAAAAATGGTGAAGGGTGTTGGAGGCTTCTGTAAGACAGCTTGACGCTTTCTTCAATCCGAAGTCTGTGGCTGTTGTGGGCGCCACTAAAAAGATAAGCAAGGCTGGACACGTCATATTCAAGAATTTTGCGGAAAACAAGAGGAGAGGAGTTTTTAAGGGGGAGCTTTACCCAGTAAACCCCCACGAAGACTACATTTTAGGCTTTCAATGTTATCCAAAACTGACAAAAATTCCAGGGAAGCTCGAACTTGTTGTCATTGTTGTCCCAGCGGAAATTGTTCCAGAAATTATGGAGGACGCCGCAGCCAAGAAGGTCGAAGCTGTTGTCATAATTAGTTCTGGCTTTGGGGAAATTGGAAACCACGAACTGGAAAGGAAAGTTGTTGAAATTGCGAAAAAGGCGGGGATAAGGGTTCTAGGCCCCAACTGTCTGGGAGTTTACGACTCCAAAACAGGTGTTGACATGCTCTTCTTGCCAGAAACAAAGATTTTGACTACTGGCGAAGAGGTTGTTGCAACCCCTAGACCGATGAGGGGAAACATAGCCATAGTAACACAAAGCGGAGCCTTCGGGGTAGCAGCCCTTGACTACTTGGCTGGAAGGCAAATAGGCGTCAGCAAATTTGTAAGCTTTGGAAATAAAAGCGATGTAGACGAAGCGGAGATGCTCCACTACCTATATCACGACGATGAAACCAAAGTGATATTGCTTTATGTTGAAGACATAAAGAATGGAAAAGCCTTCATCGAAGCAGCCTCAAAAGTCACAAAGAAAAAGCCGGTAATAGCCCTAAAAGCCGGAAAAACAGAAGCTGGAGCAAGAGCAGCTGCATCCCACACAGGCGCCATGGCAGGCTCAGACCAAATCTACAACGCCGCCTTCACACAAACTGGAATTCTAAGAGTTAGGGATATGGAAGAATTTTTCGACGCGGCAAAAGCCTTCGTGATGCAGCCACCAGCCGCGGGGAAAAATGTGGCAATAATAACGGACGCTGGCGGACCGGGGATATTGGCGGCTGACGAATGTGAAACACAAGGACTGATCGTTAAACGATTCTCTGAAAAGACCCTTCAAAAATTTGAGAAGCTCAAGCGAGAGGAAAAACTTCCAAAATTTGCAACAAACTTAAACCCCGTTGACGTGACTGGTTCTGCCACTTCTGAAATGTTTGAGTTAGCAGCTGACATAGTCTTCCAAGATCCAGAAATTCATGGGATACTGCTTCTCGGACTGCATCACACGCCCGCGTTGCAAGAGGACTACATAGATAGGGTGGCAAAGGTTGCCAGCAAATATGAAAAACCCATTGTTGCATGCGACATAGGCGAAACCGAAATGGCTTTGCACACCCGCTCAAGGTTTGAAAAGCTTGGAATTCCAGCATACTCCTCTCCGGAGGATGCTGCAAGAGCCATGAGCGCCCTCGTAAAATATGGGTTATACTTGAAAAAGAAGGGATACTTCAAAGAATACCTGCAAAAATTCTTTAAGGAAAAGCATAAGTAAGCATAAGCTATTCGAGGACTATCCTAACTTCCACTTCGTCGCCGTCTTTAAGTTTCAAATTCTCCCTCAAATTTGAAGGAGCAATAATTTCCAAAACATCCCCGGGATAGTTTTCTACACATGGTAGTACAACGGCGCATGCCACATCACTCTTGATGTACGCCCTAAAACATTTTCCTCTGCAGTACCCAGGCTCCGGCAAAATCTCCACGGCTTTTGCGTTTTCCAGAAGACCCCTAACTTTTGCATGTTTGCCGATCAGCTTCAAGTTTAGTGTTCCAGGATGCGGTACGAAACCAAACTTTTCCTTTATCTGTCGTCTAACCCATGGGAGGGTAGTGAAGAACACGCCTTCTCCGGTTCCGGAGAAGATTTTCCCCTTCACAAGGACTATTTTTGCTGATGCCTTCTTTTCTTTGGTCATGAGCCTTTTTCCGTTTTATGCTTATGTTCTTCCATGTTCTTTCAGCCAGTTTGCAACCTTCCGGAACATGGGGTTCGATGACATGTCCATAACAGGGACTATTATCTTTTCTCTGGTCTCAATCAGCGGCTGATATTTTGGCATGAGCGCATATCCAACGAAAGTCCAGTAAACCCTCCTGTTTTCTACAAGAGCCTTTGCAGCAGTTTCCGTTGATGCTGGAAGCGGGAAATAAAGGAACACGACGCCTTCAGCCCAGTACAAGCCCGCCGTTTTTCCTCCAGCTATTATTGAGGCAAACCGTGCGATGTCTTCTGGCGATGAGAAAAAGTTGCGCTCCATAATGACAATTTCCCTAAAAGGTTCGAATTTGACGTCTACTTCGCCTTCAGCCATAACCTTTTCGCCTTTTGATAGTCTGTTTAAGTTCCCTTTTAATCTTGCCGTAAACCAGAAAAGGTTATAGAGCACAAAAGCTAAACCCTTCACCAAACCATCAAAAGAGGGACAAGAGCTTGGCTGAAATCCGAGTGGCAATAGTTGGCGTTGGAAACTCAGCATCAGCCCTAATTCAAGGGGTGGAATACTACAAAAACGCAAAAGAGGGCGAAACGGTTCCGGGACTAATGCATGTGAACTTTGGCGGATACCACGTCAGAGACATAAAGTTCGTTGCAGCCTTCGACGTGGACAAAAACAAGATTGGAAAGGACTTGGCTGAAGCCATATTCACTAGGCCGAACTGCTGTGCTAAATTTGCAGACGTGCCACCACTAAGCGTGAAAGTCCAGCCGGGACCAGTCTTGGACGGGGTGGCTAAACACATGAAAGAGACCTTCAACGTTTACAGCGAAAATGAGGTTAAACCTTCAGACGTCACAGGCGTCTTAAAAGATTCCAAAGCAGAAATCCTCATCAATTATTTGCCTGTTGGAAGCCACCACGCCACACGCTTTTATGCCCAGGCTGCTTTAGATGCGGGATGCGCCTTCATAAACTGCATACCGGAATTTATTGCCTCGGACCCTGCATGGAGCCGTAAATTTGAGGAGCGTGGTCTTCCGGTGGCTGGTGACGACATTAAAAGCCAGCTTGGCGCGACCATACTGCACAGAAATCTCGTTAGGCTGTGCGTTGACAGAGGCGTAATTGTCGACGAAACATATCAGCTGAATCTTGGTGGAGACACAGATTTTCTAAATATGACGGTTGAAGAACGCCTAAAAACAAAACGCATAAGCAAAACAGATGCTGTAAAAAGCCTAGTGCCATACGACCTGCCAACCCGCATAGGACCATCAGACTACGTGCCCTTTCTGGGGAACAAGAAAATATGCTATATATGGCTGAAGGGGAGAAAATTCGGCGACAGACCCCTAACAATAGCCGTCAAACTTGAAGTGGAAGACTCACCCAACAGCGCCGGAGTGGTCATAGACGTGATAAGGGCTGTAAAATTGGCTTTAGACCGAAAAATAGCTGGACCCCTAATAAGCATATCATCATACGCCTTCAAACATCCGCCAGTGCAAGTGCCAGACCCCGTCGCAAAAGAATGGGTGGAAGAATATATTAAGGGCAAGCGGGAACGCTGAAACGGCTTTTAGCCTAACTTCTCCAAAACAGAGAGAACACTGCAAACGGCTGAAATCCACCTTAAGTAGGCGTTTAAGGCTGCCCGCAAAGCCACAGTGTCCTTCGCTTCAACAGCCAAAACCAGAAAAGTGTTTTCAATTTTTAAGTTTGCTTTGGAGCGCGTTGTGGCTGGTTTTGCGGTTTCCGGCATAAGCGCCTCATAAACTATTCTTAAATCCTTTTTTAAAGGAAGTTTTAGGCGAATAATGGCTTTAGCCTTCATGAACCCGCAAGTCCCAGACTAGATGAGATATTCTCATCCTCGGACCTATTTCCACATTTTCCGTAAGAAGTCTAAAAGTCGCTACTACTTCCCCTGCTGAATTAGTGGTGGTTTGCATTATGGCACTATAGCCCCGGTACTCATCCTCGCGGGACACTATGGGAATGCCAAAGAATTCTGAAAACGCCTTTTCGAGCCTATTAACCTCTGGGGATTGCTTTGGCGAAGATGCGATGGCAACAGATTTTATCCTTCTACCCCTTGGCATGGTTTGAAATTCTCTGCGGAGTTTCACGCCTCTCAAATATATTAGTGGCGGTACTGGTTGCAGCTTGCCATCAACATGGTAAAGCTCTATTTTTCCAGGACCGCCTTTCCAACGGTCAACAATAACTACTTTTTCAGCGCCAAGCTCTAGAGCTTTTGCTGCCACACCTTCAAGGCTCAATTTTCCACGGTTTATCCTCAAAATATTTGGAAGCGTATGCGAAAGGTCTTTGCAAAAGGTTCTTATGCCCTTAGTTGGTCTCCGGGAGGTTGTTAAAAGTATCAAGATTTCAGCCTATTCTTCTTCTGCTGCTGTTGAAGCCTCAACCTCTTCTACAGGAGCCCCTTTGGCCACACGTCTAGCCACTATGCCAAGCTTTGTGGCTGGAGTGTAAGCGCCACCCGTGAAGGTGAAGCCGCATTTTCTGCATTCCCACACGCCAACGCTCACTCGCTTAACTCTTGGAAGCCCACATCGAGGACATTTGTGGCTTTTCTTCATTTCAGTAACTATTTTTATGTAGCGCTTCCTGACGGTGGCTCCATAGCGGGGTCCTAAACCCCTCGTTGGACCAATTTTCTTTGTTCTTCTACCCATCTTCACCACCCTAGCTTCTTCCTAATTTCTGCGGCTTTCTCTCTGGCAATTTGGACAGCCTCAAACACATGTTTTGGCGTGAAGTATCCGCTTCCGCCCTTCTGAACGGCGCATATGTTGCCGTCATCATCAATTGTTATGGTCAGTCTGGCATCCATAATTTGTTCCTCTTCAAGCCAAGGGTCCACAACAAGTTTATCATTTATCTTCGCAAAAGTAACCGATACCGGATGCCTTCTTACCGGAAGCGCCGTATACCCGGGCCTGATTTTTACTTCGCCTTCCTCGATTTCGTAGTTAAACATTTTTGTGTTGAGGAGTGCAGCCATGGCGGCTAACGATGATGCGTCAATTAGGTTTCCATCATGGTTAAGCACATAAATGTCCACAAATATTACAAAGACTTTCTTGCCCGGTGTTATGCAGAGCTTATCTAGCTCAATGGCTTTTGACTCCCTAATCCCACGGTCAACAACCCTTGCCAACTCTATCGAGTTTTCATCTGGCGGTCCGGGCTCAAAGGTTGGCGAAGCTAAGGGCACAAGTTCAGCATTTACGGTTAAGACTCCCTCGTTGGGCGTGTCTGGAAACGGCTCTCCAGTTTCAATTTTAACTCCAACCATAACCTCTGTTTTTCCAAGAAGAACCCTTGCAGAGCCTTCAGCTCTTTCAATTATTCCCTGCTCCACTTTTATCTCCCTGTAATCAGTTAAGCCTCTGCCGTCAAGCCTCTTTCCCTTTGCAATCAGTTGTGCAATTTGCTTTTGCTTAACGCGGACAACTATCGTCGACATTACTCTTCAACCTCCTTAACGCTGACATATTTGGCTTTTAAGGCTTCCTTCTGCAAGGCGTAAATTTTCTTGCAGCCTTCGATGGCGAGGTTAACAGCCTTTTCAAACTCCTCTGGTGTTAGAATTCCGTCCATTTGAAGAAGCGTTATAACGCCCAGATTCGGCATGTAAGCCACAGGAACATCTGCCAAGCCGACCTTATCCTCAACATCCATCAAATCCAACACTATTGTGTCATCTACTTTTCCAGCTGAACAAGCAACCACTAGGTCCCGCATGGGTATGCCAGCATCCGCCAAAGCCAGCGACGCTGCTGTAATGCTTGTGCACCTTGTGCTTCCATCAGCTTGCAAAACTTCAACAAAAACGTCCGTTGCTGTACGCGGGTAATACTCAACAAAAATGGCTGGTTCAATGGCTTCCCTAATAACCTTTGACAATTCAATTTCCCTTCTAGATGGCGCCGGTGACTTTCGTTCCTGAACAGAGAATGGTGCCATGTGGTAGCGGCATCTTAAAACCATGCGGTCAGGCAAAGCCATATGCTTTGGATGCAGCTCTTTTGGACCGTAAACAGCGGCTAAAATTTTGTTTTTCCCCTGTTCAATGTAGGCTGAACCATCAGCGTTTGATAAAACGCCAACCTCAATCTTTATCGGCCTAAGTTCGTCAGGCTTTCTTCCATCAAGCCTTAAACCTTTTTTATCAATCAATTTTTCAGTTTTTTGACTCATTTCTAATTTCCTCCTTTTTTCTCTTTTTCCTTCCTAATCATCTGCAAAATCCGGTCTGTTAACCCGGTCGTGTGGGATTCCTCCTCAATCTTGTGGATTGCCATCATCGCTAACTCCTCGTCTTCCAGGCTTTTGCCAGTGATTAATATGATTCCGTTATGCCCTAATATTATGTGGCAACCAGTCTCCTGCTTTATCATGGATATCATTGAACCCTTTTTGCCAATCACACGGGGGATTTTTGTAGGCGTTATTTTCACTATTTGCCCACGAGTTATTTTCCCAAGTCCGGGCTCATCCACACTTAATTGTGGGTTATGGGTTCGATCATAGGAGACTATTTTAGCAACAACAAGGTCTCCAACATCCAGCACCTCTGTTAAGTCATTCTTCTGCGGTTTAAATGGTCTGTTTAGCACGTCGGAAGCCCTTAGGATAGCTAAGTATGGCGCGTTTATGTCAACAGTCCATCCGCTAAAGCCAACTTCAACAACTGTGCCGATGACTGTGTCGCCCACCCTTGGAATGTAGAAGGCTCTTAAGGCGACAACACTAACCTTTTTATCTTCGTATTCCACGAGTCCGATTCTTGCGGCGTAAATCCTGTTGTCCTCTTTATACGTGTTCTCTCCAGCTATGTAGTCGCCCTCGGCGAGTAGGTCGCCGGGAGTTGCAATCTGCCTCCTTTCAAAAAATGTTGGCATAAAACACACACTCACAATTTAACCATAAGTTAGGATATCACTTTCGCTTCGGCGTTCCCCTTCGTTACTTCCCCAATTTTCTCGAGGAAAGGTCCGTAAAGACCAGCGGGCATTTCGAGAATGCCGTGCCATGAGCCGTCAGCTCGCCATTCTTCACGTTTTATCGTCCCGAAGGCTTTTAGAGTTCCATAGGCTCTTGCCGCATATTCGGCTGGTATGTGCACACTGACAGAGACTTGTTCCATTTTTAGTGGTAGAATTTGCCTTAGCAGCTTTATTACTTCTCTTGCTTGCTCCTCTGTTGGCTTAAAGGGATCTATTGAATAGTGAATTTGCTCCATAGCTTGCTCAATGCGAAGTGGCGGATGGGGAAGATTTGTTCTAGGGTCTACACACTGCTTTGATATGAAGGCTATTATTTGTCTCCGTTTTTCCTCAATCATTTTTCTGCGCTGTTCCGTTGTAAGCTGCAATGTGCCCTTTTTTATGATTATGTCCGCCACTTTGAGGGGATCTGTTGTTCCAAAGGCTTTACGTATGGCTTCCTCTGAAACTTTTGTGCCTTTACTCGCGTCTGAAAAAATTGTTTCAGTCACTAGGACTTCTGTTATTGAGGATATTTTGCCAAGACGGTAGTCGAGCGCCTTGTCTGGCTTTACGAGAACCTCGAAATGCTCATTATCCTTTGTAATACGCGCAACAGTATATTTTTCACTCATCCCCTCTTCACTTGCCCGAAACAAACTTCTTTACATAAGCCTCAACTTTCTCGTCACTGAGCATCTCCATCTTCTTTGTCGCCGACGGAATAACAGCAATCTTTATCCTTGGCGGAAGTTGCCTAGCCTCGAGAGCCTTAACCAAACATTTAACCGCGAGTTTTATGGCATCTTCGAGGCTCATGTCTTCGCGGTATTCTTCCTTCAAAATATTCATTACGGTATCTCTTCCAGCGCCAACAGCCGTAGCCTTATGTCCCTTATATGTTCCGCTGGGATGCGTTATGAAAAGGTGATTTCCAGTTTTGTCTACTCCCCCGAATATCAGTGAAACACCGAAGGGTCTGACGCCGGCATGCTGCGTGTAAAGCTGTTGTATGTCGCATATGCGTTTGGTTACAACCTCAACATCTATTGGTTCATCATAAGTTAACCGATTACTTTGCGCATAAATTCGCGCCTGGTCTATCAAAACCCTCGCATCAGAGCTTAAACCAACTATTGCTGCGCCGATATGCTCGTCAATCTTGAAAATCTTCCACGAGGAACCTGTTTCCTCAAGGGGCTCAACAGTTTCCTCAGCCCCCAAAACAACCCCTTCAGAACACTTTATCCCCAAAATTGTTGCCCCACGGTTAACAAGTTCCATAGCATATTCAACTTGGAAAAGCCTACCATCTGGCGAAAAGACGGTTATGGCACGGTCATATGCTCCCGGAGCTGCAAACACTGACATCAATATCAACCTCACATTTACGCTAATCAAACACTTGCAGAACACTCATATAACAACTTAACTAAAAACCTTTTCTTTATCCCGCATGCTTTCAGATAGCCGCTAAGCCTTAAAATTTAACCTTAACATACAGCGAAAAGAATCTACAGTTTAATCGCCAAGTTTATATTGCCCACTAATATTCTATTCAACGGCACTATATCAGTTTACACTCCTAATGGAGCGTCTCGTTAAGTGGAAGTAGAGGTACTTGAAAGAGACGACAAAAACTTGCGCTTGCTAATAAGGGCAGTTGACACTCCGTTTATTAACGCCTTAAGAAGGAATGTTATTGCTGAAGTTCCTTGTATGGCCATAGACGATGTCGTTATTATCGAGAATTCTTCTGTTTTCCATGATGAAATAATAGCGCATAGGCTTGGATTAATCCCTTTAAAAACCGACCTCGACAGTTACAACCTTCCGGAAGAGTGTTCGTGCAAAAGCGAGTTTGGATGCAACTTATGTAGAGTTACACTCACATTAGATAGGGAGGCAAAAGAAGGAACAATAACGGTTTATTCCGGCGAGCTTATCTCGGAAAACCCAAACATCGTTCCTGTCAGCGACAAAATCCCCATAGTTAAGCTTGCAAAAGGGCAAAAGTTGAGGCTTGAGGCTTACGCGAGACTTGGGAAAGGAAAGAACCACGCCAAGTGGCAGCCGGTTTCACTGTGCTCATACAAGTATCTGCCACAAATAAAAGTAAACAGCGAAAGCTGTGATGCTTGCGGGAAATGTATAGAGATATGCCCAAGAAAAGTTTTGGCAAAACGTGAAGGAAAAGTGGAGGTTCGCAACTCGCTGGCTTGTACTTTGTGCCGAGACTGCGTGGACGTTTGCCCAAAACAACCGCCAGCAATAGAAGTTAACTGGGAGAAAAACGCTTTCATATTCAACATCGAGTCAACAGGTGTCCTACCACCAGAAAGAATCATAACGGAAGCTGTAAAAATTTTGGACAAAGACCTTAAAGAGCTTGCAAAACAAATTGAGGTGCAAAAGGCTTGAAGAAGGTTAAGGCTACAAACCCGGAGCTTATCGAGACTATTCGTTTCTTGAAAAAGCAGAGCAAAGAAAACAAGGCGAAAATTTGGAGAAGCACAGCTGAACTTTTATCAAATTCCAGAAGAAAGCGCATAGCCGTAAACATCAGCCGACTGAACAGATACACGGAGAAAAACGAAACAGTGGTTGTCCCCGGCAAAGTGCTAGGCGCAGGCGAAATAGACCATCCAATAACCGTTGCAGCCTTCGCCTTTTCACAGAAAGCCAAGGAAAAAATAAAGAGGGCGCGGGGGAAATGCCTATCCATAATCGAGCTTGTCAAGAAAAACCCGAAAGGTTCAAAGGTTAAGATAATAGGGTGATCAAATGCGGCTAGAAAGTGATTATAAAGTCATTAATGCTGATGGCCTTATTCTTGGAAGAATGGCAAGCATAATTGCCAAACGCTTACTAAAAGGCGAAAAAATAGCTGTTGTAAATGCGGAAAAAGCCATAATATCCGGCAAAAAGAAAAGCAAAGTAAGAGAAGCAAAAGAGTTTCTCGAGGTTGGACACCCAGGAAAAGGTCCAATGCATCCTAGGAGGCCCGACAGAATCCTCAGAAGAACTATTAGAGGGATGCTTCCATATAAACAACCGAAGGGCAAGCAAGCCTACAAAAGGCTTAGGGTTTTCATAGGTGTTCCAGACGAACTTAAAAATCGGGAAATGGAAACCATAGAGGAAGCGCAAGCCAAAAAGTTAACTTGTCCCTACTTCACACTTGGTGAACTTGCAAAGGAAGTAGGCTGGGGTGGTGAATAAAATGCCAGCGAAAAAAGTTCTTGTGGTCAGCGGGAAACGAAAGACAGCTATAGCACGTGCCGTTGTCAAGCCTGGCATAGGAAGGATAAGAATCAACATGACTCCGCTTGAGATTTACCAGCCGGAAGTTGCCCGCCAAAAAATAATGGAGCCACTAATGCAAGCTGGCGACGAGGTTTGGAAACAACTGGACATAGACATTAAAGTTTCGGGCGGAGGCTACATGGGGCAAGCTGAAGCAGCTAGGATGGCAATTGCAAACGCCCTACTAAAATGGACTAAGAGCACACAATTGCGCACAGCATTCATAGAATATGATAGAACAATGATTGTAGGCGACCCGAGAAGGAAAGAGCCTAAGAAGTTTGGTGGTCCCGGTGCAAGGGCAAGGGATCAGAAGAGCTATAGATGATTGGAGGTTAAAGCATTGATTATACCCATAAGATGTTTTACATGCGGCAAGTTAATTGGTGACAAGTGGGAGGAGTTCGCGAGAAGGGTTAAGATGGGTGAAGATGCTGGCGACGTTTTGGACAGTTTGGGGATAAAGCGGTACTGTTGCAGGCGTATGCTTCTCTCTCACGTTGAAATTATTGATGAGGTTTTACGCTTCTATGAAGAAGCTGAAAAGAGAAGGGAAGCCAGAATGCAGTACTATCAACAATAAGGAGCCCCGGAGGCATGTCTACAGTCATTGAGGATGTAATTGCAAGGAAGGTTTTCAACAGCCGCGGGGAAGAAACAATAGAGGTTGACGTTATTACCACCTCTGGTTTTGGTAGAGCCTCAGCGCCGGCTGGGGAAAGCCGAGGAAAAGCCGAGGTTGTTTATTATCCACAGGGCGGGGTAGATGAAGCAATCAAAAAAGTTGAAGAACTCATATCCCCGGAACTTATTGGATTGAACGCAGACTTCCAAGAGGAGATTGATAAAACCCTTCATGAGATAGATAACACAAAAGACTTTAGAATCATTGGTGGGAATACAGCCTTCGCAGTCTCCTTAGCGAACGCAGAAGCCGCCGCAAACTCTTATGGTTTACCCCTCTTCCAATATTTGGGCGGATATGCGGCTCACGAGCTTCCTTATCCTCTTGGAAACATCATTAGTGGCGGAAAGCATACGAGTGGAAAATCTCCGGATATGCAAGAGTTTTTGGCTCTTCCTTACGGTGCTGACTCTTTTCTGGAAGCGGCAACAGCGAACATAAAAATCCATAGCAAAGTTAAGGAAGCTTTAAGGAAAGAGGATAAGCTTTTCAGCGGTGGAAGAAGCGACGAGGGGGCGTGGATTGCAAACATCACCGACATGGAAGCCCTTGAAATTATGGCTTCGGCATGCGAAGAGGTAAGCAACGAAATGGGCTTCAAATGTGGTTTCGGCGTTGATGTTGCGGCTTCATCCCTCTGGAATGCTAAAAAGAAGAAATACGTATATGAGAGAAATGGAAAGGAGCTGGACCCCGGAGAACAGTTGGGATTTATTCGGCAGCTTATTGAAAAGTATCATTTGGTTTATGTGGAAGACCCGTTCCACGAGGAAGATTATGGCAGTTTTGCGGAACTCACAAAGAAGGTTAAGAACTGCCTCATCTGCGGCGACGACTTGTTCGTCACAAACAATGAAAGATTATCCCATGGGATTAAAATGCGGGCAGCCAACGCTATAATAATTAAAGTGAACCAAGTGGGCACACTTACAGATGCTTTGGACACTATTGAAACTGCGAAAAGGGCTGGATACGTGTCAGTGGCGTCTCACCGTTCTGGCGATACATGTGATTGGCATATTGCTCACTTGGCCGTGGCGTTTAAGTGCCCAATAATTAAGGCTGGTGTAGTGGAAGGTGCCAGAATCGCCAAAATAAACGAGTTGTTAAGGATTGAGGAGTTTCTCGGAGATAGGGCTAAAATGGCTGAACTCCACATTCCATAAATGGAGAGTGAAATAAGTTTGGCTGAAAAAGATAAGGAAGAAGCTAAAAAGGAAAAGTTTGAAGAGGAAACAAGTGTAAGTGCAGAAGAAGAACTCCTGTTGCCTCGGGACACACTTCTCTCGGCTGGAATACACATTGGAACTAGAATGAAGACGAAGGACATGGAACAGTTCATATACCGCGTCAGACCAGACGGTCTATTTGTTTTAGACGTTAAAAAGACTGATGAACGCATAAGAGTGGCAGCTAAATTCTTGGCAAGATTTGAGCCTTCAAGGATAGCTGCCGCCGCAGCTAGGCTATATGCACAAGAACCCGTGAAAAAGTTCTGTGAAGCGGTTGGCGCAACCCCAATTGTTGGACGCTTCATTCCCGGGCTGCTTTCAAACCCGCTCTATCCCAACCGTATTGAACCAAATGTGCTAATAGTTTCAGATCCTCGGGCGGATTCCCAAGCAGTGCGGGAGGCAGCCTCCATAGGTGTTCCGGTGGTGGCCCTGTGCAGCACCGACAACGACTTTTCCGGTGTTGACCTAGTAATACCAACAAATAACAAGGGTAGGAGAGCCCTAGCGGTTATTTACTGGCTTCTCGCGAGGCAGGTTTTGCGCGAAAGAGGAGAGCTCCCACCAGACAAGGATATGCCACTAACCATTGAGGATTTTGAGGCTAAAATCTCAAAGGAGGAAGAGGAGAGCTAATAAGGATGGCGAAGATTCGGCTCCCAAGCCAAGCTGGAGCCTTCTACGCTGGAAAAGCCGAATCTTTGAAGAGGCAGATTGAAGAGTGCTTCCTACACGAGTTGGGACCGGGAACAATCCCAAAAGTTGTTGAAGGGCCGAGGCGCATAGTTGGTCTCGTATGCCCTCATGCTGGATATATGTACTCTGGACCCGTTGCAGCCCACGCCTATTATAATTTGGCTTCTGACGGTAAGCCAGACACTGTTGTGCTTTTTGGCCCAAACCATGCTCTTTATGGTAGCGCCTTAGCCGTGATGAATGAGGGTCTTTGGCGCACCCCGCTTGGCGATGTTGAGGTTGATGGGGAAACAGCCAATAAAATTGTTAGGGAAGCTCGCATAGTTGATGTTGATGATTCCGCCCACCGATATGAGCACTCCATTGAGGTGCAGCTTCCATTTCTGCAATACCTTTTTGGCTCAGCGTTTAGAATTGTGCCCATATGCTTTTGGATGCAGGATTTGCACTCTGCAAGAGAGGTTGGGCAGGCTGTTGCAAGGGCTGTAGCTGGAAAAAACGCCTTAATTATAGCTTCTTCAGACATGACCCACTACGAGCCGCAAAAAGTGGCTGAAAAGAAGGATATGTTGGCTCTTAAAGCTGTTGAAGCGATGGACGAGGAACGCTTTTATTCCATAATCAAAGAGCAGCAAATTACCGCATGCGGTTATGGTCCCATAATCGCCCTCATCACGGCTGCAAAAGTTTTGGGGGCAAGAGAGGCAAAATTATTATGTTACAAGACCAGTGGAGATGTAACTGGCGACTACTCAGCCGTTGTTGGGTACGCCGCCGTGCAACTCACAAAATAGTGGTTTAGGATGGGAGTTATCGCCTCGGCTCCCGCGAAAATAATACTTTTCGGAGAACACTTCGCCGTTTACGGTGAGCCCGCCATAGTCCTAGCCATAGATAAAAGAGCCTACGCAAAGGCGGAACTGCGCGAGGATAAGAGGCTTTTCTTGCGCTCTTTAAACCTAAACGTAGCCGGGTTTTTCGAAAATGGAAACTTTAGGGTTGAAGAGGGAAACCCTAAAGAGGCTAGAATAAAGCTTGAACCGCTTAAATGCGCAGTGGAAAAGGTTCTGGAGATTTCAGGCGAGAGGGTTGGCTTAAACATAGAGGTAAACTCAACGGTTCCCGTTGCCGCTGGTTTAGGTTCTTCAGCAGCTGTGGCTGCCGCCGTAGCGGCGGCTGTCGGCGCTCTGTTAAATGTGAGGATGTCGAAGGAGGATGTTTTCCGCATAGCCTACGAAGCTGAAAAGATAATGCATGGCACACCTTCAGGCGTTGACCCAGCAATATCAACTTTTGGAGGGGCGCTGCTTTTCCAGATAGACACGGGATTTAAGCCTCTTGATGTTAGGGCGGATATACCGCTTGTTGTTGGCAATACTGGTGTTGAAAGGTCAACACGGAGCCAAGTTGCAAAAGTTCGAAGCTTGAGGGAACGTTATCCACAGATTGTTGAGCCCATGATGAGGGCTGCCCGTGAAATAGTTTTAAGAGCCATTGAAGCCCTAAAAGAAGGCGACTTGGAAACCATAGGGGAACTGATGGGCATAAACCATGCACTGCTTTATGGATTAGGGGTTTCAGACGAGTCTCTAGAGTGGCTTATTAACGCTGCTCGCAAGGCAGGTGCACTAGGCGCAAAACTGACTGGTGCGGGTGGCGGCGGATGCATGATAGCTCTTGCAAGCAAAGATAGAGTTGAAAATGTTTTGGAGGCTGTGCAGAGGGCTGGAGGAAACGCTTTCATAGCGAGAAAAACGGATGAGGGAGTTAGAATTGAGCCAACCTAAACCAACAGTTCTGAAAATTGGCGGCTCTGTCATAACCGACAAAAGCAAAGAGCTTGGCGTTCAAATGGAAGCCATAAGCCGAATAGCAGACGAAATACTTGAAGCAAACATTAAAAGCCTAATAATTGTGCATGGCGGTGGAAGTTTTGGGCACCCAGTGGCGCAAAAACACGCCATAAAAGAGGGCTTTAAAGAGGAGTCTCAGATAATAGGGTTTGCGGAAACTCACCATGTTATGACAGTGCTTAATGGACTTTTTATGGACTCCTTGATATGGCGGGGCATTCCAGCAGTAAGCATCACACCCTCCTCATGTATAATGACGCAGAATGGCAGAATAACGTATTTTGAAGATTCTCCCCTCAAGCAGCTTATGAAAATGGGCTTTATTCCAGTTCTCTACGGAGATGCCGTCTTTGACACAAAGTTAGGCTTTACAATATTGTCCGGAGACCAGCTTGTCGCGTTCTTAGCCATGCGGTTCAACGCAAAAAATATCGTGATCGGCGTTGATGTGGACGGATTATATGACGCTGACCCGAAGACCAACGCGAAAGCCAAAATGTTCAACCGTTTAACTTTAGCGGAGCTTAAAAATGTTCAGAAACTTTTGGGCGGGTCAAACGCTTATGACGTAACTGGTGGGATGGCAAATAAAATTGCTGAACTTATTCCCGCCATTGAGCGTGGAATTCCAGTTTTAATGGTTAATGCTACAAAGCCCAAATATATCTATAAAGCCCTAAAGGGAGAACAGGTTAAGGGCACACTTATAGAGAAGGAATAAAGTTTGGCTGAAAAAACTAGAAAGCGTAAAGCAGACCACATCCGCATAGCCACAACCTACAATGTCCAAGCAAAAAACATCACGACGGGATTTGAAGACGTGTACTTTGTTCACAGAGCCTTACCAGAGGTTGACAAGGACAAGATAAATCTTTCAACAACGGTTTTTAACCACAAGTTTTCCGCGCCAATAATAGTCAGCGCCATAACCGGCGGAACAAGCGAAGCTAGAAAAATTAACGCTACAATAGCCACTGTTGTTGAGGAATTCGGGCTGGGAATGGGTGTTGGGAGCCAAAGGGCTGCATTAGAAGACCGAAGGCTTGAGAAAACCTTCGCAATAGTTAGGAAAAAAGCGCCCACAGCCTTCCTAATGGCGAACATTGGTGGAATACAACTCGCCAAAGGCTACAATATAAAAGAGGCAAAGAAAGCCATAGAAATGATAGACGCTGATGCCCTAGCCATACATTTAAACCCTCTTCAAGAGGCTGTGCAGCCAGAAGGCGAAACAAGCTTTAAGGGAGTGCTTGAAAAGATAGGTGAAATTGCCAAAGAGCTGGACAAACCAGTAATTGTGAAAGAAACCGGAGCGGGTATAGCCGCGGAGGAAGTGAAAAAGCTTGAGGCTGCTGGTGTAAAAGGTATTGATGTGAGTGGTGCTGGTGGCACAAGCTTTGCCGCAGTAGAGTATTTTCGTGCAAAAGGTAGGAGAAACGCTTACAATCGCAGATTAGGCGAAGTTTTTTGGGATTGGGGGATACCAACAGCAATAAGCATAGTTGAAGTTGCACAGACCGTCAGCATCCCAGTTGTAGCCTCTGGTGGAGTGCGCAGCGGATTGGATGCAGCTAAAGCCCTAGCCTTGGGGGCAAGCCTTACGGCTCTGGCACAACCAGTTTTGCAGGCTGCTGTTGAAGGCATTAGGCAAACAAGAAAAATGTTGCGCACATTGATAGAAGAGCTTAGGAACACCATGTTTCTTGTCGGAGCTGAAAATACTCAGCAGCTACATAAAGTGCCCCTTGTAATTGTCGGGAAAACGGCTGAATGGCTTAGGTTAAGGGGCTTTGACATAGAAGTTTATGCAAGAAGAGGGTGAGGGTTAACCTTGAGTTTTGACATAGAAAAGCTTCTTGAAGAAAAGGCAGCCATCATAAATAAGGCTATTGAGAAGTATATACCAAGAATCTTTTCAAAGGAAGCTATCATCTTTAAAATCAGCCCGCCAAGATACGCGTACAACATCGAGGCAATAAACAAGGCTGTGGCTGAACCAATTTGGGAATTTCTAGACAGAGGCGGAAAAAGGTGGCGTCCAACCCTCTTCCTACTTATATGTGAGGCTTTAGGCAAAAATCCTGAAGACTATGTGGATTATGCCATAATCCCCGAAGTTGTGCACAACGGAACCCTAATGATAGACGACATTGAAGATTCCTCCGAATTCCGCAGAGGTAAGCCATGCACATACAAAATTTACGGTTTGGACATAGCCATAAATGCTGGAAACACCATGTACTACCTCCCGCTTTTGCCATTAATGGAAAACCGTGAGAAGCTAGGCTCCGAAAAGCTTTCGAGAATTTATGAGATTTACGTGCAAGAGATGATAAACCTCAGTCTAGGACAAGCTATGGACATAGCTTGGCACAAGGGCTTGGCGAATGCCGACCAGTTAAAAGAAGAAGACTATTTGCAAATGTGCGTCTACAAGACTGGAACTTTGGCAAGGATGGCTGCCAAAATCGCCGCTGTGGTGGCTGACGCCTCTGATGAGATTGTTGAGAAGCTTGGGCACTTTGCGGAAAGCATAGGGGTTGCCTTCCAAATACAAGATGATGTGCTGGATTTGACCGGAGAGGAGTTTGCCGAGAAAAAGGGTGGAAGAGGACAGGACATAACAGAGGGAAAACGCACCCTCATCGTGATTCATACGTTAAAGGTGGCAAACACCAAGGACAGAAAGAGGCTAATTGAGATTTTAAGGATGCATACTTCAGACCAGAAGTTGAGGGATGAGGCAATATCGATAATGCAAAAGTATGGCTCAATTGAATATGCGAAAAACTTTGCGAGAAAAATTGTTGAGGAAAGCTGGAGAGAAGCAGAAGAACTTCTTCCAGAGTCGGAGGCGAAGGAAAAGTTAAACGCTTTTGCAAGATTCCTTATTGAGAGAAAGATTTGAAGCGCCGTGTTAAGCCTTGAGCGAAATTAGAGAAGACAGAGAACTAAGGGAGACTATTCGAAAGTTTGCGCTATTAAACGCTGTAAAGCATAATGGAAAAGCCCAGACAGGCCCGGTTGTAGGAAAGGTTTTAGCTGAAAGGCCAAAACTGCGGACTAAGGCAAGGGAGCTAACCGCCCTAGTAAAAGAGGTTGTTGATGAGGTCAACAGTCTCTCGTTAAGCGAACAGATACGCATTGTTGAGGAGAGGTGGCCGGAAACCCTCGCAAAAGAAAAGGTTGAAGAGGAGAAGAAGCTTCCCCCATTGCCAAACGCTGACAAGTACCAAGAAATTGTAACACGCTTCTCGCCAAACCCTGACTGCGTTCTGCACTTGGGCTCTGCCAGAGCCATAGTGCTTTGTTACGAGTATGCCCGCATGTATAATGGCAAGTTCATTTTACGCTTTGAGGATACAGACCCCAAACTGAAAAGGCCAGTTCTGGAGTTTTACGACCGAATTAGGGAAGACTTAGAATGGTTGGGGTGTAAACCTGATGAGGAGTATATTCAAAGCGACAGAGTCCCCATTTACTATGAATATGCGAAAAAGCTGCTGGAGGACGGAAACGCCTACGTTTGCACATGCCAACCACAAGCCTTCAGAGAAAAAGTGCTAGCCCAGAAGCCTTGCCCATGCCGCGACTTACCGCCAGAGGAGCATCTTGAAAGATGGGACCGCATGCTTGAAGGCAAATATAAAGAAGGCGAAGCAGTGGTGCGTGTTAAGACGGATTTGGAGCATCCAAACCCAGCCGTCAGAGATTGGCCGGCCCTCCGCGTAATAGACATCGAACAATATCCACATCCAAGGGTTGGAACAAAATATCGTGTCTGGCCCCTCTACAATTTTGCATGTGGATTAGACGACCATTTGATGGGTGTAACCCACATAATTCGTGGCAAAGAACACTTAACAAACATGGTCCGGCAAGAGTACATGTATAGGCATCTGGGCTGGTGTTATCCAGAGGCAATCCACTACGGCAGACTGAAGATTAAGGGTGCACATCTAAGCAAGTCAAAAATCGTTCAAGGAATAAGGGAAGGCCTATACAAGGGATGGGATGATCCTAGGCTAGCAACTTTTGCAGCCTTGAAAAGGCGTGGAATAACCCCCGCAGCCATTAAGAAGCTCATAATTGATGTAGGTCCGAAAACTTCCGATGTTGTTTTAAGCTGGGAGAATCTTTACGCTTATAATCGCAAAATCCTAGATCCAAAAGTTAACAGGTACTTTTTTGTACCAAATCCAGTTCAGCTTTTAGTTAGGGATATCCCGCGAGCATTTACGGTTAAGCTTCGTCTACATCCGGAATATCCAGAAAGGGGCTTTAAAGAATATGTAATAAAGCCCTCTGGGGCTGATGGCGAGGCTCTGTTTTGGATTTCAAGGATGGATTTGAAGGTTTTGGCTGTGGGAAGGATTGTTCGGCTCATGGAGTTGTTCAACATAAAGATTGAGCGGGTTGAAGCCTACTCTGTTGAGGCTGCTTTTAAGAGCGAGTCCTATGAAGAGGCTAGGAAGGCTGAAGCTCCTCTAATTCATTGGGTGCCAATAGGGATGGACATGCCTTGCCAAGTTATAATGCCAGACGCCACTATAACCGAGGGAATAGCCGAAAAAGCATGCAAAGACTTAAAGCCAAATGAAATAGTGCAGTTTGAAAGATTCGGCTTCGTGAGAATAGACACCGTTAACGCTAAAATTACGGCTTATTATGCACATAAGTAGGGATGTTAGATGCGTAAACAGAATAAGGTTATTTTGTGGCCAGCATACTTTGATTCGACAAAAACCAGAGGAGAAGGAAGAAAAATATCGAAGAGCTTGGCTGTGCCTTCTCCCAAAATCACGGAACTTAAGGAAGCAGCGGAAAAGCTTGGTTTAGAATGTGAACTTGTGGTGGATGTGAGTTATCCGAAGACTCCTTGGCTTAAAACTGGCATGCTATTGGTAGCCAAAAAGGAAGCTAAAAATCAGTTGCTTAAGAAAATTGCAAGACAGCTGCAGAAAAATCGCGGTTCCGCGGTTACGGCGAAATCTGCTTAGGCTGGTTAGCTTGCCTCTTCTTCGCCTATTAAAACAGCGTTTATTACGCCGTTTTGACCCGGTCTGGATGTTACCTGTGCCAAGCCAAGTGGTGTCTCTATTATGGCGCCCTTTGTTATTACGCCTCTTCTGTCGTAGTCAACGTTCGCCGGGTTTTTAACAACTCGTAGAATTTCGGCCTTTTCTGTTTTTCCAGTTTTTGGGTCTGTTACGCAAGCGTATTTTTCGCTTAAAACTTTCACTTTGATGTTGCCGCCCCTTCCCCGTTCAACCTTTCTTTTGGGTTCGCCTAAAACTGTTTCCACTGGGAATGAGCCTTGTTCAAATTTTCTTTTCCCACGGTATGGTCGCCTTTTTCCTCCTGTTGGTTTTCTCTTGTGTAAGTCGCCGTGCCAAACTGACATTTTTAATCCTCTTCTTACTGCTAACGCTTTACGGGCTTGTTCACTATCACGTTAATTTGCATATAAACCTATCCGTTTAAAAATGCTAAACGTTTAAAGTTGATGTTTGAGTGGTCTCTTCCGAAGCTTTTTCTCCTTCCAAAATTCTTTTCAGCTCTCTTTTCATGGTTGGAATGTCGTGACTTAGACCAAAATAGTCTGCAAAGTAATCAGTCGTCCTTAAAATGGAGGCACGCCCTTTACGTTCCACGGTGACTAAGCCCATTTCCTTTAGCAGTTTAATATGTCCATAGGCGTGGTGTCCCCGAACCTCAACAACCCGCTTCTGAGAGACTGGCTGTCTCAAAGCTATGTAGGAAAGCGTCTTTAACGGACCGGTGGAGAGCAGCGGCCTCTTAACAAGTTTTCGGACATAAGGTGTAAATTCTGCTTTGAGTTGTAAAACGAATCTCTCATCCTTTAGTTCGAGAATCTCTAGGGCTGTGTCCCTTTTTGCATATTCTTGCATCAACATTTTTACAAGCCGCTTAGCCTTATTTTTCGAGCGGGTTTTTAAAACTGAGCATATCTCTGAGAGATCTAGGGGGCGACCAGCAACATACAGCGCAGCCTCAACTAACGCAAGGCCGCTGAGAGCCTTTTCCCGTGCGGTTTGCGGGGTTATCTCTGTGTCATCGGGTTGGGCTTCCATTTGCAGCATCTGGTCCTCCAATTGTGATGTATATTTCTTCTGTTTCTTCGTCTTGCCAGAGGCTTACTTTCCCCTCCTGAGCCAAGAAAAGCAGGATAATGAATGTACGTATGGCTTCAAGGCGCGCCATTCCCCTAATTATGGTTGAAAACTGAATTATTCCAGAGCCCTTCACCATTTCGGAGAGGGACTTGTAGAGTCTTTCCATTTGAAGTTCAATTTCCATGAGGTAATAGTCTATTTGTGGGAAGATTTCAGAGGGTGTTGGCAGAATAGGTTCGGCTGGGGTTTTTTCTAGGCGGAAGAGTGCCTCCCCTTTTAGAACGTCGTCTAATACTTCTAGTAAGTGGCGTATGGTTGTTGATGTTAGCTCGTGTCTTAGCGGCAGAAGAAGCGGTGGTGGGATAAAGTCTAATGGTGGTTTTGGCGGTGGTGGTGGCTCCTCAAGTTTTAGGAGAAGCTTTGACTTCATTAGATATATGAGGGCTGAAGAGTCTAAGGCTACGCCTGAAGCCCTAAAATCAATCTGTCCGGTTTTCTCCATCTCTTCTAGGAAAGTTGTTAACAGATAAGCTATGTTTATGTTCCATGGGGTTAACTTTTCAAGTTTGTGGAACTCGAAAAGGATGTTCCATGGCGGATGAAGGTAGAAGGGCTTTTTGATGGTTGCTGCCATTCTAACTTGGCACCTCTAGGAACTTGGCTGAAACAACATATGAGACGCCGTTCCGCCCGTAAACCCCATAGACCTTTTGAGCTTTGTTAACCATTTCAGGCTTTAACGTAATAACAATAAATTGGGCTTTCTCGGACTCCTCCAGCAAGACGTCAGCAAGTCTTGACACGTGGAAAGCGTCTAGGTGTGCGTCAATCTCGTCAAGTATGTAGAAGGATGCTGGTGTGAAGTCTTTTATGGCGAAGAGGAAGGCTACGGCTGCCACTGAACGTTCACCACCGCTGGCACCGCTGACCACGATGGACGGCTTGTTGGGAAACTGGACGATCATGTCTATGCCACCGGAGAAGGGCTCTTCTGGATTCTCCAAAATTAGGTTGGCTGTCCCACTGCCGGTAAGTTTGGAGAAGTATTTTTGCATGTTTTGGTTTATTTTTTCAAAGGCTTCCATGAACACCTTATGCTTTTTGCTTTCAATTTCCTCCATAAACTTTAGGATGACTTGCTTCTCCCTTTCCAACTCATTCATCCTCAAAGAGAGCTCTTTGTAGCGGGAGATTTGCTCCGCATAGTGGGAAAGCGCAAGCTGGTTGACACCGCTTATCCTTTCAAGTTCAAATTGGAGCATCTGCAAGGAAGCAGAAGCCTCCTCAACCTCTCTTGCTGTAACTTCTAAGGGTTTTTCATAGCCAAACTGTCTGAGCTGGTTCCGCCACTGTTCCAATTGTATAATGGATGTTTGGATGTTCAGCTGGTACTGGTTCAGCAATCGGTCTGTTTCCTCATATTCAGCTTCGATGTTGCGGAGTTCCTTGTCTATTTCGTCTATTTGGTTTGAGAATTTTTGAGCCTCTTCCTTTGCTGACAAAACAGTTTTTGAGAGTTCAATGCGGCTTTTCTCCAGTTCAGCCAACTCTTGCTTTAGTTTTTCTCTCTCTTGGAGCGCCTCTTCAACTTCACTTTCGACTTTCCGCAGTTGCTGTTCAACCTTTGCCAGCTGGATTTTAGCATTTTTGTAGCCCACTCTTAAAACATTGTCAAACTGTGACTGAAGTGTTGAAATTTCTGTTTGGACGGCTCCAAGCTTCTGCCTTAAAGTGTTTATTTCCTCCGCCAGTTTTTCACGTTTAACTTCCATTTCTTGGATGTTTGCGGGGTCGACCTTCCGCCTTAGGCTCGCTAACTCGCTTTGTAGTTTGCGTATTTCCTTTTGCAGTGTGCTTCTTTCAGCTCTATAAGTCCATATTTTTGCCTTTTCAGCCTCAATCTCGCCTTCAATGCGCTTTATGTTGGACTCTATTCTTCTGACGTTTGACTTTGTTCTTTTTATGCTTCTTTTTACGCGGGAGATTTCCCTATCAAGTGTTGTTATGGCTTCGGACAAGCGGGCAATTTCAACTCTGGTTCTGTCTATTTCCTCCTCAAGAGTTGCTATGTCACTTCCACGTCTGGAAAGGTGTTGCTGTAAAGCTCTAACAGCCTCATCTAGGCTTTTTATCGCTGCCTCGCTTGGTATTATTGCTGAAAAGTCTATGGGTGCACGATAATAACCACTTTCTAAAGCGCCGCCAGGCTCGTATAAGTCGCCGTTCACCGTGACTACACGGTAGCCTTTGCTGGAAAGCTCGAAGGCGGTTTTGTCTTCTGGAACAATAAGAGTATCGCCGAAAACGAAGTAAACGGCAGGCTCATATTGTTTAGCGCATTTTACAAAGGAGAAGGCCGCACCACTAATGTTTCCGCCTTCTGGGACCTTCACCGGCTTTGTGGTTGAAACTGCTTCCAGCGGGATTATCTTTATCCTTCCAAGCTTCATTCTGCGAAGGGTTTCCGTGCATGTAAAAGCCGCGTCGAAGTCCTTAACAACTAGGGCGTCCAGCCATCCTCCCGCTGCAACCTCAATCGCTTGTTGGTAAGCCTTATCAATTTTTATTAGGTTGCGCAGTCGCCCGTAGACGCCTTGAATGACGCCTAATTCGCCAAGCTCTTCTATGCTTTTTAGGGCTTTTTCTTCTGCGGCAACTGTTTCAGCAAGTTCCCTTTGTGTGGCAAACTCCACAACGGCTTCGCGGGCTGATTCAGCTATTTTTCCAGCTTCAGCTATTTCTCGTTCTATGGCTTCTTTTTGGGCTATGCGGCGTTCTAGCATACGCTCCAAATTTTTGAGCTGTGTTTTCTGTTCTTTCTGGACTTTTATTAGCTCTGCGAGGGATTTTCCGAGTTCGCTGAGGGTTGTGGCGAATCTTTCTTTCCGCTCGCTCAGGTCTCTAAGTCTTCTTTCGCGGATTTTGATGGCTGTTTGGCTTTTAGCATGTTCAGACCTTAAGAATGCTAGCCGCTTATAGTCTCTGTCGAGTTGAAGTTCTATTTCGCGGATTTTCTTGCTGTTTTCGCCTATGCTCTCCCAAAGTTGGGCAGCTTCCTGTGCAAGGGCATCGTGTTCTGCTTGTTTAGTGTTGATTTGGCTTATTATGCGTTCATATTCACTTCTTAACTTCCTAATTTTGAGTCTGTTTTCGCGGATTTCGTTCCTTATGGACTGGTATTGTTGGAGGCTGTTCTCCCTAACCCTTTTTAGTCCTTCTAGGCTTGTTTTTCCAGAGCTTATTTTTGTGGCTAGTTCTGTAAGCTTTGATTTCAGCTCACCTATTTTCATTTGAACCCTAAAAACCTGAGAACCGCCTTCTTCGACTATTTCTGAGCTTAGTTTTCGCCATTCGCCTTCTATTTCTCTTCGCTTCTGTCTGTACTGGTCTCTGAGCGTCCTAATCTTTTCCAGTCTGCTTTTAATCTTCTCGGCTTGAATGGAGTCCCGTTTAATCTTTTCTTGTATTTGTGCGATGTCGTGGGAGAGCTTGACAGCCTCAAACTTTTTAATCTCATTTTTAAGGAAGTTGTACCGCAATAGTTCGTTGCGTTCCCTTTCTAAGTCTTCAACCCGTCTTTGCACCTCTTCTATTCTTCCCATGGCGGTGCGGATGGAAATGTCTGCTGCCCTAAGTTTCTCTTCAGCTTCGGCTTTTTCCGCGTCGTATTGGGCTATCCCAACGAGGTCTTCAATTATTTTCCGCCTTTCCATTGGAGAGATGTCCGTCAGGCGGGTTATGGTGCCTTGCAACACGATGTTTTGGCTGGTGGAGCTTATGCCAGCCATTGAAAGAATTTCCATTATGTGAACCCTTGAGATTCGCCTTCCATTAAGCCTATAAACTGACTGCCCATTCCGGTAGACTTCGCGGGATATTGTGACAGTCGCCGTGTCAACTGGTATGCGTCCATCGGAGTTGTCAAACTGTATAACCACTTTAGCCATCCTAGCCCTTTCCAGCCCAGCCTTCTCCGAACCGTGAAAAATTAGTTTGGCAGCGTTTTCAGCGCGAAGCCTTTTAGTGCTTAATTCGCCTAGGGCGAACAAAACAGCGTCAACAACATTTGTTTTCCCGCTTCCATTAGGGCCTGTTATGGCTGTAAAACCCTTATCTAGGACTATTTTTGCCGTCTCTCCGAAGGATTTGAAACCTTTAATTTCTATTTTTTTGATATAGGGCATTAAGCTGGGCCCTCACCCCTAGATGAAACCGTGAACATACCGTTTTAGTGTGATTTCTGTGCTGTTTCGCTATAAAAGTGTTGCATCCTTCACGTTTTAACGGTTATGCACTTTTTAACGCTACTTTTCGGGCTTAAAACCATATTTTGTAGCCATTTTCTTGACAAAATCTTTAAGGCGTTCATCATCGCCGTAGACAAGTAGGAAGCCGTCACTTTGCACTTCAAATGAAAGGTTTAATTCGCCAGCCAGAGCCTTCAAAGTCTCTATGGGCATTTCTTCGGAAGGCTTAATGCGTATCCAACGTTGGTCTCTTGGCAGTCCGGGGACAAAGCGGGTTTCCTCTTCCTCATCGAAAACTTTTCTGCTTGCTTCCTCCAGTCTTTTAACCCATCCTTCAATGTATTTGTCTCCGAACCTTTGTCCCTCCGAAATGAGGTAAGCCTCAACATTGTTTAGGTATTCCTCAATTTTTTGGCTTGTTTCAAGGCGTGTGGGGTCAGCCTTCAAAACATTGATTAGAGTTCTCGCGTTACGTAAATCGTTAAGGATGTCCGCTGGAACCACTGTACCTTTTTTCTTTAAGTCTGTAATCATTTCTTCTAAAACTTTCCAGACAGCTAAATAACCCAACTTTCCACCAGCCTTTAATCTTGATTTTGAACTATAAAAAGCGTTATTTTCAACAATCGGCGAAGCGACTAGATTTAGAAACTGCTAGACTCTTCTTCCCCTTCTTCCGCCAGGTCTCCGTGTGCCATCATGCGGTATAGGCGTGACCTCTTCTATCCTGCCTATGCGGAATCCTGCTCTAGCTAGGGCTCTTATGGCTGCTTGTGCGCCTGGTCCAGGCGTTCTTGGTCCTGGTCCGCCTGGCGCCCGCACTTTTATGTGGATGGCTGTTATTCCCTTGTCTTTGGCTATTTCTGCTGCTGCTGAGGCTGCCCTCATGGCGGCGTATGGCGACGACTCCAGCCTGTCGGCTTTAACGAACATGCCGCCTGATGTTCTAGCTATGGTTTCTGCTCCTGAAAGGTCTGTTATGTGGACTATTGTGTTGTTGTAGGAGCTGTATATGTGGACTACGCCCCACTTTTCAGTTTTTTTCGCTGCGGTTGTTGTTCCGCTTGTGCTTGTGCCTCCGCTACTGCCACTGCTCATTTTATTCTTCACCCCTCTCTTTTCCAGCTTTCTTTCCAGCCTGTGTCGTGGCTGCAACGGCTATCATTTGGCGTATTGGGTGGCTTGGATTTGCCATGGGGCTGTCCGACGCGTAGGCAATTTTATCCTCTTCTTCTCTCGTCACTAGGTAGCTTGGCACTGTCACGCGTTGGTCGCCTATCACTATATGTCCGTGAGTTATTAGCTGCCTAGCTTGATAAATTGATTTGGCTAGTCCCTTTCTGAAGACTATTGTTTGGAGGCGCCTTTCAAGTATGTCCTCAACTGTTAAGTCTAAAACGTCGTCTAAAACTGCTGTTTCATGGATTATTCCGAGCTTCTTTAAGCGTGATAGGAGTTCTTCCTCCATTTTTCTCCTTTCTTCCGGAGCCTTCCCTATTAGGGAGCGGGCTATGCCCCTAAATTTTGAAAGCATGGTTTTGTGGCGCCACAATTCGCGTTTATTCCGCAAGCCATACTGTCCCAAAAGTTTAAGCTCTTCTTGGAGGACGTCTGTCCGCCATGGGAAACGCGGTGTTTCATACTTCTTTTTCTGTTTTTTAGGGTCTCCCATGGTTACTTGCCACCGCCTCCAGGTTTCGCGGCAGCCTTCTTCTTAACCCCAACGGCTTTGCCCGTCCTCCCTGTTGTCCGTGTTCTTTGTCCCCTAACCTTTAATCCATAGGCGTGTCTGTATCCCCGCCAAGACTTCAGCTCCTTCATTTTTTCGATATCCATTTTTGTTCTTAGGATTAGGTCTGCGCTTATTAGGTGCATGTCCTTTCCAGTTTCTAAATCCTTCCGCCTGTTTAAGAGCCAGCCTGGTAGCCCAAATTTTGTTGGTTCTTTGATTATTTCCTCTATTTTTTCAACTTCCGCCTCTGTTAAGAAGCCAGCCCTTATGTTTGGGTCTATTCCAGCCTTTTTGAGGATGGCGTTGGCTAGGTTTAGGCTTATGCCCTTAATCTTTCTCAGGGCGTAGGGCGCCTTCAGGGTGCCGTCTATGTCTGTGTCCGTTATCCTTAGTATGTGGCGGAACTCTCTGGCTGTTTGGCTTGACATTCTATGCATCCGTTCCCTGTTTGCAAACTAGAAGTTAATCATATTTTATTTAAACTTTCCTAGTCGAAGGGAACCGAAAAACACTTAACAACGCATTTAAACAGCATTTTAAACTGGGCTGAAAATGAGCGGCACACTGCTTGAGGACACTGTTTCGGAAGCCTTCCGAAAGAGGGGCTTCATAGTTTTTACAAGGCAGAATCACTGTGATGTTTTGGCTGTCAAGCCCGACATGAGTTTGGCTTACCTTGTGGAGTGCAAGGATTATGCCCTATCCAGAAAACAACAGGTTTTGGCTGTTAGGGAGCTTAACCGCAATTACACCCATGCGTTGGAACTTTTGATAAAGCAGCGCTTATGTCCGCAGAAAATATTGAAGGTTCTTGTGGCTAGGGGCTTTGCCTACCAAGCAAGGGGCATACTGCAATACACTCCGGAAAATTTTATTATGCATATTTCTTCGTGAAAATAGTGATTTGGCGTAATAAATCATAAATCGTAATATAGGTTAAATCTTTTAAGCAGAATAGCCTATAACAGAAAGTGTAAGCGGATGGTTGGTTTGAATGAGTAGGAGTGGGGAAGAGGAGAAGATTAAGCGTATATTGACGGATCCTAGGCTTTCGGCTATTAAGGCTATGTTGGAGAAGGATCATGCTATTGACTGTATTTTCCTGCTTTATATGGGGCGGGGGAAGTGGAAGGAAGCTAAGGAGTTTATGAGGGCTAATGGCTTGACGCTTAGTGATGGCACTTTCAGGGCTAGGATGATGGAGATTGAGGAACTTGGC
Source organism: Bathyarchaeia archaeon (assembly GCA_038883715.1). Taxonomy (GTDB): domain Archaea; phylum Thermoproteota; class Bathyarchaeia; order Bathyarchaeales; family Bathycorpusculaceae; genus JAGTQI01. The sequence continues at coordinate 64,343 of JAVZLS010000004.1, forward strand.
TTAGCGAAAAGCGAGCGGTTAGACCCTTTGAAGAAGAAGTATGAGAAGACAGAGTTTGGCGATAAAGTGGCGAGGCTTCTGCTGAAGTTCTTTGATGAGCTTGGCGTTTAGGCTTCTCCTCTTTGATGTGCTGAAAGAGTGGTAAGGTCTCTGGTAATTTCGATTTGTAGTTTATTTAAATGTCAATTTTGTTGTTAGCGGAGAACTGCAAAATTGGTAGCCCCCCTCTAGAATTTGGATAATTTTCTGGCGCCATTTTCTCTATCCCCTCCCTCTCTAGGTTTTGTCACGGTGCAAGTCAATTTTAGGAGCGCAGATGTTGTTAAATTTGATACCCCCTCTAGGATTTCATGTGGTTTTGGTTTATGGGTATGCCAATAGTGGCCAGTCCCTTTATGGTTTTTGTGGCGTGGTTTTGTTGTTTTGTTTTACAAATGGATAATATGGTGTATTAAGTCGTAAGATTTAAATTCTAAGCTTCCCCTAACATACACGACAACAAAAAGGGAGGGATTAAAAAGAAAATGAAAATACTGAAGAACGTTAAAGCCCTAAGCCCCGTAGTAGCATCCATCATACTCATAGCAGTAACAGTCGCCGTCAGCCTAGCCGTAGCCATATGGATGGGCTCACTAGCAACACCACAAGCAGAACAACTAAACATTATCGATATCAGATTTGACAAAACTGGAGGGAAGGTTTACATAGACGTCTCAAACACAGGTTCGATAACCGTAACGATTAGTGACATCAGAATCGACGACATCTCATATAAAGACTTTAAGAGTGCTGGCGGAACTTTGTCAGACACTCTACCATATGACTTGGCTAAAGGTACCACACATACATTTACAATAACATTCACTACATGGAATTTCACTTCGGGAGTCCCATATAACTTCAAGATCCTTACTGCAAAGGGCAACATTTTCGGACCAAAACAAGCAATTCCGCCATAGCTTTCTTTGATGTGTTGGGATTGGGGGTAGGGTGTTAGCCGTACCAAAATTTCCCTCTATTCTATTGTTCGTGTTGGAGGTGTAAAATCGTATGGTGGTAGAGATAAAGGAGTATGCTTCGGCTGAAGACATAGCCGAAACCCTGGAAAAACAGATTGCCGAAACTAAGAGTACTTTAGGCGAGTACCTGCGCCGCCTGGACGAGATTAGGGCTTTGGCTGAAAAGTCTAAGAAGATCCGTGAAGTGGTTATGAAGTTGGCTGGGAAGAAGGCGGCTGCCGAAAGCCTAGGCGAAATAACAGTTGGCAGCCTAAGCATTGTTTTAGATGCTAATCCATTCCATGAATTGACAGCCATAGAGCAGGTTGTACGCAGTTATCAGGAGAGGCTTCTGGTCTTGCAGAAAGCCCGCGAAGCCCTAAAGTGGCTTGACCAGCTGGGCGACACTGAAGGCTTAAAATACATTGTTGTTGAAAACGACGGCGTTCCGGAGCGCATCCTATTCAAGATAACATAAGCCAAAAGCCTCCTTTCAAAGTGGTGAAAACATGATGGAAAATGATGTCTATGCGATTGCGCTACAAAATGCCTTAAACGAGATGCGAAACGCTTGCCCAGAAATACAGCACGCCTTCATCTTTAAAGAGACAGGCGAAATAATCGCCGGAGACGCGGAAACTCCACAAAAAGTCATAGTTCGGGTTTTAGACGCCTTCAACGGCATCTTCAACAGGGCTGAAGCCATAGGAGGCGTTGAGGCGGTAACCCTAAAATGTGGCGGCGGCACAGTAACCCTCCACAGTTTCGGCGAAAATCACCTCATCATGGTCACGTCTGCAAAGGCAGACCTAAACTACATAAACACTTTAACCCGCGTCCTAATTCCAACAGTTCTTAAACTGCTAGAGAAAATCAGCCCTACCCCCCTCAAAAACATACCCTCACATAAGGCTGCAGCGCCAACACCGACAATGCCGATTATAAGCGAACCAGAAACCTCAAAAATCGGCGAATCTCTAGGGAAAGAAGTTGCTGAAGAACCGACTATAGAAAAGCCGAAAGAAGAGGAAGTTAAAACAGAAGTGCCATCCTTCGAGGTGCCAGCCACACAGCTCATAGTGGAAAACATTGGAGGCTTGCTGGTACCATCCGACACCGTGCGCATAGACAACGAAACCCTAACCCAATGGGAAAACATGTTTGAAGGCAAAAAAGTTGAATACGTTGAAATAGAAACCTTCGATGGAAAAACAACAAAGTGCAAAGTTAAACCCATAAAAGACTCGAAATACCTTGGCAAAGGGATAGTGCAAATCCCAGAAAAAATGCAGTTAACCCTAGAAATAAAGAAGGGCGAACTCGTCCGGGTTAAGCCCATAATAGAATAAATTGGAGGCAAAGGTTATGACAAAGAGAAAGAAAAGCCTGGAAGAAACCGCACCCGCAGAAGCGCTAGTCCCACCAATAGCCATAGAAACAGCAACAACAGAAGACCTAAAAACCCGCCTAGAAGAGATTAAGGGCTACGAAGGCGTTATAGGGTATATACTGCGAAACGCCACATCAGCCGCAATAGACCTCAAAGACCCAACAAAACTAATAGAATACGCCATCCTATCCTCATCGGCACTGGACGCGGCAGAAGAACTATCAGAGCTTTTCAGCCTAGGAGAATTCAACAACATCCTTGTGGAAGGGAGAGACGTCAAAATCCTCTCCCTAACAATAGGCGAAAACAGAATAAGCATATTTCTCGAGAAAAATGCCGACATAGAAAAACCCCTCAAAAAACTCCAATTTTAAAGGGGCTTAGGGACAAAATCCCTCATTTTCCAACACGCTTCTACTCTTTTTCAGAATACTTAAATTTGTCTGTGTAAATTATTTTATTTGGGAGAAGGGGAACCTTTTAAGCCTCCTAAAGGAGGCGATTTATTGAAATTGCAAACAAATAACACGAGCCGTAGCAATAAACATCGAGGAAGCCTAGACATAATCGCAGATATTCTAGAGGCCTCAAAAGGGAAAACGAGGAAAACATACCTCATGTACCGCTGCAATTTAAGCTTCAGACAACTGAAAAACTACTTGAACCTTCTCCTAAAAAGGGGACTCTTAAAAGCCATAGAGGACAACAGCAACAACACAAGCTTGTTTAGGATTACGGAGAAGGGCGAACGCTTCCTAGAAACCTACAAGGGTTTAGTGGGGCTTATGGAGTAAAGTTTTGAGGTAAACATCGCTAAGCCTCACTTTTCCGCCGCTTTCATCAACAACCACAAAATTATACTTGGCGAGAAATTCTATCGCCTTTTTAAGGTCTTGACGACTAAGATTTGTTTTGCGTTGTATATCATCTAAAAGGTGCCATTTGCCATCCTCAAGCAGTTCAAGAATCTCTGCAATAGACTTATCCGTGAACGTGTCCTCCAGCGTACTTACTAGTTTTGCCAAAATTGTTTAAATGCCTTCTGAAGTTTTCTTTTAGAGGCTTTTTCTAGAACAAAAAACGCGGATTATGCGCCAATCTGCCTTCTTAAAATTTCCTCAACCCTTTCTAGAGCCTCTTTCAGTCTCTCTGGTTTTGTGCCTCCACCCTGTGCAAAGTTTGTTCTTCCACCGCCTCCGCCGCCGATTATTGCTGAGGTTTCTTGGACAATTTCGGCTGCGTTTACGCCTTTTTCAATAGCCTTCTTCCCAGCCATAACCATTATCCTGGCTGTTTTGCCATCGGAGCCATAAAACACGGCAACTGCCGAGTCATCCTTCCTTATTATTTCGTTTGCCGTTTGAACCATAACATCAACGTCTATCTCGTCCTTAAAATCGCGTGTCACGAGCCTAACTTCGCCTATTTCCCGGACAACCTCAAGGCTTGGCTCAGCCTTTTTAGCCAGTTTCTCAACAAGCTTTCTTCTCTCTGCCTTTACCTCTTTCAGTTCTTTAACGAGTTTTTCGGCTGTTTTGTCCAATTTTTCCAGTGGTGCGTTGAGGATTTCTGAAACCCGCCAGAGGAGTTCCTCATTCCTCTGCACCGCCTTTAAGGCTTGGATTCCAACGGCATAAACAAGCCTTTCAACACCGTCTTGAATTCTCTCCGAATGGGTTATTTTTATGAAGCCTATCTCGCCAGTATTCCGAACGTGGGTTCCGGCGCAAGCTTCAACCTCCCAGTCCCCAGCCCTCACAACACGGATTTCCTTGCCGGGCACGGCTCCGCCTTGGTAAAGCCTAAAGCCGTATTGGCTTTCAGCCTCCGACCTTGGAAGCCACATGGTTTCAACTGGTATGTTTCTGAAAACAGCCTCGTTGGCTAAAGCCTCTATTTTCTGCACCTCCTCCCGTGTTAATCTGCGGTAGTGGGATATGTCGAGCCTTGAACTTTCAACGCCCTTTTGTGTGCCAAACTGCCAGACATGTTGCCCCAAAACGCGCCGCGCCGCGCCATTAACAATGTGGGTGGCTGTGTGCGCCTTCATTAGGGCGTAGCGCTTATCCCAGTCGATAACCCCCTTAACAGTGGCGCCTTCCACTGGAGCCTTCTTGCCACTAATTTTGTGAACAATAACCTTGCCAACCTTCTGCACATCCAAAACTTCGGCTTTCTCGTCTTCAAAAAATAGCCAACCAGTGTCTGATGGTTGCCCGCCACCCTCTGGATAGAAACACGTTTTATCAAGAACGACGTATTCGCCACCGCCAATAACCTTTAAGACTTTAGCCTTAAACTCCCGCAGGTACTGGTCCTTATAATAAAGTGCCTCAGTCTCTGGGAGGCCAGCCACCTCATCCTCAAGCCACTTTTCAGTTTTGGCCTCCTCCTCGGTTAGCTTCTGGGATTGCATGTGCCTCTCGGCAATCAAACCATAGAAGTTCTCCGGAACAGTGGCCTCCAAACCCTCAGTTTCGGCTATTTCCTTAACGATTTCGGGCGGAACACCATGCGAATCATAAAGCTCAGTCATGGTTTCAACTGGAACACGTCCTACGCCTTTAGCCTTGAGCTCTCCAGCAAGCCTCTTTACCAGGCGCTCGCCTCTGGTTATGGTTTCCTTGTACTTTTCCTCCTCAACGGTGAGAATCTCCAATATTTCGTTGCGCATTTCCCTAAGATGTGGATAGTCCAAAGACCAGTAGTCAATCTGCAGTTCAAAAAGATTGTAAAGCTTGTCCGTGATGCCCAGCATCCTTAATAGGCGGTAGATTCTGCGGAAAAGAAGTCTAGCCAAATAACCCTCTTGAATGTTGGAGGGCACAACCCCTTCGGAAAGGATGAAAGTTAGGCATTTCGTGTGGTCTGTGACCGCAAAGGCGTTCTCCACTGGAAGCAAAATTTCATCCAGCCTTTCGGCGTCCACGCCCGCCAACTCGGCTATTCTCTTCCTAGCTTCAAGCCTACCGCCTGTTTTGTCGAGGCTTATTGCGGCTGAAAACTTGGCAACCTTAGCCAACAAATCATGATCGACGCTTACTCCAGCTATCTTAAAGATTTTGTCAAGTAACTCGCCGTAGATGGCGTGAAAAGCACTTACGGAGCCTTGCGAGAGCCACGCGTAACGGTCTATCCCGTAGCCAACATCCACAGTTCGTATTGGCAACTTAATAAACCGGTCGCCGACGACCTTGTACTGCATAAAAACAAGCGTGGCAACCTCTAACCCGCGAACTATACACTCTAAACATGGACCAGCATTTCCACCCCCAGACCAGACCTCCTCCTTGTAAGTTACCTCTTCCGGCCTTATGCCCAGCTCTTTGACGAACTCGTCATGATAACGAACCGTTTCGTCCTTCCAGTAAACCTCCTTGTCAGGGTAGTTGAAGGCGTGTTCCCCGCCCATCTCAAAAATTGTGACATACTTGCCGAAGGTTGGACCAGTATTGGTTATGTCCACAAGGCGGATACAAGGCTGAGCCACAACAAGAGGGTTCGCCGGGGGTGGGGCAATCCCCTCTGTAACATAGGGCTGAAAGTCGATTATGCTTGCATGGGTCAAGTATATGTCGTCACGCCACCTAGCCACAACAGGGTAGGGCTTTATCCTTGTGTGCCCCCGCCTCTCAAAGAAGGATAGGAAGAATTCTCTCATCCCGCGCAGGTCGTAGCTTCCCTTCGTCGGCGAATTTCCAATAAAAGTGTAGTGGGCACACCCTTCTGGTCTGGCTTCCCCACAAGTTTCCTGTTCGGGATTCAAAGTCCAATAGTATGTGCCGCATTTTGGACAAAGCTTCCTAACGTAGCCTTTCTCCTTAAAGAATGGGAGGGCATACTCTTCTGCTGGAAATCTCTCCAATTCTGAATTCCTCTGAAGCACCTTACATTTCGGTGTTTTAATGGATTAACAAGAGGAGTCTTCCATTTAAACTATTTTGCTATCCAAGTTTTAAGCCTAAAAGGAAACCGGCGATGAAGCTTCCAGCGAAGGGCAGTAAAGCCACCACATTAGCCAGCCAAGATATGGCTGAACCAGCCCATCCGAGAAAATCGTTTACTGCCTTTAGTAACGCCTCGTAGTTTATGCTTACGTGTATGATTCCCTTCATGCCAAGATAAAGAAGCACAATAATGAAAAGTCCTATCAAAAGTAGTATGAGCTTACTCAACTTTTTAAGGGCAAATCCCAAGATGAAGCCGCCTATACCACCGACACCAAGCTGGAAGATTATTGAGGGGAAAACCTCGCTCATTCGAAAGGTTTCTCCAAACCTTTGCCAACTGTTAAATTTTATCACCTTATAAACCTTTTAGCACTATTCTAGTGTTGATTGGAGGTGGATGAACTGGAATTGCTTGAAATATACTTGTTAAACTTGGCTTTGACCTTGGGCATGTTCGTTGTTCTAATTTTTAGGGCATGGATTGAGCTGAAAAACTATAAGCTGATGTGGAAGGAGCTGGAGTGGAGGCAAACCTATCAGGCTGTGGGGCGCATACTAAAGGCTGAAAAGGAGCTTTTCTCAAAGGTTGAGGGCGGAGACGAGCTTTATAGGTTGTTGTGCGAAATCTTCAAGGTTAAAGAAAGCTAAAAATAGTGAGTGCCCGTTTAAGGAAAGTGCCAACCTTCAATAAATTTGCCTATGGGTGTGTGGCGTTTTTCCATACCATAGCGAATGAAAGGCTTTGTTAGATGCCTCTGGGAACGGGGCGAAGTGATATAAAGTCCCTTCAGCACCTCACGCTTAACTTTGACAGCAACCTTCTCCAGTTCCGCGTAGCGTGCGCCGCATTTTTCGCACCTAAAGCCTTTGCCCCTTCCCATAGATTTTAGCCGTTTACCACACTGCGGGCAACTTGGGTTTTGGTAAACAATTTTTGGCGCCAGCTTTAACAAGCGTAGTTTTTCAAGGTTTATTGTTAATGGACGCCCTTCAGATGGTGGACGAACACCGCCATAAACTTCCACAAAATCGCCGACTACGAGTTTGCTTGCAACTTTTCGCAATATGCCAGTAGGCTCGTATGCAGCGCAGTCAACGCAAGCGCTGTCATCCTTAACCTGGAAAATAACGTGCCTTCTCGGAACTACTTTTGGATTTGACGCCACTGTTCCCCGGGCTATGACCGGGTGGTAGGGTTTTACCTCGCTTAAGTTTTTGACACGTTTTAGGTGGGCGTCTGTGCCGTGGTTTGTGCGGAATATGACCCACCGCTCTATTGGTTCAAGGGGCTTAACCATCTCGAAGGCCTTCTTAACAATTTCTGGGGTTTCACCTCTTATACCGAAGAGTATTGGGTCTGGTCCCCGAGGTGTTATCAAGATCCTGCCAGTTTCCGGGTCAACGTTGTTGAAGGTGTAGGGGGTTGTTGTCCTATCCATTTCCACAACAGATGCCACATCTATCCTTCTTTTCGAGCCGCAGTTTTCAGGGACACGGTAGGCTATGACCTCAAAAGTGTGGTCTCCCTCAAGGTTTTCGCCCACAGCGGCTAAACCGCCAATTATTCCACGCCCACTTTTGAAGCCTATGGCTTCAGCTTTGAACCTTTTTAGGATTTTTAGGGCCGTTTTCATGTTTACAATGCCTGTTATGGCGTTTTTTGCAAAGGCTTTAACTTCCCTTGGAATTTTCGCTTTTGGGAAGAAGACAATACCGGGTTCTGTCCCTTTGTAGGCTAGGTCGGAGTTTTCCTCAACAGTTTCTATCACTGTTTCCTTAACCACGTCGACGAGGCTTTCTTCACATTTTATTCTTAGGCATAAGGCTCCATTCCCCCTCGTTTTCCACGGAACATTTGGGTTTAGCCTAACAAGGTTCGGATAATCTGTGAATTCTACGCCTAACTTTTGCAGTTTCTCAACTAACAGTGCCGCAATGTAGGTTGTGCATCCCCTTCGCGGGGAGTCTGTATCATCAAAGCCTATGTGCATGTACTGTAAAGCCATCTAAACGCCTAACAGCATTACCTTTCTGAAGACTTAAAAATGGTGTGCTTTGGCAAACACTTTGATTTTTGAAAATAAAAGGGAGTGGCTAGGCTATTTTGCCGATTCTTCAACCACAATCATTGTTAATGTTGACCTAACCTTGTCAAGCCTACGGATGCGCCAGGTAACGATTTCCTTAAGTTTGTCCATTGATTCTGCGCTAACTCTTGCGATTATGTCGTATACGCCGTAGACGGCGAAGGCTTCCTCAACACCCTCAATCTTCTTTAAATCTTTTAGGACGTCTGCTTCTGAGCCTATCTCCGTGTTGATTAATACAAAGGCTTTAGGCATTTAAACCTCCTCACACTATTGTCTAGCCTTAATCCATTAAAATATTTTGTGTTACCGGGAAAGGGAAGCTACGAACATTTTAAAATGGACTGGAATGTATTTTATATCCATGCGTTTGCATGTTGTAACTGTTTACTATATGGTTTCGGCTTTAGGCGAATTCTCTTTTGAAATTCCTTATTTGGCTTATTATCTTTTCCAAAGCCTTGGGCTGGGCTACAGCTTCTTGTATATGGCGGTCTTTGCACTTGTTTTCGGCTTGTTTGACTATCCGACCGGTGGTCTTGCAGACCGTTTTGGAAGAAAACGCACATACGCTCTGGGCTTAGCTTTCGTTGGAATCAACTATTTGATTGTAGCGTCATATACTTTCCCCGCTGTTGTGGTTTTAGCCGCCTTCTTGGCTGGCTTTGGAGCTGCCCTTCAAAGCGGCTCCCTTGAAGCTTGGATAACCGACGAGTTGGGGAAAATAGGAAAGTTTGAAGATTTGGACAAGGTCTTTGGACGGGGGACATCCTTCAGCCTAGTGGCGGATGTTGCCGCTGGAATTGTTGGGAGCACCATCACATTTATGGTTGGATATTGGTGGACCATTCCAACAGCTGGAATTGTCGCCGTGGCAGCCTTCGTATTCGCGATGATTTTTATGCCGGAAAATTGGGGCGCAGGTGAAAGGGAGCCCTACACCAAACTGCTGAAGGACGGAGCCAAATGGATTCTCGGAAAGAAAACGATGTTGTTTTTAGGACTAGCTCAAACCTTCTTCATTGCTGGTGCCTACTCATATTGGGAGACGCTAACGCCCGTCTATGGCGAGAGGGGAATACCAGAAGCCTTCTTTGGCTTGATATGCTCAGCCATGCACTTGCCAGCAGTGGTCACCACAGCCTATGCATACCACTTAACAAGAAAATTTGGCTGTAGGAAAACGGTAGTCATTTTGTCTTGGGCTTGGACTGGTTCATGTCTTCTAATTACATTTTTAGCCCACCCAGCCGCCACCATAGCGTTAGTCATAGTGTTAGAAAGCCTTATTGCCACACGCCATCCCATAATTGAATTTTGGCGGAATATACTTATACCTAGCAGTGTACGGGCAACCGTTCTAAGCGGTTTAAGCACCTTGACGCATGTTGGGCAAAGCTTCGCCTTGTTCATATTATCCCCACTCGTGCAAGTGTACGGAACAATTTGGGGGCTACTCTCGGCAGTTGCCCTAACAACAGTATCAAACCTCACCCTATTTTTCACAGAGAAAGACTAGTTTTGAATTAGGAGACTGTTCAAAATTGAAAATGTTCTTATCCTTAACGCGTAATATTAGCTGTTAGGTTTAAGACATGACTGTTGAAAGTGTTGTGGGAGGATGCGTTACAAGCCGTGAAATGCGGGCTTTGGAACTGAACGCCGAATATTTTGGGGTTTCCCAGCTTCAGCTTATGGAAAATGCTGGGCGAAACGTGGCTGAGGAAATAGCCAGAAGATTCACTCCAGACAAGAAAGTGGTAATTTTCTGTGGTTTGGGCGGTAATGGCGGGGATGGTTTTGTTGCGGCAAGGCATTTATCCTCCATGGGTTTTAGGGTAACCATTATTCTAGCTGGAAGGGTAAAGGAAATTTCCCATAAAGCGGCTTTGGAGAACTGGAAGGCTCTCCAATTCCTAAAGGAAAGCATAACCATTCACGAAGTTTCTGACAGTGCATCAGTGCCAAGCGTAGAGGCGGAAGTTGTCGTTGATGCGCTGCTTGGAACTGGCACAAAGGGCAGGCTTAAGCCTCCAATACAACAGATTGTTGAAAAAATCAACATGTTAAACGCCTTTAAAGTGGCTGTTGACGTGCCAACGGGCATAGACTCCGACACCGGAGAAGTTCTGGGAACAGCCGTAAAGGCAAATTTGACAATAACCTTTTACAAGGCTAAGGCTGGCTTGGAGAAAGCCAAGGACTATGTTGGCGAACTGCTGGTCAAGGATATAGGCGTGCCGAAAGAATTTGAAAATTATGCTGGACCGGGAGATGTCAACCTCGTTGTGAAACCTCGCCCTCCAGAATCCCACAAAGGCGATTTCGGCAGACTACTCGTTGTTGGCGGAAGCGAAACCTTCTCCGGCGCTCCAGCACTGGTGGCTCTTGCCGCCCTCAGAACTGGTGTTGATTTGGCTTATGTCGCCGCACCCCACAAAACAGCCCATGACATTGCCGCCCTCACACCAGACCTAATAACGATAAAGCTTGACGGGGAACACTTAAACATGGGCAATATCCCAGCCCTAAAAACATTTGTGGAAAAGGTGGACGCCGTCGTCGTCGGTCCTGGATTAGGGCTTCATGCGGAAACAAGACCAGCAGTTAAAGCCCTAATTGAGGCTGTGGAGGAGGCTGGCAAACCCCTATTGTTGGATGCTGACGGCTTGAAAACCTTCGCAGAATTTAAGAGAAGGCTAAATGTGCCAGCCGTGCTTACACCCCACGCCGGAGAATACGCCATACTAGCTGGAAAGGGGCTGCCGGAAAACTTAAAGGAAAAAGCCTTAGAGGTGCAGAAAACAGCCGCCGAGCTGGGCGTTGTGCTGCTTCTAAAGGGTGCGGTGGACATCATAGCCGACGAAAAACACTACAAACTCAATTTCACGGGAAATCCTGGCATGACGGTTGGCGGAACAGGAGACGTGCTTTCAGGCATTGTAGGTGCTTTCCTAGCTCAAGGTGCAGACCCATTTGAGGCGGCGGTTGCCGGTGCCTTTGTGAATGGGGCTGCTGGAGACTTTGTCTTTGAGGAGAAGGGCTACCACATGGTGGCATCAGACCTTCTAGATTGGATTCCAAAAGTTTTGGACAACCCAATGAGCCACTTAAAGGTGCAGAAGTCGGGTGCAGCAAAAACCAGTTAGAATAGTCGTTTATCATGCTGGGCAGTGCGACCCCAAAAAGTGCACAGCACTAAAACTCAAACGCCACGGGTTAGTCCAGCTTGTACGCCAAATAAAACATTTGCCAAGAAGGGCTGTTGTATTAAACCCGTACTCGAAAAAGGCTTTCTCGCCAGCCGACCGAGAGCGCATAGCAAACTTTGGTTTGGCGGCATTAGACTTCAGCTGGGAACACGCCGAAAAACCTTTACTGAAAAGCGTGAGGGGCACATCCCGCTGCCTACCATACCTAATCGCTGGAAACCCGGTCAATTTTGGCTGTCCAACAAAGCTCAGCACGGCTGAAGCCCTAGCTGCAGCCCTCTACATAGCCGGATACCGCCAAGAAGCCCTCAAGCTTTTGTCCATATTTAAATGGGGACACACCTTCATAGAGCTAAACAAGGAGAGGCTTGAAAGCTACGCGAAGGCAAAAGACAGCGGCGAAATAGTGGAAATGCAGAAGCGGTGGATAAAAACCGTTTAGGCTTGGCTTGCCTCCATGGTTTCGGGATTTTCCAAAAACTCTCTTATTGTGGCGAGGAACTTTGCCGCCGGTGCGCCGTCAACAACCCTGTGGTCAAAGACTAGGGTTAGGTAGCCAACCTTTCTCGGTTCTACTCGTCCATCCTCCGTGATATAAGGTTCGGCTTCTATGCTTCCAAAAGCCAATATCGCCGGGTCCGGCGGATTAATTATTGGCGTAAAATATTGTATTCCTAGTGCCCCAAGGTTTGTGACTGTGAAGTTGTGGTTTGACTGCTCCTCAAGAGTTATTTCGCCCCGCAAGCCCTTTTCTTGAAAATCGTTGATCCGCCGTGTTAGTTCTTGGATAGAAAGCCTATCCGCGCCCCTTATGACCGGCGCCATCAAGCCTTTTGGCGTGTCCACAGCCACGGCAATATTGACTTCCTCATGGTAAACGAGCTCTCCGCCCTCCAGTGTCACATTTAGGTTCTTGTGCTTTTGGAGGGCTAAGGCGACAGCTTTAACAGCATAAGCCGTGAAAGAGCCGCCCGTCTCCATCCTATGCTTGACAAGTTTGTCTGCGGCAAACTTTGTTGTTAGGGCTACGGGCAAAGCCTCATGGAAACCAGCACTAAGCCTCTGGGCAATGGCTTTTCTAATTCCGGCAAATGGAACTTTGCGCTCAACTGGTTTGGCTTCAGCCTCTGCCTCTGGAATGGCTATGCCTCTTTCCCGTGCCGCAAGCAAAACATCCTCCTTAGTTATTCTCCCTTCAGGACCAGTGCCCCTAATCTCTTCTAGGGATATGCCAAGCTGGGCTGCCAGCTTCTTTGCTAGTGGAGAAGCCTTAATCTCGACTGGTGCCGGTTTCTCAGCCCTTTCAATGGCTGGGGCTTTCTCCTCCACGCCTTCAATTTGGCATATGGGCTGACCAACCTTTACAACTTCGCCTGCCTTGCACAAGATTTTTGTTATTCTTCCAGTGTAAGGGGAGCGCACCTCAAAGGTGGTTTTTTCGCCTTCAGCTATGGCTATAACTTCGTCTACTTGAACAGTGTCGCCTTCCCGTTTCAGCCACTCGGCAATTATGCCCTCAGTCATTACCGGGTCTACTCTTGGAAAGACAATGACGGGCATTAGTGCACCATCCTCCTTGCCGCCTCACATATCTTGTCGGCATTAACCAAATACTGGTTTTCCAGAGGCTGAGCGAAGGGTACTGGTAGGTCTGGCGAATTAACCCGTACTGGTGGAGCATCCAAATAGTCGAAGGCTTCTTCCACAATGCGGCTGACTATTTCGGCTGAAATCCCACCAGTTTTTGTGCTGTCATCCGCCACCAAAAGCCTATTCGTCTTCTTAACAGACCCCACCAAGGTTTTCACGTCCAATGGGTTTAGTGTCATTAAATCCACAACTTCGACGTCTATGCCTTCAGCTAAAAGCCTATCCGCCGCCGCAAGCGCCTCCCTAACGGTTCTGGAAAAAGCCACAATCGTCAAGTCTGAACCCTTCCGCTTTATGTCGGCTTGACCAATAGGGATTAAGTATTCGTCTTCTGGCACTGGACCCTTCCAGCTGTAGAGCACGCCGGACTCCACAAAAAGCACAGGGTCATCACCTCTTATGGCAGATTTCAGCAAGCCCTTAGCGTCTTTAGGAGTGCCGGGAAGCACCACCTTCAAACCCGGAACATTAAGGAACCAAGAAGCCAAAAACTGGCTGTGCTGGCAGCCATGAACCCTTCCAAGGCTGTACTGCGTCCGGACAACCATTGGGAGGCTTACTTGCCCGCCGCTCATAAACCTAATTTTCGCCGCGTGGGTTACCAGCTGGTCCATGGCTATGGTGATAAAATCCATGTACATTATCTCGGCGACTGGTTTTAGTCCGGCGAGGGCGGTGCCTATGGCTGCTCCAACTATGGCGGCTTCTGATATGGGTGTGTCCTTAACCCTTTCTGGTCCGAATTTTTCCAGCAATCCCTTTGTGACTTTGTAGACGCCTCCGAATACGCCTACGTCTTCGCCGAAAACTATTACGCGGTCGTCTCGTTCCATTTCCTCCCGCAGTGCCTCGTTTAGGGCTTCAGCGTAGCTTATCTCTCTAACCATGATGTGCTCCTCCTTCAGTGTAAACAAGATTCCAAAGTTCGCTGAAATCAAGATAAGGCGCCGCCTTCGCCTTTTCCACACAAGAATCCAACGCCCTTTCGATTTCCATGTTTAACGCTTCAAACTCCTCTTTTGTTAGGATGCCAAGCCGAACGAGATTGTTGGCAAACCTTTCTATGGGGTCCTTTTTCATCCACTCTTGAACCTCTTCTTTTGGGCGGTATTCAGCCTTATCATAGACGCCGTGCCCCTTTTTCCGGTACGTTCTGCACTCGATAAAGGCTGGACCATTACCGCTGCGGAGATGGGCTACAGCATCTTTTCCGCTTGTGTAAACGGCTATCACGTCGTTTCCATACACCAAATAGGCTTTCATTCCATAACATGAGGCGCGAGCAGCTATGCTTTCTCCGGCAAAAGACTTTTTATGAGGAACTGAAAAGGCGTAAAAGTTGTTTTCGCAAACAAACAAGACCGGAAGTTTCCAAACAGCCGCCAAGTTTAGGGCTTCGTGAAAGGCGCCCGTGTTTACGGCGCCGTCGCCGAAAAAGACAGTCACAATCTGTTTTCGCTTTCGGTATTGTAGGGCTAATCCAACGCCCACGGCTATAGGTATTCCTCCTCCAACAATCGCCGAAGCAAGCAATATGTTATGTTCTACGCTCGTGGCAGAATGCATAGAACCGCCCAGACCTTTGCAAGTGCCAGTTCTCCTGCCAAACAATTCAGCCATCAAAGCCTCGAAGGGAACGCCTCGGGCTATAGCGTGCCCATGCCCCCGGTAAGTGGAAATTATAAAGTCTTCATCGTCTAAAGCCTTGACTATACCGGCGGCAACCGCCTCTTGCCCAAGATATAGGTGGCATGGACCAATAAGCTGTCCTTCAAAGAATAGCCTTTCAACCCGCTCTTCAAATTTTCGCATTTCACACATTTTCCTTAAAAGCCACAGAAAATCACCGCGTGACAAGCCTAGGGCTGGATATTTTTCGGCTGGGACCTCGCCTATGAATTCTACGCTCATGATGGTGTGCCACCTTTCCAGAGTTTAGAGACTTTAGCATTTATAAAGGTTGGAGCACCTAAAATTTCACATTCAACGGCTAATAGGGGAAGAAGCAAATGTTCGAAAGGGAGCTTCTAATGATTCCCGGACCGACAAACGTTGCCCCATCAGTTTTGCGTGCTATGTGCAAGCCTCCATTGTCGCACACAAGCCAAGAATTTGCAACCATATTCAAGGAGGCCCTAAACAATTTGAGGAGGGTTTTCATGACTGAAGGCGAAGTTTTTGTGGTGGCTGGTTCCGGAACTCTAGCACTAGAAATGGCGATAGCCAACATTGTGGAGCCCGGCGACAAAGTGCTCAACACTGTTTCGGGGTTTTTTGGGCAGTATTTTGTTGATATATGCAAGGCTTACGGGGCGGTTCCCCGCGTTTTAGAAGTGCCGTATGGCATGGCTGTAAAGCCTGAACAAGTCAAGGAAGCCCTAAAAGATGGCGGGTTTAAGGCTGTTACTGTTACTCATGTGGAAACATCAACTGGAGTGGCAAACCCAATAAAGGAAATAGGAGAAGTTGTGCGGAAGTACAGCAACGCCTTCTACATAGTTGACACCGTTTGCTCTCTCGGCGGAATGGAAGTCCGCGTGGACGACTGGGGCATAGACGTTTGTGTTTCGGGTTCGCAGAAATGCATAGGCGTTCCGCCTGGATTGGCGCTGGTGGCTGTTAGCCAAAAAGCCTTACAATACTTGGAGAGACGCAAAACACCCGTTGGCTCGTGGTATGGAAGCTTTAAGAACTGGCTTCCAGTTATGAGGGACCCAACCAGATATTTTGCAACCCCGCCAGTGAATATGATTTATGCATTGCATGAAGCTCTGAGGCTTGTGCTTGAGGAGGGATTGGAAAACCGTTTTAGAAGACACCATATTTTGGCTGAAGCTTTTAGGGCCGCCATGGAAGCTTTAAACCTTAAAATTGTGGCGGAAAGGGGATACGAAGCGGACACTCTTACGGCCGTTTATTATCCAGATGGTATAGATGACAACCAGTTTAGAAGCGAAATGAAAAACCGCGGAATTGTTGTTGCCGCAACCCTTGGACCGTTAAAAGGGAGAGGCTTCCGGGTTGGGCATATGGGAAACGTAAACCAAAACGACATAGCCGCCACGATATCCGCAATAGAAACAACACTGAAACACCTCGGATACGATGTTAATCTTGGAAGCGGAGTTAAAGCAGCGGAAGAGAAAATCCTTTCAGCCTAAATGGGCTAAAATTATGGAGCCCATAACAGACTTTCCCCTTTTCTTGGCTTCTGTGGTTTTCATATCCCTTTCAGGAGTTATGATGCCTGGACCAGTATTCGCCGTGACTGTTGCGAGGGGTTATAGGAGCAAGGTTGCCGGCGCCTTAATAGCTCTTGGGCATGGAGCTGTGGAGTTTCCGCTGATTTTTCTTTTATATTTTGGGCTTTCAGAGTTTTTCACCTCAACCCTCGTACAAAAAGTCATCGGCGTTGTTGGCGGATCTGTGCTAATCTACATGGGCTTCCAAACTTTTAAAACAAGAAGGGAAGTCAAGACTGAGACACGTCACTCCGGACACGCCTCCTTCATTGCTGGTTTAATTGCAACCAGCGCAAACCCCTACTTTTTCGTTTGGTGGGCAACCGTGGGTATAGCCCTTATTTGGAACGCCTCCGTTTTTGGCGTTGCTGGATTGTTGGCTTTCGCCACGGTGCATTGGCTATGCGACCTAGCATGGGACACCTTTGTTTCTGTAACAGTTTTTAAGTCGAGGCGCTTCTGGAACGAAAGAGTTTTCACAATAGTCTTTCTTTTCTGCTTCGCCGTCCTTGTGGCTTTCGGCTTATGGTTTGTTACTTCGGCTTTATTGTGGTAGACTACCCACCTTTTTCAGTCTATAACGCTCATAAATTAGCTCGACACAGTCGCCGTCAACAATGAAATCTACTGGGAGTTTCCCGCCAGCTTGTAGGGTGTAAAACCTTTTCACGTCGCCTTCAATGTCCTCTGGGATTAATGGTATTATCATGTCAGTGTATTTATCACAGATTTCTATTTGGAGAAGTCCGCCTTTAGGCACGACCTTGGCGTCCATAGTCTCCCTGTAAGTCTGGTATAAACCACTTAACAACTCGTAGACTTTCTCGTATTTGATGAAGGGAAGCTCATCTGGGTTTTTGTCCAGCAATAGGGCTAGCGCATACAATCCCATCTGCGATAGCGGATAGCCACTTCCATTCGCTAAAAGCGCCACACCAACCCGTTTTTCTGGAATATAGCCCATATAAGCCGTGTAAACAAG
Source organism: Bathyarchaeia archaeon (assembly GCA_038883715.1). Taxonomy (GTDB): domain Archaea; phylum Thermoproteota; class Bathyarchaeia; order Bathyarchaeales; family Bathycorpusculaceae; genus JAGTQI01. Next base: position 81,854 of record JAVZLS010000004.1, read on the forward strand.
CACTGAGCCCCCGTGTCCAACAAGCTTGTAGCCAAAGAAGTTCGGGATTATGCTCAGTCCGTAGCCGTAGGATTCTCCGCCGAAAACTTGAAGCGGCACTTTAACCCGTGGCTCTTCCATCTCTTTGATGGACGTTGAAGAAGCCAACGTGTTTCCGTTATATTTTCCTCTGTTTAGGTACATGATGATGTAGCGTGCCAAGTCAACAACGTTGCTTATCAGTCCACCGTCCGCGTAAATTCCGTAAGGAAATACGGACTTTTTGAGCTCTCCGTCTCGGGTGATTATGTATGGGGTTGCAACATTGGCGTCTGCCTCCACATCCTCCCTACGGAAAAAGCTTCTATCCATCTTTAGGGGTTTGAGTATGTTCTCCTTAACATACTTGTCATAGCTTATGCCAGAAACTTTCTCGATAATGTAGCCCAAAATCACATAGCCCTCATTAAGATAGAACCACCTTTCGCCCGGCTTTGTCAAAGCCCAATGGTTTGCGTCCCGCATGAATGTGAAAAGGTCTTCTGCGCTGGCGATGAGCACCCATTTGCCGCCAGCCCCAGTCATATATCGGATTAAGCCTTCAGCATAGGCAAGTGCTGGTATACCAGAAGCATGGCAAAGCAGATGCCAAATCTTAACGGGTTTTCCGCCTTTAGGCTCCAAATCTATTGGAACATACTTCTTAACAGGGTCTTCTAGGCTTAGTTTCCCTTTCTCAGCAAGCTGCATTATGGACAAAGCCGTAAAAGACTTCGTGACCGAGCCAACGCCGTATAGGGTTTCTGGTGTAGCCATCAAGCCATAATCCAAGTCGCGGAAGCCAAAACCTCTGCAATAGGCTAATTCACCATCTTCAATTATTGCCAAGCTCAGTCCGGGAAGATGAGTCCTTGAAAGCTTTTCGAAGATGAATTCTTCCAGTCTGCCATAATCCATTTTGTTGACACTCCCTCGCCATTCTAGTATGCCGATGCTTGCTGATAAGCTTAAACATTTAAAAATCTAAGCCAACCATGAACAATAAATGAGGGCTGGCAATGGCGGAGAAAATCGAATACCAGATTGGAAAGACGAAATTGTGCCTAGTTCAGGGAGACATAACAGAAATGGAAACAGACGCCATAGTAAACGCTGCAAACCCATCCCTCATGGGAGGCGGTGGAGTAGACGGAGCCATCCATAGAAAGGGCGGACCAAAAATCCTAGAAGAGTGCAAACGTATAAGGGCAACCGAATGGCCCAACGGACTTCCAACAGGAAAAGCCGTAATCACCACGGGCGGAAACTTAA
>JAVZLS010000005.1:0-78651 GCA_038883715.1 Bathyarchaeia archaeon
GTGTCTTTAAGCTCTACGAAGCGTTCGACGATTTCTTCAAATTTTTTCTGGCTTTTTCCCGCCACAACTAGTCCTCCAGTTTGTCAAGTTTTCCCTCGCAGAGTTCCTTTAGCTCTCTTAATCCTTCGTGGGTACCGCGGGCTATGAGAATGTCGCCAGCCTTAACCTTCTCTTTTCCTTTCGGGTTTATTATCCAGTCGTTTTCTCTGAATATGGCGATTATGTCTATGCCCATCCTCGGGGCTAGTTCAAGTTCACCTATTTCCCTGCCAACAAGAACCGATTTTTCGTTTACCTTGGCTTTTGCCAGACGTTCTTCAACCCTTTCGAATATTTCGCTTACAATGGGGTGTACGCCTATGTTCTGCGTCACTATTGCTGCTATGTCTGCGGCAGCGTCTGAAATTTTGTCTGCGGCGGCGGCCACCTTTGAAACTCCAACCAGCATTTCTGCGTCTTTTGCATCTCTTGCCGCCACCATGGTGACCATTTCCAAGTGGTAAGCCAGTGTATCTATGCGTTTTTCCAGTTCCAGAACGTCTTCGGCCAAGTCTTTATCGTTAAAGAGGGCTGCCGAATAAGCTAGGTCTATCATTAGTTCGGAGAGGTTTTTCATTTCGCGGAGAACTTCCCTCACTGTTACGGGTTTATACTCGATTTTTTCAAAGTGAGGCATAGTTTTTTGGGCTCTCCGACCAGAATATTTGGCAACAAATATTTTAACTCTTATCCCCCAAGGCTTTTTTGAAATATTTAAGTTAATATGCCAGTCCATAAGACAAGCGCCACAAGAAGCGAAATTGTTGTTATGCTGTCGGCGAGGGAACTCTCTATTGGAATTTCAAAATTGTCCGGGTCTAAACCCCTCTGATAAGTTAGGATGGCAACGGAATAGGAAACCAAGATTATTAAAGAGGCGGCGAAAATGTTGACTGTGAAGAGGAAAAGTGTGAATGTTACAAGGCGTGTTGGGGCAAATGTTCCAGTTATTAACAAGCCTAGAATAGAGTAGGCAAAATACATTATTAGCGACGCTGACCACGCGCCTGAAATCTCCATCCAATGGCTTTTCAATGAAGAAAATGATGCCTTAAGAGTTCCAAGGGCAAGTTTTGTTGTGGCTGTTGAGCCTACTACGGCGCCCACATCGCCTATTGTGTCAATTAAAGCTGGATAAACAACATAAACTTGGCTGAGCTCTTTCCCACGTATGAATTTTTCCACTCTGCCTAGCGTGGCTCCGGCAACATTAACAATGAAAGAGACTAAGACAAGCGTTAATAGAGACTCTTTTAATGTTCTAATAAACTCTGGTTCTCTTGCATTTTTAACCAAAAAGAATATGGAGGTTAAAAATAGCGCCAAACTTATAAAAGTAAAGATATAGCTCCAAAGAAGGCTGTTGGCAAGGAAGAGACCAAGCACCATGACATAAATTGAGGTTATTAGGAGATCTGCCACCGTGGACTCTATTGGGTATAAGATTATGTCTGGGTCAAGTCCATGCTTGAAGGAAAGGAAAGAAACAGTCAATGTCAGCGGGGAAATAACAACTAGCGCCAAAGCCATTGTAGCCATAAAAACATTTATCAAACCCAAAAATTCTCCAAAGCCTCCAATAAAGGCTGCAATTAGGCTCATCATGAGGCTTGCTTCAAAAGTCATGATCACGATTGCTTGGAATAGCAGATAGAAGCTTTTAGTGTTTCCAAAAAGGCGAGGTTGAACTGTTCCAAGGTGCAGGGCAGTGCTTAAACGTCCACAAAATAAGCCGCCTATAACCCCACGGGCACTGAGAATCGGCGGATAAATTACAACTGCCCATGATGCTTTTGCAAAAAGACCGGAGTTGTAGGCTATTATTGTTCCCGCAGCTATCCCGAAAATGTTAAAGGCATAAGCCATCACTGACTGCTTCAAGGTTTCGGCGAATCGCGGTTTAATCAAAGCCATAAATTAACCTCCTCCAAAGTCTAGCCGGACATCGGTAGAAAATTGTGGAACAAGGCAAGGGCGGCTGTGGGTGAAAATACTTTTTACATAGAAGTTTTCATGGGCACGGCTGGGCAATTGATGGTTTCTGTTTCTTTCTTTTGGCGTGCTGTTGGCTGGCTTCATCATTTTCGCCTTCTTGGCTTTCTCCGTTTTTCTCCATCCATAGGCACTCCTTCAAAGCAGCTTTTTCCAGCGTGCCCTCAAACTCCACCTTTTATATCGCTCCTAAACCTTTTACAATTGGTGAGCAACTCCCTTAATTATTTTTCCGACAAATCCAAAATCCATATCTAAAATTCATAACTGTTTTAATTAGCCAGCCTCCAAATTTGCAGCACATTGGTGAAAAGTGTTGTATGCTATATGGGTAAAGATTGATGAAACAATGCCGTGGATTGAGCTTAGCGGAACATATCAAACAAGAGAAGAGGCTAGAAAAGTGGCTAATGAACTTTTAAGCAAAATAAGGGTGAGAATTGTTGAGGTTGAGGAAAAGCGAAGACAAATGAAGGCTATAGTGACAGTAAAGCGGTAAAACTGACTTAAACCTCAAACTTTCCTTCCTTCCAGTTTCAGGTTTTTGATGAAGGATAGCATGTGGCACACTTGCATTCCTTGAGGGTTGGCAGGTCTTCTTGGTGAAGTTTGCAGATAACCCTCTCATATCTTATGGTGGCGCATATTTCGCAAAGCCTTTCTATGACATTTTCTGGTGTTGCGTCTTCTCTGGCGAGGTTTTCAGCTAGCTTTGATATCATTTTCATGGCTTCTTCGGATTGGGCTATTTCGTTTGCGAGTGTTGCTCCTCTTTCACCTTTGAAATATTGGGTTATGGCGGCTGGGGTTAGCTCCATTTTTTCAGAAGCTTCAATTTTTCTCATGTTGTGTTTTTCTATAAGTTCCTTTGTTACTAGCACTCTTATTGCTGGGAGGAGGTATTTCACTACAATTACGCATGGTGGTTTCAAGGGTTTTCCCTAGTTATTTTTGGCGGTAGGTTTATATATTTTTAACGGCGTTAAATAAGATTTAACGGTGTTAAAATGGCTGAAATCCACCTAATCAAACTAGAAGAACTCCACGAACACGAAGAAACAGACCCGAAACACCTAAAGGAATTAACACAACAAATAGCTGCAGACAAAATCCTAAAACACCCAATAATTGTCGACGAAAAAACAAACACAATATTGGATGGAGAACACCGCTTCAACGCCCTCAAAAGCCTCGGATGCAAAAGAATCCCAGCAATATACGTGGATTATAGCTCTCCAAACATAGTGGTTCAAACATGGAGAAAGAATTACGGCTTAACAAAAAGGGACGTGATAGAAGCAGCCCTATCTGGAAAGCGTTTCCCACCTAAAACAACCTGCCACATGATAAAGAACAGCGAAACCCTATCGCATATATCGTCAATTGAAAAGAGAGTTGACGTTCCCTTAGAAGTGCTGAAAAGCGAACTCACGCTTACGCCCATAAAGCGCATAAAAGCCGCCATGAATGTTGAACTTGCAGACGTGCTACCAACATACACTAAATTCCTTAAAACAGAAGTTGTCGATGTCCCCCTAATAGTGGATAAGAGAACAGGCGTTTTAATACATGGCTATGAAGCCTTTCAAGCACTCGACCTACTTTCGGCAGAGAAAGCACCCACTTTTAAAGTGAACCCACAGGAAGTGGAAATCAAAGCAACAAACATGGAAAACTTTTCTAAGGAGAGAATTATTGAGGCTGGAATTAAAGGGCCAAAGCTACCACCAAAAAGTTTCACCCTTCTATCAGAACCAGTTAAAATTAGCGTTCTGTTGGAAAAGTTATTGACTAAAAAGGGGCGAAGCCGCAAAGTGCTAAAAGTTTACAATAGCCCTCTAGAACTGCTTTATGAGGGTTGGCCAACTCCACTCGTAAAGTTGAATTCCCTTTCCTCCGCTTCCCGGAGTGTTTGGGCCAAGCTTGAATGCTATAATCCCTTCAGTAACAGTGTAAAAGATAGAATAGGCTGGGCCATGATTAAAGAGGCGGTGGAAAACAGGGAACTTAAAACAGCTTTGTATGAGGCTACGTCCACAAACACTGGAATAGCCCTAACCTCCATAGCCAACATCCTCGGCGTGAAGACAAGGCTTTACATACCAAAAACCATACAGAGGGCAAGCGACACCTACCTGAAAATTCTAGGAGCAGAGGTTGTAAGGCTTCCGGTAGGCTTAACTGTCGAGGCAATAAGCCTAGTAGAAAAGGAGGCAAAAGCCGACAGGGCCGCCCACCTAAACCAGTTCGAAAACGACGCCAACTTCAAAGTTCACCTAAAATACACAGCTAGAGAAATAGACGAACAGCTAAACAGTCGAGGCTTAAAGCCCACATGCATAATCGGAGGACTTGGAACATCAGGACACATGAGCGCCATATCCTACTACTTCAAAACTAAATACGGAGATAGCGTAAAAATTGTGGGCGTTCAACCAGCCCAAAACGAGGTTATCCCAGGCATAAGGCGAATAGAAACTGGCATGAAATGGTTCCATAATGTGCATTTTGACGAAGTAGTGAACGTTAAGCAGCCAGAAGCCATAGAAAGTGCAATAAAAATAGCAAGAAAAGAGGGTCTCCTAACAGGGTTAAGCTCCGGAGCTGTTGTTCACGCTTTTCAAAAAATCGCTGGAGAAAAAGGCGTATACGTTCTAATTTTTCCAGACAGTGGATACAAATACGTGGAACAGTTCGAAAAATATTTGGCGAGTGCGCCGCCGAAAAACTAGAGAGAGGCTATCAAATTTAACAATTTTCAGACAGCTAAATTTACATGAAAAAGGTTCTTTTTTGGCATTTCAACTTTTGGTTGCATGAATAGATTTTTAAGTGCCCTCCAGCATTTAAGAAAGGCTAGATTATGATGAAAGATTTAGCTACACTTAAAGTTAGAGTTAGCAAAATTATGACGAGAAACCTAATCACGGTTTTAGTTGGCAGCACGGTGGAGGATGCCGTGAAAAGGATGATTGAATGTGACGTGGAATGCTTACCAGTCATAGACTCAAAAGGTATTTTACGTGGTTTGTTAACTTTCAGAGACATAATCACAAAGGCTGTTTATTCGCAAGCTGATGTGAGGAAGCTGAGAGTTGAAGATATAATGACAAAGGATCTTGTGACATGTAAACCAAATAGTACTGTTCTCGAAGTTGTCAAAATGATGAAGAACAAGCATCTCAGAAGAATTCCAGTCGTAAATGCCAAAAACAAACTTGTAGGCCTAATAACAGACTTTGACCTGGCATTGTTTGGATGGAACTTCAAATAGCCCAAAGCCATCAGTGGAACAAGCGTTCACCATAAATCTTTTCCAAAAGCCTCTTGAGAATTCTCGCCTTACGCTCAAACTCTCTTTCGGAAACAGTATGCCTCATCGGGCACAAATCATCCAACGCCACACCCTTACCGTCCACGTAAATAACCGGGTAAAGGCGACACCCCAAAGGCCTTATCCTATAAACCCTACACCTCTTCTCGGCTGGACTGTAAAAGTAGCACCAACCATCCACATTCCTAAGACATGGCGTGTCATCGCGAACAACTACGAAATCTTCTGGATGATAGCCAGCATCCATTAGCCTCTTTATGTCGTCACTTGAAAGCTCCATCTCAGTCTCGCGGCAACATTTTCCACAACGCAAACAGCGCATAGAAACACCTTGAATAGCGATTTTTGGCGCCGGGAGTGGGATTTGAACCCACGCGGCCCAGAAGGGCCACAGGCTCTCAAGGCCTGCGCGTTATCCACTCCGCCATCCCGGCACAACCGCCACTTCTAAAATCCATTTTAAATCTTAAATCTTTATCCAAAAACGAATCAGCTATATATTGGAAATGCAAGTAAACTATTTTCGGCGAAAAGGGGCCGGTAGTCTAGCTCGGTTAGGACATCCGCTTGACGTGCGGAAGGTCACCGGTTCAAATCCGGTCCGGCCCACCATGTGTTTTTGTGTTGTACTTTTGTGCAAAAAGGTTTATTAAATATTAATATTCTGCATACTCGTGAGGCGTTTGATATGTCTAAAAACGTGACATTATCGAGGTATGGCGGCGGATACTATCTCCCAAAGCATAGCAATCAAACATGTTATGGCTGTGGCGAAAACTTTGAAAAGCCAATTTTGGCAACCATCGTTTCCGGCGACTCTTCTAAGACATACTATGCTTGTCCACGTTGCCTAACCAAGGTTGGAGAAGTAAAAACCACGGGGCATGACCAAGGCGAAGAAGCTGAAAAGTCTTCCATGGTTGTTTTGCGTAAAAAGGAGGAAAGCGAGTCGGAAGAGGTGAAGTGTAAGCATTTTCTTGGCTATTTGAAGAAGCGTCCAAAGAATACACCAATACCGGACGAGTGCTTAACCTGCAGCAAAATGATTGAGTGCCTAGCCTACTAATGTACACGTGGAGTTTTGCATCCTACATTTCAACGGATAAACTTTAAGCATCGCGCAAGCATAGTGAGTTTGGCGAGGATGGTCGTTGCTTCCATTAAAGGATTTAAACCGTCCTTTTAGCACTCCTCACGTTAATCGCATGTTGTTAATTGTAAACGTTGTCATATTCATGGTTTACTGGCTTTCCACTGTTGAAATTTATTTTCCTCGAATAGTTGCGGAGAGAATTGAGGCTGATTTTATTATGTATCCTAGTGAGATTGTCCATGGACGGAGGCTTTACACTTTAATGACATCCATGTTTATGCATGCTGACTGGCTGCACTTGCTTGGAAACATGCTCTTTCTCTTTATTTTCGGGGACAACGTTGAAGACATTTTTGGGCATTTAGGTTATTTGGCGTTCTACATATTTTGCGGCTTGGCGGCTGCCTTTACACATATCTTAAGCTTATATCTCATTCCAGCTTACCAAAACCCAGAACTTCTAACTGCTGGAGTTGTGGGAGCATCTGGAGCAATTTCCGGAGTTTTGGGAGCCTATCTCGTGCTTTTTCCAAAGGCCAGAATCTTAACTCTTGTTGCCTATTTTATATTGCCAATTCCGGCTGTTATTTTTCTTGGCTTCTGGCTTCTTTTGCAATGGTTTTACGTAATATTCAAAATCTACAGCGAAGTTGCCTACTGGGCGCATATAGGCGGCTTCATTGCAGGCATGATTTTGGCATTATCTTTCGGGCTTAAGCGAAAAAGAGAGAAAATGGCGAGGATTCTTCATTAGTTTTCTAGCTTTGATAAATTTGCGGGGTCTGGCCGTCATGAGCTCCTCATATTGCACCTATCAGACTGGGACGGCGTCATCATCCCCCAGTAAATTGACAGCATTCCCCATTGATAAAGTCTTTGCCCATAGCAGCCTTGATGAGTGCAGTGGAACGTTTACGATATATACTCGTATTCTAATACGACGCCCATCACGTATAAGCTATAACTATTTTCAGAGAGGTATATGTGAACGCCATAGGCGCAATTTTTGTTATCAATTACGTGGTAAACTGTATCATCAATTAGCCATACTCGCCCGGGGGCATCTGCAACAGATGTACTGGCCTCTGCTATTACACCATAAACACCCCTAGTCAGGTTGTGCTCGCTTAGAGAAACATAAACATACCCAGTATTTGATTCGTCTGTTACAAGAACACTCATTTTTGTTATGTTAATTCCGTCAGGCAATTGAACAGTTGCGAAGAAAATACCCAAGCCCTTTAGATAGCCAGCTCCTTTATCATAGGTTTGTGTGTTAGTTAAAGGTAAGAATGCCTCTGATGGAATGGAGGCGTAGTTTTTCTTTGGCATTTTTGATTCTAACTTTTTAAATTGGTTTTCTAACTCGAGAATTTTTAACTGAAGTTGATAAAAAGTAGCATTCAAAAATACAAAAGCTACCGCCAATATTATGATACAGATAAGGATAACTGCAATCAAATAATTTTTCCAATTCAAACAAATCACCTCCTTTTAAACCACAACGACTTCAATAATTAGCGGGTATGTCGAATTAATGCTTTGCGCAGATTTTTCTAGAGAGCGCCTTTAAAGTGCCCGAAATCATCAAAACGTGAACTGCCACAGGCTTACCAATTATTTCTGTTATTGATGCAATCGCAGCTCTAAGCTTTTCAACTTCTGTATGAGCCGTTCGGATTATAGCGAGTCCTTTTTCCCTGTCGTAGTCTATCAGTGTTAACCCTGTTTTGCTCGCGCCATATTCTCCAAAAAGCTTTAAAATGGCACCCCATAAGGCATCGAGAAGCTCCTTTGCCTCAAACTTCTCCGTAGATTCTATTTTTAAGGCTAGGTAGCGGCGCCTCGTTTTTATTGACAATCTCTTCCCATCCTTATTATGCGTATTCCCGGCGCAACAAAGCGGGGGCTGAGTTTTTCGCGGTTTCTCTTAACAATTGCTAAAGGATTTTTTGAAATGGCGTCTAAAGCTAATGGTTTGTCCAGATCAAAGAGGGTTGCTAGAGCTGCCATTTCAAGGGGTTTCCTTATAAGAAGCTCGCTTGTTGCACCGCTTGAAACCACAATTGGCACGTTAAAGTCTTTGGCTATGGTTGCTTCCCTCCTCAGAGTTGACAGAAGCCTTATTCTAGCCGGACCTTTTAAAACAAGCAAGGGTTTCATGTCAATTTCTAGTGAAGCTTGACTGTTCGAGGCTAGCTCCGCTTCCGCCTTATCAAAAAATCTTCTATGAGGGTCTGTTGATGGAAAGTTTAAGAGGTCAACTCTATGGTCTTTTGCCGCTTGCCTTGCAACAGCTTTTGAATCGCACATTACGGCTATTATCTCATATTTTCGGCGGAACCGCCTCAAAAGTTGGAGAAGCTCCTTTGGTGTTTTCGGCTTTAAATCTAGGCGTGAAGCATAATCTAGGGCTTTTTCTTGGCACAACCCTCTTAGCTGTTTAACATGCTTTTCCGCAAGGCTTGGCGAAAGTGGCGCCGGAATGGCTATTAGGCGGTAGCCCAACTCTGAAGCCTTTGCTATCATTTGCCTTGTCTGTTCTGTGTCGCTTAGGTCTGGCTGTAGGTGGAGGTCGGCGAAAATTCTCCTCATGGAATTATCCCAAGGCTTCTGCACATGTCGACAATGTCTTTCATGCCGGATTTTTTGAAGTGAATTTTGAAGTGTATGGGGTCTGTCGTGCCGAGCTTAAACTCGTTTAAGTAAGCCGCTTGCTTATCAAGCCTTATGTAAAGGCAGCCTCCTTCAATGTGCTGTTCAATTTCACCGCCCAAAATCTCCTTATCTAAAATGCTCAGGCTGGAAGCAAGCTTTTCAAGAAAAGCCTTAACATGGTCTCTTTCCTTAATCTTAGCTTCAAAAAGCGTTATTGGGTTCCCATGGTGCCCACTCAAATTTGACTTTTTAAAGGTGATGTTTTCAGAAACCTGCGGCGGAAGTGTATTGCGCACTGCGGACAGAACTTTCTCTTCATCCTCTGTTGCGTGGGCAAACACCCTCAAATCAATATGGGTTACGGGAACCTTAGAAGACAAAACCTCATCACTGTTGCTTGCTACCTTTCTTCCCTTTTCCGCTTTTAGCTTTTACCCTCTTTTTCTCTGCGGCTGCCTTGGAAACCTTCTTAGGCTTCATGATAGTTGCTAGAAACTCTTTTAAAGATTTGATGTTGCCCTCGTGGATCGTTTTCCTTCGAGAGTCAACGGGGATGCCAAGCTTCAAGGCTTGTTTTAGGCTTAATTTAACCTCTTTCAGCTCTCCAAGGCTGAAGCCCTTCCCTGAGCGTTGTTTTCCACCCTTTTTAAGAACGAGTGGCTTCGCTTGAGCCATGGTGGGTTATTCTCCTGTCGCTGCCTTTCGGCTTGGTCTAGCCTTTTCAGCCCCGCGTCCCTTTTTCCTTAAGCCTCTAACTTTTTTGCCTGCGCTTGTTAAGCCTCTGAAAACTCTTCCCTTATGCTGTTTTTGGCATATCCAGTTTATGTCCTTGTCCGCCTTAATAGCGGGGTGGTGGGGGTCAACCATTATGACTTCAAACCATTTGAAGCGTCCGTCTTCGCCAACCCAGTAGGAGTTTAAAACTTCAAGGTTTGGAAACTTTCTGGCAGCCCGCTCCTCGGCTATAAGCCTCAAGCTTTTGGCAGGCTTATACTTTCTAACACCCATCCTTTTCGGTCTTCTACCTGACCGTGGACGTTGTTTTCGCAGTCCACCCCGTCTAACGCGGACTCGGACTATTATGAAACCTTGCTTCGCCTTATAACCAAGCTTCCTAGCCCTGTCTAGGCGTGTTGGTTTTTCCACGCGGACTATTGCGGGTTCTTTTCTCCACTCTATTAGCCTCTGCCGCATCAGCTCTTCAACGAAGGATTCTTCTGGCTTTTTCCAAGCCTCTGCAATGTATTTATACGCCAAATTTTCACCTCACTATAGTTTATGGTTCAACCAGTCGGTTACATCCCAGCGGATTCTCATCCGCCACCGGCTCTCAATGATTCCCCAACCAACAAAATAAACTTTTCCAGCAAGGCTATTTGGTCTTTGCCTCCGGCACAGCCTTTTTAACTAGGAGATAGCCGCCTTGTCCCCTCCAAACCTTTTCAGCCTCAACTATTTTCAGCTTTTTCTTGAAAAATGGGGCGTCAAGCACGAGGGTTTCGTATTCGCCTCCCTCACCCACAAGAGAGATGCCGAAATGCTTGTTTAGCTCAACCAATGCATTGAAGGTTTCCGCGTCAAGTTTTCTTCCAAGCCACTCTTTTGAAAAGCCATAAGCATAAACACCAGTTATTATAACCTCGAAATTGAGGTCTAAAATCTCCTTTAGAATGCTGGCTGGGTTTTCATGCCAAAGGGGCGTTAAACACTTGAGCTTCAACTGCTTGCAGATTTCCTCTATTCTTGCCTTCTGATAGTTTGAGGCTATAGCCCCGGAAACAATTCCATCCACGTTAAGTCCCGCCACTAAACGCTTTAAATCCTCAACTTCAGCCTCTTTTACCCCAGATGTTTCGCCTTTAACGAGTGGAATTCCAACAGCTTCCGCGAACAAGTCCATTAAGTGGATGTTTGGGTAGTGGAACATCCAACTGTCCTCCCTCAGCGGGATCATGCTAACCAAATACTTCACATCGTAGCCCAAACGTAAAACTCTGTAAAGGGCGAGGGTGGAGTCTTTCCCGCCTGTGGCTAAAACTGCAACCCTCATGTGCCGCATTATCCCATAAGCTTTGACTTTGCCTCTTTAAACAGCGCCTCGGTTTTAAGCCGCCACTTTTCAAAGTCTCTAGGGGTTTTTGGATAGTTCCGATAATGAGCCTTAACCCTGTTCATTAGGTTGACCGTGACCCGCAATTTGTTTAGAAAGTGGATGCGCTTTATGCCTCTGAAGACCCGCTTTGCAGTTTCAGTTATGTTTAGGTGGAAGTCCTCGCCTAAACCAGCCTTTAAAACATCCTCCTCGGTCAACAGCTTATACTTCATGCCATAGTTTAGGTCTTCGTTGCTGCATTTTAACAGCAAGAGTCTAAAAACGTCTAGTGCAGCCTGCTTTGTCCCATAGCTTTCCATGTACCTAACGTTGTGCTGCCATAGGGCTTCTTGGCTTACATCGCCTTTCTCCAAAGCCTCAGCTATGGTTTTTCCAGCCAAGTATCCGCTTATCATTGATGGTCCGATTCCGCCTCCATGTATGGGGTTCACGAGGCACGCGGCGTCTCCGACGATTATTACGCCGTTTCCAACCATGTTGTCTAATGGTCTCCTCGTCGGGTCGTACCATGCCCCGCCGTCAAGCAACAGCGAACCATCAAACAATGGATTGGCTAGGACATGCTTGTAAAACTGCCCTTTTGGATTTGGAAACTTATCCCGCATGCAGACTCCAAGCCCAGCGTTAACTTTTGCACCGCCCTTATAGAAAATCCACGTGTAGCCGCCCGGGGTTACATTCTGGTTTAAATATATCTCACAGTAGTCTTTGCCTTCAACCTCCTGTTTAAGCTGTCTAATCTCCCTATAACAAGCCTCCACATCCTCGTTGGCTATCTCCCTTTCAATCCCCATTTCATCTGGAAGCTTCCGCCTAATAACAGCCAGAAAACCGCTTGCATCCACGACAGCTTTACTTTCAAAACGAACCTTTTCGCCAGTCCTCATGTTTTTAGCCAAAACTCCAGTTACAAAGCCCTTTTCGATAATGGGCTCTAAACATTGGGTTGAATCAAACAAGACAGCACCCTTGTCCAGCGCCACTCTTAAAAGCCACTGCCCAAAAAGCCGCCTATTCAATAGGTAGCCTGAAAAATCCTCATGCCTAACAGTAAAGACAGTTTCCAAGTCCGGCGAGTATATTTTAACACCCTCTATTCGCCTTTCCAACTCGCCGTGCTGAGGAGGCCCCAAACCAACATTCTTTAAGTGGTGCTCTCCAAGGGCGTCCCCACAAACTTTCTCACCAATCTCCTTCTGAGCCTTCCGCTCAACCAAACAAGCCTTCAAGCCTTCCTCAGCGGCCGTTTTTGCCGCTAAGCACCCAGCTGTTCCGGCGCCCACAACTATAACGTCAAATTTCATGAGCTTACCTCGCTTCGCCTTTTTCATACTCTCTGTAACGAATCCTTTATAAATAATATTGAGAGCTGTCCAAAGGAATTTCTCTAACATTATTTGCGCTGAAATACTTTCGAAGACACCGGAATAGGTATGGTTGTCGTCTCTTTTGGCGTGTCAAACACTATGCAGGTCAATGTCTTTTCTATACCCTTCACAGTTCTCAACTTGTCTATCACAAACCTTCCAACGGAATCCACATTCCTGTCCTTAACTTTGATGAGGATGTCCCAGTCACCAGATATTATGTGCACTTCTTGAACCTCTGGGAACTTTGATATTTGCTCGGCTATAGCCCTCTGAGAAAGTGGTGCTTCCTCCCTGTTGGTTCTGTAGGAGAAGGATGCCAATATGAAAGCTGTTACGCCAAAATCCAGTTTTCTATGGTCTAGGATGGCTCTGTACTCTTTGATTATTCCTTGCTGTTCCATCCTCTTTATTTTTGCGAAAACAGTTGTTATGGGAGAGTTTATTTTTCTGGCTATTTCCTTTGCTGTCATCTTGCAGTTTTTCTGTAGCAAGTCTAATATTGCCAAATCCTTTTCGTCCAGTTTGAGGTTCATGTGTAAAAATTACATATATTCAAGCATAAAAAGGTTACCATTTGATAAAAATACAGAATTTTCAATAAAAAATTTAAAAATATAAGTTGTCATTTTTCAATCTCATGAGCAGCGATTTATCCGAAAGCCTAAAGAAAAGATACATAACGTTAAGAGAAAACGGGCTAGCAAGAATTTTCAAAGTTCAGGATGAGATAATATCCTCAATTCGGGCTTTCCTAAAAAATGAGGGCTTCATCGAAATTTTAGCTCCTATAATCGGACCTGCAACAGACCCCGGCATTAGAGGGGCAAAGCAAGCCATCATAGACTATTATGGTTTTCCCTTCAAAGTCATGAGCAGCATGATACTATACAAGCAAATGATTATCACGGCTTTGCCAAAGGTTTTCGCCCTATCACCAAACATTAGATTAGAGCCATTAGAAACTGTTAGAACGCGTCGCCACCTAACAGAGTTTAGGCAAATAGACCTTGAAGTGGCATATGCAACATGCGAAGATGTCATGGAGCTTGGCGAGAGAATGCTCTGCCACGTAATAGCCGAAGTCAAAAACAAGTGCCACGAAGAGCTTGGAGAACGCGTAAAAACGCTAAAGGTGCCAAAATTGCCCTTAAAAAGGTACACATACAAAGAGGCTCTTGAAATTCTCAAGAATGCAAGAGTAAATGTGGAATATGGCAAAGAAATCTCATGGGAAGCAGAAGAAGCCATATCAAAAATGCACAGCGAACCCTTCTGGATAACAAACTTTCCAACCACAGCGAGAAGCTTCTACTACATGGAAAAAGGGGAAGAACCAGGCGTTCTAGAAGATTTTGACCTAATATATCCCGGAGGTTTCGGCGAGGCAATTTCAGGCGGAAAAAGGGAGCACCGGTACGGCAAGCTTTTGGAGAGAATGCTGAAAAGCGGCGAAAATCCCGCCGATTATGAGTGGTATTTAGACATGTTAAAGGTTGGGATTCCTCCTTCAGCAGGTTTTGGGATAGGTGTTGAAAGACTTACAAGGTTTATCTGTGGTCTTGAAAACATCTGGGACGCTGTTCCGTTTCCAAAAGTTGCTGGAATACCCTCCCCATAAAATTGCAAAGTTTAGCTGGAATATGGATTTCTGATTCATAATTGTTAATTATATTTTGAGCAGACGTGGAAACGTCAAGATAAAAGAAGGCGCAGTTAAATGATGAAAAAAGCCACAATAAAAAAGAGTGAAACGTACACGGTCGACTTGACAAAAATTGATGGAGACGGAGCTTTTCCATGCCCAAAATGTGGAGTCATAATATCACCAGACGACGAAACTGAAGAGGTCTACCAGATTGTTGAAACAAAAGTTAAGGGAGATGACCTAGCTGAGCTAATTCTCCGATGCAACAAATGCGGAAGTACCATAAGGCTGGTGGGCTTCCTACAACAACCCATTGAAGGCTAAAAGGCGTTAGACTTACTTTGCTTTCTCAAATTTTCGGCTCACAGCCACAAAAACAAGCCACAATATTGTCCCGTAAAAGATTCCATTGAAAATAGCGCTCACAAACTTTTGGTATTCCTCAGCAATTTTCCCAAATAAGGCGCACAAGAAGTTCCCAGGGAATATGGGTGAGGGAATTAAAAGCGAGGCTGCTAGGAACATTAGGAAGAAGACCACTAAGATTGGTGCGCCCTTCATTTTCTCAAGTTTTATCTGGCATCTTAACATTTAATAAACATTGCTGTAGAATTGCCGAACACAAATACACTTTTTAAGGTATCAAGCTCCAAAAAGCCACCTTAGGAAGTTAATCAAGGAATAAAATAGGTCATACAAAGGTGAAGAGAGAATAAAAATCACCACCAAAACTCCAAGAAAAATTTTCCTGCTTCTTGACAAGTCGGAAACATCGTCCAAGGGACCCGGATGCCTAAACATAGATATAAACAGAACAAAAATAGCCATAGGCCAGCTTACGAAAACAAGAAAAATTATGGAAAGCATGGTCAATATGCTTCTAATCCTTTCGCTGAAAAGCGACCTCGCAACATGTCCACCATCAAGCATGGCAGCCGGCAGCAAGTTAAGCATTGTTACAAAGAAGCCAATCCACCCGGCAAAGGCAACAGGATGCAACATTACCACTAACATGTAGCCGGGTTTATACCCATTTGTTGGAGCTGGTGGAAGCAAAAACTCAGCAAAAAGCCTAAAGAAAAGTGGTGCTGGAAGGGTTGGAGTGCCCTCTGAAACCCAGTTGTAGGATGAGTATGGTAAACCGATAATTGTAGCAACAATGGCGACGAGGAAGCCAAATAATGGGCCGCTTGCCCCAATGTCAAAGAGGGAATCCTTGTTTAGCGGGAGAGACTTCTGCATAATTACGGCTCCAAAAGTTCCAAGTGGAGGTGGACCCGGGATGAAATAGGGCGGTGTTGCCTCTACGCCTTCCACATCGGCTGTCAACTTGTGGCCCATTTCATGCATTCCAAGAACAGCCATAACAGCCACAGTAAAGGCTGCTCCGCCGATTAGCGGATCTGTGAAGCTCGCTGACTGAAGATAACCAGCAGCAAATGTTGTCCCAACTGTTGCAAAAAGAAGAAGCCAGTTAACAAGGAAACTGCTTGGCTTAGAAGGCTGCCTAGGAAAAATTCTAAGAACAACCCTTCCATCAGACCTCCGCAGAAAAGCCATCAAATTCATTTGCCCCAGCTTTTTGAGCAGTTTTAGAAAGGCTTGTTTTGTCTCTTGGGGCTGTTTGAGGTAAAAAGTGGGGATGTTATGCTCGATTAGGGCCTCCTCTATCTGGAAGTGCTCACAGACAATTTTTTTTAACCTTTCGAACTCTGTTTGGTTTGTTTGTTTCTCTGTTTCGTTCATTTTTAGCCCTTGTAAGTTTTGAGTCACTTAAAGGGTTATGTGTTAAAAAAGCTTATTGGATTTTAATCTGGTTTTTATTCAGATTCTGAACCGCTAAAAACTCTTTAATAACTGCCAAGGGCAAACGTCCACAGAAGCCACGACAGAAGACATCGTCGATAAAAGGAGACAAGAAGGTGGAAGAAAACCGGACGAACGAAAGTGATGATTCTTCCGTCACAATTCTCCTACCAACATACTGCGAAGCCGAAAACATTGAAAACCTAATACACACTATTGAAAATTTAGGGATAAACTCAAGGATAATAGTCATAGACGACTCAAGCCCCGACGGTACAGGGGATATTGTCAAAAAACTGCAGAGAAAATATGAAAATATAATGTTGTTAACTCGTCCTTTTAAGGCTGGGCTTGGAACAGCAATAACCCACGGTTTTCACTTTATATTGGCCCAGAGCGCTCCCTCAAAATACATAGTCACAATGGATGCTGACTATTCTCACGATCCAATGGAGATACCGAAGCTTCTGCAAGAAGCGAGGAAGGGCTACGACATCGTTGTTGGAAGCAGATACTGTAACGGCGGAGTTGTTAAAGGATGGCCCATGACAAGGCTGGCGATCAGCAAGATAGCCAACAAAATAACTGCAAAACTTGTAGCCCTACCAATAACAGACTTCACAAGCGGTTTCAGATGCTATTCTAGGGAATACATTAGGAAAATTCTCCCAAATCTTCACAGTCAAACCTATGAAATTCAAATTGAAACTCTCAGGCAGGCGAGCATTAATAGGGCTAGGGTGGTTGAAGTTCCAATAACATTTACTAACAGGAAGAAGGGCAAGTCAAAACTCACTAAAAATGAGATATTAAGCTTCCTCCTATACGTTATGAAAACAGCGTTTCGCAGCCTCAAAACTGTAAGTTTCGGCAAACATCATGCCTAAATTGTCGGGATTTTTGTACCGCGTATTTGTTTCCAAACCAAATATGACTCCACTTTTCTCAAGTTGATTAATGCCAAAATATTGGATACTGCCTCCAAGAATATTCCGACAAGTATCTTTACATAATCATTAATCCTTTGGAGTTTAAGTTCTTCCACCAAGATTTTTGTTGAGTAGCGAGGCTTTTTAAAGGCCATGGCACCTATTGTTGTGGGCACAACGCCGGCTGTTTTTTCAATCTGTTTATGTCCAATTAACACGCGTTCTCTTTGACTTATGTATTCCAGCGGTGTACATGGACTCCTTATAAAGACTTCTGCTTCTGGAACAAAGACAACTTTCCATCCTTTCTTCCTGAGAGTGATTCCTATAAAAGCGTCGTCGTTAATTATATTGGGTGGAATTTTTGCTATTATTCCATTCCTTAATGCCCACATGTCCCCTCCCAAGTGGCTTAAGTTTCCGTTCAACATCTCCTTTAAAAGCATTCTATTATGCACTCGCCACAAAAAGTTGTAGAAAACACTTAACACCGTTTTTCTTCCGTAGTAAGGGATTGTTTTAGCACAAGCACCGCCCACATCGTCCTTCATAGCTTCCAACAGTTTTGCAATCGAACCGTTTTTTGGCTCTGTGTCTGCCGAAACTACAACAAGAATTTCACCCTTCGCTTTCTCAAAGAAAAGATTTAGCGCTTGCGCTTTTCCTCTCCTCTCCTTTTCACATATAAGCTTTATTCTAGCGTCTTCTTTCGCCATTTTTTGAACTATTTTGTCAGTTCTGTCAGTTGACCCTGACGAAACCACTATAATTTCGCTTATCCTGAAGGGTTTTGGAACGAATTGCCTACGCAAATTGTTTAGCAAGTTGCCTATGTTATTTTCTTCATTGTAGGCGCAAATACCAAAACTAACATCCAAGAGGGATACCAGCTTCAACATTGCGCGCTTGATTTGGAAAATTTATAAGAATTATGTTGAAAACCGAACACCCGTTTCTCTTTCGGACGCTTTTAAAAGTAGAGAGCAAGATACTTACTTTCCTTCTCTTTTCTTGATTTCGCCGTTTTCAATGAAAATACAACAAGCATCGGAACTAAGATAATGCTAATTACTGGCATGAGATAAGTGTCCACCTCACTAACAACCGTCAAAACTAATCCTTCACCTTTAAAAAGTGTGACTTCATAAGCCAAAGGCTCAAAGACACATGTTTTTGGCATTACTTCTCTGCCGTTCAAGAATATTTTCGTGAACTTATTCGATAAGTTCAAATAGATTCTTTCTTCGACTTCCATGTGAAATGTGGGAAGGCTCCATTCACACCGTTCAAATCTTGAAATTTTTGTTAACAACAGCTGGAAATTTCTCCTTTCTCTACACGGTTTTAGTGTAAATGTTACATAAAGCCTTGAAACATCAGTACCCTCAAACTTTATTCTAGAATCTTCCAATCTTATTGTTGGCTTTACATTTTCAACTAACTCCCCATTAACTTGTAGGGGCTGATCAGATATTTTCACAAGTAGGAAGTTGGCGGTTACAATATTGTCTGCTTCTGCTCCAACACCGTATTCAATGCTGTTCAAAAACTGCGGATGACAAGAAAAGCTTGTGTAGAAGACATCTTTTAGGTTGAACTGGAAGAATGTCCATTCAACGGCGCTTCCGAGAAGGTACATTTTCATTTTGCCGTCGGCACTGCAAAACATTGAATTTATTGGTTTGTCGTGAAATTTCCAAACAATAGAAAATTCTCCGCCACTGTCGGATGAAAAATCCAGTTTTATGTAGGTCCAAGCAGTGTTATCGGATGATTGTTCCAGTTTTAGCATGAGCATAAGCGTTGTGCTCTCATTCACTTTTAGGGGCTTCTCCAACGTGATTTTATTTGCAAACCATCCGTCCACACCGTCTGTTCCGTTTCCAAAAAATCTCATCTCAATTGTCTTCTGTCCAGTTGTAGAGTTTTTCAAGGAAAAGTGGCTTAATCCGCCGTTTTTTACGCCAAACATGGATATTTCGCCTATTTGGTAAAAGGAGAAGGGGGAAGTAAACATCGATTTAGAAAGGTCTAACGTAACTATGGCTCCTTGCTCCGTGTCGTTGATTACAAAGTATATGAGGGCTCCATCATTGGCAATGCTGTATGGTGTATAATACTTTGAAACTTCCAGTTGTGGACTTGCTGGTGGAAGCGAAGCGATTTGGACGAACTGTAAAATCGCCGTTGCAGAGGAAATTGCCCATGCCAAAAGTAGCGTGATGCTTAAAACGTCTACTTTTGAAAGGGTACTCATCTTCAACGAAATTTGGAAGATGTCCCTTGCCAGTCGGTAAATCAGCCAAGCAATTGTAAGGGCTACGAATGCATCCCACACCATACGGGAAAATGCGGATAAATAGCCAAACCCCAAAATCTCAAAGAATCTTAGTAGCTCAATTTTTGCCAGTAGTCCCGCAACGATTTCAACAACTTTTACCAGCAGTATCCAAACAATAACAACGTAGTGCACCCTCTTATCCTTTAGAATGTTAAGTAGTTTTCCCATGATTTCGCATCATCCCATAAAGAATTTTCACCAAAAATAGGTCGAATATTACTGCCAAAATGAAGCGTGCAGAGTTTCTAACAATTGAGTAGGGTTTTGTGAATGCCCAGTAGCTGAAGGTATACCATAAGTCCGGATTTATTAAATAGGCGAATGCAAATGGATACAAATTGATAAAGATGAAGATTAAAGTTAAAACCCAAACATGCCACCAACCCGCCATTTTCCTAGGCTGCGAGTTTCCCGCTTGGACAACTATTAAAGGTGCTAGATAAAGGGTAAATTGTTCCGGAATAAAGGTTCTTGTCAATAAGAAGCTAATTTTTGTAAAGAGGTATCCATTCAAAAGCAGGCTTAAATCATGAAACCCGGAAGAAGATTTTTGAAGCTTGTGGTACATAAGGTAACCCACCATAAGTCCTAAGACCCAAAAATACCTCACCAGCGGGAAGGAGAAAACCTCGTGTAGCGTCTCGTTTGAAAAATTCTTAGGAAACAATTCGTTTAGAAGTGCACTTAAGTTCCAATAGGTTAAAACCTCGCCAGTTCTTTGTGTTTGACTAAAGATTGTTATGGCGGCTTTTGAGGTTTCCCAGCCAAAAATGATCAGCGGAACAATTGTCAAAACAAAAGGGACAGCCAACGCGATTAAAAAGTGGGTTAAAGAAGCTTTAACGCCTTTCTTACTGTTTAGGTAAAGCATGTGGATTGGAAGATAAATTATTGGAATAACTTTCATGTAGATTCCCATTCCAAGGCAAAATCCACCCCAAAGTGGCTTGTTTGACAAGAGTAGCATTGCTGACATTAACGTAAAAGCTAGAGGTATGGAATCAAACATGCCCCAAACCGAGCTTATAAGTATAACGAAGGGACAGAGAAAGAAGGCTAATGAGGCAGCCTTCGCCTTTTTGACGTCGCCAAAAATGGTGAGGGTTAACGAGTAAATTAGGTGTGCTGAAGCCAAATCCCCAAGGATTGGAGCCAGTTTTAACATGAAATAGTAGAGGAATGGAGATCGGGGAAGAATGCTATAAATCTTGTACACGAGGGCTGTGTATAGTCCCCACGCTGGTAGATATCCGAGACCTGTCACCTGCGGAAATATTGGCTGCCCCAAACCTTCGTTATAGTAGCTTTCCGCTGGGAAAGTGCCGAAAAGACTTGAGCCTTTAGCCACGTAATATCCCACACGAATAAAAACCTCAAAATCCCAGGGATGCCCAGTCCAAAAGCAGAGGGCTAACCTAACGATTATTCCTAGGGTGATGAGCATCCAAAACTTTTTAAGATGTCTGCGCAACCTTTGCAACTTTTCCTTCATCCCTTTTAAGGGTGAAAATTATGCCCAGCAAATACACAATTGCGATTGTTAGTCCGAAGAGGATAAGCCATGGCAAGTATCCTGGATAACCTGGAACAAAGTATGGAGAGATGAAGTAGGAAAGATCTCCGTAGTGGGTGTAAATGAAAAGCATCGTGGTTAGGCTTATCGTCCAATAGATAAACACAATTCTAGAGTCGCCTTTTATGGTTGCTAGAACTAGGAGGAAGGGTAGAATCCATATCAGATATTGTTCGTTGACGACTGTGTATGTTAGGTATATTGCAAAATGGGCCACTGTAATGTAGGAGAAAAAATCCACAGAATCCATGTTTTTCTTTCGGCTTATTCCATAAAGTAGAAGGGTTACCGCTATGCCGATTAATATTGGCGAGATGGGAATATTTGTTTTGATATTAAAGTGCTTGAACAAGCCTTCCATCATGTTGAAGGGTGTTAGTCCGAAAAAAATATTGGAGCCATACCAGTCTGGTGATGCCCTCCCCTTTAAGAGCAGCCAAACCATCGTGGTGGAGGTGCTAAAGGGCTCTTGGCCGAAAATTAGGGCGAAGCAAAAGTAAGCTAGAAACATGATTAAAATTGTTAAGCCAACTGTCACCACAAGATATTTTATCGCCGCAACCGGTTTCCGATATTTCTTGTAATGCATTAGAGCGAGTATTGGCGCGAATATTATCGGATACATTTTTAGTAGTGCGGCTATGGATAGAGATATGGCTGATTTGTTAGGCTTTTCTTCTAAAAGGAACCATGTGGCTAGTAATGTGAAGAGAGTTGGTAGTGTGTCAAACATTCCCCAAACAGCTGAAACAAATATTACATAGGGATTTAGAATCCACATGTAGGCGTACTTGCGGGCTTTCTCTTCCCCGGAAAATCTCCCAATTATCTTGAGCAGCAGTAGGGCTATGACTAAGTCTGACATGATTAGAGGCGTTTTAATCAGCATATCTAGTAGTGGCAAGTTTTCTGGTTTGAAGGAGTGGTAGGCTTCACATGGATTCTTTAAAGTGTACATGTCCCGCCAAAGTTCATCGACGTTCGATGGGAAAGTTGGATGAGAAACTGCGGCATAAATTGGATAAATTGTGAGTAGGCAAAGCAGCCAGAGGGGCGGATAGCTCCAGAAGAAAACTGTGGCGTTTTTGTCTATCCACTCCGGCGGGCTTAGCGGATTAACACCGTACTGATAGGCTAATGCTTGACTCACTCTCCATATATACATGTCGTATCGGTGTTCTGTTAAGGGGGCTAAAGCGAAACGAATTAAAACTGCAATGGTTAGTATGATGGCTGTTTTTGATTTTAGGAATCTTTTAACCAAACTTTTAAGGTTCAAAGTTTATGCACTTGTTCGGTTTTTGAGATTCAATTTTTATTTGCCAAGAGCTACCCCTTTATATGATTAATGTATGAAATTGAATATTGCCTACCTACTGCTTCATGACCAAAAATTTAGCGGCTGGAGCCTAGAAGACTTTGTTTTTCAGCGCTACCATTTCGCTAAAGATTATGCCGAAAGAGTGGGCAAAAAGGGCAACAGCGTCGTTCTTTTTACCTTTCATCAAGATTTGGGAAGGGTTAAAGAGTTTTGTTTGGACGGTTATGTGCTTAAGGTTTTTCCGGTTAAGTTTAGGTTTCCACCACTGGTTCCAATAGGCAATTCTCACAACTTTGAAGTTATAAAGGAGCTTGTGGAGGGCGATTTTGACATTGTTCATTTTCACAACTACTATCTTTGGTCTTTTGCACTCATGTTTTTTGCAAAGCGCCGTCACCGCGGATGGAGGCTTGTAGCCCAGTATCATGGGGAGCCTGAGCTTCAAATCCTTGGAAAATTTGTTCACAGACCCTTTTTTGATGTTGTTGACAAGTTTCTCGTGGCGTTAGATGAGGAGATTTACTGGTTGAAGAGGCTGCGCATCGACGATGGTAAAATTTTAAAGTTTCCAAATGTTGGGGTTGATACCTCTCGGTTCCGTAGGGTCGGCGAGAAGGAAAGGGTTCCGCACTTTATTTATGCTGGAAGAATGACTCTTAGGCCTAGAACTTTGAAGGAGCAGAGTCCATGGCTTATCTTGGAAATTGTTCAGCGGTTTAAGAAAAAGTTTGGGGGTGACTTTAAAGTTCTGATGGTTGGAGATGGACCAGGGCTTAATGCGCTGAAAAGTTTTTCTAAAAGTTTGGGTTTAGAAGGAAATGTTGAGTTTCTCGGTTTTGTTCCTCACTGTTTGTTGCCAGCTCTTTATTCAAAATGCATCTCGGCATTCTCTCCCACATCTATGTTAGATTTAAACCCTTTTTGGGGTGGCGCCTTAAAAGAGGCTTTGGCATGCGAAACAGCTGTTGCAGGGTTTAACGCTTATATTAAGAGTTATTGGGAGGCGAGGAGGCGTTTCGGCTTGCTTCTGCCAACAGACGTAGATAAGGCGGCGGAATTTTTATGTTTGGCTGTGAGGGATTGGGATTTTTTAGTTGAAGCTGGTTTGCGTGGTAGAAGATTTATAGAAATGTTTTGTTCTTGGGAAAAAGTTATTGAAAGGCTCCTAAAAGTTTATAGAGAATTGTTGTTGGAGGCTTAAAACGGAACTTCAAAACTTGTTTTGCCAATGTTTACGAGATTTTCGGAGAAAATAGGGGTAAAGAAAAGGGGGATATGTACGTTATGGGTCTGAGTGGATTCCGCCTTTAACCAGTTCCACTGTTGTTTCGCTTATTGTCCCAAGAACCTCTGGTATTGTCCATGTTGGGTGTTCTGGATCCGTGTAGTCTATCTCTACTATTATTGATGTTGCGCACAGTGGGAACCTTTGCAGTTCATAGATAATCTCTTCGTGGAAGAACTTTGAAGCGTAGAAGGTGTCTCTTGCGCTGATTCCCCAGACTAGGAAGCCAACTGTTCCGTTTATATCCTTGTATGTGGAGATGACCGCGTAGCCGACGGTTGCGTTGCTGCTGTATGTATCTTTGCTCCAGCATGATAGTGCAATTATTTTGTTAACCCATGGCGCATATGGTGTGAAGGGCGCTTCAGCAGTGTTGAGGCCGTAGAAGGCGTCTGTGAAATCGTTAAAGTATTCCGCTATGTGGTTTGCCAGTGGACCTCCAACCCCAATTATGTTAGAGCTGGCTATTGGCCATGTGTGGCACCAGTCGTCTCTTAAGGCTATTCTGTAGATGCTGTCCTTGTAGTTGGGCGGCCATCCTGTTCCTGTTCCGCTAAACTTGTGTAGGAGGTATGGTATGCTTGTTAGGGCGTATTCCTGGAACATCATGTCGAAGCCTGCATTTCCAATTTCAATTTGTTTATTCTTGAAGGCTGCTGAAACCAGTGATGCGCCTATGGAGTCTGCTGAGTGGGCGTCTCTTCCGACGGTTACCCATTCGTAGCGTCCTCCGACATATTCTATGTATAGCGGCAGTTGGTCTTCTCCCACCATACCGGGATCTTCAACAGTTACTGTTATGGTTGCGTTACAGTGGGTTCCGTTTGTTGTGGCTGTTACAGTTATGTGCACTGTTGGCTTGAAGAAGAACACGTGGAGATCCTTCAGCGGAGGTGCTGTGATATCGTAAACTATGGCGTCGAGGGTTGCATTTATCCATAAGCCTGTTGGTGCTGTTCGGTTTGCAAATTCATGCTGGTAGTTTAATCCTACAAGGTAAGCGGTTTGATTTTTAAACACTTTAAAGTTCACATATGGACCCGTTAGTATTTCCACGTCAAGCATTCCACTTTCAGCCTCCTCGGTTTCGTTTGCCACCTTTACTGTCAAGTCTTTAATGAGGAAGCTCCATTGAGCGCCTAAACCGTCTGGTCCGATAACCTCGCTTATGTCCTCTTCATCCAACAATGTTATTGGGTCTGCTCCTAGAGGTTCGTTTGTGAAAGTTCCTCTGTACAAAACAACTTGTGCTGGACCAAACCACCAAGTCTGGGTGGAATAGAGTATTTTGATTTCCGTTCCCGCTGGCGGAACTTTGCTGGCTGGTATGTGTATTACGCCTGTTCCATCCTCGTCCACGTATAGTTCGTAGTGGTATGTTGTGGCTACTGCACGCAGTGGAATCTTGAGGGCTCCTCCCCACAGGACCCTTTCACTGAAGCTACAGTATTCTTCCCATGGCGTCGCCTTTAACACCGGCTTATGCTCCAATGTTATGTTTAAATCTTTACCTATATCCCCAGTTTTTACTGTGTAGAATTGGACCCAGCGTTCAGTATACTTTTCAACAGCATCCACTAGACTCCACGGATTAAAAACTTCGTCTAGCTGGTATTTTACTTCAATGTCAAGTGCCGCCGTTGGATGGCCTGTCATTTGTGGGTCTTTTGCGTCGTGATAGTCTGTTAAGCCTACCACTTCGACCCCTCTGAACTGAGCTGGGTAACCTTTTCCTAGCATGAAGTCCCATTCGCCAACAACGAAGGGTATGTCTGGCTCGCTTGTTGCAGGCACCATGTCCGCATCATTAACCCATATTAGCGGTTGAAGCGATTTGTCCCATGCATCAACGCTGTAGTCAGAAAGCGTAGGCCAGAAAGCCTTCCAACCAACATATTTTAGGTCACTGCTAATTATTTGGGCAACATCGTAATAGTGGGGAACACCTGTTAAACTGGCTCCCTCCTCATATTTCCATAACTTGTACACAACTGTAACCCAGTCTGTTGCGCCTATTGGTATGTGCCAAGTGATATTGCCATTATTATAGTTTATATCATAGTGAGTTCCTTCCTCTTTAAAGACACCGTTTACATAAACTCTCACTGAACCAGCAACAATAGGCGGACCGTATCCATCCTTCCACTCTGGTACATCCCTCAAGTTATAGCCTTCTTCTATCCATTCTCGCATTATGCCGGGTGCAAGATGCCATTCAGGGCCATAGCATGTTGTAAGCTCTTGGTGGAAGAAGTGGGCGTAGCTTCCATAATTTGGCGGCGGACCAAGGTCCCACTCCTCCCTGTTGCTAAACTGTATGTCAAGTGGAGATTCAAGCTCTTTTCCAGTAATCACTTGTTTAATATCCTTGAAGATTATAACCTGCTTCTTAACCTTCTCAAAAATGAAGGTTAATATAACATCAACAATCGGCCATGTTTCATCTGGGTGATCGACAACTCCGTCCTGGTCGCTGTCAAACCAGTCGTAGATATGGGTCACTGAAAGGGCTACATAACGCCTAGGTCCATTATACAGCACCGTTAACGGCTCTGTGTAGGCATAACCCGTTGTCTTCCTCCCGCCGTGAGGCGCCAAATGGAACGGGTATGGATGACCAACCAGCCAGTCTCCTCCGTAGGCGGCCATGTCAGCGAACATTGCCATTGCAAGAACCCGCCGGTCTCTATAAGTTCTGTGGGTGTATCTTATTTCAATGAGCCAACCATTCAGCCAGAGCTTAGGGTCAATGTACTCGTTGGCAAAGGGGTCCCTAGACGTCCCAGCCTTCTGATCGTATGTTCCAACACTGTCATAGCCTGGATATTGTAGGCCGACGCCCACACCTGTTGTAACCGGGTAATTTATCATCTCGCCGAACTTTGAAAGTCCAAAGTCTATGCTTTTTGTTGTAAACGGATAAAGCGAATAATAGTCGCTTGTTAAAACACCATTAACTTTGGTGTACCAGCTTGTTGGGTCTGCTGCTGTTACTGTGGTGAAAAGCATCGGTGTAAAGGCTGCTGTTGCAATTATTATTGTTGCTAGTAATGCAAATAGCTTTTTCCTTTTTTCCATTTTCATTCCTCTTTTGGGTCACGTATGGAAAGGTGGACACGTTTATTAAAAATTTTTTAGAGGTTCTGACTCAGAATTAGAATAAAAACCAAGAAAAACATCAGAACAAAAATTTAATTCAATATTCTTGTTTCATTTTCTAAAAAATTTCAAATGTTTAGGCACTTCGCCCTTTTCACCAACAGCAAAAACTTCAAAAAGCTCGAAGCTCGCCCCACAACCCTTACATTGGACATAGGCGTGGTTGCGCCTTATCCCAAGCCAAAAACCTTCCCTAGAATTGCATTTTGGACACATATTGAACTTACTTGCCACAGCCAAGATTTCATCTAACCTCAAAGCTTCTCCAATCTCCAACAATATATTATGCGCCTTGAAATTTATGAGTTACTATTAGAACGGGAATATTCCCCTCGCCAACAAAGTTTATTAGATGAAACGGTTCTTCAAAAGGCTGTTCAGAAATGACAATCCAGATGTTCACCGTTGGTAAGCTCTTCACAAACTGCTACATTGTAGCATGCCCGGAAACAAGAGAGGCCATAATCATCGACCCCGGATTTGATAACGCCTCTGAAGGAGAAAAAATTTTCAAGTTTATCGAAGAAAAAGCCCTAAAGCTAAAATATATTGTGAACACGCACGGCCACCCAGACCATGTCTGCGGAAACGGCATAGTTAAAAAGCAGTTTCAAACGCCAATCTTGGTTCATGAGAAGGACGCTTTCATGCTTGGAACCTTTGGCAAAGTAATCGCAAAATTTTTCGGCTTCAACAGTTCCTCGCCGTCAGCGGACATCCTCCTAAAAGATGGAGATTATGTAAAGTTTGGCAAAATGGCCCTCAAAGTTATGCACACTCCGGGTCACAGTCCAGGAAGTATATCCCTAATAAGCGAGGGTGAGGTGTTTACCGGCGACACTTTATTTGCCGGCTCAATTGGGAGGACAGACCTTCCGCAAAGCTCAGAATCAGACATGAAAGAATCGTTAAAGAAGTTAGCAAACCTGCCTGACAGTTTTAAGGTTTACCCGGGTCACGGTCCAACAACAACAATTGGAGAGGAAAAGCAAACCAACCCATTCCTAATCATAGAATGGTGAAAAAGGAGCGCTTATAGGGCTTCTCTAAACAGGTCCTCGTCTTTCCTAATTTTCAGCTCTTTTGCACTTGATTTTTCACAAAATTCCACTACATCCTTTAAGCCTTTAAAAATTACCACGGGAGTGGCCTCTTCGGCTTGTCCCATGAGAAGTTCCGCTGCAGCAGCAATCTCATCGACAACCGCCACATTCTTAACCTTCAATATGTAACCGTAAAGATCCCTTTTACCCCTATAGTCTTTGAAGGGCTTGATTCCAGCCAATCCTATGGCAAAGTTCACTTGCCCACGCCGGAAGGGGCGGCTATAAGTGTCGCATATTATTATTGCCACATTTTTCCCAGTTAACTTTCGTATTTCTTTTCGGCACTTTTCCGCTGAAGCGTCTGGGTCTTCTGGCAGAAGCGCGAAGTTGCTTTCTCCTTCGATGTTTGATTTGTCTATTCCGGCATTTATACAAACTAGGCCGCGATTGTCCTCTACAAGCAAGATTTCGCTAGAAGCTTTTATGACCTCCTTTGCCTCCCTTAAAACGAGCTCCACAAACTTAGGGCTTTTTCCTGTTTTTCTTGCAATTTCCATAGCCTCTTTGGAGGGGACAATCTCTTTAAGGTTGACTATTCTGCCTTCAGCCTTCGAGAAAATTTTTTGGGCAATAACAATTACGTCTCCGTCCTCGATTTTCAAGCCGTTTTTCTCCGCGTTTTCAGCAATTATTTTCGCTATGTTGTCTCCGGGTTTTATTAAGGGGAAACCTTCAAGAGCGATGGCTTTAAACTCCTTCAAAGTTTGCGCCAGCTTTCACGTTTTCTAGATGATGTGCTGTCCCTATGTTAAAACTCTTGCTTTTCAGCGGCTTAAGAATAGACTTGAATGATGTATTTCCAAGTTTTATTTCAAATTCATAATGCTTAAGCAAGCGTGGCGAAAAGGATAGTTTAACCACAATATATGGATGCATCCATATGAAAGGCAAAATGAAAATTCTAGCTTCAATTCTCATTATAGTTTTCAGTTTATCCATCTTCCCGTTTAACATGCTGTTTCCAGCTGTGAAGGCAACCTATTTTGAAGGAGAAATCACCGTAGACACTGTCTGGACCCTTGTTGACAGCCCCTTTATTCTCTCTGGAAACGTCACTGTCCACGAAGGCGTAACATTAACCATAGAGCCGGGAGTTGAGGTAAGATTCGGCGGAAAGTTCTCCGTAATCGTTTATGGTCGGCTCATCGCAAAAGGATCAACGGAATTTAATAGGCTAATAAAATTCACCTCGAATAAGGAGACGCCCGGACCAGGAGACTGGGGGGCCCTCTATTTCAATGGAACTGGTCAGCCTTCTTCACTGTTGGAAAACTGCATAATAGAGTATGGATCAAGCGGCGTAACAATAGCTGGTGGCGAATTAACAGTCCAAAGCAGCGTTATACGGTTTAACTCTGGAAATGGAGTTATGGTGTTAAATGGTTCAGTGACCATTGGACATGAAAACCTAATCTGCAACAACACTGCCAGTGGCATCTACATATTCGGAGGCAACGTAACAGTGGAGGCTAACATCATAGAGTCGAATGGAGATGGCATAACATTAGCTGGGAATCTAACAACTTTTGAAATTAATATAACGAGAAATAATATAAGCCTTAATGAGAAAAGCGGGATATCACTAGTCATGGAGGACTATAACCCGGACTATCTTATTATCAGAAACAATACGGTTTCCTCAAACTATTATGGGTTTTATGTTGCTACAAACGCAAGCACTGTTATAACACGAAACTACATTATCAGCAATGAGGTGGGAGTTTTTTATGAATCTGGACATGGGCATGAAGCTCATTTCAACGATATCTTTGGCAATGGTTTGGGCATGGATGTCTCAGCAACAGCCTCCGTAAACGCGACTCGTAACTACTGGGGGGACCCAAGCGGTCCATACCACGAAGGGTTAAACCCGAATGGAAGGGGCAATCCTGTTGGAGGCGACGGCGTCAACCTTGACTTCATATTCTTCCTAACAGCGCCAATAGATTATGTTAACCGCTTGCCAAAGGCTGTTCTTTGGGCTGATAAGATTAGGGTTGCACCCGGTGATGAGGTTGCCTTCATTGGTTTTGACTCTTCTGACGATGGACGTGTTGACCAGTACCGTTACAACTTCGGGGACGGACATGACACCGGCTGGACTACGCTGTCAATTTTCTTCCATACTTACACTACTGTTGGAAACTATATTGTTCGCCTGTGGGTTATGGACGATTTCGGTGAGGTCAGCAGCCAAGCTTCCATAACCGTCTCTGTAGTTAGTTTGCAATCTTTGAATTTGGAACTTATTCAAGGGGATAATAAAGTTCCATCCGGGGGAGAAGTTCCAATAATGGCACGTGTTTTGCAGGGTGGAAACCCGGTTAGTGGTGCTAATGTAACTTTCTTCTCTATTAAGGGTGGAAGTTTTGAGCCGCTGTACGGTTTGACGAACTCTTCTGGTTACGTTACAACATTTTTTAAAGCGCCATCGGTTGAGGAGATAACCGATGTTAGGATTATTGCTAGGGCTTCAAAAAGTGGATTTGCAGACGGCTCATGCCACCAGTATTTGACAGTTTTACCACCTCTCAGCGTTATGGTGGAAGCCCAACCATCCAGAGTTTTGTCGGGTGAGAATTCAACAATAAGTGTTCATGTTTCTTGGGTTGGCTATCCCATAGAAGGAGCCAATGTTACTTTATCCTCAACTAACGGCGGAAGTTTCGCCGAACCTTCAAAGCTAACGGATTCTAATGGGAGAGCCTCTTTCTATTTCACTGCCCCTCAAACGTCAGAAGAAATCATAACGACAATTGTAGCCCACGTCTCAAAGGCAGGGTTCGCCGACGGCGAGGGACAAACAAATATAACAATTGCGCCAAAAATGTTCCAGATAGAAATTACAGCTGAGCGGGATACGACAGTTTCTGAGGAAACTGTGACAATAACAGTGCATGTTGAGCATAATGGCTTTTATGTCCAAGAAGCTAACGTCACCTTGTCCGCTACCGCTGGAACAATTTCGCCTCCGTATAATTTTACTGACAGTTATGGAAATGCTATTTTCCGTTTCACAACGCCACCAGTTCCAGAGGAAACAAACATCACCATAACCGCGACAGTTTCAAAGGAGGGATTTGCCACCAACACAACATCATTAATGCTAACTGCAAAGCCAGGAGTCTTAACAATAAGCGTCATTACGGGAGCTTACTCCGTACCGTCGGAAAGCCCTGTTGAAATCCATGTTTATGTAACGTGTAATGGCAGACCAGTGGCTGCTGCAAATGTTACAGTTGCTCTCAGCGCAGGAACACTGGCTTCGCAATCATGCCTTACAGACGCTAATGGTTATTGTGTGTTTTCTATTTTGACGCCGAGGGCTGATGCGACGATGGATTTGGTGGTTACGGTTAGTGCTGAGAAGTTTGGGTATACATGCCAGCCTATCTATGTGCCTTTGACCGTTGTTCCTCCAGCTGGTGGGGGGATACCTTGGTTTACTATTTTGCTTGTGCTTATTCCGGTGTTGCTGGTGGTTGTTATTGTTGTCCTGGTGAAGTTGGGGGTTATTCAGGTTTCGTTTGGCGGGGAAGAAGAGGAAGGTAGCGTTTCGTAAGACGTAATATTTAATAACCAAAGTGTATAGATATATAACATAAGTACAGGAGAGGACACATGGCCAAACTGCGCCTCAAAGAAAAACTCGCAAAAATCAAGAAAATAAGGATAAAAGTCAACATTGGAAAGCCCAAAAAAGTGGCTATTCCACCGCCCCCGCCAAAGCCCATCCCAAAAGGCTTCAAAGTTGTGGAAAGGTACCCGCTCTACGAACCTTTTGCCCACGTAGCCATAGTTCAAAATCCAAAGACTGGCGAGTACAAGTACATTTTGGACGAGTTACAGCTCGACCCGTTAGAAAGGAGCGTTTACAACCGCATTCTAGAGATACTTCTCGCAGAAATAGAGTCTCCTAAAGAGGAAATAGCCGACCCCAGAAAGTTCTTCGCCGAAGAAGCCAAAAAAATTGTCGATAAATACCGCATAAGCCTAGGATGGCTACCTGACGTTTCATGGTACAAGATCCTCTACCACGCTGAAAGGGATCTTGTAGGGTTCGGAAGAATAGACCCATTAATGCGGGACCCAAACATTGAGGATATTTCATGCGACGGAGTGAACAAGCCTGTTTACGTTTGGCATAGAAACTATGAAAGCATAGAAACAAACCTGGAATTTGAGAACGATGAAGAGCTTGACAATATGGTTGTTAAGCTTGTCCACATGGCTGGGAAACATGTAAGCTCAGCCTTCCCAATTGTGGACGCCTCGCTTCCTGGGAAGCATAGGCTTGCAGTCTGTTACAGGCGTGAAATTACGCCTTTCGGCACAGCCTTCACGATTAGAAAGTTTAGGGAAGACCCATACTCGATAATAGACCTCATAAACTTGGGCACCTTCTCAGAAGAGATGGCTGCCTACTTCTGGCTGTGCCTAGAAAACAGGGCCTCAATAATGGTTTTGGGAGGAACGGCAGCCGGGAAAACAACAGCCCTAAACGCTTTAGCATGCCTAATCAGACCCGGAAGCAAAATAATCACTATAGAAGAGACGGCGGAGCTTAACCTCCCCCACGAAAACTGGGTTTCCCTCATAGCCAGACAAAGCTACGGGCTTGGCGGAAGCAGCGTTGGCGAAGTAACCCTTTTCGACCTTGTTAAAACCTCTATGAGGCACCGTCCAGACGTGCTCATAGTTGGCGAGGTTAGAGGACAAGAAGCCTACGTGCTCTTCCAAGCGCTTGCCACAGGCCACGGCGGTATGTGCACGATGCACGCCGAAAACCTAGACTCTGCCATAAAACGTTTAACCCAGAAGCCAATGGACATTGCGCCAGCCTACATTCCGCTAATGAACATTGTCTTGTCGGTCCAGAGGGTGCACCTACAAAAGTCCGGCGAGAAGAAAGCCTACAGGCGTGTAATGAACGTGAACGAAATAGCAGACTACGAGGATTACAGATGCACCTTCAAGTGGCATCCAGTGAAGGATGAGCATTTGCCATCGCTGAACAAGAGTATAATGCTTGCTGGAATTTCGGAGCGCCTAGGCGTGAGCAGAAAAGACTTGTTGGAGGAGATTGACCGGCGAAAGCAGATTCTACATTGGATGCTGGAGCGCAACATAAGAAGTTACAGAGACGTAGCCGCAATAATTGCGGAATATTATGCACGTCCAAAACAGTTCTATGAAAAGGTTCTCGCCGGGGAGGAGGTGAAAGCTGTTGCCGTTTCTAGAAACCCTTGAGGCATGGTCCTTCCGCATCTTCGGACGAGTAGCACCCTTCTTCCTAAAACATGTTGTTGAATTCAAAGACTATCTGGAAAGGGCGAAAATCAAAATTTACCCGGAAACATACGTTTCGCTAATGCTTTTCATTTCTGTCTTAACAATACCAATAACCATAATCTCCATAATTCTGCTTTACTTCTTCGGTTTTCTGCCAGCCATATTCCTCGTGCCATTTCCAATCTATGTAATGATAGGATTCTTCCTAATACCATTGTCGAAAGCTGGTGAGAGAGCCGCAAACCTTGAGAGGGAGATGCCCTTCGTAGCCGCGTACATCAGCGTTATGGCTTCTGGCGGCATAGCGCCCTACACGAGTTTTAAGCGTTTAGCCGAGGTTGAGCTGATGCCAGCTATGCGAAGTGAAGCCAGGGAAATAATAAAGGACGTGGAAATCTTTGGAATAGACCCGTTAACGGCAATAGAAACTGCTGCCAAAAGAAACCCCCTAGACATTTTTAAAGACTTTTTGGCTGGTTACGCCTCAACGGTCATAATTGGCGGAGATATAGGGCATTTCCTAGAGAGGAAGGCTGAAGACATTTTTAAGACGAGGGCTATGCGGGTGAAGGCTGCCGCCGAAAGGCTTGGTATGCTTCTGGAAACCTTCATAATCGTCATGGTTCTGATGTCCATGTGCTTCTTCATTCTTTTCGCTGTGGAAAGCATGCCTAACGTTGGGGGTGGAGGAGGGGTTTCAATGCAGTCTGGCATAATCCTCTACACCTACATATTCACACCTATGCTTTCTCTCGTCTTTATTTATTTGGCGCACAGCATGCAGCCGAAAACACCAGTTGTGGACATGCGCCCCTACAAAGTCTTTGGAGTATGCAGCATATTTGGCATAGTGCTTTTACTGTTGCTTACCAACTTTTTCGGTCTCATCGAGATTCCATTCCTTAGCTCGCTTCAAAAATTTGTAGACTTGCCTATGGCTGTAGCAATAGCCCTCTTCGTCATGACAGCCCCTGCAGCCATAGTATACCATAAGGTTAGCAGTTATAGGGCAAGTATGGAGCAAGGCATCAATAGCTTTTTAAGAGACTTAACAGAGGTTAGGAAGACTGGCTTGTCGCCTGAGAAATGCATTGAAAGCCTATCAAACCGTGATTATGGCGTTTTCAGCAAGGAACTGCGTAAAATAAGCTCGGAAATCTCTTGGGGTGTTCCGGTTAGGAAGGTAATTATGGACTTTGTTAAGCGTACGAAAAGCTGGCTGGCTCAGCTTGTCATGTTCCTTCTTGTGGAGACGATAGATGTGGGTGGTGGAACCATAGCCATGATTGAATCTCTTGCGAGGTTCAACAACTTGACGCAGGAGGTTGAGAAGGAGAAGAAGATGGCTACACGCCCCTACGTGATGATGCCCTACTTCGCTGCGATCCTTCTTGTGGCGACAACCCTCATGATGTTAAACTTTGCCACTGCCACAAGAGAATTTGCGGGAGGTAGTCAAGCGGCAGACATGACGGGCATAAAAACAATTTTCACCACATCGGTGATTTTCCACAGCTACTTGATAGGCATTGTGGCTGGCAAAATAAGCGAGGAGTCTGTGGCTGCCGGGTTTAAGCACGCCGCAATACTGGTGATAATCGCCGCTTTAGCCGCGAAACTCGTGCCCATGCTCCTAGGATCCACGGGAGGAGGATAATTGAGGTTTAAGCATCTAAAAAATGCTGGACTGAGAAGAAATAGGAGAGCGGTTAGTCCGGCAATTTCATCTGTGATTCTCACTGGGGCAGTGGTGGTGCTTGTGCTAGTGGCTATGACCTTCGCCATAAACCTTCGGGATTCAAAAATTGCGGAAAACGAGTTCGCCTCTGTTAGGCAGTTTATGCAGACGGCAGCCGTCCAAATAGATGATATAGCATGGGTTCCGTGGCGCACTCAGACTTTTCGGTTTTCAAGGGGTTATGGAAGCATGAGCTTTATGCCTAACATGCTTACCTTTACAATTTATTTTAGGAACGCCTCTGGCGAGTACCTCCTCAGTTCTAATGTTTCAGGGGTTCTCGCGTTTAACATGCCTATTTCAAAATATAATGTGTATGACGGCTATTTTGAGTTGATATATCCGACTGATAATTCTTTGGCTGATTGTTTCATATTTAGTGGGGCTAATGCGCCAGTTGCAAGGGTTTATGCCATCGAAAAGTTGTCAACAGGCTCGCTTGTGCGGTTGGTTTTGAATCCTTGTGTGAGAATTGTTGAGGCGAATGTCTCTGGTAAAAAGCAGTATAAGCTGTATCTCCCAATTTTGTATGAATCCGGTTCAAGAGGAAACAATCCAACAGTGACATTCACTTCCAAGCAAATCTTTTCAAGTCCTCCGGGGGATGCCACAAAAATTAGGATTGTTATAACGACAACTCCAGCCTATGGTGCTAGCTTCTTTGTGAAGTCGCCACAAGGTCCAACTACTATTATTGATAAGGAAATTGATCTGGGCGGTTCTTCAACTGTCATTCTTTACTTGAGTAGAGTGGAGGTTGCGATTGGTGTTAATCCATAAGAGGGTGATGGAACATGCCACATGTGGCAATTGAATATGTGATTATGGTTCCAGTTTTGGTAGCGCAGATATTTCTGTTCCCGTTGATGGCGACCACCTTAACAAATATCTATGTTGAATCTAGGAGGAGGCTGGCGGCTGAGACGGCTGCCAGTCGCTTGGCAAACTCAATTCAGCAACTCTACTTTTCTCTAAACCACGAGTCAATTCCGCCAGGAACGGTGACTTTTGATCCTGGCTTGCCCAGGTACATTGATAGCTATCATTATGTTGCGAGGGGGGAGTTAACGCCCATAAGGGAGGGTGGGGCGGCTAGGCTGAATATTAATTTGAGTGTTGTAGGACTGGGCATTAAAGTGTCAGCTTATGTCACTCTTGGACCTAATGTGAGCTGGGACTCAAGTTCTGTTTTTATTAGCAACTCTACGAACGCGTGTGTTGAGGTGACTAAGGATTCAAGCGGCGCTTTTTATTTCCGTTTTGGAGGTGGCTAAATGGTAAGTGCAACCATTGACCATCTGGTTGCAACAACCGTTCTCATAGTGGCTTTCACCCTTTTCATGGGCTTATTTGGACAAGTAATGCATGATGCGCTTCTCTATCAGTTTCACATGCACCTCGCAACCAAATGCAGCGACACCCTTGACAACATATTGCTTAGCTTTGGGGACATGCCCGGCGTTTTTGGGCTGGGTGATTATAACCTTGAACCCTACACTCTAGACTCCTACCTGGTAATGAGGTTGTTGTCTGCTTCAGGTCCCCTTGTGGAGTATCCGCCTGGTTCTGGGATAAAATATAGCAACATATCTTTTGGCGCTGGGGACTACTTGTTGGTTCCTGTGAGCGAGTGCATAGATTATGAGACTGCTCAAGAACTACTTGGTTTGAAGGGGATGTATGGTTTTAGATTGTCGTTAACCCCGATAATCCGAATAAGTTTTGCTAACATCCGAACGGGCAGTGGCGGAAAATCAATAAGTTTTACCGTTGTCGTTGAGGGGTCCGGCTCGCCTGTTGGCAATGCAAATGTAACATGTAGGCTTCTCTATGTAAGCGGAGTTGACAATGAAACTGGTTGCCCTATAGCTGGTTTAAGTAGCATGTCAAGAACTACGGATTTGAATGGAAAAGCTCAATTCACTTTCAGCAATGTTGATGTTTCCAAAAACTATGTGATTGTTGCAAGCGCTAGAGTTGGAAGCTTCTATGGTGTTGGCTACATATATAAGCAAGCCTTAACAAAAGCTGGAAACATCATCCCCTTCATCGAGAACATGGAAACTGGCATGATAATACTTGCCCACTCATACGACGTGAAGCAATTTGATAGTCAATCCGATCTAAAATACACGGCATTCTATTACACCATAGACGCTAATTGGGGCTTAGTAAATGTTCCCTTACTTGGAAACTATAGCGGCCACTTAAATTATGCTGCTGGCACTCATGGGAAAACTTTCAATCGAACGCAGATTCCAGAGGAGTATCTCAGCATGCCTGGGATTCT
Organism: Bathyarchaeia archaeon; assembly: GCA_038883715.1. Lineage (GTDB taxonomy): Archaea > Thermoproteota > Bathyarchaeia > Bathyarchaeales > Bathycorpusculaceae > JAGTQI01. Next base: position 37,085 of record JAVZLS010000005.1, read on the forward strand.
TGTTGTAGTTTGCCGTACTGGCAACGATTATGGCGTCACCGTTATGCCTTGGCAGGTTCAATCCTTAAGCTTTAGTGTGGAGTTTGGGGGTAACCCTTATGGTTGGGAGTGGGTTGCCACTGATGTTAGGCATGTTTTGATTGGCGGTGTCCCCTATATGGCGAAGCTTGCCCTCTGGAGTTTGACGGGCTATCAGGTGGTTAGGTATGGGTGGTGAATAAGCCTTGATGAGGACTATTGAATCCATAATCGTTATTATAATAATGTTGTCAGCCTTCTTCATAGCCTCCTATCTTATAATTCTTCCGTCGCCCAGGGCTGTTTCCCCTTTTAATCTTAGGGCTTTGGCTCTCACAGTTGTAAAAAATCTTGACACTGGTAGATATTTAAGCGAGGTCGCCTTCTCCGACGACGACAGCAAGTGGAATGAGTTTCAAGCCGTCCTTTCAGCAAGCCTTCCGCCCCACATAGCCTATAACTTGACGGTTTATGAAATTAGTGAGAGTGGAGTTTATGTTCCTGTTAAAACAATCTCCAACGCTATTGGAAATGTTGCCTTCACCGAATCCATATCCTACATGGTCAGTTCTCCAGACGTCACCTACAAGACGGTTGCCCAGAAAATTTCAGAAGGCGGCAAAAACCTAACATTATACATATTGAATTGCGCCGACGCCAACGGATGGTGGATTACGGGTTATACGGCGCAAATGCTAGCCCAAGACGTCTACAACCTACTCAAACCATACTTCGAAACAATAATTCTAGTAAACAGCACATCCCAGCTACTCAGCCTACTGGATGGAATAAAGCTGACATCAAGCCCAGCAGAAAGCGTCACAGACGCCATAATAATAAACACTTTCGGCGAAGTGGTACCAATCCCAATAGAGTATACAGAAGGGCGCTCCCGCGCAAACCAAGGTTATGATTCTTCTCAACGCTCTTATGCTCTTTACTGTCATACGCTAGGCAAAAAGGTTAAGCAGTACAATTGGAAATGGATTAGCATTGTTGGCTACCCATTCTTTTACGTGACAAACACTGTTAGATTTTACAATGTACAAAATGGCTACGGAATATACGGGATAGTCAGCGTTGGTGCCGCCGGCCTAAACGCTTTTCTGCAAGGATTAAACAACGAGAGCTATGCTTATGATTCAACATGGATAACAAAGGATATAACCGCAGATTATGGCGTGCAGGTCCAATTTACATCAGAAGCCTACTATCGCGCTAACTATTATGGAATTTACCCAGCATCAAAACAAAGTGCAAGCAGAGCGCTTCCAGGTCCAGGAGCACAATATAGCATTACAAGCCGATATAACCTTGGAGTGTATGCTCCTGTTTTCAATCCTGTTTTAATTCCGCCTAATCCATCACACCCGGAGTATGGGTATTATGCTGCTGCAACTTTTAGGCATAACAGCGGGAAAGGCGCCTTAATAGCTATAGGCTTGACGAGAACGCCAGACATTAGAATAGCCGCCCTAGCCCTTCTGATGTACTACAAGCCGAACATTTTCAAAGAGACTTTCACAGCTCCGGGAAAGTCTAGGCTCATAATTTTGCAGTTGGCAGCTTTAGGAGGCGTTTAGAATGCGTAGTGCTGTTAAGGGACAGTTTTCAATAATTGCCGCCGCTTTGTTAACCATAATTCTCATATCCGCTGTTGCCGTCACATACTCAATAATTAACTTTTCACTTCCCAAGGAGCAAACCAACGTTTCATCATCGGTTTACGAAATTAACAATTCTTTGAAGCAGATGCTGGAGTTCGCTGTTGGCTATTACTGTTCTGTATTGCAGGTGACTGGCAATTCATCCTTTGCCCGAAGTCTAGCACGAGATTACCTTAACAGCGGTTTCGAATTTATTGCAAATTCGCATCCCGAGCTTAATCCCTCTATAAGGATTTCTGATATGAACTTTTCAGTTCGCTGGTATGAAGCCTCAAGCTACAGTATGGGCTATCTTAAAGCATCCTACGACTTGTTAAGACTACGCCTAAGCAACATAAACTATGACACTTTCTGTGCTCTAAGAGTTGAGATAACTGAAGTTACAGACAACACAGCAAAAGTTAACGTCACACTGGACGAAACCCGCCCGTACCTTGGGCTAGCCGCTGAAAACTTCCTATTCTACTACTATGATAATGCAACTTCTAGCTGGATGAAACAGCAAGCCTCAAGTTTTAGGAGCGAAAATAACCTCTACTTTTTAGGGATTCCACAAAGAGTTGAAAAAAAATGCTTCCTATTAGAAGTTTCAGACCCTAGAGGAATAATCGCCATCAACTTCTATTCAACACGTAAAAAGCCCCAAATAACCTATGTTTTCAACTGGAACGCTACAGGAATGCAAAGTATCTACACCCAGCTCAAAAACGACAAAATTGTTGTTGAAGTTCTCCAGAATGGGACGTTATTATGGCTTGGACAGAAGCTTCTAGATGGGTATCCCATCCCACAATTGCCAATTAAGTGCCTAAGAGTAAGCGCAAACGCAGACCTAAACCATCTGGAAGCCAAACAGATACCCTTCCAAGTTGAGGACTGGGCATCCAACTACAAAGTCCCCCTTGGCAGGAGCAGCGGTGAAACACTGTTTTCGAGCAGAAACATGATAGTCTTCCTAGTAGACCACAACGTAAAAAATGTGACCATATGGTGGGATGGAAGAGACAACGCCCAACAAACACCCTACGCAACAATGAGAAGTTTCAATGACAAAATAGTAAGCACCGGTGGCGGCTGGGCGGTGGCAGTCTTAAGTAATGGCGTAATTCAGTTGAACATAACCTATAACAGCGGTAGTGGATCTTTCTATGTTGTTACTTCAACAAGCAGAGCTGACTTCATGCAAATAAACGGGCATTCGGCAAAATTCTATGCTTCACCATCCTTCCCCATAATCAATGGCACTGTAAGGGATATTATACAACAAGAGGCTGAATGGTCAGGCTACAACAATTGGGGCTTTCCAAACACGTACGCCCAAATAGTTTTAACTTTCCCAGCAAACACGACATACTACACATACGCCTTAAGGCTGATTTTTGTAAACGCTTCAACATGCCCAGAAGATAGGGTAATAACTAACCTCACTCCAATAACAATTTCAAGCGATTGGAAGGCGAGGCTTAAGGTTTTAACTGAAAACGGTACAAGCAATGGAATCCCCTTAGCAGTTGAGACGTATGTAGGTAGCTATGCCTTCTACAATTTCTCTGATGGAAAGTGGCAACACCATTGGACCCAATATAACTATACGAGTAGTACTGGCGCAGGAGTAATGTTCACCACTTTAGGCAATATGAAACTTTACTTCTTCGACAAGATTGCTAGACCAAACACAGGAATCTTAAACGTAACCACCACAGGACGATGGTTGACGCCAAGTTCGGTACACAGCAGCTGCGGCTACTCAGGTAGCAATACTGCCGACCGCTCCATAGATGGGCGCACCTCGACTTATTGGCAGCATAACGCTCAATGCTATCACTGGATAGTCTATGATCTGGGCTCGTCGATGACTGTTTCAAGGATAAGAATTTTCCAGCCGAGCGGCAGCACTTATGATTGGGGCGGCGCAGCTGGCATAGAAGTTTACGTTAGCAACAACCCTTCAAGCTGGGGCTCTGCCGTATGGAGTGGGACCGTTGCCGGCGATAGCTGGGTTCATAGTGGAGCTTTTCAAGCTCAAGGCAGATACGTGAAGCTAGTGAGCAAGAGCAATTCTGCTGACCAGCGGTTGTATGAATTGCAAGTGGAAGTACAGCCATTTCAGAATGCCATTGAGGTTTCGCCTGTTAAACTTCAGTCAGCCTCCTTTAATTTTTCGCTCGATATCACATGGTTTGGTGCTGTTGTGACAATTCAGTCTGGCACCGACTTCATTTATAGGAATGGTGTTGGTTTGTGGGTTGTTGTTGAGCATCCTCCAAAGGTGGAGGTAATCGCTTAGTGCGAAACTTACTTGAAATCTACATTGAGGGTTCATACAAGTTAAATAAGTATTCTTCAGATTTCATAAACCAGCAGAAGGTGCAAAACATCATGAAACCCAAAACTCTCCTAAAATCTAGAAGGGGTATATCCCCAATCCTCGCAACCCTCCTGCTCATAGTAATAGCCGTAGCAGCCATAGTCGTCACATACGCATGGATAATGATATACATGCGCGGCGCAGGACACCAGGCTGGCATACAACTCAACATAGAGGCTGTGAACTGGCCGGACAGCAACACCATCAAATTATATGTTAGAAACACGGGAACATCAGACGCAACAATAGGTACAGTCTATGTGGGTAAATCTTCAGAAAATCTTGTGCCGCAAAGTAATGTAACTTTCAACCCAAATAGTAAGGTTGTTGCAGCTAATGGAGGAACTATAGAGATAACGATCACTTATCAGTGGGAGCCTCAAACAACATACTATTTCAAGGTTGCTCCATCAACCGGACCGGCAGCGGAAGGCAGCGCCAAATCACCAGCATCACCATAAATCCCCTCAAAATTTTAAGTTTTTAAATTCAGCTTTCGTTAAGTGTTATAAAGTACTTTTCTAAACCCAAAATAAGCAGTGACTAAAATGCAAGCCCTCATCGAAGCCACCAAAATAGGTTTAACAACATTTTTCCTATTTTATGCTTCTTGGAGCGACTACAAAACGCGTGAGGTAAGCAATAACGTCTGGGTTCTTTTTGCTCCACCAGCTTTCGCACTAACTTTTGCTGAACTTTTCCTTTTCGACCTTGATGCCCTAATCTTCTATGGCTTATGCTTCGGCTTAACATCAGCCTTCGCCATAATCCTCTTCTACGCCGGGGGCTTCGGTGGGGCGGACGCCAAAGCTTTGATGTGCTTAGCTTTGGCTTTTCCCTTCTATCCATTAGAGCTTCTAAAACCCTTAATGGGCGAAGCCTCACCAATAATGAAAATGTTTTTTCCAGTAACGGTTTTCAGCAATTCTGTTATTTTGGCAGCTCTAACAGCCGTATACCTACTATTCCATAATCTTCTATGGCGTATAAGGACTGGCAACCCACTCTTTGAGGGGGAACAACGAGAAGCGTCAATAGGTAAAAGGCTTTTGGTTCTTGCAACTGGCTATAAGGTTCCCATTAAAAAGTTGAAGGAAAAATGGCATATATACCCCTTAGAAGACGTGGAAAACACAGAGGAAGGCGAAGTAAAAAGGAAGCTTCTGGTTCTGCCAAAAGATGAGGAGAGAGAAGCCATAGTAAAAAGGCTGGAAAAGGCTGTTGAGGATGGAAAAATCCGAGAAAAAGTTTGGGCGACGCCTGGACTGCCAATGCTAATTTTCATGACTGCCGGCTTAGTCTTAGCTCTGGTTTACGGAGACGTTGTATGGGCTTTAGTCCGCCTTTTTATTGGAGGATAGCGTTCAAAAGAGTTAATTCTGTTCGGTTGGCAATACATTGTTTTGGAAGGATAAAACTTGCTGGACAAATATTTGGACGAAGTTAAGAATTTTCTAAAAAACCAGCAAAGAGAAGTTGAAGTCGTTGTAATGCCAGACTTCTTTCTTGACAGGTTTGTAAACGTGAACACAAGCCCAGACCACCTTTTTAGGATAGTTGTGGATGTCGTGGAAAGGAAGGGCGGAAGCATAGACGGAATAAGCCAAAAAGAGTTTAGGGGTGGAAACGCCATAAACACCGCTGCTGCTTTGGCAAGTTTAGGCGTAAATGTCACGCCAATAGTTTGCACAGACAAGCTCGGGCTTCAACTAATCAAATTCTATGCGAAATCGCCAAAAATCAACTTAAAACATATAAAAATTGTGGAAAAGCCCTCAATAACAACAGCCCTAGAATTCGAAACGGATGGTGGCAAAGTTAATGTCATGCTTAGGGATGTCGGCTCATTGGCAGGTTTTGGACCGCTAAACCTAGACGCTGAAGACTTTGAAGCTATAGAAAGGGCTGATTGCATTTGCGTTTTCAACTGGGCTGGAACAAGGAAATATGGCACTGAACTAGCTGAAACCGTTTTCCACCACGCCAAAGTGAGAGGACAAGGCAAAACCTATTTTGACCCAGCCGACCCCACCCCAAACAGGGAAGAAGCCAAAAAACTGCTTGATAGGGTTATGAAAAGCGATTTGGTGGACGTTTTAAGCCTAAACGAGAATGAGGCAGTCTTTTTCGCCTCGCTTCTGAAGGGGAAAGCTGAAAAACCAGAGAAAGGCATGAATTTTGAAGAGTTGGCAAGAGAGTCCGCAAAGTTTTTAGCTTCCCATTTAAGGGTGAGGATAGACCTCCACACGACAGAGTATTCTGCAACATTCACAAGGAATAAAGAAACACTTGTTCCAGCCTTCCATGTTCGTGTTTTGAGGGCGACCGGCGCTGGAGACGCTTGGAATGCTGGAAACATACTTGGAACGGTTTACGGGTTGAGCGACGCTGTTAGGCTTACGTTGGCTAATGCTGTTGCAGCCTACTACATATCAAACCCGGAAGGCAAACACCCAACACGAAAAGTGCTTTTCAAGTTCTGTGATAGGCTTAAGGGCATGTGGAAGACCAAAACAGATAAAAATTAGAACGGGCAAAAGAGCATCAGCTTGGAGACTTTAGCATGCCGACGGAAATCTTCGACATAGACAAATTCGTTGAAATAAGTGAGAGAGCAGAGTACTGCGCAGTCAAGCGCCTAAAAGACGTTGTAAAACTGAAGCTTCGCACACCAAAAATGCTCTACACCCTAAGGGTTGAGCCTTCAAAGGCTGAAGAAGTTATAAAGAAGCTCGGATGTGAAATCCGCGAAATATAAAATTTCTAACGCTTACTTTTATAGTAGGCTTGAATTCCACTATTTATGTCTAATAATGCTAAAGTGGCTTTAACTTTAAGCTCAAAAACTACGTAATCATCTTCCACAAATAATGGTATACCGTTCAATGCTTCAAGCACAATATCTGGAGCCGCGGAATCCAAGTCAACAATGTCAACTTTATCCTCTTTAACATTCAAGGCTTTCGCCAAGTCCACGGCAAGCTCTCCCAAATCATACAAGTCATGAGGCTTTCCAAAATACACAGAAATGTCATAATCGCCCTTCAAAGAGTATCCTTTGGTTCTGCCACCGAACAAAAACGCCGATTTCACCCTTCCTTTGAACACTTTTCGCAGATTTTTCTTCGAGATGTTTAAGGCTGGGGGGTCTATTTTTTTCCCTTTTAAACCCTCCTTAAGTGTTCTGGCTATTCTCGGAGCATCTTTCACGAGTTTTCTTGCGGAACCCATCACTAGGCTTCTGTCAACTGTTGCGTATGCATGTACTAAGATGTTCCTCATACCAGCCATAGACTTTAAAACTTTAGCGTCCTTTTCGTCTAAGAGGTTTAGGTCTGCTAACAGTGCGCCTATTTCCCCATATACTTTAGGGGTTCTACCTCCTACGGCTGAAATTGCCATAACCCCTAGGTCAAGAAGCGCTTGTATTGTTAGTTGTACAAGCCTTTCCGTTCCCCTGTAACTTTTTTCGCTTTTCAGCTCTTTTACAAGCTCTGTTAATTGCTTTACCTGCTGGTCTATTCTTTCCATTATTTTCAATTATTATCCCGGCGTTTCAAAGCTACATTAAATTAATGGCGTTGCTCTTTATTTATTTGCTGTAGCTATGTTATACTCATCACAACTTTTGCGAGGCGAATTGAGTCTTCAAGGCTTTTCATTACCGTGTTTGCCACCGTAACTTTCATTCCAAGCTTTTCTATGCGGCTTTTCTGTTCTTTATCAACTTCGTCGATTATGAAGTGTTTTAGAAGTTTTCCATAAAATTTTGCCACTCCGTAGGCTGATGGTTCGAAGCCCATGCTTGCCATTATTTTATCAGCAGGTCCTTTAAGGGCCTTTCCGCCCACTATTGGGCTTATGCCCACTATTGGTGCTTTTGATTTTTCCAGTGCCTTTTTTATGGCTTTTACGGAGAGAATTGGAGCTATGCTAAGGACGGGGTTACTGGGGCAGATTATTATGCGTTCAGCCTCCTCTATGGCTTGGGTGGCACCCGGTGCTGGTTCCGCCTTTTTAGAGCCTTCGAAAATTACGTCTGTAACGGGGTCTTTTGCTCCTCTTTTGACGAAGTATTCTTGAAATTCGAGGAGCGTGTTGCCAGATTTAATCTTTGTCCGCACAGGGTCGTTGCTCATTGGTATGAGGTTTGCCTCAACTCCAAGCATTTTGCATACTTTCTCTGTGGCTTGGGATAGGGTCATGCCTTCCCGTAACATTTTTGTTCTTGTTATGTGAACTGCCAAGTCTCTGTCTCCTAGACGGAACCATGTTTCAAATCCTAAGCGTCCCAGCATTTCAAGGCAGTTGAAGGTGTCGCCCGCTATACCCCAGCCTTTTTCTTCGTCCACTATTCCAGCAAGCGTGTACATTATTATGTCTAGGTCTGGGCTTATATGAAGCCCATAAAGCTCTATGTCGTCGCCCACATTGCCAATAATAAAGAGGTTTTTGGGCGGCACAACTTTTACAAGTCCTCTGAGGAGTTTTGCTGCCCCAACACCGCCGGCAAGCGCCACAACCTTTCTCATAAAACCACACCTATAAATTGGTTCTTAGCCTTAAAAGTGCTTGTTAGGGTGTACTCAAATTGGATGCCGTTGAGCTTATTAAGACTAGGCGGAGCATCCGCAAGTTTAAAAAGGCAAAAGTTTCCCGCGAAGTTGTAAGCTCCATTTTAGATTTGGCTAGGTGGGCCCCTTCAGCGCACAATGCTCAACCTTGGCGCGTGGTCATAATAGACGATGGCACGGTGAAGGCTAGGCTTGCCACAGCAATGGGGAGGGCTTGGCTTTCAGACATGCTCAAGGATGGCGTCCCTAAAGAAAAGGCTGAAGCAATTGTTAAGGTTGAGAGTTGGCAGCGGATAACAGAAAGCCCCATAGTCCTCATAGTCTGTCTGGCAATGGAGAACATGCACAAATACCCAGATAAGAGAAGGCGAAAGGCTGAATATATAATGGGCGTTCAAAGCGTTGCCGCTTATGTTCAGAACTTGCTTCTTTTGGCTCATTATTATGGGCTTGGGGCATGTTGGATTTGTGCGCCCTTATTCTGTCAAAACGCCATGAGAAAAGTTTTAGGTTTGCCCTCTGAAATTGAGCCTCAGGCAATGGTTATAATGGGTTATCCAGATGAAAAGCCGGAGCCTCCGCCGAGGAAGCCTCTAGAGGCTTTTTCCGCATTTAATTCTTGGATTCAGCATTGGAAATAGAAAATATGTAAAGTAAAAGAGTATGGGGTGTTTGGCGGTTTTAATGGACTCATTTTCTAAACTTTTGAAGCCTTATGAGAAGTTCTTTGTCGCCGTCGTAGTCTCCTGCGCATGTTGCTATTACGCCGTCCACCAAGCCCTCAAGTTTTGATGCTGTTTCCTCAACCTTTTCCATGGTTGTTGTCACTGGCCACCCGATTAGTTTAACCATTTCTGCATTTTTGGGTGTCCCGACAAGGAAGTATGTGTATATGGGTTTGTTTAGGCGTTTGCACTCCTTCGCCACTTGCTCCAGTGCTGGAAAGGTTTTGTCTTCAAGCCTCATGAAGAAGACGAAGTCCCATGGCTCTTTGGCTCTTGCTATTGTTTCCTCGATGGTTCGGCGTGCTGTAAGTAAGCATCCCAGTTTGACGTTTTTTAGGCGTATTGTTGTGCGTAGGAAGTCTCTGGCTTCCTCTGAAGACTTAAACATTTTTATTGGCTCTCCATATTTTGGTATGTCTCCCATTGTTAGCACCAGCCCATCCAAGCCTACAGCGTCTGCAGCCAAAGCCAAACCTCCAACTTCGACCGGCCCCTTGTAGTGGAGTATGAATATTGGTATGACAATTTTGTCTGGATATTTGCTTTTTAGGACACAGCCCACCGCTGTGCCGCTGGGCGCTGGCATTCCGGCGGCGCTGTCAGTTATGTTCCATCCATCCACAAGGTCTTTAACTTCCTCTGCAAGCTTCAAAAATTTACGTGTAGGGACAAACTCATGCAGTATTTTCATTGAACTCATCTCGCCCTCTAGAGAGAACAACTTCAGCATTAAAAATTTTTGCAAAAAACTAATGAAAACATAATGTAAAACATGCTTTGCTTCAGAAAGCGGAAATTATAAAGAACACCAGCATACTAACATGTTGTGGATGTTTCATGAACGTAATTCAGATAATTGGCGTTGAAGGCTTACCAATTATAAAGGCTGGAGACAACCTTGCAGAGCTTATTTGTAAGGCTGCTGAGCGTCAAGGGACGCCAATACAGGATGGCGACATAATAGTTGTTACACACGTTGTTGTTTCGAGGGCTGAGGGACGGGTTGTAAACTTGGATGAGGTGACGCCTTCGCTTTTTGCGAGGACTGTTGCAGAGCTTTACGACAAGGACCCCGCCATGGTTGAGGTTGTCCTTAGGGAGGCAAAGAGCATTAGGCGCATGGCTGATGGGAAAATAATCACCGAGACAAGGCATGGGTTTGTCTGCGCCAATTCTGGGGTTGACAAGTCTAACGTGCCCGGGGAACGCTTTGTGGCTTTGCTCCCAGAAGACCCTGACGCTTCCGCCGCTAAGATTAGGCGTGAGATTAAGCGTTTAACTGGCTGTGATGTGGCTGTCATAATTTCCGACACGCATGGCAGACCCTTAAGGGAAGGCGAAATAAATGTTGCTGTTGGCGTTTCAGGCTTGAAGCCCATAAGAGACCGCAGAGGCGAAAAGGACTTATTCGGCTATGTTTTACGGGTTAAGCAGACAGCCGTTGCCGATGAGCTCTGCTCGGCGGCTGAGCTTGTTATTGGGCAAGCGGATGAAGGCATCCCGGTGGCTATTATCCGCGGCTACAAGTACACAAAGTCCGAGGATGCAAGGGCTACGGAGCTTATTAGACCAAGGGAGAAGGACCTATTCCTCTAATAGGCGCGGATGGTGGTGCCGATTGTCTTGTAAAGGAGTATCATTCAGGGAGGCTGAAAGCCTAGAAGTAATATGTTTAATGGACAACTGTATAGACTTCACATCATCCATTAACCGACGGGAAGTCCAAGGCGTTAGAAGTTGGGTTGCGAGGCGCATGGGCAAGGGGTGGGTTGAGAAGAATTTTCGTCTACCAATAGCTGAGCATGGTTTGTCAATGCTTATTACGGTGTACTACAATGGAAAGTCGCACAGTTTGCTCTTTGACACTGGTGTAAGCCCTATGGGATCGATTTCAAACGCATATGGTATGGGCATAAACCTTGGGCAGATTGAGGCTGTTGTCTTGTCTCATGGGCATTACGACCATTTCGGCGGACTGCTAAGCTTTATCAAAGCCATCGGTAAAGTCGACTTACCAATAATGGTGCATGAGGACATGTTTAAAACGAGAGGTGCAGCCGAACCAGACGGTTCTGTTAGGCGATATCCAGAATTCCCAAGGGAGGCTCAAATTCGTCCAGCCAAATTCGTGAAAACAAAGGAGCCATATTTGCTGGCTGATGGCACGGTGCTTGTGACTGGCGAAATACCAAGAATAACGGATTTTGAGAAGGGCTATGCACAGCAGCGCGCCCTTGTTAACGGTGAATGGCAGCCGGACCCTTGGATTTGGGACGACCGAGCATTAGCTGTCCATGTCAAAAATAAGGGGCTTGTCATATTGTCCGGTTGTGCCCACGCTGGAATAGTTAACACGGTGCTTTATGTCCGGGAAATAGCCGGAATCGAAAGGGTCTACGCCATAATTGGCGGTTTCCACTTGTCTGGCAAAGATTGCGAAGAGCGAATAGATAAGACTGTGGAAGCACTTAAACGCTTAAAGCCAGAATTGGTTGCACCTATGCACTGCACTGGTTGGAGGGGTGCCTTTGCAATGGCAGAAGCCATGCCTGAAGCCTTCGTTTGGAACAGTGTTGGAAACCTCTACACCTTTTAAAATTTTGGGCACAGGCTGATGGCGAGTTTTCTGAAACTAAAAATTTAAAAGTGAGGTTTTGAAAATAAAGCATTCCAAAATTGTGGAGTTGAAATTCGGTGATAAGGGAGAAAAGACAAACTCCATTCTTTAAAAGGAAGCTTGAGCCAATAGAGGTTAAAACTCCGAAGAAAATTTCAGAACTGCTTGCAGAAATGGCTAAAACTGGTTTTCAAGGCAGAAAACTGGGCGAAGTGGTTGAAGTATGGGAGGAAATGCTCAAAGACGACGTTGTAATATTTTTTGGCTATGCCGGCTCCATGAGCACTACTGGGCAGTGGAAAATTGTTAATTGGCTTATTGAGCACCGCTTTATTGACGTTATAGTTTCCACAGGTGCGAACATATCTGAAGATATCTTGGAAGCTATGGGCGGAACTTACTGGCAGGGTCACCATATGGTGGACGACCACCAGCTTTTACAATATAAGATTGATCGTTTTTACGACGTTTTTGCGGACGAGCTTGAATACCGCCAAATGGAAAGCCTCATCGCCAACTTCATGAAGAAGTTAAGCCCAAACCGCAAATATTCCTCAGCTGAATTTCTCCATCTTTTCGGGAGAGAGCTTTCCCAAATGGGGATTAAAAGCATAATTGCAACAGCATATGAGAACAAAGTGCCAGTTTTCTGCCCAGCCATAGTTGACAGTGGCTATGGAATCGCATACCTCCTAAACAGGAAACTTGAAAGCAACTTCGACATAACCATAGACCAAATGCGGGACTTTGAACAGCTTGTTGATATTAAGGCTAGGGCAGCTCCAGAAAGTGCTGTAATCTACATCGGTGGCGGTGTGCCAAAAGACTTCATCCAACTAACCACTGTTGGGAGAAGTCTAACAGAATCCAGAAAATACGAGAGGACCTATCCTCACAAGTACGCCATACAGGTTACGACTGACGCGCCTCATTGGGGCGGCTTGTCGGGCTGCACTTTTGAGGAAGCCATAAGCTGGGGTAAGGAAGCCAAGGAAGGGCGGAATGTGCAGTGTTACTGTGACGCAACAATAGCCTTACCAATGGTGGTTCACGCCTTGGCTGAGAAAATCGATAAAAGGGCGAAGATGCCAGACTTGTCTTGGCTGTTTAAGGGTTTAGAATAGCCTCTGGCGTTTTCCATGGAGAAAGTGAAGGACTTCGAAATTTCGAAGGGTGTTTCCGCAGACACTATTGTCCGGCAGATGCTTGAAAGCGGAGGCTTCACAGCCAAAAACCTCGCCGTCGCCGTCGATATTCTCGAGGCGATGCTAAAAGAGCAGAAAATCCTCAACTTTCTCTCTTTTCCTGCATGCATCATTGCCACTGGCACTAGGGGCATTATTCGTGACATGGTTAAGCGTAAATGGTTCCATGTACTGGTTACGACTTGTGGCACCTTGGACCATGATTTGGCACGTTGCTACCGAGACTATTTTCAAGGCGACTTCTACATGGACGATAGGGAACTGCATAGGAAGGGCGTGAGCCGGATAGGCAACGTGCTGGTGCCAAACGCCTCATATGGCGAAATTATCGAAGAGAAAATGGCGGAGTTCTTGAGTAGCGTTTATGCGGAAGGCAAAAGGGAACTTGCCACCTACGAGTTGTGCTGGGAGATTGGCAAACGCCTCCCCGAAAACTCGATATTATATTGGTGCTGGAGAAATGGCATACCAGTAATAGTGCCGGGCATAACAGACGGTGCAGTGGGCTACCAGATTTGGCAGTTCAGCCAGGACCACAAAGACCTAAAAATAAACGTGCTTAAGGACGAGCAACTCCTAAACGATATGGTATGGGAAGCAAAAAAATCAGGAGCCCTAATAATAGGCGGAGGCATATCAAAACACCACGTTCTCTGGTGGAACCTATTCAGAAAGGGACTTGACTATGCCGTTTACATAACAACAGCCGTCGAATACGACGGAAGCCTATCTGGCGCTAGACCACGCGAGGCAATATCATGGGGAAAAATACGCGAAAAAGCAAAAACAGTAACCATAGAAGCTGACGCCACAATAGCCCTACCAATAATATATGCAGCCCTCCTCGAAAGACTCTGAAATATTTCGGGCAAGTCAGATAAAATGTAGGATTTCATTTAAGTTCCTTATTTTTCTAATGTTCCCATCAACTTTGTTTTCTCTATCGATTAAAAAAGCGTTTAAGCCAGCCTTTAATGCGCCTTCATAATCGATCTCAAATTCGTCTCCAACAAACACTGCTTCAGCGGGTTGAAGACCAAGCTTTTTCAAAGCGTAATTGAAAATTTCCTTTTCTGGTTTTGCTTTACCAGCAACGTCTATGCAAACTTCTACGTCGAAGAAGCCTTTAAGGTTGAGTTTTAAAAGAACTTTTTCCAAGTCATATTTAAAGGTGTTTGTTATTATGCCCGTCTTCAAGCTTCTTTCTCTAAGCTTCTGCAAAACTTCCGGCACTTCTGGATAAAGCGATATGTCAGCATATTCCCACCATTCCCTATCAATAGCCTCCGCCAATGGTAACGCAACATCTTTTATTCCTAAAGACTCGAGAACTATAAGATTAAGGTTCACCCAAAATTTTGCCCCAAGCTCTATCATCTTATCAACGTCCAATTTTTCCCTCGCTTTCTCCACCGCCTTACTAATTTTTTCAATAGGCTTGATTATCCCATGCGCTTTGAGGATCTTCTCAAAAACCTTCGGCGTTGGCTCCGGCTTAACCAGCGTTCCACCCATATCAAAAAGAATAGCCTTTATCTCAGCCATTATGAAATACCTTCTCCGGTCACACATTTTTGTACTTATGATACCTTAAACTTTATTATTTCACATGGATTTAAACCATAATTTTATCGAATTCAAAATTTTATGGCTATGCGCGTGCCCTTGTGCTTTATGTGTAAATCTTGTAACCCCGTCTTTCAGAGACATATCTGAATTTGGTCTCGACCAATTGCTTGTTCTCTTAAATTGCACAGGCAGCACCTCTTTTATGTCTCCTAACAGAAATTAAAGTAAGTGAAGGTCGCAACGGTTTGACTTGCCATTAACTATGATTTTTGTATTGCTTTCCGGTTTATACTGTTTCTTTGGCTCTTTTAATTTTGTCGATTAGCTTTTCGTTAAACTTTTTCCGGGGAATAGCGATTATCTCTCTCACTTCTAGGCCTTTTTCTATGTCTGTGCTTTTTGGGATAGGTGCAGGTTTGACGATTATTGCGCAGTCGGCTCCTCCGCCAAGCCAGCCTGTTCCAGCTATTGCTATAACTTCCTTGTCGATTGGAACCGTGCCTGCCTCAGCTGCTATTAGGGCTACTTCCAATGCTGTTTTAAATCCATAACCCATACATCTGCTTACGAATTCGTGTATAGCCCATGATGGTGCGGCTCTTCCCAAAAATTGAGCGTCGAAAGTTACTCCCTTAAAGACGTATTGAGTTTCCTCAACAATTTTAACCTTTAAACCTTCAAGCTTTTCCCTAATATCGCCTGTTATGCCAGGCCATTTACCGCTCTCCGGCCATGCAAGCCTAAGCCCCGCATAAGCCGTAACACAAACAACCTTAACCCCAAACTCCTTCAACGCCTCCGCAACCTTCAAAGCAGTTTTTCCACTCTCAGAAGCCACAACAACATACTCAATTCCTGAGCCCTTGACCCTTCTCTTAACAGCCTCGATCAAAGCCTCAGTATTTTGAGGCCCAGGCTCATCAAAATATCTTATATTTTCATCATGAAACATATTATCACCTCTTCTTCTATAAAATTTAAAATTTTCCTCACAGAGACAATCATTCACAGGAGATAAAATACAAGCGTAACCCTAAAAATGATGTTCCATTAGTCATCGATAACAGAAGGGCAAGTTTGGATGTTTTTAAATAGAGGTCTTTAGCGTTTGTAAATGCTTATATGGGATGAGATGCTAGTTTGGCGATGTGAGTTGTTGTTTGGAAATTGGCAGAATATGTCCGTATGGAAGAGTTAATTGTCTAGCTGTAAGTGGTTTTTATGAAGGTGGCTGTTTCTGGTAAGGGCGGCGTCGGCAAGACTCTTGTTGCTGGCGGTTTGGCGTACGCCTTAACCAAGAGAGGGTTTAAGACCATTGCTATCGATGCTGACCCTTCACCTAACCTTGCTTTAACTTTAGGCTTGTCCTCCGAGGAAGCCAGCCGTATAGTGCCCATATCAGAGAATAGGCAGCTTATTGATGCGAAAACGAGTACTGGTTATGCTGGTGTTTTCCGCTTGACATTCACTGTTGATGATATTGTTCGGGACTACGCCGTTAAGACGCCTTTTGGCGTGAACTTGATTGTTATGGGGACTATTCGTTCTATGGGGGTTGGGTGTACTTGTCCGGCTAATGCTGTTATCCGTTCGCTTTTGAGGCACTTGGTTGTTGAACGTGGCGAGGCTGTTGTTTTGGACATGGAGGCTGGTGTTGAGCACATGGGGCGGGGCACAGCGCGGCATGTGGATGCCATGCTTGTTGTTGTTAATGCTAATGTGAAGGCTCTTGAAACAGCTAAACGCATCCATGAGTTAGGCATAAAAGCCGGAATGAGTCGCATCCTTCTGGTTGGAAACAAAATTGAAAATGAGGCTCAAAAAGAGGCTATTGAAAAGTACGCCAAAGAAAACAGCTTGACGGTTCTGGATTATTTGCCCTTCGACCCAAAAGTTGTGGAGACTGAAATGAGAGGCGAAACACCACTAAAATATGAGGATGCCCCAGCCATTAAAGCCATAGAAAGATTATGCGACAAACTTTTGCAAGGCAACACCTAATAATGCCTAAAGCAATAGGATGAACCAGCCAAGAAGGGAACTTAAAGCATGAAAATTCTCGTCACTATGGGGCGGGGAGGCACTGGAAAAACAAGCTTCGTAGCCCTAATGACAAAACACTTTATAGAATTGGGCGAGGCTCCACTCCTTCTTGTAGATGCTGACCCAGACCAGAACTTGGGCGAGATGGTTGGCGTAGACCTCCACGCAGCAGGCAAAAAGTCCATTTCAGAACTTCTCGTGGAAACCTTCCTAAAGGAGGGTGGAACAACCGTTGGAGTGCCACCAACAGAGCGCATCGAGAGCCGAATTTGGGCTCATGGAATGTATGAGGGCGAGCACTTTGACTTTATTGCACTTGGAACAAAGTGGGTTGAAGGGTGCTACTGCCTACCAAACGCAGCCCTAAAGGGCGCATTAGAATCGCTAACAAAAAACTACAAGTACGTCCTAATCGATTCGCCAGCTGGCTTAGAACACTTGAATAGGCGTATAACATCCAAGGTGGACGACATCTTCGACGTCATTGACCCTTCTAAGAAGTCTTTTGACCATGTGGAGCGTGCCTACCGCGTGGCTAAGGAGGTTAAAATAGCCTTCCAAAACTTTTATGTTGTTGGCGGTTTCCGCTTCCCAGAAAGCCTAGAAAACCAAGCTAGGAACATTTTGCCTTTCAAGTTTTTGGGCAGAATCGCTTACGATGAGAGCGTTGAGGAATATGTTCTTGCTGGAAAATCTTTGCTGGGGATATCGCCGGAAACTCCGGCTTACGTTTCTGTTAAAAAAATAATGGAAAACGCTGGTTATGGCAAGGCGTAGCCCAATTCACATAACGTTTGATGTAAGTTTCTAGAAAAGCTTAAAATGTTAGATGCTGACATTAAAACCTTCTACTCTGGGTTGTGTTTACCTTGAGCAAGAAAGGATTACATGTGAAAATTGGAGAAATGAAGACAGACTTGGGGCTTATTAAAAACCTTGAATTGTCCATTGGCAAGATAGTTGAGGAAGCATGGGCTGAACCGATGGGGCCGACACCTTTCCCATCGCTGACAGCTCTACGCGAATGGGACATGAAGCTTCTGCAGCGCTATAAGCCATTTTATCTGCCCTTCTGTGATGTCTGCTGCCTCTGCACTTTTGGCAAATGTGACTTAACTGGAAACAAGCGCGGTGCATGTGGCATAAACATGGCTGCCCAACAGTCCCGTATAGTGCTATTGGCATGCTGTATTGGTGCTGCAACCCATACTGGGCATGCCCGCCACTTGGTGGAGCACTTAATCGAGAAATATGGTAGAAGAATGCCCTTAGACGTTGGCGGATTGAACGTTCAAGTGGAAGCGCCAGTTACAAGGCTTGTCTGCGGAGTTAAGCCTGAAACCCTCGGCGACCTTGAAGAAATATTGGATTACGTGGAGACACAAGTTACCCACTGCCTGTCTGTTTGCCACACTGGGCAAGAGGGAAGCAACCTCGACTTTGAGTCAAAAGTTTTCCACGTGGGCATGTTGGACCATGTTGGCATGGAAGTGGCTGACATAGCCCAAATAGCCGCCTACGGCTTTCCAAAGGCTGACCCTGACGCGCCGCTTGTGGATTTAGGCTACGGAACAGTAAACATTGAAAAGCCAGTAATCCTCTGCATAGGGCATAATGTTGTTCCATCCGTGGGCATAATTGATTATATGAAGGAGAACGGGCTGGACGGAGAAATAGAAGTTTGCGGCTTATGCTGCACAGCCCATGATATAGCGCGCTATTATAAAAGAGGGAAGATTATTGGACCAATTTCTTGGCAATTACGCTTCATAAGAAGCGGAGTTCCAGACGTTGTTGTTTTGGATGAGCAGTGTATCCGAACAGATTCTTTCTATGAGGCTCAGCGGATTAAGGCTCCTGTTATTGTGGCTTCTGAAAAGAACTGCATGGGATTGCCAAACCGCACAGACGACCCGGCAGACGCCATAGTTGAAGACCTTGTAAGCGGCAAAATCCCAGGCGCATTAATCTTGGACCCAGAAAAAGTGGGCGAAGTCGCTGTTAAAGTAGCCTTGAAAGTGGCACCTTTGAGGAAGAAGTTTAAGGCAATTCCCGAGGCGGATGAAGTTCTGCAAAAGGCGAAGGAGTGCCGCCAGTGCGGCGACTGCCGAAGAGCTTGCCCACAAGACCTGCACATTCCAGAAGCCATGAAAGCCGCCATGGAAGGCTCTTTAGCTAAGCTTGCAGAACTATACGACTTATGCGTTGGATGCGGACGATGTGAGGAAGCATGCCCTGTAGGATTGCAAATTCACAGCTTCATTGTTAAGGCTGGGGAGAAGAAGCTTAAAGAGGAAACCTATAAGGTGCGGGCTGGAAGAGGCCCAATACAAGACGTGGAAATCCGAAACGTGGGAAGTCCAATAGTACTCGGCGAGATTCCGGGCGTAATTGCCTTCGTTGGATGCGCCAACTACCCGAAAGGCGGGATAGAAGTTGCGGAAATGTGCCGCGAATTCGCCAGCAGACGCTACATAGTTGTCACTTCTGGATGTGCCGCCATGACGGCTGGCATGTACAAAAACGAAGAGGGCAAAACTCCGTATGAAGAGTTTACAGGAGAGTTCACGGCTGGATGCATGGTGAATGTTGGTTCGTGTGTTGCTAACGCGCATATCGCCGGCGCAGCAATAAAAATTGCCAACATCTTTGCTAAGAGAAATTTGCGCGCCAATTACGAGGAGATTGCCGACTACATCCTAAACCGTGTGGGCGCCGTTGGCGTTGCATGGGGAGCATACTCCCAAAAAGCTGCTTCAATAGCCGCCGGTTTCTGGCGTTTAGGCGTTCCAGTTATCGTTGGTCCTCATGGCATCAAGTATCGGCGCATGCTTTTGGGAAGGACTGACCGTGAAGAAGACTGGTACGTTTATGATGCTAGAACTGGTGAGAGGGTCTATGTGGGACCTGCTCCGGAGCACTTGTTCTACGCGGCTGAAACTAAGGAGGAAGCCATGGTTATGATTGCTAAACTTTGTATGCGCCCCAACGATACCACGAAGGGAAGAGCCATAAAGTTGACACATTATGTTGATTTGCATAAGCGCCTTTATGGAACCATGCCAGAAGACATCCACCGCTTCGTGCGGACAGTCGCCGACATACCAGTAACAATGAAGGATGAAATCATAAAGATTCTAGAGGAGAAGGGCTGGAAGGAAACAATCATTCCAGACCCGACGCTGTTGCCTAGACTTATAAGGAAGAGGAAGGAGTGATGGAGGGATAGCGTTATGGCGGCTGAACCTTGGCAAACGGCTGAAATTCCTGGACCAAAAAAGGCTTTAGTTATTACTAAGCCTGAAGTTGTTGCGGCCATGATAAAACGGGCTAAGCATCCGGTGCTTGTTGTTGGGCATAAGGCGGCTGAAATAGACTTTGACGGTGGGAAACTCATAGACTTCATAATTGAGTTTTCAAAGAAGAGCGGCATCCCAGTTGTGGCTACAGCCCACATGATAGGCGAGTTCACAAAGCGAGGTTTTAAGCCAGCGGCTTTCATGCCGGCTGTTGATATTGGAAACCGCCTCGTCGACCCGGATTGGGCGGGTGTTGACGGTAAGGGACAGCATGACCTAGCATTGTTTGTGGGGCTCTACTATTACATGGAGTGGACAATCTTGTCGGGGCTGAAGCATTTCGCCCAACACTTGAAGACGATATCTTTAGATAATGTTTATCATCCCCATGCAAGTTGGTCTTTCCCAAATCTTTCCCACGAGGAGTGGGTGAAAAACCTTAAAGTCATAATGGAGAAAGTTTGAAGGAGGCGAAAATAGGAAATGAGCATGTTTCAAGACATACCCGTCGACGTGGGCGTAATCTACGAGGGCGAAAGAATCCGAAGAAAGGACATGTTTGTGGAGCTCGGCGGACCAGACGTCAAAGAAAAATTTGAACTTGCAAGGGTCAAAAAGCCAGAGGAAGTCGAAGACGGAAAAATAATCATCATTGGACCGGACATTAAGGACATGGAGGAAGGCAAAACATACCCGTTCGGCATCCTTATCGAAGTGGCTGGCGCCAAGCTAGAGCCAGAACTGGAAGGCGTTATTGAGAGGCGTATTCACGCCTACTGCAACTATATTGAGGGTTTTATGCACCTAAACCAGCGCTACGACATCTGGTTAAGGCTTAGCAAGAAGTCCTACCAGAAGGGCTTAAACTCCTTCCAATTTATCGGCAAAGTCTTGCATAGGCTGTTTAAGAGCGAACTTCCAATAATCGAGAAAATGCAAGTAACCTTCATAACCGACGCCGAAAAGGTCAAAGAGCTTTATCCCCAAGCACTGCAGATTTATGAGGCAAGAGATGCGAGGGCTAGGGGTCTTAAGGACGAGGAAGTGGACAAGTTTTATGGCTGCATCTTATGCCAGTCTTTTGCGCCAACCCACTGCTGTGTGATAACGCCACAGCGCTACTCTAATTGCGGTGCCATAAGCTGGTTTGACGCTAGGGCTTCAGCCAACATAGACCCGAAAGGTCCCATATTCGAAATTGACAGAGGCGAGCTTTTAGACCCTGAAAAAGGCGAGTATTCGGGTGTAGACGAGGCTGTTAAGAAAAGGACTTTGGGCGAGATAACTCGCGTTTGGCTTTACACGGCTTTTGGCTATCCCCACACTTCTTGTGGCTGCTTTGAGGGTGTTGCCTTCTACATTCCGGAGGTGGACGGCTTCGGCATAGTCCACAGAGGCTACAAGGAAGTAACCGTAAACGGTTTAGCCTTCTCCACATTGGCGGACTCAACGGCTGGCGGGCGGCAAGTGGACGGTTTCCACGGCATATCCATCGAGTACATGCGCTCTCCAAAGTTTCTGCAAGCCGACGGCGGCTACAAACGCGTTGTCTGGATGCCAAAGGAAGTGAAAGAACGTGTTAAGAACTTTATTCCAGCGGAGCTTGTGGACAAAATCGCCACAGAAGAGGACGCCAAAACCATTGACGAGCTAAAGGCTTTCCTAAAAGCCCGCAGTCACCCGGTTGTTGAGCGCTGGAAAGAAGAGGTTGTAGCCGTTCCAGAGGCTGTTCCTGCAGAAGCTGAAGCGCGGGAAGAGGCTGCACCAGCCATGGTGCCGACAATCACCGCGGCTACTCTGCCCATAACTGCTGGCGGATACAAAATCATACTGAAGGATGCTAAAATCTATGCTAAACGCGTCATAATACGTTCTGTTAAAAGCGAGAAAGCAGAGAAAAGGTGAAAGGGGCTTGGCTGAAAAGAAGGAAAAGGACGAGACGGTTTTAGGGTTAAAGCTGAACTCTCGGCTGCTGGAGCTTTTGGCGAAGCTTCAAGAAATTGAGCTTGAAGACTTTGAGATGGAGGTTGGCGACCTAGAAATTTGGCTTCAACCCGGCGCAGTGGCAGCCCCGGTAATTGCCCCACCAAAAGTTGCCCCGCCAGTCAAGGCTAAACCCACAAAAATAATTGAGGTTGAATTCGTTCCGCCAGTTGAAACCTATCCGGGAAGGGTTGTTGAGGTTAAGCTCGGAGCCACAAAAAGCGAGGGCGGGACAAGGGGCAAAACGGTTGTTATCGGCGGCGAAACCACCCCAGCCTTCTACACCTTTGAGAGACCTACGCCTCATCCGCCAGTCATATCCTTGGACGTTTTTGACATGGAGGTCCCGCTTGCCAAGGCTGTTAAGATGCATGTTAAGGATGTTTTAGGCGACCCGGCGGCTTGGGCTAAACTGGCTGTTGAAAAGTTCGGCGCAGACTTGATAACCATCCACCTAATCAGCATTGACCCGCTTGTAAAGGATGCATCGCCCAAAGAGGCTGTTAAAACCGTTGAGGCTGTTGCACAAGCAGTGGACGTGCCACTAATCATCGGCGGCTGCGGCGACCCGGTGAAGGATGCGAATGTCTTCCAAGAAGTGGCTGAAACCTTTGCCGGCGAACGTTTCTTGATAAGCTCTATTACAAGGGATATGGACGTTGAACGCTGCGCCAAATTCATCAAAAAGAATGGGCATGTGGCACTTTCGTTCACACCTATGGACTTGAACTTGGCTAGAGAGCTGAACCGTCGGCTGTACGATTTCTTGGCTAAAGAGGACATCGTCATGGACTTAACAACGGCGGCTTTAGGTTACGGTTTAGACTATGCCTTCACAAATATGGAAAGGGCTCGCCTAGCGGCTTTAATGGGTGACCCGGAGCTGGCTCATCCCATGTCTTCTGGAACAACCAACGCTTGGGCAGCCCGTGAGGCATGGCTTAAAATGGCTCCAGAGTGGGAGCCCCGCGAGCTTCGAGGACCATTATGGGAGGTTGTTACTGCTTTGACGCTTCTACTGGCTGGCGTAGACCTTTTCATGATGATGCATCCAGCAGCCGTAAAAACAGTGAAAGATGTCATAGCCCAGCTTATTAGTGGCAAGTCTGGCAATGCTGACAGGCTTGTGGAATGGGTTACCGCCAAAGTTTAAAGGGTTTAATGGAGGTTTGAGGCGTTATGAGTGAAAGGGAAGCCAAAGGCAAGATCGGCGTTAAGGAACTTAGCCCCATAGACGTTTACAAGCTTCTTCCGCGTACAAACTGTAAGGAGTGCGGCGAAGAAAACTGCATGGCTTTCGCCACAAAAGTTGTGAACCGCGAAGTCCCCATAGAAAAGTGCAAGCCCATATTGAAGAAGGAGTTTGAGAAAGCCTACAAACAGCTTAAAGAAATGCTGAAACCAGCCATAAAAGAAGTTGTCATTGGCACTGGTGAAAGGGCTGTTAAAATCGGCGGAAAACTTGTCATGTATCGCCACGAGCTTACATACTTTAACCCAACAGCCATAGCCATAGACGTAACAGACGAGATGTCAGAAGAAGAAATCCTAAGCCGCATCAAACGGGTTGAAGAATTCCACTACGAATATATTGGGCAAATTTTAAAGTTGGACATGGTTGCAGTTCGCTCAACGTCCAACGACCCGGACAAGTTTAAGGCAGCAGTGCGCAAGGTGGCAGAAAACACTAAACTACCCATGGTTCTGTGTTCGCTGAACCCAACGGTTTTGGAAGCTGGTTTGATGGCTGCGCCGAAAGCCCGACCGCTCTTGTATGCGGCTACCAAGGATAATTGGAGGGAGATGGCTGAACTAGCCCTAATGTACGGTTGCCCGCTGACAGTTTTTGCACCCAACAACCTTAAACTTTTGAAGTCCTTGGCGAAGACACTTCTGGAATACGGCGTGGAAGACCTTGTTCTGGACCCTGGCACATTTGCAGGCGACGGCTTGGCTGACACACTTAATAATTTCACTATGATTAGGCGTTTGGCTTGCAAGCAAGGCGACGAGCTTCTAGGCTTTCCATTAATGGGTGCTCCCATGACCGTCTGGCTTGAAAGCAGCGGAATAGCCCCAGAAATCGTCAAATGGCGAGAAGCCTATTTGGCGGCTATGCTTATTGTGCGGTTTGCCGACATCCTCGTAATGCACAGCCTAGACGGATGGGCTTTACTGCCAAACGTTGTTTTAAGAGCCAACATTTACACGGATCCCCGCAAACCAGTAGCCGTAGAGCCAGGCTTGAAAGTTTTTGGCACCCCAGACGAGAACTCGCCAGTAATGTTCACAACCAACTTCGCCCTAACCTACTACACAGTGGCTTCAGACATAGAATCCGCAAAAATAAACGCCTACTTGCTTGTTGTAGACACGGAAGGCATAGCCGTAGACAGCGCAGTAGCCGGACGCAAACTAACAGCAGAAAAAGTAGCCGAAGCAATAAAGGCTTCAGGAATAGAAAACAAAGTGAAACACAGAAAACTAATTATACCCGGCAAGGCGGCACGCCTAAGCGGAGAAATAGAAGAACTAAGCGGATGGCAAGTCTTAGTAGGACCAAGAGACTCATCGGAAATCCCAAAATTCCTACAGGAAAAATGGCAAAGCTCCTAAACTGTTTTCCGTCTCATCAATAATCGATAATGAGGGTGTCAGAGAAAATCTTCGTTTCGTTGAGCTAACTCTTTCTTATCTTTTTATACCCTATTATGCCATACAGTTAGACGTTTACTTGAAAAGGTTGTTAGAATGATTAGAGAAGCTCGCATCGAAGACGTACCCTTTATCGTTGACATGATAAGGTCGGCTGTTGATGAAGGAGTTTTCCATTCAATAGAGCTTTCAGTTGAAGAGCAAAGAAGAGAGTTTAGAAATTTTGCCTTTGAAAATCCGCCGGAAGGCTATCTGCTCTTGGTTTATCAGATTGGAAACGAAATTGTGGGTTATATTGATTCTCGCGTGAAGAGAGGCGTAGGCCATATTTTAGGAATCTACGTAAAGCCACATTATCGTAAAAAGGGTGTCGGAAAGAAACTCATAGATGAAATATTAGATAGTTTCAGAAAAAAAGGATGTCACAAGGCAAGGCTTGAAGTCTTTGCAGACAACCATAACGCAATCAGATTTTATAATCGCCTTAACTTCATCCAAGAAGGCTTTCTCCGCCAAGACGAAGGAAAAAGAGACATAATTATAATGAGCAGGTTCTTGAAAGAAAACTCTCTATAAGAGAGACGCTGCGCTATAACCCCCCTTTTTCGAAGCGCGCCAGAGCTTATTTTATCGCGATAATGATCATGTCCTTTTCCCTCTTAATCTTGTTAACTTTTCTGAAACCGCTTTGAGTTAAAACATTTAAGTAATCTTTAAGCACCCACTTGATTCGCGGATTCATTACAGAGGCTATTTCGGCTTCTAAGATGCCTTTCTTTTCGATTAAGTAAATGTTGTTTTCAAGGATTCCCTCAGCAGTCTTATTTGCAACTTCAATGTGTATTATTCTCATGCTGCCATGCTCAACTGGCTGGTTAATCACGAACTGTTTCCCGCTTTTTCCACTCTCTTCCAATTAACTTCTTTAAATCCGATTTTGTCAAGTTTGGGAAAAGCGTGTAAAATATGAATTTTCCACCATCTTTAAGCACTGAATAGATGCCTCTAGCCGAAGCCTTAAGTGCAGCACGCGAGCCTAACTCGTCAAAGTAGTCGCTGAACACACAATCATATTTTCGCATGCAATTTTCCCCTAAATTGTCAAAACGAGAACGGAAAAACCTTATTTTTAATCCCTCTTCCGCCGCAACTTTTGGCGCATACCCGATTGCGATGGCGCTTGCATCAGAGCCTTCAACTTCGTAGCCCTCCTTTGCGAACATTATTGTTTTGAAGCCAAGCCCACAAGAGCAATCTAATATGGATTTTACATGCAGTTTAGGAAGTAAAGAAAAAAGGAGCTGCAAGCCAGAACGTGTTTCCTCTAAATACTTGGGAACCCAAACCTTTCTGGTTAACCAAGACCACTTCCAAATAGTATCCCAAACCTTTGTTTCAGTCTTACATACACGAACTTCAAACAGAAGAACTGGTCACCATGCACCATGTTTCCTATCTGCTTCTTCTTTTTTCGAGATATTCTATGTTGTCAAAATTTTCTTTAGTTTTCTTTTCCTGCTCTCTCAGCCAGCTTGCATAACCCATTTTTCTTATACTTTCATAATTTTCTCTGATATTGTAGGTTTCTTTCTGGTAGCTGATTTTCTGGCAACCTACAAATTCTCCACAAAAATAGCAGTTCTTTAGCTTTCTTTGCAAACAACAAACCCTCACTTCACAAAGCGGCATTCCTCCGCCTTTAACACAGCCTGGACAACTTGAGTTAGCAAACCAGCTTAAACCTTTCATTAAATCATCAAAGTTAAAGTCCTGAGTAATATTATGTATCCATTCAGCATACCCATAAGCGTCGATGAATCTCTTCAAATTCTTTGCCATCTCTGGGATGCGCGTTTGCATACCACAATGGTCACAGCAAACGCCACAATAACCTATCACCACACTCAATAAATTCCCTCCACCCTTAATTTATTCAAAATATCTATTTAAATCAAAAGACAATAATTAATGAATAACTTTGGAAATTGTGGCTGTGTTTGCTCATGGAAAACTCGGTGATGGAAGCCGCCCACACCATAGTTACTGATGTGGCATGTTTAAAGGAAGATTTCAATGTGCTTATCATCTGTGGTTTTCATAACAAAAATTTGGCTGAATATATAACGCTGGAATCCTATGCCGTAGGAGCATATCCATATCTATGGGTTTTTGATGAGAAAATTTTCTTAAAGCATGCAAAAACTCCATCGGAAAATGTGATTAGGGTTCTTCCTAAACATGTGTGTTCTCTTTTGCGGGATTCTGATGTGATTATATGGCTTAGCCAGTTTGGCGATTTAAGAAAAATTACAAAAAATGTTAAGAAGGCAATGTTTTCCTTCTGGGACAGCGTCGACGAAGCCATAGGGAGTAAGCCTCGCTTGTATGTGAATTTGCTTTCTGCTGCGTGTGTGGAAAACATGGGCATAAACTATGAAAATTATCTTCAATCATTCGCCAACGCCGTTAACGTCAACTATGCAAAAATTCGAAAAACTGGACACCTTATCATCTCTAAGCTTCAGGGAAGGAGTATAGTTCACGTTTATGACGCTAAGGGCACAGATTTAACCTTCAGCATTAAAAATCGGCCCGTGGGAATAGAAGCTGGAACCTTGGAAGACTGTTTCTCGAGCGGAAAAGAATGCGCAGTGGATGTTCCAGGAGGAGAAGTTTATGTGGCTCCCATAGAAACTTCAGCTAGTGGCGTGCTTATTGTGGACGAGTTTAGAGATTACAAAATCCAAAAACTCGAACTTCATTTCCAAGAAGGAAAAGTTAAGAAATTTAAAGCTGAAAAAGGAGACGACGTGTTTAGAAAACTTCTGGATAAAGCTGAAGGTGACAAAGATAGAATAGCGGAACTTGGCATAGGAATAAATTATGGCGTTAAGCTTACGGGTTATAGATTATACGATGAAAAAGCCTTGGGAACAGCCCACATAGCCATAGGAAACAACATTCAATTAGGCGGAGTAAACAAGGCGTCAATACACTGGGATTTCGTTCTATACAATCCAACCTTGGAAGTTGACGATGAGCCCATAATGAAAAATGGAAAAATAGTAACAACTGAGTGAATGTTGCAAAATTCGCTTAGAATTCTAGAGAGGAAGAGGGATAGGGAAAATGGTGCCAGAAAACTGTCCAAATTCTATAGAGGGGCTATCAATTTTGCAGCCTGCAACCTTCTACAAAATTGGCATATTTAGCAAGTAATTTATAGCACTGCAAGCTATAGCTGGTTCTGGGTTGTTGGTGAAAATGGAGTTTTGCAGAGTAAAGGAGGTGGAACCGGAAGAAGTTGATTCTCTAATATATCTTTGCATTCCACAAGAAAGAAGGAATTTTCCCTCTTTTATTGAGGGAGTAAAAACTAAACGAAATTGGGCCAAGAAGTGCTTCGAAATGTTTGGTGGAATAGCAAAAATGGCATATCTAAATGAGTCTCCAGTAGGCTTAATCCAGTACCAGCCCAAACCAAAAGAAAAGATTCTTGAAATAACCTGCATATTCGTCCCGGACAAGCAAAACCAGCAAAAGGGGGTTGGAAAAGCCCTCTTAAACGCTTTATTAAGGGATGCGGAGAAACCTAAACCGCACTTTGATAATGAGCCTCCTTTAGCTTTGGTCACGTGGGCTTTCGGTGTTCCAGGGTATTTTCCTCAAAACATGTTTTACCTAAAAATGGGGTTCAAAAAAGTCGTCGAAAGTGATCCCTTCCTACTTTATTATCCGTTGAAGGAGGGATACATCTACCATCCCAAGGCGGGAAAATTTACTCCACAAGCGGAGGACAGAGGCAAGGCAGTAATATTCTACGACCCATCATGTCCCTTCTGCATGTACTTCGCCGAACAGATCAAGACGTCGATAAACGAAGTTGCGCCAAACCTACCAATGCGAATGATAAACATGTTTGAAGAACGGGAAGAAGTTGAAAAGCGGGGGCAGGTTCCATACTGCGCTGTTAACGGGAAACCCATAACCGCTTTCTTTATGGATAAAGAAAACTTCCAAAAAGAGGTTAAAATGGCGCTGGCAGAAGGCTGAAGCAACCACAACACACCTTCACGTCATCAAAGGCTTATAAAACCTCAAATAATCCGCGGTTGTTGGGAAAACCGCTTTAACTCTTTCAACACGTTTTCTAGCATTAATGCTATGCTCCAGCATTGTGAAGACTCGCGGCGTGCTAAATTCTTCAACTTCCCCGTTCTCTCTTTTTCGAATAACCTTTATGCAGTTGTCTACTATGCAGTTTAGCACACATGCGCCACAATATATGCACAGTTCTTCTGTTATTCCGACTTCTCCGCTGCTCTTCCAGAACAAGGCGTTGGTGGGGCAAGCCTTAATGCAAAGTTTACATTCTACGCCTTTACACGTGCGCTTGTCTATTGATATGCTTCCACCAACAAAGAATTCCTTAACGCCTAAAGGTGCGAGAAGCTCTTCTCGCCGTTTTCGCCTTTCCTTCTCGCTGGTTTCAACAAGCAAACTAAATATGTCGGATACCGCGGACTCGCTGGACTTGGCGGTTTTCTTCTCCATCCAAATTCATCTTGTCAATTTTCTACAAGACGGTATTAGCCATCCAACATTATAACTATTTTATTCAATAACCGCCCAATACACACATTAACCAACATGGTTTGGACTGAAATTTAGAAAATCAGCTATTTAACCCATCGGTATTGTTCGTCGCCTAACAGATAAGACTTAGAACGCCAGACTATTCGCCGAAAAGCTTTCTAAGGTTAAAGGTGTTTTCGCCCTGCTGAACTTTTGCTGGTTCTGGCTCTGGAGCAGCCATAATGTTCGTGGAGACGCCAAGTCTATGCTCAAGCTCATTTATGCGGGACTCAAGCTTTTCAATACTTTCAGTCTTAATCCTAACCTTCTGCTCCAGCTCTTTTATGGCTAACTTTTCCTCCAGCAGCCGAGCCCTTTCCTCGAGGGTTTTCTCCTTCTCTTCCAGCGAATGTAACTGGAACTCTAATTCAGCCTTCTTCTTCTGAAGGTCTTCGATCTCATGCCACAAGGTCAAATTCCACACACCACCCTTAGCCTATACATGGCAGCCATAATTAGGGTTATGAACCCAAAATCCATATCAAAAATCAACAAATCCCACCACAAAAAATATAGCAAAACATTAGCCCTTTAAACGGTAAAGGCGAAAACAATGTGTGAATTTAAAGTAATCCTAAACGGAAAAGAAGTTTGGAACGACGTTGTCTACGCAAAGGCTGAAGGTGGAAAAATAATATTAAAGGATGTTTCCGGACAAACAAGGGAGTTTAAAAACTGCAAAATAGTTGAAGTGGACGTAAACGCTACACGCCTAGTGCTAGCCCAATAAACTCGAGCCCCATCCACTGAGAAAATAGAACGACAAGAAAGCCCAAAACTAGACCAAAAGCTATCGGAAAAGGCAATCCTGGAAAAACCCCGCCTCTCTCAAGCATTTTAAAGGCCAAAAAGCAGCCTAACAAAATGCCAGCCACAGACGCCAGACAAGGCATTAAGCCAAAATAGATGAGCATGTGCCCAGCCAGCATGGAATAGAAGGTTAGGTCGCCAAGCCCCATGTGGATGTCCCTAAAAGAGAAGCTTAAACCCCTAAACTTTTCCAGCCCTTCACGGGCAATCTTGCCCACTGGTCCGCGATAAACGGCAAAGGCGTCATAAACAGCCAGAAAACACAAGATGAGGACGGCACTTAAAGTTGGAACACAAGCCCCCAGAAAAGCTCCAAGGGCGCCGCCCAACAAAAGCACAATAAAATCGCCAACCTTGCTATGAGTCTTAAAAATTGTGTAACAAACAAGCGCCGTTAAAAGGGCGGATATGGGAACCAGAATTTCAATAAACGAAAAACCGAGGAGCCCGAGGGCGGCGGAAAAGTAAATAAATGATAGGAGGAAGGCGGCTGTGGCTAAAGAGAAACCAACAACAATGACAATAAGTCTATCCCTTTTCCTTTTTAATAGGAAAAACAAAACTGTAGCACCAACACCAACTAAAATAACAAAGTATAGGGCGTTTCCAATAGAGCCAGCCGGGTCTTCCGAAAACGGAGTAACGCTGTAAAGCTCAATGGGAGAAGCAAACAAGAGATAGGCGCACAAGACTCCAACAAGCAAGCTTGCCAACACGGGAGCCAGATGAATTAATCCAGCCTTGAAGCCGCCTTCGCCCAATTTTCCACCAGGCTAAACGGTTTTCAAGCCTTAAAATGCATTTGTGGTAGAATAAACTTTTCCTACAATCGGCTTCGAAGATGGAACAATGTTTTGAATATTAATTTCAGCTAAATACGCCAAATCTATCCCAGCAATCTATAAATGCTTTATATCTTCGGCTGTAAGATATCACTGGCAGTGAAATCTATGCTCGTCACTAACAAGGAGCTGCTTCTTAAAGCCCAAAAAGAGGCTTACGCAATTGGAGCTTTCAACATCCAAAACCTTGAAAGCTTGCTGGCTGTTGTGGAAGCCGCAACTGAAGAAAAGTCGCCAGTAATAGTGGCCGCAACTCCAAGCGCCATAAAATATGGTGGACTAAACTATTTGGCAAGGCTTGTTAAAACAGCAGCTGAAATCACACCAGTGCCCATGTCTTTGCACCTTGACCATGGGGAGGACGTGGAAACTGTCAAAAAATGCTTGGAGGCGGGCTTCACATCTGTGATGATTGATGGTTCCCATCTGCCCTTTGAGGAGAACGTTGCCCTAACAAAGCGTGTCGTAGAATTAGCCCATCAAAAAGGCGTTTCAGTTGAAGGCGAACTTGGAAGACTTACGGGCGTCGAAGAAAAGACGGTTGAGGAGAGGGAAGCCGTCCTAACAGACCCAAGGGAAGCCGAAGAGTTTGTGAAACGGACGGGCGTGGATGCTTTGGCTGTTTCCATAGGCACTTCTCATGGCGCCTACAAGTTTAAGGGCGAACCCCAATTGGACTTTGAAAGATTAAAGCAAATACGCGAAAGGGTTAAAGTGCCGCTAGTGCTGCACGGCGCATCCAGCGTACCCCAATGGATAATTGAAAAGGCAACAAAATACGGCGCAGAACTGTCCGGGGCAAAGGGCATACCAGAAGAACATATCAGAAAGGCGATTTCACTTGGAATAACAAAGATAAACATAGACACAGACTTAAGACTGGCTTTTACAGCAACGGTTCGCGAGGTCTTGGCAAACTCGCCGAAAGAGTTTGACCCCAGAAAAATCCTGGGACCGGCGAAGGAAGCCATGAAAGAGGTTGTTAAGGCGAAGATGCGCCTTTTTGGAAGTTCCGGAAAAGCATAAAACGATTTGGAGGAAGGGGCAAAATGCGAGTAGGCGTATTAAGTGGTGGGGGAGACGCTCCGGGAATAAACGCCGTTATAAGGGCTGTTGTTAGGCGGGGAATACAGACATACGGAGACGAGATAATGGGCATAAAGGAAGGCTGGCGTGGGCTACTGGAAGGCAAATTGGTTCCATTGGACTTTGAGGCTGTTGCGGGCATACTTCCAAGAGGCGGCTCAATCCTCGGCACTTCTAGGACTAACCCCTTCAAACGTGAGGGCGGACCGGAACAGATAATGGAAAACGCTAGAAAAGCCGGTTTAGACGCTGTCATAGCCATAGGCGGGGACGACACCTTAAGCGTAGCCCACAAGATGGCTGATTATGGGCTTAAATGCGTCGGCGTTCCAAAAACAATAGATAACGACTTGGTGGAAACCGACTACACTTTCGGCTTTCACACAGCCGTAGCCATAGCAACAGAAGCCCTAGACAAGCTCCACAGCACTGCAGAAGCCCACAACCGCGTCATAATCCTCGAAGTCATGGGACGCTACACGGGACACATAGCCCTAGCAGCCGGACTAGCCGGAGGAGCAGACGCCATCCTAATACCGGAAAAGCCCTTCGACATAGCCGAAGTCTGCGAATACATTAGGCGAAGACAAAAGCGTGGAAGAAACTTCAGCCTCATAGTGGTGGCTGAAGGCGCCAAACCAAAGGGCGGCAAAGAAATAGTCTACAGCGAACGCATAGACGAGTTTGGCCACATAAGCCTAGGCGGCATAGGCTACTATTTGGCTAAGGGGATTGAACAGCGCACGGGCATAGAAACCCGCGTAGTCGTTTTAGGACATTTGCAGCGGGGTGGTTCGCCAACAGCCTTTGACCGCATACTAGCCACAAGATTTGGCGTGGCCGCAGTAGACCTGGCCCACGAAGGAAAGTTTGACTACATGGTGGCGCTTAAAGGAAACCAAATAGTGCCGGTGCCGCTTAAAGACGTTGTTGGCAAAAGGAAAACAGTTGACATTGAACTTTATGAACTTGCCAGCGTCTTCTTCGGTTGAACATTTTCCATCGCCAATGACAAACAACACGAAAAATAATTGCAGTTATGGACTGTCCTGAAGTTCTTACAAATGTAGGAGTTCTTGGTATTCCGGGTTCACTTTTCCATGTTTTTCTTTGATAATTTTGCTGATTTTATGCCATTCTTGTGCTATTTTTGGCCATAGTTCGCTGGTTATCAACTGTTTTGTAACGTATTCTTTTAGTGGTTTTTCCCGTTTGATTGTCTTTTGGCGCCACTCAAAGTTTATGAGGCTTGCGCGTTTCAAATGTTGAATTGTGTGGCCTACTTGGTGATAGTCGAGTGGGTATTCCATGCTTCTTTCTAAGTCTTCTAGGAGGGAGTCAACTGTTATTTCGTCCTCTGAACGTAGACAGATGACGGCTATAACATTTTGAATGAGCTTTGCAGTTTTGGTGAGGTATATCCCCATCTTCTTGGGCGGAATTAGGATTTGTTCTAGGCGGTAGCCATACCTCTTGTAAAACCAGCTTTTGACGACCTCGACTAGGGCTATATAGGCGCCGAGAATTGCGGCTAATGCTATATAAAAGGTTGCTGGAGGCTTTACGAATCTGAAAGTTTCTCCTAATGGAGTGTAAGGAATTATCAGCGCAAATGTTATTATTGATATGCTGCTGAGAAGCAAAAGTCGACTCGGCTTACTTTTCCAGAAGGGCGACTTCTTTGTTCTAATGGCAAAAATTACAAGGGTCTGTGAGGTTAGGGATTCGATGAACCAGGCGGTTTGAAACAGCGACTCATAAGCGTTAAAGATGAAAAGCATTATAAAGAATGTTAGGAAGTCAAATATGGAGCTGACAGGCCCAAGGCACACCATAAACCGTCTAATGAAGTGAATGTCCCACCTTTTAGGCTTCTCAATGTATTCTTGATCAACCTCGTCTGTAGGTATTGTTGATTGGGAAAAGTCGTAAAGAAGATTGTTAAGTAGTATTTGTATGGGCAACATCGGCAGAAAAGGCAGAAACAATGATGCTCCAGCTACGCTGAACATGTTTCCAAAGTTTGAGCTCACACCCATCATAACATATTTCATGGTGTTGCCGAAAGTTTTCCTACCCTCCAAAACCCCGTCATGGAGCACCCGTAAATCGTTCTGCAAAAGAATTATGTCGGCAGACTCTTTTGCAACGTCAACGGCGTTTTCGACGGATATGCCAACGTCTGCCGTTTTCAGCGAAGGTGCATCGTTTATTCCATCACCTAAGAATCCAACGACGTGCCCATTGTTTTTTAAAGCGTTTATTATTCTGTCTTTCTGGGCTGGTGTAACCCTACAGAAAACGTTGGCCTCCTCGACGACTCTTGCGAGGGCGTCGTCGTGCATTTGGGCAATTTCGCTTCCTGCGACAACTCCTTTTATGTCGAAGCCTAAGTGTTCACAAACTTTTCTTGTTACCAGTTCATTGTCGCCTGTGAGAATTTTCAGCTCTATGCTGGCGTTTTTAAGAAGCTGTAGGGCTTCTTTCGCTGTTTCTTTTGGCGGGTCGAGGAAAGCTATGAAGCCTAAAAACACCATTTCCGTTTCGTCGCCTGCCGTGTAAATGGGTTTGTCCTCCCTTAAACGCTTGTAGGATACGGCTAAAACCCTGTAGCCCTCAGCGCTAAGCTCAACATATTTTTGCTCGATATTTCTGCGCATTTCATCAGTTATGTCAGCTATAACCTCCCCAACTTCGTAATAAGAGCAGACCTTAGCAACCTCCTCAGGAGCACCCTTAGTGATCATAAACCGTTGATTTTGATACTCGACAACAACGGAGAGACGTTTACGGACAAAATCAAAAGGGACCTCATCAACTTTCCTATAACCCTTAACATCCACGTCCCTAAATCTTAGTATGGCCTCATCTAAGGGGCTTTTAATTCCAGTCTGGTAATAGCTGTTTAGGTAGGAGTAAAGCAGAACCTTATCGCTTTCGTTGCCGTAAAGGTCCACGTGCAGAACAAGCTTTATCAGGTTTTCCGTCAAAGTCCCAGTTTTGTCCGTGCATAGAACGTCCATGCTTCCAAAATTTTGTATGGCTGCCAGGCGTTTCACGATGACCCCCTTCTTAGCCATCAACACCGCCCCCTTAGAGAGGTTCACCGAGATGATCATTGGCAGAAGCTCCGGCGTCAAGCCCACAGCCAAAGCCACAGCAAAAAGAAGCGAATCAAGCACGCTCCGCATGTAAAGTGCGTTAATGAAAAACACAAAAAGGACCAGTAGAAAAGTCACTTGCATTATCATGTAACCAAAACTTCGGATACCCCTCTGAAATTCTGTTTCAGGCTCCTTTTCCACAAGTCT
Source organism: Bathyarchaeia archaeon (assembly GCA_038883715.1). Lineage (GTDB taxonomy): Archaea > Thermoproteota > Bathyarchaeia > Bathyarchaeales > Bathycorpusculaceae > JAGTQI01. The sequence continues at coordinate 72,492 of JAVZLS010000005.1, forward strand.
CTTGGCGATTTTTCCATACTCTGTATGGCTGCCGGTTTTAACGACAACGGCGGTTACCGTCCCGCTTACAACAGAAGTGCCCATAAAAAGATAGTTGCTCCACTCCGTTATCGAAGGGTCGAAAGTTTTCAGCGGTAAGCCTGTTTTCTCAACGGGGAAAGATTCACCAGTCAATGCAGACTGGTTCACGAACAAGTCTTTTGCATTTATAACTCGGGCGTCTGCAGGCACAATGTCTCCTGCTGAAAGAAATATGATGTCTCCAGGAACTATCTCCGCAAGCCTAACCTCTTTTTTAACTCCGTCTCTCAAAACCGTGGCTGTTGTCGCCACCCTCTGCTTCAGCATTTCAGCGGCTCTTTCAGCCTTAGATTCTTGATAAAAGTCTAAGACCACGCTGAACGTAACAATAACAAATATAATAGTTGCATTTATAACCTCTCCAAAAAAGCCGGAAACCAGCCCAGCGATAAGAAGAATTATTATCAACGGACTTTTGAAATGGGAAAGAAAATCAATGACAATTGCTCTCCTCTTTCTCCTAACAAGCTCATTATAGCCAAAAACTTCAAGACGCCTTTCCACCTCTTCAGAGGAAAGTCCATTCAACGAAGTCTTTAAGCGTGAAAGAAGCTCCTCGACCGGCAAAGTTAAAAATTCTTCAGTGCTCGGCAGAGCCCAGCCTAAACTTTCGTCAACACTCGACTTCTCCAAATCTTGAATCGTCATCATCTCCGCCATCCATTTCTCGCCGAAGAACCTCCGAAAGCTGGCTCTTCTATCTTTCTACGATTTTCATAAAGCTAAAAAGGACATCAATTTCTTAAATGTTGAGTTTTAAGTGTTATGTTGCTAGTGTTTTCGCCAGTTTCAAGAGTCTCATGTCTAGGGTTTTTTGGTTTTTGCATGTTTCTTCTAGGCTTATGTTTGTAATTAGGCCTTTCTGTAATCCGACCACACGTTTTCCAACACCTTGCATGATTAGTTGGACTGCTTCTTCTGCGAATAGGCTTGCCAGTAGGCGGCTTCTGGCGGTTGGACTTCCGCCCCGCTGTGCATAACCAACAATGCTTAACCGCACTTCTGCTCCTGTGTTGGCCTCAATTTCTTCGGCGATTTTGCGGGTGTCGCCGACGCCTTCAGCTGCCACAATTATGCCAGACCGTTTACCCTTGGCTGCGTTCTCCTTCACAGTTCTAAAAATTTCATCCATGTTTATTGGGACTTCTGGGACCAAAATGACTTCGGCGCCAACAGTTAAGCCTACAGTCAAAGCCAAAAATCCTCTTCGGCGTCCCATAACTTCTACGACGAAGACTCTTTCATGGGATATGGCTGTGTCCCTAATCTTGTCAATTTCAGCTACTGCCGTATTAACAGCCGTGTCAAAACCAATCGTCTCATCCGAACCATAAACATCATTATCTATGGTGGCTGGAACCCCGACAATTAAGACGTCTGTTTCACGGCTAAGTTCTAAGGCGCCCCTGAAAGAGCCATCCCCACCAATAACAACAAGCCCATCCACATTGTCGGCGGCAAGGTTTTCGGCAGCCTTTCTAATACCTTCCCGCGTTTTAAACTCTGGACAACGCGAAGTCAAAAGAATAGTTCCGCCCAACTGTATTATTCCACCAACAGAACGCGGCGTCAAAAGCCTAAAACGATTGTTGATTAAGCCTTCCCAGCCTCTTTCAAAACCCAGAACCCTAAAACCCAAGGAGCTCGCTAAACGTGTGACCGCCCTAATAGCTGCATTCATCCCCGGAGCATCACCGCCGCTTGTAACTACGCCTATTGTTTTCGCCATTCAACCCACCGCCAACAACTGCTAAAGCCTTAAGACAAGTTCTCCTAATCAAAATAAATGACTTCCCTTCGCACAACAAGAAATGGAGGCCCAAAATTGGATAGCAACCACATAATCGTCTTAACCACGACATCAAGCAAAGAAGAAGCAGAAAAAATTGCACACGCACTATTGGCTGAAAGGCTAATTGCATGCGCCAACATAATAGGCCCAATCCACTCGCTCTTCTGGTGGCAAAACAAAATAGATAATGCCCAAGAATACCTAATCCTCATGAAAACAAGAAAAGACCTATTTGTCAAAATCGCCGAGAAGGTGAAAGCCCTCCACAGCTACCAAGTGCCAGAAATAATAGCATTGCCAATAGTGGAAGGCTTCAAACTATACATGGAATGGCTGAACAGCAACCTTCAATAGTGTTATAAAAAGGCTTACAGCAAATAACGTTATTACCATCTTTTAAGTTATTTTCTGTTGGTCGAGATGCCTGTAAACATTGAGCATATAAAGCAGAGAATTGTTGAAATTCTTGAAACAATAAATGAATTGAAACGTTTTAACCTCAAAGCCCTATGTCGAGTTAAGCCTTAATGAAAAATATGCCATCCGCTACCATATTATAGTTCTTGCTGAAGCTTTAGGAGGTTTATGCTTTCAAATAGCGACGGAAGACCTTAACCGCACCCCCAGCTCTTACTCGCAGTGCTTCAAAATATTAGAGGAGGAGGGCATCTGCGATTGCGCTAAAGATTTAACGCTGTTAAGGGCGATTTCAAGTCTGTTGACAATTTTTTAAAAAGCGTGAGGGATAGGTATGCAATCAAATTATGACCAGATAAGACTTTACAAGTTTAGCCAAAAAGAAAAAGAAGAAATCATCAGAAAAATCAAAGGGTTTGTGGCACGAAATAAACGGATAAAGCTTGCAATAATTTTCGGAAGCCTAATCACCAGGGATTATGTGAGGGACATAGACCTTTGCATAAGCTCAAACCCAAAACTAAGTTTTGAAGAACTCCTGGATTTAAATGCAAAATTGGAACTTGAACTTGGTGTGCCAGTAGACATGGTTGAACTTGAAAGCCTGCCCAAAAACCTGCAGACAAACATTTTAAAAAACGGTGTACGGGTGAAAGGTAAAGTTTTATAGGTTTTGTTTTGCTCATGAATGTTTGGCGGTGGGTCTTAGGCGGGGGGCTAGGGGTCCCCTGTACCGTAAACCCTCTATATGACGGGCCGAAAGCTGAGGCTGAGGCGCCCGTGGCCATCCGCAACCCCACTTCCGAAGCTGTGACTACCCGTCCCTTGGGGCTGGCGGTCGCTGGGCGGCTTCCGTAGGGAAGCTTGTTCCGGTGTTTGCCAGGTGAACCGGGCTAGGCCCGGGAGGGAGCAACCTAAGCCTGGACGTTCGGCGCTCAAGGGGGTGCGGGTACGAGTGTAGGGTTTGGGGGAGTGGTTGGATTCTGGGCGTCGAACCTCAGTGACCCACCGCCGCTCCGATTCTTTTTTAAACTAATTCGCGGAAATTACGATGAGCGTGATTGTTGTTGTTAAGGATCGTCAATTTAAGTGAAGCTTTACAACAAGCAAAGAGGTTGGCTGAAGCAAAAATTGTGAAGGGCGAAAGTGCTGATGAGTTTGTTGAAATTGGTGAGGCAGATGGTTTCAAACTTTATGTTTTTGCTGGAAAAACTTTAGAAAGTAAAGTCCATTGCGAATTTCATGAGAACCCTCGAGATGTTTTTATGTTAATTCTTCGTGGGAAAATGGAATTAATATTTGAAAATGGTCAAAGAGAAACTGTGATAGCAGATCATTGCTTTGTTTTGCCTAAGAATGTGAAGCATGTTTGCGTTTTTAAGGAATTAACACTCGGTGTTGAAGGGGTCTATGAAAAAGGACTTTAATACGTGCAAGTTTGGTGGTGTATGATGCCTTTGGGGGTTATGGGAAAATTTTTGTGGGGTGTTTCGGAAAGCGGCTTTCAGTTTGAGATGGGCGACTCGTCTGGCAATAGTGTGGACGCCAACACTGACTGGTTTGTCTGGGTGCATGACGCTGAAAACATTAGGCTGGGCATAGTGAGCGGCGACCTGCCAGAAAATGGCATAGATTATTGGCACTTGTATGCAAGGGACCATGAAGCTGCCAGAAGGCTTGGGTTAAACGCTTACCGCATTGGCATAGAATGGAGCAGAATCTTCCCGAAAACAACGGCAACAGTCCACGTTGGAGTTGATAGAGCTTCTGATGGCAACATATCAAAAATAGAAGTGGACGACAAAGCCATCGAAGAGCTGGAAAAACTGGCGGATAAGGAGGCTTTAAACCATTATAGGCTTATCATAGAAGATTTGAGGGCGAGGGGCTTTAAGGTTTTCGTCTGCCTAAACCATTTTACGCTTCCCTTATGGATTCACGACCCGCTGATTGTGCGGGCAACAAGGCTTAGGCGGGGACCGAAAGGCTGGCTTGAAGAGTCCACTATAGTTGAGTTTACGAAGTATGCGGCTTTCGTGGCTTGGAGTTTTGGTGACATTGTTGATAACTGGGCAACCCTAAACGAGCCGATGGCTGTTTGCGAGGCTGGCTACATGATAGCGGAGTCTGGCTTCCCGCCTGGTGTAAACAATTTTAGAGCTGCTAAAAGGGCTGCCAAAAACATGGTTTTGGCTCACGCCAGAGCCTACGAAACGATAAAAAAGTTTGACAATGTTAAGGCTGACAGCGACAGCCCAAGCCCAGCTTATGTAGGGCTTATCCACAACGTTATTCCAGCCTATCCGCTCCATGCCGGTGAAAGGCTTGATGTTGGTGCGGCACAGTTTATGGATAATTTGCATAACCAGTTTTTCCCAAGGGCTGTTGCAGAAGGCTGGCTTGACGAGAACTTGAACGGCGTTAAAGAGAAGAATGAGGTGAAAGGTTATTTGGCTAACCATGTGGATTGGCTTGGCGTCAACTATTATACGCGTTTTGTGATTAAAGGTAAGCGAAACTTGCTGGCTAAGTTGTTCGCGGGGATTCCAGCAGTGCCAGAAATCGTGCCAAACTATGGTTTTGGATGCCAGCCTAACAGCCAATCAGCTGATGGCAAGCCAGCATCCGACATGGGGTGGGAAATCTATCCAGAAGGGTTGCTGGAAGCCTTAAAGGCTATGGCGAAGTTTGCCAAACCAATTTATGTAACGGAGAATGGGATAGCCGACTCGGAGGATAAGCTCCGACCAAAATTTCTGGAAGACCACATCGCGATTTTGGAGAAAGCAATAAAAGAGGAGAAACTGGACGTTAGGGGCTATTTCCACTGGGCTTTGATGGACAATTATGAGTGGGCTAAAGGCTTCAAAATGAAGTTCGGCTTATACGCTGTAGACCTCCAAACAAAAAAGCGAATTATGCGAAAAAGTGCAAAAATCTACAAACAATTAATCGGGGCAAAAGCCTAAACAAGCCAAGAAAGGAGAGCAAAAACGCCTACCCATCTGTGAAAATAGAGGGGGGCTATCAATTTTGCAGCTCGAAAGCCTAAGCAAAATTGACACTCTAGTGTGCTATTAGCATCATGGAAAATGCTAAATTTTGGGCTGGCGATAGGCTATTGGGTTTAAAATTGCCCCACAATGAGCTACGCAAAGACTACCTTCTAGACAGATGGGTCGTAATCGCCACGGAGCGCGGACGCAGACCAACAGACTTCGCAAAAAAGGAAAGAACGCCAGCAAAAGTAGGCGTTTGCCCCTTCTGTCCGGGAAACGAGCACATGACGCCGCCAGCGGTGCTTGCCTACATAGAGTCTGAAAGGGAGATCAGAAAGGTAAAAGACGAGGATGGTTTTAGGCATAAAAACTGGATTATCCGGTGTTTCCCAAACCTTTTCCCAGCCTTCAGCCCACCACAGGAAGCAACAAGTAGGAGGAAAATTATGAAAGGTCACGATTCGGCTTTGGTTGATGCTGTTGGGCATCACGAGGTTTTGGTGGAATCGCCAAACCATGATGAGCACCCATCCGACGCGCGGCTACCCCAACTAGTCCACGTAATAAACGCTTACCTGGATAGGCTCAGCGAGCTTTCCACAAAACCGTATGTGCGTTATGTCTCCATATTTCGAAACCATGGCTTAGAAGCTGGGGCTTCGCTTTCTCACGCCCACAGCCAAATAATAGCAACACCCTTCACACCAAAAATTGTCAGAGAGGAATTGGCTGCCAGCCGCCGTCACTGGCGTAGAAACAACAGTTGCATCTTCTGCGAAATCATGGAAAAAGAGCGGAACAGTCCCCGCTTCATAATGGAAAACCAAGACTTCCTAGCATTCGCGCCATATGCAAGTGTCAACCCGCTTGA
>JAVZLS010000006.1:0-72254 GCA_038883715.1 Bathyarchaeia archaeon
TTGTTGCAAGTCTTTTACTATCACTTTTTTTGGCGGGGTTTATCGCTGATTTAAATTATGGCCTTGCGATGGTTGTTGCAGAATTGCTTCTTGCTGTTGTTCCGTTCGGATATATGCTTTCAAAGAAAATAGACATTAAAAAATACGTTAGGTTTGAGCTTAACCCACGAAACATCTTATTGGGCGTAGCCGTCGGCTCTCTTCTCGTCTATTTTGATTTTCTCATAGTGGTCGCGTTGACGTCTCTATTTGGTCCGAGTAAAGCTGTTGAAGAAAGCAATAGAAGAGTAGCTGAAATGACTAGCTCTGTTGATGGATTAATCTTTGTTGCCGTCACTCTAATTTCGGCGGGAGTATGTGAAGAATTCGCTTTTAGGGGCTTTCTGCAAACCGCTATGAGCAGCAAGTACCCATCGTGGATGGCTTTAATTGCATCTGCCTTCGCGTTTGGTCTTCTTCTCCACTTTGACCCGCAAGGAGTTTACATAATTGCCGCATTTCTAATAGGGCTTGTGTTGGGTCTTGTCTATCACTTGTCGCGTTCCTATACCGTTTGTGCAACCGCCCACGCAACACTAAACCTTATAATTTTAGTATTAACACTTCTCCAGCGATAAATTTCAACTACCTATTTTTGTAATCTCAAGGCTTACATCCAACGCTTTTGGACTGTCGGTTATTTCGCCAAGACTTACAATGTCCACTCCCGTTGACACATATTCAACAATGTTTTCAGCTGTTATTCCTCCGCTTGCCTCCAACAAAACTTTTCCTAAAAAGCCAGCTTTTTCTAGCTTTTTAACAGCCTTTTTTATTTGGTTTGGCGAAAAGTTGTCCAGCATTATTATGTCTGCTCCGGCTTTAGCAGCTGCCAAAGCCTCCTTAACGTTTGATACTTCAACTTCGACCTTTTTGCTGAAAGAGGCTTTTTCCTTAGCGGTTCTAATAGCCCTTTCAACGCTTCCAGCAATTTTGATGTGATTGTCTTTTATTAGAATCATGTCGTCCAAGTGAAGTCTATGGGTGTTGCCTCCGCCCACAGAGACCGCTTTTTTATCAAAGTACAGCAGTCCGGGTGCTGTTTTTCGCGTACATGCAATTATGGTTTTGTGACCAGCCTTTCTGACTTTTTCAACGAGTTTTCGTGTGGTTGTGGCTATGCCGCTCATTCTTGAAATAATGTTTAGCAGTGTCCGCTCAACAGCCAATATTGTTCTGGCATCGCCGTAAATTTTCATAAGCACCTTTTTTGGCTTTATCTCTTCCCCGTCCTTAACTATAGCTTCAAATTTCAAGCCGAGGCTTTCTAGAAGGACTCCCGCCTCTTCGACTCCAGCAACTACACCGCTTTCTTTCGCTATTATGTCTGCTTCGGCTTTGCACTTTTCTGGTACTATTAGGGTTGAAGTTATGTCTCCTTGTCCAATGTCTTCAGCTAATATTTGCCTAAGCTTTTCCTCCAAAATTTTCTTTGGCAAGAACATACTTTCAACCCTCTGGATGAGGCTAAAAAAGCATTTACCTCTCAGCCTATTTCAACTTTTGTCTGCCAAATCAATTATCATTTGGGTGGCTTTTTCTAATCCATCATATCTTAAAATTTCAGCTTGAACTTGTTCAACTTTTTCCATGTTGTTTGCTGTAAGGGTTTGTTCGACAGTTTTTAGTAGTTTATTTAGGCTTAGATTTTCTTGCTGAATGACTTTTGCAATGCCAATTTTCTTGGCTTGGACGGCGTTGTTTATCTGCTCTGTATGGTTCGGCGTGGGCACCAAAATCATAGGTTTGCCGTAACACATGCACTGGGTTATTGTGCCGTGTCCAGCGCGGCTTATAACCAAGTCACAAGCCTTCAAGTATTCGAAACGGTTTTGAATCCACTTGTAAATTGTTAAGTTGCCATGGCGTATAGACGTGGTGTCCGCGTTTGGATAACCCATTGACAAAACAGCTTCATAATACTCAGGAAACTTCATCAAAATTTTCCTTAAAATTCCAATGAAAAATGCCTTCTCTTTGACGCTGCCGCTGATGGGTGCAAAAATGACAGCCTTATTTTGGGGTAAATTTAGCCTTTTTCGGATGACACTTTTATCCGGCAATTTTTCCGGGCGAACGGGCAAAATGGGTCCTATAAGGTGTACCTTTTTCCGGTAAGCTTTTGGAATGTTGAGGTTGCCAGCGCAAACAGTGTAAGGTTGGGGAAAATCCGGTATTAAGACAGTGTTTCCGCTTGCCCATATTTTCCCAATTATTGCAAGGGTGATGGAGTCCGCAAATCTCGCCAGCCTTAGGAAGCGTTTTCTCCGCGGTATTATTGGTTGGAACTGGTTTAAAATGCAAATTCTCGGTTTTCTCAGAATTTTTGCCGCCAGCAGCGGAGAAACGCGGGAATCCGATACAACAATGTCTGGGTTAAAATTTCCGATGGCATGTAGTTCAGCGTCTATCTGCCTCATTAACGTGAAAGAGGCGAGAAATGGTCCCGGATTTATGGCTGTTTGCTTAAAATCTATTGTTCCGTCTGGTTTTACTTGGAAACCTATTGGCGGGGCTTTAAATAAAGGGAATTTTTCTTGTTGGATGTAGGGTATTCCTTCACGGTATGTTGAAAATATTACTTGGGCTTTTTGTTCCTGAAGTCTTTTGGCTATTGGTATGCATCTTCCAACATGTCCTAGTCCTATGCCGCATGGGGCGAAGTAAACCCGCATGAGTCTATTTCCCGCCGAGGGTTTTCCGCCTGATTTCACCTCTTGGCTTTTCTTCCTCAAAGATTATGGCTTGAAACTTGTAGACTTTCGTGCCTTTCATAAGCCAACAGTCTGGGGGCAAACCAGCCTTCACGCAACATTGGCATAGGAATTCTTCCTCATCCCAGTTCCATTCCACCGGTACTTGTGGCAGAAGAAGCCCTTTGTAAATTCCTCTTTCAATAATTAGCCCGTCTACACCGACTTTTATTTTGGATGGATACTCGTTTGGTTTTTCAACTTCAACAAGTTGTGGCGGAGTTAATATACTTACCTCGAAAATAACCTTGTCCAACTCGCTTATGGAGAGGGGATAAAATCTCGGGTCTTGGGTTGCTGAGCTTATGGCGGATTCTATAACCGCTTTAGCTAGAGGCGTTGTCGGATATGGAAGCCCTATACATCCCCGCAGTTCCTTTTCTCCATTTTCAATGCTGTTTATTGTTACGAACACGCCGCATGGTTGCAGCAATTTTTCCGGCATGCCTTCTGGGACGCGTATACGCTTTTTTGTTTTTAGGTATTCTTCTACGGCGTCGCGAGCAAGTTTGACGAGAATTTTGCCCTCTTCTAGGCTTAAATCGAAAGACAAGCGCATTTATCCCCGGTTTTAATGGCTATTTTGTTTTAGAATTTTATTGATTCCTCGCGGGCTCCATCCTTTGTTATGAATAGGAAGTCTATGCCGTCGCCGCTCATTATGTCCCTGCTTATAGCGGATTTTATCGCTCTAACGACCAGTTCTCTGCCTTCCTCCATGCTTAAGCCTTCCCTATAACTTTCCTCGAGGACGCCCATGGCGATTTCTGTACCTGAACCCACAACGGCAAACTTGTCTGGTATAACTGAGCCCAAAACGTCTAGCACATAAAGGGAAGCGCCTTCGTCGTCTAATCCTCCAACAATCGTTTGGGTTATTAATGGCGCTAACCTATTGGCAAAGAGTAAGTTTGACATGAGTTTGGCGGCTGACCTAACAGACATTGGTCTTCCAACATCCATGCTGTATAAGTTTGCATAAGCTTCAACTTCACGTATCAAAATTTGCATGTCTGAAACCAGCCCCGCACATGCCGCGCCAATATGGTCTGTTATTTTGAAGACCTTCTTTCCACCTCTGCTCACAACCAAATATCCATATGAAACCCTCTTTTCAGAGGCGAGGATGACGCCGTCTTTGCAAACTATGCCCACGGTTGTAGCGCCTGGAACCCATAGGTATTGGGGCATTTGCCCTTCCTTTTCCACGCTGCTTTCACCTTTCCACGTGATATGCGAGCACAACCTATTAAACTTAATGTCTCATAAGCTCTGCAAAGCTAAATAACCACCAACACCATAACATCGCTGGGAAGGCATGGAACATGATAAACTTGTATTCGAAGCTTTATGACAATGTATGGTTTTGGGTGGCATACAATGACAAAAGCGTTTTCGCCACAGCTTTTTCGACAAACAGGGAACAGGTTCTTCGCAGTTTATTAGCAAGCATTCCATTTGATATTCCCTTCCAATATGCTGAAGAGGGAACATTCCTTGCCGAACGAGTGCTTGCCACATTAAGGGACATCTATAATGGCAAGGACGTGGATAACAAGTTTTCCCTAAACATGGAACCTTTGTCCGATTATATGCAAAAGGTTTTGAAGGCTACTGCTAAGATTCCGGCGGGCTATGTGACTTCTTATGGAGCAATTGCGAAGGCTGTTGGTGGAAGCTCTAGGGCTGTTGGGCGGGCTATGGCTTTAAACCCATTTCCACTGCTCATTCCATGTCATAGAGTTGTTGCTTCAGACTTTTCTCTTGGCGGATATGGAGGAGGCTTGCAAGTCAAGCTGGAAATATTAAGCCGCGAGAAAAGGGGATACAACAAAGAGGAGGAAATATCCATTGACGGAAGAAGGCTGAAAATTTTCCCCGTAGAGCTTGTCTTGGAAAGAGTTTCAAAGGAAAACGTAAAGTTTAAACATAAATAATAAAAATCGAAAGGCTAATTTACTGAGAAGAGTGGTTTCATGATAAAGCGTGGTCTTTTTGTTGGAAGGTTTCAGCCCTTTCATAAGGGACACCTTAATGTTGTGAAAGATATTTTGAAGGAGGTTGACGAGCTGGTTATCGTTGTTGGCAGCGCACAGTACAGCCACCGCATTGATAATCCTTTCACAACCGGCGAGAGGCTTGTCATGATTCGGAGGGCTTTGGAAGAGGCTGGGATAGATTTGGGTCGTATATGGATTGTGCCTGTTCCTGACATCCACATACATATGATTTGGGTTTCGGCTGTTGAGGGTTATGCGCCACGCTTTGATGTTGTTTACTCCAACGAGCCTTTAACACGGAGACTTTTCATAGAAGCTGGCTACGAGGTTAAGTCAATACGCTTCCATAGACGCAAGGTCTATTCCGCCACTGAAATAAGAGAGAGGATGCTGAAAGACGGAAACTGGGAGGAACTCGTCCCAAAAAGTGTGGCTCAATTAATAAAAGAGATTGGCGGCGTCGAAAGGCTTAAAGACTTAACTAAGAGCGATAAAGTATAACCTTGTCCCCAACCTTAACCTTAAACATTTCAGCGGCACTTCCCTGGTTTACCGATATCTCTAGAAAGTCGTGGCTGCCAATTAGCGCTAGCGGCTTTTTGGCTTCTACCTCGGCATAAGCCTTGCAGAGCCTCAGCCTACATGTGGTTTCTCCAATTTTTATGTTCAAACTCTTCCTTATTCCAAGACATTCCAGCTCTTTCAGCGCGAAGTTTGTAATGATGTTACCGAAACCGTCCACGTGGATGATTTCGCCAACTAGTGTTGAGCCTTTCCTAACAATTTTTGCAAATTGTGGTTTCACAATTCTGCGGATTTCCGGTCCAAACTCTGATGGTGGAACGCCTTTTGATAGGTGGGCGGCTGCTGGAGCAAAAATGTCTCTTCCATGGAAAGTTGTTGAAACCTTGGGGAGCATGTATTTGGGATTAGCTATTTCGTAAACATGCTTTATGCCCTGTTTCTCGGCTGCCAAGGCTAAGACGCCGTTGTCTGGTCCTACGAAAAAGCCGCTTTCTGTCTCTACCAAAATTGGTTTACGTTTTGTCCCAACACCCGGATCTACGACAGCAACATGTATTGTGCCTTCTGGGAAGTATGGCGCCGCGCTTGCTAAAATGTACGCGCCCATTCTTATGTTGAACTTTTCTATTTGGTGGCTTATGTCAACTATTTGCACGGAGGGGTTTATGCCTAAAATAACTGCCTTAATCTCCGCCACATAGGGGTCTGCAAGCCCAAAATCTGTCGTCAATGTTATGAAAGGAGTCATTGCTACTTCACTGTATTCAGTCTCGTTGGTTAAATTTTGTGATATTGTACAATTTATTTATATGCGAGTTGCAGCCAGCATTTTTCAAAAGCTTGCCAGCCGTGAGGAGCGCATTTGCGAAACTCCGGAAACATAAAAAAGCGAAGATTAGTGACGATGGACACGCGAAGTTTGGCTTTAGTTATCAGCTTTTCAGCATTATACGCGGTTTTCTGTGTATTTCCAATATTCCAAATTATTGGTTTGCCTAGCAAAGCCATAACGGCAGCAGCGATCATGGCACCAGTTATCGGCATGATTCTCGGACCCTATCTTGGGGCATTTTCAACAATAATTGGCGGGGTAATTGGATTATTTACGGGGTTCTTCTCCCACATGAGTCTTGTTGCTGGAGTCGCCGCCTCCCTTTGCGCCGGCTTCCTATACACTGGTAGGCGAGATTTGTGCGCCCTGACTTATTTCTCGCTCCTATTCCTTTTCGGCTTCTGCCCCTTTGTTGGGCCGGTCTGGCTTTACCCATTATTAATGTGGTTTCAGATTTTGGGCTTCATAATTCTAATTTCTCCAGTGCAGTCCACAGCTTTAAGAAACATGAAGCATGCGAAAAGCAACAATATGCACATTTTTGGCTTTTTCACAACATTTCTTGTCTCTACGCTGGCCGGGCAAATTGCCGGCTCGCTTATGTTCGAATTATCTTTCTGGCCATTATTCACAGCTGACGTTAACGCCATAGGAGGGTACTGGCAAATTGTCACTTTTCTGTACCCCATTGAAAGGGTCATTATAGCTTTAGTTTCAACTTTCATAGGTGCTGGATTGTACAAAGCCCTAAAACTAGGAAACGTTGGACAAGGCATCTTCAAGGCTCAGTTTTTGGCTTAAGACCGCTCATGAAAATGCACTGTTCTGGCGGTATAGCCATATCCTTCGGGCCATAAACTCCGTCGTCAAAGCTTATGGGCGCTTCTTTAATTAGAACCGCCGGGATTGCTTCTGAAGTCTCCCCCATTAGAAGGTGCGCGGCCGAAGCCAAGTCATCTGCAACAGCATGCAACGTAATAGCTAATTTTTTCCCAAAAATGTCCTTTTTGCCTCTGCAATCCACGACTGGTTTGAAACCGGCGGTGGCTAAGGCTAATCCTGTTGTGCCAAGCCTTAATGGTCTTAAGCCACTATCAACGATTAAAACCGCAATCTTCTTTCCAGTTTTGTGCATTAATTCTTCCCTAATGTTTCTCGCACATTTCTCCGGATTTTTAGGCCATAAGACAACAGCGCCGTAAGGAGCGTTTTTATTATCTATCCCAGCATTCGGCGCCAAGACCCCGTTTTTAAGTGTTAAGACAGCCTTTTCCTCTCCACCGCAGATTTCCTCCGCTTCTTGCATAATCAGTTCGGCAAGTTCTGGTGTTATAGCGTATTTGTTGGCCAGTTTTTCAGCTTTTTCAGATGGTCTAACTTTTCCTAACTCCACTACACGGTTTTCTGCGCAGGCTATGACTTTTGATGTCAACGCCAAGACATCCTTGTCTTCAAATTTCAGCCCTTGCTTTTCCATCGCTTTTAAGATGATTTCAACTATGTTGTCTCCTCTTTTTATAACATCAGTCTTAATTGGGAAAAGTTTCAAAGGCTTATCCTCCGTGGGAAACTGGAATTAAAACCACTTCATCCCCGTCTTTAAGGACTGTTTCTAAACCCTTTAAGACGCTGATTTCGCGGCCATTCACAATTATTAGGGTGTTTGGTCTCGGGTCACCTAGCTCCGGATCGATTAGGACTCTTTCCATTTTTGGGAATTCTTCAGTAATTCGTTTTACGGCTTCCTTGAGTTGTGCACCTTCACCTAGTTCCAGCGTTACCTTGCCCTTATTTGTTATGTTGCGGAAACTGCCAACAAATCTAATGTTAACCTTCATCTTTCTCGGTCCTTCCCCCTTATGAAGACGCCTATAGTACTATTATGACTGAGATGTCGTTAACGTTTGTGCCCGTTGGACCTGTGAAGATTAGGTCGCCGAGCTGAGAAAAGAAGTTGTAAGAGTTATTGTCGGCTAGGAATTCCTCAGTCTTAAGCCCCGAGGCTTCTGCCTTTACTATTGTTTTTCCGTCGGCTATTGCTCCTGCAGCGTCTGTTGGTCCATCCACCCCATCAGTGCTTAATGAAGCTATAACGACGCCTTCAAAGCCTTTAATTTTCAGCGAGGCCGCCAATGCTATTTCTTGGTTTCTTCCACCCTTGCCTTTTCCAGCAACTGTAACTGTTGTCTCACCGCCAGCCACTATGCCAGCAGGCTTTTTAACTGGGTTGCCGGATGCCAAAATTTCTCGAGCTAGCGAAGCCAGCATTGTTCCAACATGTCTTGCTTCACCTTCGAGAAGCGATGTTAACAGAAGCGTATTCAAACCTTCTGATTGTAGGGTTTCACATGCAGTCATGCTTGCGGCTCTGTTGTTTCCAATAACGACGTTGAAAACCTTTTTGAAGATTTCGTCACCAGTCTTCGGCGTTTCTGAGATAAGCCCTTTCTCCCCATCCGTTAAGACTTTCCTTATTGATTTTGGGGCTTTATCCCACAAACCATATTTCTTTAAGACGTTTATGGCGTCGCTGAAAGTTGTGGAGTCGGGGACCGTCGGTCCAGAGGCAATGAAATCCAGCGGGTCGCCTAAAACATCCGATAGGATAAGGTTTAAGATTGTTGCTGGATAAGCCTTCTTAGCAAGCCATCCGCCCTTAAACTCTGAAATATGCTTCCTAACAGTGTTTATCTCGTTTATTGTGGCGCCACACTTAAGCAGTTCCTCTGTTATCCGCCTCTTATCAGCTATTGTTATTTCGCCTCTAGGCATGGGCATTAAGCTGGAGCCACCGCCCGAAATCAAGCATATAATTAAGTCTTCTTCTCCAGCTTTTTCGGCTATTTCTAGCATTTTTCTTGTTCCTTCAACTCCGGATTCGTCGGGGATGGGGTGACTTGCTTCGTGAAGTCTAATTATTCCTGTTTTATGCTTGTTCCCTTTTGGAACATTTACAAGTCCATCTGTGATTTTGTCACCTAAAACTTCCTCTAAGGCCTCAGCCATTGAGCCGCTTGCCTTCCCTCCACCTATCACATATATGTTCTTGAACTTTCCAATGTTGAAAGCTCGCCCGTTAACGTGGAGAATTGAGCCTTCTAGCTTAAGTTTTGATTTAATTAATGATTTTGGGTCTACTGCTTTTATGGCGGCTTCAAGGCTTTTTAAGGCTAATTCTCTAGCCCTTTTATCGAGAAGTGTCTCGCCGTTCTGAATTAATTGCTCCATATTCTTAATAATCGCCATTCGGAGTACCCTTGTAACTTTTAAGGACGGGGAATCGTAAATGTAATAAGTTAAGCGTTAATAAAGTGTTTTGCACCGCGCAGGTGAACATTATGGCAAAGCCTAAGGTTTACGTAACCCGTGAGCTTCCAGAAAGAGGAATGAAAATAATAAAGGAACGTTTTGACGCCGAAGTTTGGCCGGAGTATGGTCCGCCGCCGAAGGCGGAAATAATAAGGAAGGCGCGGGATGTTGACGCCTTAGTCACGCTTTTGTCGGATAAGATTGATGCTGAAGTTTTTGATGCTGCGCCGAAATTGAAAATTGTCGCTCAGATGGCTGTTGGCTTTGATAACATAGATGTTGCTGAAGCCACAAGGAGAGGCATATATGTGACGAACACCCCTGGCGTTTTAACAGAAACTACAGCGGATTTTGCTTGGGCTTTGTTGATGGCTGTTGCGAGGCGGGTTGTTGAGGCAGACAAATATGTTCGCACTGGACAGTGGAAGGTTAGCTGGCACCCAAGCATGCTTCTGGGCAGGGATGTTTACGGCGCAACACTTGGTATTGTAGGTGCTGGCAGAATAGGAACGGCAGTCGCGAGGAGGGCAAAAGGCTTCAACATGAGGATTCTCTATTATGATGTTGTGCCTATGCCGCCTGAAGTAGAGAAGGAGTTGGGCGCGAAACGTGTGGACTTGGACACTCTTCTAAGGGAATCCGACTTTGTCAGTATCCATGTGCCTTTAATGAAGGAGACATATCATCTAATCAACGAGGAGAAGCTTAGGCTGATGAAGAAGACAGCCTACCTAATCAACAACTCCAGAGGACCAGTAATAGATGAAAAAGCCCTTTACAAAGCGTTGAAGGAAGGATGGATTGCTGGCGCAGCCCTAGACGTTTTTGAGCAGGAGCCCACGCCGGTAGATAATCCTCTGCTTAAGCTGGACAACATCGTTGTGGCGCCCCACATCTCAAGCGCCAGCTACGAAACCCGCTCAAGGATGGCTGAGATGGCTGCGGAAAATTTGGTTGCCTTCTTTGAGGGAAAAACTCCGCCGAACCTCGTTAATCCAGACGTTGTTAAGGTACGCCCGTTATCCAAGCTCTTTTAAACAATCATTTCAACATTTTTCAACTATAATGGTTAAATATTCTATCCATGTTAACCTTAACTTTCAATCGCCCTCTCAAAACATTGGTGGTTGTTGATGGTTTCCATATTCGCGAAAAGAATGGCATCCCTCGGAACTGAAACGGCTTTTGAAGTGCTTGTCCGTGCAAAAGCCCTTGAAAAACAAGGCAGAGAGATAATCCACTTGGAAATAGGCGAACCAGACTTTGACACGCCTCAAAACATTAAGGAAGCCGCCGTGAAAGCTCTTTATGCTGGCTACACCCACTATGTGCCAGCGGCCGGCATCCCAGAATTACGGGAAGCCATAGCCGAGTACATTTCGAAAACCCGAAAAATTACCGTTTACCCAGAAGAGGTTGTTGTCACACCCGGAGCTAAGCCAATAATGTTTTTCGCCATATTGGCATGTGTTGAGCGCGGCGACGAGGTCTTATATCCAAATCCAGGTTTTCCAATATACGAGTCCATGATAAATTTTGTTGGAGCCAAACCAGTACCCATCCCGCTAAAAGAGGAGAACGACTTCCGACTAGACCACGAGTATGTTAAGGCCAAGATAACCAAAAAGACTAAAATGATTATTTTGAACTCGCCTGAAAACCCAACTGGCGGCGTTTTAACAAAGGAGGATTTGAAGGTTATAGCTGACTGTATAGCCAAAAGAGACGACGTCATAGTGCTTTCAGACGAGATTTACAGCAGAATAATCTACGAGGGAAACCATGAAAGTATTGCTTCTCTTCCCGGGATGAAAGAAAAAACCATAATATTGGATGGTTTTTCGAAAACCTACGCCATGACAGGCTGGAGGCTCGGCTACGGGGTTATGCGAAAAGACCTAGCTGAAAAAATCACACAGCTGATGATTAATTCGAACTCTTGCACGTGCGCCTTCATCCAAATGGCTGGAGTTGAAGCCCTAAAGGGTCCACAGGACTCTGTTGGAAAAATGGTTGCAGAGTTTAGGAAACGAAGAGAAGTCATCGTTTCCGGCTTGAACAACATTAAGGGTATAACTTGCAAAAAGCCTAAGGGCGCTTTCTATGTCTTCCCAAACATAAAGGGGATTGGAAAGACATCTAAAGAATTTTCAGATTATTTGCTCAATGAGGCTGGTGTGGCGGTTCTGCCAGGCACTTCCTTCGGGAAATATGGCGAGGGATATCTGCGCATATCCTTTGCAAACTCCATTGAGAACATCAAGAAGGCTTTAGACCGTATAAGCAAGACTGTTGAAAAACTGAAAAGTTAGGCGGCTTTTCGCTCCTTAATCTTCCACTTTTTCTCCTATCATTGTTTCAACAATTTCCGAGGCTAGCTGTATTAGGTTGTCAGCCTGCTTTACGGCTTTTTCCCCATTCACTTCTTCCAGCTGTGCCATCTGCTGCATCATCCCCTCAATTTCCACCAAGCATCTCAGAACTGGGTCGTTTCCAAACTGCATTTTTTCAACAGCTTCTCTGACGACGTTTTCTATGAAGGCTGGCTCTCCTAGGCTGTAGTATATGGCGTTTCTAGCCTTTCTTATGGCTTCTAGAATTAGGCTTGGAGCCATGTAGGGCATTTTCCTTGCGGCTTCAAGCTCTGCTTTTGCCTCACGTAAGTATCTTAAAGCCCATCCGCGTCTATACTGGTCCATCATAGCCTACTGCCTCGCCCGCCTTTTCTAAAATGGAAGGCGGTCTAATAAAGTTACTCGCCTTCCTCTTGGCTTTCGTTGGATGTTGGTGTTTCCATGCCAGAATAAATGTGGGTTATGTATCCAGCAATCTGGTTCCGCACCCGAGTTGTTGTTCCCTGCAAAAGCATGGTTACAACCCGCTTGTTCTCTTCAAAGTTGCTGGAAAACTTGTTGGGAAAACGCCTAACAAGTTCTTTGGCTATGCGTTTAATGTGTTCTGTGCGAACTTTTCCCAAGCTTCATTGTTCCCCCAAGCACCCTCTCCATGCCGTTCCACATTGCACCTGTTTAAAGTGTACACTCATAACAAAAAGGCTAAATTTAAATTTACGCGTCGCTATTCCTTCGAATTTATCTTCACCCCGAAAAATTCCTCAAAATTTCTGGCTATTTGGTCTGCGGCTTCCTCAACGCTTATCCTTTTAATTTCGGCTATTTCACCCACAACTGTTGGAATGAAAGCCGGAGTTGTCAATTTCCCGTTGAAGGGACTTTTAAAGTAGCGCACTGGTCCATCAGTTTCCGTTAATAGATTTGTTAATGGCACTTTCTTGACGATTTCGCGTATACCGTTTGAATAAGCTGTTGGCGGTCCTTCGCTGATGTAGTATCCCCTTTCAATGGCTTTTGATAACGCGCTTATTGGGTTGCTGAACCAGTGTAAAAGAACCCTCTTTAAATGGTAGGATGGAAGCATATCAACAATTTGCGCGGTGGTTCCACGAGAATGAACTATCACTGGCAAGCTTAGTTTTTCGGCTAGATGCAGCATTTCATCAAAAACCTTCAGCTGTTTTTCCCAAATTTTCTCATACTTGTAGTCTAAGCCGACCTCGCCTATGGCTATTAGAGCTTTATTTTGCCTCTGTTTCACTATAAGCTCTGTTATTTGCTGTAGCTCCTCCTCAGTTAACGTGTTTACATTCCATGGGTGAATCCCCAAAGCCGCATAAACCATCCCATTATAGCGTTCGGCAAGCTCAAGGCTTTTTATGCTTGTCTCTAGGTTCATGGAGTTAGAAACTAAAGCCACCACGTTGGAGTTTTTGGCGTCTAAAATGATTTCTTCAACTTTTTCAGCGTATTCGTCGTCTGATAGGTGAATGTGGGCGTCGACAAACTTTAGGGAGTTCATAGCGTATGCCACTTTGAGCATAAAACTACAAGCCTAGGCATTTTTATAATTTCCTCTCTTAAATAAAGAAGGTTAGGTTTTAATGCCAAATTTTGGAAGATAGGTTGCAATAAACGTTAAATATTGCTTTAAATAAAGAAAGAGGCTACGGAGGAGTCTTTATGGCAGATTTAGAGTTAGCAATTGCCCCCATGCACAGGTTGTGTAAGAAGGCCGGGGCTGACCGGGTAAGCGAGGCAGCCGCAAGAGAGCTGGCAAAAGCCCTAGAGGAGATAGGGATAAAAATAGCTAAGGAAGCCTTAGACTTTGCAATGCACACTGGAAGGAAGACTATAAAGGCTGAAGACATCGAGATTGCCGCCAGAAAAGTGATGGGCAGATAACACTGCTTCTCCCTTCTTTCTTTTTAAATATGCCGCTAGGGCTAGCAATGTATATAAGAAGCGAGTCTGGAATCTATCCATAGCCAAAAACGGTTAAGGAGATGCCAGTTAATGGGTGGAAAAAAGAAGCTAAGCCTAAAACAGATGGAACGCATGCAGATGCGGAAGGCTGAAGAGGAGAAAAAGAAGAAGGAGAAAGAAAAAGCGGCGGCCAAGGAAAAGAAGCTGGCTGGGATACTCGTTCCTGACGTAAAAGGCGAGAAGATTCTCGACGAATTAAAAAAGATGAGAGTTTTAACGCCTTATACTGTGGCAACCCGCTTCAACATAAGGATAAGCGCGGCGAAAGACTTTCTTGAACAGCTTGAGGAAGATGGTTTGGTTCAGTTGGTTTCTGGAAACCACGACATCAAAATTTACAAGGCTATAGACTAAACCATTTTGCGTGATGCCATCTACTAAATTTTCACGGTTGGAGTCCATTTGGCTTATCCAAAAAGAGTGTACACCACCAATGAAGTTAAGGAAGCAGAAAAACTTGTTAGGAAAGGCTATAGACACCGCCTAACAGTCAAAGGAAGCCCAGATTTTAAACAGAAGGTTAGGGCCGCATTGAAGCTTGTCAAGACTGCTGGCTACTACGATTTTTTAAGGTCATACATTAAAGGCATAATTGAAATTGACGGCTTTACACAGCTTCGGGAGTCTGAAGCCTCCATTTGGGCAAACAAGTATGCGGTGGCAAATCCCGTTGACGCCGCTAGTCTCTTCGTGCAGAAGGCGCATCACATGAAGGAGTATCTTGAAGGAAAAATGTATTATGGAGGAGAAGCCGAAAGACGCTCAGTGGAAAAACGCATAGAATTCCTTGAAACATTGAAAAAGAAAACCCGAAAAAAAGACGCCAAAGAAGAATGTGAAAAACTTTTAAAAAGTTGGAGCGAAAGTGTATACCTATAACCTTTCAACCTTAATAGTTGTTCCACTCTTTATCTTGCTAAAAAGTTCAAGATTTTTGGTAACTTTGCCTAAAACGTTAACTGGACTGTAGGGCTGGGACTCGCCGAAAAATATGCATAAGGCGCTTCCCATAGGCCAGAAGGCTATTGTCCCCTTTTCAACAGTGCTTTTTGCTTTTTCTTCGCCCATTTTCACTGGGATTTCAAAGTAGACCTCCTCTTTCCATAGGGCTGCTCTTCCCTCTATTGGCAGTTTTCGGACAAGCATGTCCACCGTTCTTGGGGCTAGGTGGCGGACAAGCTCGCCTTCGGCTTCGCCCAACCCCTCAACAATGAATTTTATTTTCACTCTTGAGATTTCGCCCTCTTCATTTCCCATGCTTCTGCACTTTCCCAAGAAATTCTTCCAAAATTTGCTCCAAAGACAACGGTCCCAAAACCTTGAGTTCGTACCTCACCCTTACCGTTGGCTTGTTGATTTCCATAACTCTTCTTAGGTCCACTGGTGTTCCGACAACCACAACGTCGCATGGTGTACGCATGATCGTTTCATTAAGCTCCTCAATCTGCTTTTCTCCATAGCCTAAAGCTGGCAGAACCGCGCCAAGGTGGGGGTACTTTTCATAAGCCTCCTTTATTGAGCCTACAGCGTATGGCCTTGGGTCAGCTAATTCGCTGGCTCCAAGCTGCTTCGCCAATATTGTCGCTGCACCATAGGGCATGTCACCATGAGTTAATGTTGGACCGTCCTCAATCACAAGCGCCCGCTTACCCTTAATCAGCTCTGGCTTGTCAGCGATTATTGGCGAAGAAGCCTCAAGTATGATTGCGTCTGGATTAACCCTCCTTATGTTCTCCTTAACGAGACTGACATTCTTGGAGTCTGCAGTGTCAACTTTGTTTATTATCACCACATGCGCCATTCTGAGGTTGGCTTCTCCGGGATGATATGAAACCTCGTGTCCCGCCCTATGGGGGTCTGCCACAACTATGTGGAGGTCTGGCTTGTAGAAGGGTATGTCATTGTTTCCCCCGTCCCAAACAATGATGTCTGCCTCTTTTTCGGCTTCCCTTAAAATCCTCTCGTAGTCAACCCCGGCGTATACAACTACTCCGTTGTCTATGTGAGGTTCATATTCTTCTCTCTCCTCGATGGTGCACTCGTGTCTGTCGAGATCTTCATAGGAGGCGAATCGCTGGCAAACTTGTTTGCGCAAGTCGCCGTAGGGCATTGGATGCCTAATAACCACAACGTTTAAGCCTTTGCCTTTCAGGATTTTGGCTACTTGCCGCGATGTTTGGCTTTTTCCAGAACCAGTTCTTACAGCGCCCACGGAGATTACAGGAACCTTAGCCTTAAGCATCGTCGTCTTTGGTCCCATAAGCCTAAAGTCTGCGCCGTTTGCCAGCGCTATTGACGCCTTGTGCATAACGTACTCATGGGAGACGTCGCTGTAGGCGAAAACAACTTGGTCGACGTCAAAATCTCTTATCAATCTTGCAAGCTCTTCTTCCGGATAAATCGGTATACCGTTCGGATAATTTTTGCCAGCTAGCTCCGGTGGATATATCCTTCCTTCTATGCCTGGAATCTGTGTGGCAGTGAAAGCCACAACTTCGTAGGCATCGTTGCCCCTAAAATAGACGTTAAAATTGTGGAAGTCCCTGCCAGCTGCGCCCATTATAATAACCCTTGTTTTTGCCATAAAGCGGGTGCCCCCGCAAAACCACCAAATTCGGTGAAGGCACTATACTAGACTGGTGTAAATATAAAAACCTAGCTGTTTCAACTCCGCCCAATCAAACGAGAAACAGCCTCGCCTATAAATTCTATCTGCTCCGCCGTAACTCCAGGATGAACTGGCAGAGAAAGTACCTGCTCTGAGGCTTTCTCCGTTTCTGGAAGCTTCCCTTTTCTAAATTTACGGTAGTATGGCATTAGGTGGATGGGCCATGGATAGTAGACTTCGACGCCTATACCTTTCCTCCTCAAATTTTCAACAACAGCATCACGCCTCGCTCTATCCGCATCTTTAATTCTCACCGTGTAGAGGTACCAGCTGTTTCTGCAGCCTTTAGGCTCACACGGTAGCTGAAGGTTTTTAACATCGCTTAGTTTTGCTGTGAGCCTTTCAGCGTTTTCCCTCCGCTTAGCCAGAAAATTGGGCAGTTTCTTTAGCTGTACAATGCCTATTGCTGCTTCAATTTCTGGCATGCGGTAGTTGTGTCCCAAAAGGACGGACTTGTACTTTTCCTTCTCGCCGTGGCTTCTAATAAGCCTCAAGTTTCCAGCAATTTCATCATCATTTGTGATTACCATGCCGCCTTCACCAGTTGTCATATTTTTACTTGCATAGAAACTCCAACATGCAATATCCGCAAAGGAGCCAACTGGTTTCCCTTTATAAACTGCACCGTGGGCTTGGGCTGCATCCTCAATAACTTTTAACCCATGTTTGTCGGCTATCTCCCTTATCGGTTTCAGATCCGCTGGCGAACCATAAAGATCTACAGCAATCACAGCTTTAGTCTTCTTTGTTAGCGCTTTTTCAACGGCTTCCGGCGAAACATTATAGGTTTCAGGGTTTATATCAACAAAAACTGGTTTCGCCCCAGCCAACACAACGGTTTCCGCTGTTGCCACAAAGGTGAAGCTTGGCAAAACCACCTCGTCGCCCTGTTTTACGCCAGCAGCGGCTAAAGCCATGTGCAAGGCTGCTGTTCCACTGTTTACGGCTATGGCGTGCTTCGCCTCAACAAATCTTGCAAACTCTTCTTCAAACTGCTTAACCATTGGTCCAGCGCCAAGCGCATGTGTTAGGATGCCGCTCTTCAAAACTTTTACAACAGCTTCAACTTCCTCTTCTCCGATTTGCGGAGCATTTATAGAAATCATAATCAAGCCTCTGCTACTATGCTAGTTCCCAAAAATATAAAATGATTGTCGAATTTGACAACGAATAAACAGCAAAATGAGGTTGACTATCAGCGACCAACAAAAGCCAAAAATGACTATGAAGTGTTCCAGAAACTAGATTTTTATTTGAGTTACGCTTGTTAATTTCTAGAGGGAGGGGGCTTTGTTAAGGTTAAAATTGAATCAATTGTTTGCTCTGATTCTAATATGCTTCTTTATTTTGCCCGTGCTCCCTGTAGGTGTTTTAGATACTTTAGAGGATATGCCTAACACTACTGTAGAGGCTATTATTGTTGCGAAAAGTCATTTTATTGACGTCCCATTTTATTATCAAGTGAAAACTTACTATTGTGGTCCATCTGCTTTGCAGATGGTTTTTAACTATTTTGGCGAGAATATTTCCCAGCTTGAGATCGCTGATGTTGCGCGAACAGTTCCTTATGTGACTTATACTGATGAGCTTAGGAGAGCGGCTCACTTTAGTGACATGAGCACTTCCATGGGAAGCGAAATGTCGGAAAACATAACGGGATACTCTGCTAGAAAGTTGGGATACGCCGCCTTTGAAATGTTCAGTATGACTCTAGATGATTTAAAGACCCTTATTGACAGGAATTTCCCCATAATTTTGCTTATGAGGTGGGTTCCAAACGAGCCATATGGCCATTATAGGGTCGCTGTAGGCTATAATGCGACGCATGTTTTCTTGCATGATCCGTGGAATAATGTACTTTGGGGCGGAGACTACGGCGGTCCAAACCTGCCTATGAATTACACTTTCTTTAATGAAATGTGGGACTATTCTGGCCATTGGGGGTTATTCGTTTCTCCATGGAATGTTAAAATTATAGCACCAACCAACCTTTACGTCGGCCAAACATGCACAGTTACGGCAGCTGTTTCCTATGTGTGTCCCCCTCAAACTCCCACCGACATTTATAAAGCCTCTTCATGTAAAGCAACAATAACCTTGCCAGAAGGATTAGCCCTTGCTGATGGTGAATCACCAATTAAAAGCTTGGGAGAAATTTACGCCGGTGGTAGCGCTCAAATTTCTTGGAGGGTGAGAGTTGAGCGTCCAGGAAATTATTCGATATCGGTTGAGGCAGAAGGGAAAATTACTGGAATTGTTGGAGCTAAAACCGATGTCGGCCCAGGCTATCAATATGAAGACAGGATAGGAGGGCGCGGCTTAGGTTTTGTAAGTGCGGAAGTTGCCCCGCACATATACATCGAAGCAATTAAGCCAGCTGAAGGTGCTCCGGGAACGGAAGTTTTCATTTTTGGAGGGGGAGCCACTCCGAATGGGACCGTGGTTGCCTTACTCAGTGGACCGATAAATCAGACAACCGTTATTATAGGTTCACAACAAGCAGAAATCCAAGAAGGCGTAACAATCATAGTTAACAAGACTTTAGGATATACAGTGGCAGATTCCAACGGGTTCTGGTCTATACAATCCACCGTGCCCAACGTGCCATCGGGAGAATACAAAATCTTTGTTTTGGACAATTCCACCCAAACAAGCGACGTAACCAGATTTTACGTTTTATCATCAACCCCGGCTCAAATAAAGATAGAGCATATCAGCACAGTTGAGGGATATCCCGGTACTTTGGTTTTCATTGCGGGACATGGCGCGACCTCAAAAGGTGAAGTTAAGATCTACTTTGACCATTTAAACGTCGCAAGCACAATAGCATACGACGACGGAGGGTGGTCAACAACCTTCATTGTTCCAAATGTTAACTCCGGAAACTATACAATTTTATCCTTAGACGTCACATCCAACACCTCTGACACCGTGGCGTTTAGAGTGCTGGAGATTGCTCAACGAAGCGTTGGAGTCAAGGAAGGCGACTGGGCAAAATACAACATAACCTATTACTATTCAACAAACGATCCCGCAGCACCCATTTCTCCCATTCCTCCTATCTTCGCCGACATAGATTATCTGCTAATAAGAATCATTTCAGTCGTTAGAACCAACGTCACCTACCAGCTTATTATACGCTATAAGAATGGCACTGAACAGGAAAGTATCTCGTGGTTGGATGTAACCACAGGCTTGACCGATTACGGAGTCACAATGCCTTATGGACCGATTATTGCGGCAAACCTTACAGCGGGTGATCGGGTTTATCTTAATGCTTACGCCCCAACTATAAATTTAACATCTATAGCATTTTATGCAGGTTTACAAAGGGAGATTAATTCGCTTTTAATAAAAGCAGAAACCACCATTCCAGACTATTATAGAACAGTTATGACTTTCGAAATTCGCTGGGACAGGATAAGCGGCATGTTATGTGAACAAAAAGTGAACGCCAGCTACATCAACATGGAAAAAGGCTACGAAACCAACATGTTTGTTCAGGTAATTATAACAGAGACAAACATTTGGACTAAACCAAGCGCCATAAATGTGAAAGTGTGTTTCTGCCCGCAAATATTATGCTTAAGAAGCAGAGGCAAATGGATAATTTGCATTGTTAAGCTTCCTAGAGACTATACCGTGAAAGATGTCGGCACGTCAGTAATAATGCTTAACGGAACCATTAAAGGCGAAGTTGTTAACAAGGCTGAAAAAAGTCGCTATTTAATTGTTAAGTTTGATAGAAAAGCTGTCATCGAACTTGTCTATAATGTGACCGCCTGCAATAAAAAGCTTGGAAAGGTATCCTTAACAATAATTGGCGAATTCAAGGATGGAACAACCTTTTCTGGTACAGCCGCTATATTAATAGTTATGCCACCCGGCAAATATGCCGAGGCTAAAGATTGCACCACTTGCCCATACTTCAAAAGATCATATTTCATTTTTTGTGGCGTTCCCAATTGCAGCTAATAGCTTTAAAGTTAGTGATTGTTAGTTTAAGTTTTTGATTCTGTTTATGAATTCTTCTCTTTCTTTTTCCACTTCTTTTATCCTCTGTTTTAGGAATGCGAGTTCTTCGGAGATTTCTTCAAGCCAGCCTTTTATGGCTTTCACGCCTTCTTCCGGTGTCATTTCTGCGAGGTATTTGGAAACATCCTGCGGTTTGCGTTTTTCCAGAGCGGTTAGCGGATAGTTGATTTTTGGGGGCTTTAGAAAGGGGAAAAAGTGTCTTGTAGTTCTTGGTTCCATAAGCTTTCCGCTTAGAGCCGCCGTGACCACGTTTTCAGCCGTTATGGGTGAGTTTGAATTTCCAATGTACCTGTGGATGCGCCTCCTACCGATGCGAATTTGGGGATTTTGAAAAATGTTGACGCATAGAACCGGTATTTGTGTGTAGCCCAAGCTTTTTAGGGCGAGCCAACGGTGCATTCCGTCAATTATGACATTTGTCTTTTCATCGGCAATTATTGGATATTTTAGAACGCCGTCTCGTAGAATCTCCTTTTTCAGCATCTCCAAATATAGAGGGGAGCCTTTCTCATGAGGCTTTAATGCGTCAATTGGTAAAAGTACAATTTTGAACGCCTCTGTCTTTTCGGTTTGGGTTGCGGTTGCCACTTGCCTGTCGCCCTTAAGGGGGTTATTTAACAATTGTTGGAACCTCGATTTTTTCCGGCTCATAATCCACCAGTTTTCCTGCCAAGAACTGCTCGTAGGCGCCTAAATCCAATAGTCCGTGCCCGCTATAGTTCATGGCGATAACCTTCTTCTCACCAGTTTTTCGACACCGCAAGGCTTCGTCTATAACGAATTTCAGGCTGTGGGCTGTTTCAGGTGCTATTATTAGGCCTTCTGCTTGCGCTAGAATTTGGGCTGCTTGGAAGACTTCAGTTTGGTGGTAGGCGACTGAACGCATATACCCCCTATGGATTAGGTATGATATTGAGGGTGCCATGCCATGGTATCTTAAGCCTCCAGCATGTATTGGGGGACACGCGTAGCCATGTCCTATTGTGAGCATTTTAAGCAGCGGCGTCATTTCAGCCGTGTCGCCGAAATCGTACGTGTAAACTCCTTTGGTTGTGTGGGGAACAGCCTTAGACTCGCAAGCCACAAACTCTGTTTCAGTTTTGCCCCTAAGCTTGTCCATCATGAACGGATAGCAGAAACCAGCATAGTTGGAGCCCCCGCCTATGCATCCGCAAACGATATCCGGGTACTCGCCAATGATCTCAAGCTGTTTTTTGGCTTCCAAGCCTATGATGGTCTGGTGCAACAGCACATGGTTTAGAACTGAGCCCAAAGAATACCTCGTGTCCTCATGTGTTATCGTGTCCTCTATGGCTTCACTTATGGCGATGCCCAAAGTTCCCGGATGATTTGGGTTTTCCTTCAAGAGCTTTCTGCCAAAGTTTGTCTGGTCGCTTGGTGAAGGAAACATCTCAGCGCCATATAACTGTGCTATGGTTCTTCTTCCGGGCTTCTGCTGGCAGCTTACGCGAACCATGTATATGCGGCATTTCAAACTGAAAATTGTACACGCGAAAGCCAGTGCCGTGCCCCACTGTCCAGCACCGGTTTCCGTTACAAGCCTTTTTATGCCTTGTTCCTTGTTGTAGTAGGCTTGGGCTATGGCAGTATTCGTCTTGTGGCTTCCAGTTGGGCTAAAATTCTCGCATTTAAAGTATATTTTCGCCGGAGTTTTCAGAAACCTTTCAAGCCTTCTAGCCCTATAAAGCGGCGTTGGGCGGGGCAATCGCAAATAGGCGTCTAAAACCTCTTCTGGAATTTTTATGAAACGTTCTGTGGAAACCTCTTGCCTAATCAGCTCCTTTGCAAATATTCTCTCCAGGAGTTTTGGGTCTATGGGTTTTAGGGTTGTGGGATCCAACGGCGGCGGAAGCGGCTCCGGCAGGTCTGCTTGAATGTTGTACCATGCAGTGGGGATTTCATCAGCGCCTAACATTGTGAAGTATTCGCTTTTCTGAACTTTAAAGCTCATTATTATTCACCTATGTACATTTTGATACGTTTAAGCACATAATAAAACATTGAACATATTTATACTTTATTGCACAAAAAAGTACATTAGGCAGACAGAAACATGTGGAACACGATAAAAAAGCACTTCGAAAACTATCCAGAACGCCTAAAAGTAGCCAGAATCCTCGTAGAAAACGGACTAAGCATAAAAAATGGAAAAATATACTTGAACGAGATAGAGATTCCGCCAACACGAATAGCAAGAGTGACAGGAGTAGACAGGAGAACAGTAAACGAAACAATAAACACTATAAGAGCGAACCGCGAACTCCGCCTAATATTCGAAGGCTTAAGGTCAGCTGGGCACTCCCTAAAAGAAATAGCAAAACATTTGGAACTCGGCGTGGTAGAAATAACTCCAGTGGATGCCAGAATGCCTGGCATATTGGCAAATTCAGCCATGATACTAGCAAAAAACGGCCTAAGTATAAGACAGGCAATAGTTGACGACCCAGAGCTGTCACCAGAACCAAAGCTAACACTTATTGTGGAAAGGAAAGTTCCGGGCGAGCTCATCCCCGAATTCTTAAAAGTTAAAGGCGTTGCTAAAGTCTCTATTTACTAAAAAATTTGTCAACGATAAGCTTTGCGACGGCGGCGTCTTGTATTGCCAGACCAACAGCCTTGAAGATTGTTATTTCCTTATTGTTAGTTCGTCCGGGTTTTTTGTGTGTAACGATTTCGCCTAATTCGGCGTATATGTGCTTTTCCGTGACGGTTCCTTCTTTAATCGGTATTATTATGTCGCCAGCTTCTTCTAATGCTGCCCTTTTTAGGTCTACGATAACCTTTGATTTTACTATGGTTTCTGTGTCTAGCTCTCTGGCGTGTGGGTAATATGAGCCTATAGCGTTGATATGAGTCCCCTCCCTCACCCACTCTCCCTTAACCACCGGGTCAGCGGATGTTGTGGCTGTTATTATTATGTCGGAATCTTTAACAGCGTCGACAGGTGAATTTACAGGTGCCACGTCTACGCCCAATTTTTTGGACATTTCATCGGCGAAGGCTCTTTTTGCATTTTCTATTTTGTCGTATGCGTAAACTTTCTCTATGTCTCTAACTTCTTTAACAGCCCATAACTGAGTTCTGCCTTGCACCCCACAGCCTATTATTCCAACCTTCTTTGAATCTTTCCGCGCCAAATATTTTGTTGCCACTCCGCTGACTGCGCCCGTTCTAATCGCGGTTAAGTATGTGGCATCCATCACAGCGGTTACTTTCCCCGTTTCCAAGTCATAAACTAAAAGGGTGGCAACTGTTGTTGGAAGATTGTACTTCACGTTGTTTGGGAATATTCCAAAAACCTTTGTAACGGCTATTTTTGTCTCTTCTAAATATGCGCTCATTTGGGAGATGCTTCCATTTTTCAGCATGAGGGTTGTTCGTTCCGGCAGCATCGCCTTTCCTAAATATAGCTCCTTAAAGGCTTCTTCGACGGCGTCTATGGCTTCTTGCATAGTTATGAGACGTTGTATGTCAGCATCGCTCAGAAAAAGCATTGAAAATGACACCTAGCTCAATAGGAAGCCATATTTTATCGGGTCATCTTTTTCTATTATGCACTGTTGTAAACCTATTATGTATGCCCTTGCGGAGAGCTTTGGCACTATCGCCTTATATTTGCCGACTTTTGTTTCCCGGCAGATTTCGCCGATCATTGTTAGGTCTGGATGAACCAAACTCTCAACGATTAAGCGTTCCCCTGTCTTGAATTTTCCCTTAGCCCAAAGCGTAGCTAACTTGGCACTGACAGATGTTCCGGCCGGTGATACACATATCGTGTCCGCGTAGACATTTGCGTGCCTAGCGTTGTGTTCGGGTTTGATGGGTTTGGCTGAGAAGGTTACAAGTTCAATTTTGTTTAATTCTGGGTTTTCTGGGTGCTCCACTTTTATTTGCTTGTTTGCCGCATTAAGTATTTTCATGCCAACTTGGATTAGTTCACGTGCATTTTCCGGCTTAACTTGGACGCCGACATCATCTGGGTCAACAAATACGTAGTAAAGCCCACCGAAAGCTACGTCCACGTTGATTTCGCCGATATCTGGAACCTTAACTTTCTTTGCGCCTTCATAGAAGGATGAGATGCCTTCAAAGGATATTTCTTGGACTTCGCCATTCTCAACTTTTGCCTCCACCTTAACGAGTCCTGCGGCGGTGTCAAGGGTTATTTCTGTTATTGGTTCTTCAACTTCAACCATTCCTTGTTCAATTAAGACTTTTGTCACGCTGAATGTGCTGTCTCCACAAGAGTTGAAGTAGCCGCCGGTGTATGTAAATATCACACCATAATCTGCCTTTGGATTGGCTGGTTCGGTGATTATAGCGCCCAATATTCCCGAGAAGCCTCTCGGCTGCATCATTAGGGCTTTTCTCCAGTTGTCAAAATGCTCTTTACAGTACTGTGTCTTCTCCCACATTGTTTTACCTGGAATCCGTGGGAAGCCGCTCACAACAACCTTGGTTGTTTCACCAGAAGAATGAGTTTCAACAACCGTTATCACTTTTCCAACCTTCATACAGATTCCCCGCACGGAGATGACTGTTAAGGGTATGTTGAATATAAAAATCTTGAGCATAAAATTTTAAAGGTTTGGGAGAAGATATGCGTGCTAAGTGGTGACGAGAAATGTATGGATGGAACGGCAGAATTTTAAGGGTAAACCTTTCAAAGAAAAAAGTTGAAGTTGAGGAGTACAACGCTGATTTTGCATTAAAATATATTGGTGGAAGGGGCTTCGCCGCTAAAATCCTCTTTGACGAATTAAAACCGGGAATTGATCCTCTTGGTCCTGAAAACAAGCTTATAGTTGCCGCTGGTCCGCTGACAGGTCTTCCGGGACCAAGTTTGGGGAAGCTGGTTATAGCTGCTAAAAGTCCGCTTACTGGGGGTTATGGGGATGGAAATGCTGGAACCATAGCTGCTGTGCAGATGCGCAGAGCTGGCTTTGACGCCTTAGTTGTTGATGGAAAAGCCGAAAAGCCCGTTTATATTTATGTGGAGGAGGAGAAGGGCTACATTTTAAGCGCAGATGGCTTGTGGGGCAAGACAACTTTTGAGACAGAGAAGGAGCTTAAAGAGGTGCATGGCAAAGACGTTGGAGTGCTCGTCATAGGACCCGGCGGAGAAAACATTGTTAGATACGCAACAGTTGTTTCACAGGAGGGACGCGCTGGCGGTAGACCAGGAATGGGCGCTGTTATGGGTTCTAAAAAGGTTAAGGCTATAGTTTTTAAGGGTTCAAGAGATATTCCTTTAGCAAATCCCGAGGATTATAATAAGCTTGTTAAGGAATCTTACGACGATATTAAGAACAGAGATTATTATGGTTTCTGGATAAGACAGGGAACTATGGCGACTATAGATTGGGCTAATGAAAACGGTGTCTTGCCCACCTATAACTTTAGAGAAGGCATCTTTGAATTTGGCAATCTTATCAACGGGTTTGCAATGGAGGCGGCTAAGGTTAAACGCAGAGGATGCCCCTACTGTAATATGGCTTGCGGCAATGTTGTCCTCGACTGCGAGGGGAGGGAGTCCGAGCTTGACTATGAGAACGTTGCCATGTTAGGCTCGAATATTGGTTTGGGGCATCTTGGAAAAGTCTCTGTTCTAAACAGGATTGCAGATGAACTAGGCATAGACACCATTTCTTTGGGCAATACCATAGGATTCGCAATGGAAGCAACCGAGAAAGGACTTATTAAGGACGGAGTGGAATGGGGAGACTTTGAAAAACTAAAAGCCCTAATTTACGATATTGCATACCGACGGGGGGAGCTAGGAAACCTATTAGCTGAAGGAGTTATGCGAATAAGTCAAAAACTCGGTGGAGACTCGCAAAATTGGGCTATGCATGTTAAGGGACTGGAAGCATCAGCTTATGACTGCCACACTGTTCCCGGAATGGCTCTCGCTTTTGCAACATCTTCTATAGGGGCTCACCATAAAGAGGCTTGGGTCATTGCCTGGGAAATAAGAACGGATAGGGAAGGATATACGGAGGCCAAAGTGGATAAGGTAATAGAGTTCCAGAGGATAAGGGGAGGCATGTTTGAATCCCTTGTTGCATGCCGCCTCCCATGGATTGAGCTTGGCTTCCCATTGGATTGGTACCAGAGGCTTATGAAGATGGCTACTGGCATGGAGGTAACCCTTGAAGAAATGCTTTACAACGTGGCTGATAGGATATACGCCCTAATAAGGGCCTTCTGGGTGAGGGAGTTCGGCCAAAACTGGAGCCGCCTAATGGATTATCCGCCAAAACGCTGGTTTACAGAGCCCATAACGAAGGGTTCCCACAAGGGGAAAATGCTTAACCAAGCAAGGTTCGAAATGCTTCTTGACATGTATTATGCGAAACGCGGATGGGATAAGAGGGGGATACCAACGCTGACAACCTTTGAGAGGCTTGGCTTAAAGGACGTGGCACAACAACTATCGAAAACTGTCACTTTAACTCAATAACCTTTTCATTTTTAAATTAGACGTTTGGGTTTTCGAAGGCTGTTATTATCCATTTTTCTCCACATTTTTCAATTTGTAAAGTCACAATGTGGTCTTTTTCTGTTGCCATTAACTTGTTCCACTGGATTGCTGGAAGATCCTTTGGGGTTGCCTCCACCCACTCGTAGGTGGCGTTATCCAAGCGGAGAACTATGTGGGTTGTCCCATCCTCCACATACTCATATTTGCCCAAAACCTTGGCGCTAACTTCTATTTCGGTTATAACTCCGAAAAGTTTTAGGAAATCCAACCGAGTGCTGCGTACAAGCTGTTCGCTTGTCATGCCCTCCTCATGCATTTTTATGGCTATTTTACTTGTTTCCTCTGCATCGACTATGGCAAAACCCGCAAGATAGATGGTTTCCTCTTTCCCTGCGGCTTCACGCCAGTAAATGGGCACATACCAAGCAAGTCGATAATTGCCAGTTGATATTTGCACTGGGTATAGAAGCGGCATTTCAGCGTCGTACATCCCTGCAGCAGGTTTGGGAAGTCTTCCCTCAACAAGGTCTTCTGCTGTCATGCCTGAAATGTAATTGGCTTGCCTAAAATCGTAGAAGAATATGCTGTTTCTTGTGGCTTTAAAAACGCCAGAAAGGGTCCGTTTATTGCCAATAGGGTTCACACAGATTAAGGCTACAACATCGCCTGTTTCTGGGTCTACGATATAACGTGTGTCCTCCGTCATCTCGAAGCGTTCTCGGCTAGGTGGGATAAGCCACAAGAAACCTCCAGCCCAGTAGTCAAAGCCTGCGCCTCTTCTGAAGTTTCCCATCTCGTTTATCATTTCTTCAAGCCAGGTTTCATCGTAAACTTGCGTAACCCAGCTAGGGACCTGAGGTAGCGACCCTGCTTGGGGATAAAGGTTGCCCTTTTCATCATAAATTATTGGGGTTTCATAGCGCCTTATTAGGTCAAAGCCGACACTATAGCGGGTTACAACGTACACTGTTTCGTTTGTTTCAAAATTCCATGTTATGTAGGCAACACCATAACACTTTGACATGTCGTTTATGTAAGAGCGAAAGTGGATGTTATGATCAAACCATAAGGATTCGCCGACGGCAAATTCCCTTTTCAAAATTTTAGGGGGCGCCAATGGATCTGTGGCGTCTATTATCACAAAACCCTTCACATAGTTTTCAGCTATAACGTTTGTTGAGCCTATGACGGCAACCCAGACCAGTTTGCCTTCCGGGGTTTTTGTGATGTGGCATCCCAAAACTTGGGTGTTACTTCCAAACTCTGACATGTGACGTCGGGCTACCGAAATGGCAAGTTCCTCAGTTACGAGACGCACCATGTTGTCTGGAATTTCGGTATTGAAGGGCAATCCAGACCCCATGTGGATGAAGTTGTTAAAGTATGCGGCGTTAGCTACTCTCTGAACTTGCCAAAAGGCAACCATTGTGGAGGCTGCAAGCAAGTAAACGAGAAACAAAATGCCCAAAAGCCTCGCCCCAGTTTTTAACGAAATTTTCCACGGTAAACGCCTATGAGGATAATAATAGTTCTTTTCAGCTTTCTCTAAATCGATGGGTTTTATGGAAAAGGCAGACTCCACAAAGGCGACAAACATTCTAAGGAAAATAAGGAGATAAATGAAAACGCTTAATGGAGTCTGAAGAAACTGGATTATGAAGAATAGAAATAAGCCTAAAAAAAGCGAAATTATCCTTCTAGATTTTCTCCAGCTATCTTTCCGCGGGGGTATTGGGATATACCATACTATTGCCCAAATCAAAAGGAATGCGAAGAGGTTCACAGCAAATCACCTTACCTAAATTTTACCACGCCTTGCTTGAAAGGTTTTGCCATCTCTGCCACACAACACAAAAGTCGGTAATTTAGGCAAAACTCTTAATACCCAATTAAAGACCCCTAAATGCAAGAGTATTAAATCGCTTTGAACGGGTGCCGAAATGGATAGCAAAAATGAGGCAAGAACCTTCCTACAAGGAAGCGAGGCATGCGTTGAGGCTGCGCTAATTGCTGGCTGCAAGTTTTTTGCTGGTTATCCTATATCGCCAGCTAATGAAATTGCTGAGCATATGGCGGCACGTCTTCCAAAGGTTGGCGGTATATTCCTACAAATGGAGGATGAATTGGCTTCCATGGGTGCTGTTGTTGGTGCAAGCTGGTGCGGTGTTAAGGCTATGACTGCCACTTCTGGTCCAGGGTTTAGTTTGATGCAGGAGACCATAGGTTGGGCTTTTATGACTGAAACACCATGCGTGATAGTTGATGTCCAGAGGGTTGGTCCCGGCACTGGACAAGCGACCAAGTGTGCGCAGGGCGATGTTATGCAGGCTCGCTGGGGAACCCATGGCGATTACATGGCTATTTCGCTGTGTCCTAACTCCGTCCAAGAAGTTTTCGAGCTTACCATTAGGGCGTTTAACCTTGCGGAGAAATATCGCACTCCAGTCACTTTGCTGACGGATGAGACCACCGTGCATCTTCGGGAACATTTGGTTATACCGCCCTTGGAAAGCATAGAAATAGTCAACCGCAAAAAGCCCCAGGCCGGAGAACAGGTCTTTTTCGGCTTGGAAAGTGTGGCGCCCATGCCGTCCATCGGTGAAGGATTTAATGTGGCTGTTACTGGCTCAACCCACGACGAGAAGGGGGTTAGGTTTACCGCCGATCCAACAGTGCACAGGCGTGTTATAGAGGCAATTAACAACAAGATAAGGAAAAATGTGGATGACATTGTGGAGGTGGAAAGCTACCATATTGAAGATTGCAAGGTGGGTATAGTGGCTTACGGCATCACTTCAAGGGCAATTTATGAGGCTGTTGAAGAAGCTGAGAAACTGGGCGTAAAAGTTGGCTATGTCCGCCTAAAAACCCTTTGGCCCTTCCCAGAAAAACCGGTGCAGAGGCTTGCGGAAAACGCCGAAAAAATAATCGTGCCGGAAATGAATTTGGGGCAAATAGTTAACGAGGTTAAGAGGGTTGCTGGTTGCACGGAGATTGTTCCACTTAACAAGATAGGCGGCGGCGAACTAATCACACCAGAAGAAATTTTGGAAAAAATTCTGAAGGAGGCAAAATAAGAATGAGCGAAAGAACATTTTCACCTAGCAACTATTTGAGGCTGGGGTTACGTTTTCCCTTCTGCCCGGGCTGCGGTTTATACGTCCTCAGCGACGCATTTTTAAGGGCTGTTTTTGAGCTTGGCTACGACGATTTCAGAAAGTTCTGTTTTGTCAGCGGAATCGGCTGCTCTTCGTGGATACCCTCGCCCTACTATTTGGCGGATTCCGTCCACACATTGCATGGGAGAAGCATACCAGTGGCTACGAGTATAAAGCTTCTGAGGCCTGAACTCCATGTTATCGTCTTCGGCGGTGATGGAGATATCGTCGGGATTGGCATGGGACACTTCATACATGCGGCAAGGAGAAACACCGACATCCTTGTCATAATGGGCAACAATATGATTTATGGCATGACTGGTGGTCAAGTAGCCCCTACAACACCTTTAAAGACGAGGACAACCACAACTCCTTATGGAAGTTTTGAGCACCCGTTGGACGCCGCCAAACTTGCAGCTGTGGCTGGAGCCAACTACTCGGCGAGGTGGACAGCCGCCCATCCAAAAGAGCTTAAAGAGTGCTTTAAAAGGGCGCTTCAAATGGACGGTTTCAGATTCGTCGAAGTTATTACCCAATGCCCAACAGCTTATGGCAGAAGAGCCGGATTCAAAGATATTGGAGAGATGCTGAAGTGGTTTAGAGAAAACGCCGTTCCAGTGGCGGAGGCGGAAAAAATGGGTGAAGAAGAGCTTGAAGGTAAAATTGTTGTGGGCGAGTTCATCCAAAGGATGAGGCTAACTCTTGTTGAAAGTGTTTATGCTGTTTTAAAGGAGGCGAAAAAAAATGCCTAAAAGAATTGAGATTGTAATTGGTGGGCATGGCGGCCAAGGCGTCATCTTAGCAGGGCAAATTTTGGGCAAAGCAGCCGCCCTTGAAGGGAAGAACGTTGTGCAAACCCAAAGTTACGGTGCAGAAGCTCGTGGAAGCCTAGCAAAAAGCGAAGTAATAATCTCCGACAGCCTAATAGGTTTTCCAGCAGTTCGAAGATGCGATGTGCTTGTGGCTATGAACCAAGAGTTCCTTGACAAATACCTACCCCTCTTGAAAGATGAAGGCACACTAATAGTTGACAGCAGCATCGAAAAAATCCCAAAAGTGAAAGCCAAAACATTCAAGGTGCCAGCTGTTGAAACAGCCAAGAAGGTCTTTGGAGAGAGCCTCTTCGCTAACATGGTCATACTCGGTGCATTAACAAAAATAACACAGCTGGTTAGCGTTGAATCTATGGAGAAGAGCATAAGGGAAAGTGTCTCAGAAAAGACATTGGAGACAAATTTGAACGCTTTTAGAAAGGGCTTGCAGCTCGTTTAGTGGTATAGAAGGTTTGCCGAACCTTCAAAACAAATTTTATATGCCTTCAACAATCTAGGTTAGGCTTAAAAGGTGAATGTTATGGTGGATTTCAGCTTCACCGAAGAACAAGAACTTTTCCGCAAAGCGGTCCGCGAGTGGTGCCAAAAAGAGTTGCCACTGGAAAAGGTTAGGGAAATGGACAGCAAAGGCGAAATTCCAAGGGAGATAATCAAGGGCTTGGCGGATCTAGGGCTGCTTTTAATGACTGTGCCAGAAGAACACGGCGGAGCTGGTGCCGACTGGATTACGACCTGCATTGCAGCTGAGGAGTTGGGCTATGCCGACATAAGCATTGCAGTGCCAGTGCTCTTCCTAGTTGAGGCTTCATGGGGCTTCGTAACCGACAAGTACTGCACAGAACAAGTCCGAGAAGAAGTCATAAGAAAAGCCGCTAGAGGCGAAGCCTTCATAGGCATAGCCTCAACAGAAGCCGGCGGAGGCTCAGATGTTGCAGCCATAAAGTCAATAGGCACAAAAGACGGAGATCATTGGATCTTGAACGGGGAAAAGACCTACATAAGCGGAACAGAAGAAGCCAAAAAACTGGGCGGAGGACACTTTACGCTAGTTAGAACCGCGCCGCCGCCTCCCGGAGCAACCCACCGAGGCATGACAGCCTTCTACCTACCAATAAATGCGCCAGGCGTGGAGGTTGGCAAACGCTTCGAGGAGATGGGGCGCATGGCAATTTCAACCGGAAGCATAGTTATGGACAATGTTAAGCTTTCCGATGCCTATCGCATAGGCGAAGAGGGAAGGGGCTTCTACCTAACAATGGAGGGCTTTGACAACGCGAGGCTACTGATAGGCGCCACCTGTTTGGGTGCCGCCCAAAAAGCCTTGGAGCTGGGAATGGAGTACATTAAGGAGCGAAAAGCCTTTGGAAATCCCATTGGCAAGTACGAGGGCATCCAGTTTGACTTGGCGGACATGTGGGCTGAACTTGAGGCTTTAAGGTCTCTTGTCTACCGCACAGCGTGGATGAACGACGAAAAGTATAAGCGGGGACGCTTCACATCACTGGAAGTCACAAAATATATTTCAGCGGTTAAGTTGAGGGTCCCGCCCTTCGCCTTCAAAGTTTTCGAGCATGTGCTCCTTTGGATGGGGGCTTGGGGCTACACAAGAGACTGCCCACTAGAAATGGGGCTGCGAGGCATAATGTCCTACTATATCGGGGCTGAGGGCGCCATGAATATCCAAAGAATAATCATAGCCAGGGAACTGCTGGGCAGAGACTACATACCATACAAATAACCCTCCCTTTTCAATATCATTACTGTTTAAGGCTGCCTTTAATGAGCTATAAAATAAAATGCACCGTTTGCGGACAAGAATCCCGAAGCCTAATAGATTACAAGTGCCGAGAATGCGGAAACCCGCTGGATATAAAACTTAACACAGCCTTCAACATTGGAGACATCCAAACAAGCATTTATGGCGCTTGGCGTTACACAAAATTTTTCCCCTACGTGAAAACCTCAGAGATTGTCACCCTTGGTGAGGGCTGGACACCGCTAGTTAAGTTTTCGGAAAACCTCTACTTCAAGCTTGAAAACCTAAACCCAACAGGCTCTTTCAAGGATAGAGGCTCAACAGTGCTGCTATCCGCTATCCATAAGCAGATTAAGGCTTGTGGCGGCTATATTGCCGAGGACTCTTCTGGAAATGCTGGAGCATCAATAGCAGCTTATGCTGCCCGTGCGGGAATAAAAGCCAAAATATACGTGCCGGAAAACGTTTCTGGACTGAAATTCAACCAGATAATGTTTTATGGCGCAGAGGTCACCAAAGTTGCTGGTTCTAGAAGTCGTGTGGCTGATGAAGCCCAAAAGCCAGAAACGGGAAAATTTTATGTTGGGCACATTTTGCATCCCCTCTTCCGCGACGGAATAAGAAGCCTAGCCTACGAAATAACCGAACAACTAAGATGGAAACCTCCGGAAAGGGTTTACCTTCCAGTATCAGCTGGAACACTGCTCTTAGGCGTTATAAACGGTTTTAGGCATTTGAAAGAGGCTGGCATAATCAAGGATTTACCGAAAATTGTGGCGTGCCAAACAAGGCAAGTCTCACCATTATACCACCGTTTTAAAGGCCTGCCTTACCAACCCCCAGAAAAGATAAACTCTATCGCGGATGCGCTGGTAAGCACAAAACCGCCACTCTTAGAGCTTATGGTTAAAAGTTTAAAAGAGGTTAAAGGCGACGCTATAATGGTTGAGGAAGAGGAAATTCACCAAGCCTTCAGAGAATTAGCTAGAATGGGATTCTTTGTTGAGCCAAGTTCAGCCGTGGCTTATGCAGCCTACCAAAAACAACGAAGAAAAGAAGTAGCAGCACTAAAAGAGAAGACGGTAATAATCCTGACCGGAACGGGACTGAAAACATCCATAAAACCAAGCTAAAACATAAGCCTATATGAAAGATTATTTGCAAAATTGGCATAGTCCGATAATGGAAATTAAATTAACTCTTAGAGTTGAGTTGCGCAAAACATAGAGTTATAAAAAGTGTGGTTGGTGGCTTATAATTTCAGCTTTCTTTTTGAAAGGATAAGGGCTGCTGGGGAAATCATGAGCAGTGGTAGGATTAGACTTGGTGGGAATTCCGGAATTACGTGGGTTCCTTGGATAGTGACCGTTTTTGTGCTGTGGTTGTAGGTGAAGTAGAGATATGTGAAGTTTTCATCTTCAAATTCAAGATAGTTGGTTATAGGCTGATCCCCTATAGTTATGGTCCATCCGTCTTCTACCCACATAAGGCTTTTCGGAATAGTTACTCTGCAGAAGCCCATTGTTCCATAATCGCCGGTAACGTTAAACCGTAAGAAAGCTCCCCCGTCTGGATTAAAATAGAAACTTGAAACGGTGGAATTGCTAATAACTTCAACATTGTAGGCAACACTATTCCATATGCCAGCATCGAACTTGTTGAATGGAGCCATGAGTGGATAACGGTCTTGATTACGAGAGTTAATACTGCATGCCTTATCGCCTATTCCATCACTTCCTGTTTTATTTTGATAAATTCCACTTTTTGTATCAGTGCCTACATAGTTGCTCCAAAAGTTACCGCCAGATGGGTAACCATCGTCCCAAATGTTAACCGAACTATCAGTGTCTACATTCAGCGCATTGCCAATAAAATTATTATGATATATGAAGTTGGTCGAGGTGTCAGCAATACCTACGCCGTGCCAGTTATTTTTAATAATGTTAGCAAATATTTTATTGTTTTTTGGGTACTCGCCACCAATTGGACGCCCTTTTATACATATTCCTACATCACAACCTTCAATTTCATTATTGCAAATGATATTTTTGAATGCCATAATCGTAATGCCCTCACCATCAACATCAACAATTCTGTTCCCAGAAACAAAATTTTCATCTCCATCTAAGTGAATCCCCTGACCAGATTGAGGCCCACTTACATAATTGTTTTGTATAACATTTTGCGGGCTGTCAATTTTGATACTTCGCACTTGATTGTCAACGACGCGATTTCCGGAGATAGTGTTATTTGACCCAATAATATAAATGCCGAATTCCGTTCTTTCGACGCGATTTTCTATGAAGGAATTATTGTGGCTTCTTAGCATAACTATACCATATGCTATATCATATGTAGTAAAGTTTGCAAGAGTATTGTCATCTATAACGTTAAAATGAGAATCTTCAAGGTATATGCAATATGCAGTTTCAATAGTGTTTTTTGAAATGAGATTATTATGAGAGTTAATTACATGTATTCCATAATCGGCTATTTTAATTTTGTTTGAAAAATAACTACAATGGGAAGAGTTAGCTGAGTAAATCGCATTTCCAAAACCAATTATTTTCATATTGCATATGGTGACATTACGCCGATGCTGAATTGCGATGCCTTTATAATAATATCCTTGTGCGTTTGGACTACTTTGGATGACAAATCCTGCACCATCAAGCAATATGTTGTCCCTTTCAATTATAATCGCATCATTGTAGCTTGTAATGTTGTCGGTTAAGGTATATACGTCACCATTTCTTTGAATTGGTGCGCCTTCAGGGTCTATGGTCCCATCAGCTCTAATATAAACTGTTCCGGTCCAGTCTGTCTTGGCTGGTTTAATGTTAAATGCAAAAGCCGAAATGCCTATCAAAAAAATTGTGAGCACAATTGTATAAATTATCCTCTTCATCTTCCTCTCCTTATCCGCGTATGGGTAGGAGAAAATAGA
Organism: Bathyarchaeia archaeon; assembly: GCA_038883715.1. Lineage (GTDB taxonomy): Archaea > Thermoproteota > Bathyarchaeia > Bathyarchaeales > Bathycorpusculaceae > JAGTQI01. The sequence continues at coordinate 35,701 of JAVZLS010000006.1, forward strand.
TTCACAATATTTAAACTTTTAGGAAAAATCCTCTATAAGTTTTTAACATAACATTCACCATCTTACTTCTGTTAAGAGACATTAAAAGGAACTGCTAATGAATTTGTAATAGAAGGCCGATGAGGCGTGTTTGCTTTAGAAACGTTGTTAGTTGGGCGTAGTTGAGGAAAAATTTATATTGTAATGCTGTTTCTCATTGTGACGCATTAGGGGGTTGTTGGTTTGTCATCACCCGCATCAACAGGAGTCCCAGTTCTCATATTAAAGGAAGGCTCAACCCGCTCGAGGGGTAGGGAGGCCCAGCACACGAACATTATGGCGGCTCGCATAATAGCCGAAACAGTGAAAAGTTCTCTCGGGCCGAAGGGCATGGATAAGATGCTTGTGGACAGTTTTGGCGACGTCACAATAACCAGCGATGGGCGCACAATTTTGGATGAGATGGATGTTCAGCATCCAGCTGCCAAAATGATGGTTGAAGTGGCTAAAACGCAGGACAATGAGGCTGGAGATGGAACGACAACAGCTGTTATTTTGGCTGGAGAATTGCTGGCGAAGGCTGAAGAGCTTATTGGCAAGAACATTCACCCAACAATTATAATTGATGGTTATAAGAAAGCCTTGGATAAGTCCCTTGAAGTTTTGGAGAAAATCGCCATACCGGTTGACCTAAACTCTCAGGAGTATTTGCGAAAGGCTGCAATGACATCTATGGCGAGCAAGCTTGTTGCCGAACATAGAGAATACCTAGCCGACTTGGCTGTTAAGGCGATTTTACAGGTGGCGGAGAAGGAAGACGACAAATACAAGGTGGACGTGGACGACGTCAAAGTTGAAAAGAAACCAGGCGAATCCGTTAGGGACACCATGCTCATAAACGGCATAGTCTTAGACAAGGAAGTTGTCCACTCAGGTATGCCTAAGCGAGTGGAAAACGCCAAAATCGCCTTGCTAGACTGCCCACTAGAAATTGAGAAGACGGAGTTTGACGCAAAAATAAACATTGAAAGCCCAGAGCAGATGGACGCCTTCCTAAGACAAGAGGAAGCCATGCTAAAGGATATGGTGGAAAAGCTCGCTGCGGTAGGCGCCAATGTTGTGCTCTGCCAGAAGGGCATAGATGACATGGCACAACACTTCCTAGCCAGAAAAGGCATTTTGGCAGTGAGACGCATCAAAAAGTCGGACATGGAGAAGCTCGCAAAAGCCACCGGAGGAAAAATAATAACCAACCTGGATGACATGAGCCCGGCAGACTTGGGCTATGCAAGCCTTGTGGAAGAGCGGAAAATCGGCGACGACAAAATGACCTTTGTTGAAGGTTGCAAACATCCACGGGCAGTCACCATCCTCATAAGGGGAGCAACAGAACGCGTGGTGGAAGAGGCTGAACGCTCGGTGCACGACGCCTTATGCGTTGTCCGAGACATAGTTGAAGAACCAAAAGTTTTGGCTGGTGGTGGCGCACCAGAGCTGGAAATAGCTAAAGCCCTAAAGAAATATGCCGAAACCCTTCCAGGCAGAGAACAATTAGCCGTTAAAAGTTTTGCAGAAGCCCTGGAGGCTATTCCGGCAACGCTCACTGAAAACGCAGGATTAGACCCGATAGACATACTCTCAGAGTTGAGGGCGAAACATGAGAAGGGCGAAACATGGGCTGGAATTGAAGTTCACTCTGGAAAAGTTCAGGACATGCGGGAAGCCGGGGTCTTTGAACCTATATCCGTTAAGAAGCAGGTGGTTAAGTCTGCAACCGAAGCCGCGTCTATGATTCTGAAAATCGACGACGTTATAGCCGCCGGAAAGGCTAAAACTCCCCCGATGCCTAAGGGTCCACCTGAAGGCGAATATTAGGGCACTGGGGAGTTAGAACACGTCTGGAAAAGAGAAGAAAATTTTGATTGGTCCTCCAAGGCTTACCCGCTTCGAGAAAGCCAGAGTAGTCGGCGCAAGAGCCCTACAAATATCCATGGGCGCCCCAATCCTCGTGGACGTCCCAGAAGGCTATTCAAGCCCAATAGACATAGCCCTAAGAGAACTTGAAGCTGGCATACTTCCTATAACGATTAGGCGAACCCTTCCAGACGGCACTTATCAAGATATCCCGCTTAAGTGGCTTCTTGAAGAGGAGAAGAAGTAAAACTCGCCTCTTTTTCAGCTTTTTTCTGTTTTTGCAAGCTCCTTTGCCGTTTCAAGAGTTCTCCTTATCCTTGCCCAGTGAGCCCCCTGCCAGTAGATTTGCCCGCATTTTGGACACTGCCAGAACTCGTTGTAGTAGGCGTATGTGGTTTCTTCAACCTTGCCTCTAACGTTTTCCTTTGATGTCGGCTTCACTTGTGCGTTGCATTTTGGACAGCGCGATACAGCCATGTTTATGTCTAGGCTTATGCTGAATTTTTTGGCGAGCTGTGCTAGCCTTTCGGCTTCTGTTTTGCCATCCACATAGAAGGCTTGCACGCCTTTTGCCGTGGCTTGCTGGTAAAGCTCCAAATCCCTCGTTAGGAGTATACGCCTCTCCCTTTTCGCTATGGCAATCAGTTGCACGTCGTCCAGCTTGTTCGAGTATTTCACATTGTGCCCCAGCATCCTAAGCCAACGGGTGAGTTTTCCAAGCATACCGTCAACAATGAATTTCAAGGCTGTTCTACTCCCCAGTTTTTGCTTCGTGTTTGATTATTTTTCCGCATCCAGGTTTAGCCACTATTTCGCCTTCATCCATAACTAGTTTCCCGCCTACAAAAGTTTTGACAACCATGCCTTTGACGGCTCTACCATCGAAGGGTGAAAACTTCGCCTTGGAATGAAAACGGGAAGCGTCAATCCGGAACTCTCTTTTCAAATCAACAGCCACTAAATCGGCTTTAAAACCCTCCTTTAAGCTTCCAAAGCCCTCTAACCCCAAGATTTTCAATGGATTTTCACCCATAAGCCTGACAACATCGGCTATGCTAAGCCTTCCGGCGTTCACCTCGGTAAGCAGTAAGGGGAGGGTTGTTTCAAGTCCGGGGATGCCAACTTTAACATCCCAGACGCTGCCAGCATTTTTCTCCGTCAAAGTGTGGGGTGCATGGTCTGAGCCCACCACGTCAATCCAACCATTTTTTAAGCCTTCCCATAAGGCTACGTTATGGCTTTTGCTTCTAAGCGGAGGCATTGTCAAAGCCAATGTTCCAAAACGCCTCAAATCCTCGTCTGACAAGAACAAGTGGTGGGGCGTAACCTCACATGTTACTGGTAAACCAGCCTTTTTTGCTTCAGTCACTAGGTTTAAGCCTTGTTTTGTGCTTATGTGGCAGAAGTGCACGCGCACCCTTGTCTCTTTAGCTATTTTTAGTACGCGTTTTATGGCTTCTGCTTCCGCCCTTTCAGAATGCGCCTCAAGAAAAGCCTCTATATCCCTTTTCCCTTCCCGCTTAAGCCTTTCCTCAACACTTTTAATTATGCTCTTATCTTCGGCGTGCACAGCAATTGGGATTCTTGAAGCCACCTTTTTGAAGGCTTCTGCAAGCGCACCATCATCTTCTATGTTTATTCCGCCCACCTGCTCGCTTAGGAAAAGCTTGAAAGCCATAGCGCCAGCGCCGATTACCTCGTCTATTTCATTTATGTTTTTTGGAAACTCGGAGTAGAAGCCCACATTAACCAAAATTTTTTCCTCAGCTTTTTTCATTCTATTTTTCAAAGTTTCAGCGTTCATAGTGACTGGACTGTTGTTAGGCATATCCAAAACAGTTGTGAAACCACCTGCCGCAGCAGCTGCCGTGCCACTGTAGAAGTCTTCTTTGTAGGCTTTGCCCTCATCCCTTAAGTGCACGTGAACGTCAATTAAGCCTGGCAGAACAAGGAGCCCTTTAAGGCTTATTTCGGCTTCAGCCTTAGGCATCTGCGGCTCTTTTCCAATTTTTGCTATTTTGCCATTTTCGATGGCTAGGCAGCACTCTGCGACGGCGCCGTTTACGTAGGCTTTCAGGTCTTTTAGGACAAGTTCAGCTTTCAACTTTCCACTCTTGGCTGGAAAATAAGCATTGGAAAGCTAAATAAATTTAGCCGAAAGATTTTCAAAAAAGCTTTTTTCAGTTATCGCTGCAACGGTGCTTTTAACTTTTTCAAAAAGCGCCTCGCTTACGATGCCTTTTTCCAAGGCTTTTTCAAGTTTTTCCATATCAACAACCTTTGTTTCACCATTTGGGCGGATGCAGACATCCACTTCCAAGTCTATGTAGCGCACCGCATCTGGATAAATTTCCACTGGCGTGTTTATGTTTATGTAGGCGCCTTTCCAACGTCCATCCTTTGAGAAGTAGTTGGTGGTTATGTACCATTCGCCAAGCTTTGTTTGGCTTACCGCCCTGTCGCCAGCCTCTTTGGCTACGCCTAACCCATCATAAAAGCCATCAGCCCTGATGATTCTGCTGTATTTTAGCTCTTGGCTGTTTATGGCTTCTATTTTTGCCTGTCCAAGATGGAAGACTGCCCCGCTGAGTTTAACGTGTTCCACATCAACCGCTGATCCCTCATCAGGAAATTCTGGCTGAACTTGCCCTCTTAAAAGTTGTTCAACATCGCTTTTGCTTCGTCCCTCCTCTAGGAGCTTTTCAGCCATTTCTAGGGCTGCTGAAACCTTGCCGCCGCAACTTTTGTAGAAATGGTGCCCCTCAATGGTTGGCGAAACAGAAGCCCTCAACAAGTCTAATTTTGCTTTTGAAAGGCTTGGGAACTCAACATCCATAAAATGTAAGCCTTCAATAATTAGGGCTGGCGCATCAGCCGAAGACGCAGCCACATTTAAGGCTTCAACCTTTTCACAGAGCTTTGCCACCTCATTTTCCAGAACCGATTTGGGAGCGGGGGCGGCTGGCTCCCGCCAAATTATCCCCCAACCTTCCGGCGCCAGCTTTTTCCCAAGCGCGTAAAGCTCTGCCCTCTTGTGTATATCTCTAATTTTTAGGCTCACGCCGCCATTGCTTTTCTGCGCAAGTATGGCGTAGTTTCCAACGATTTTAAGCTGAGATGTTAAAACTGGAGATTTTCTTCCAATGCGTCTCCTTGCAACTTGGACTATTACGGCGTTTTCGTTTTGGCTTTTGCTTGGAGCTTCATGCTTGGGTAGCAGACCAACAACATCCTCGCTTATTTTAACCTGAAATACATCGTCGCTTTCGCCTATAATTGTACCTTTGTATATGCCATCCACGCTTATGTTCCATTTCCTTGCTATGGCATCCTCAAACGTGCAATGAAGAATCTTTTGGAAAGCTTTTGTGGCTTCTGGTGTGCCTAGCGCCACCACTCCTTGAAGGTCGTGTCTATCCTTTATTTTTAGGTCTGGAGGCTCGCTGTTGTCTGGAATGCTGAACCGCGTCTTTATGGTTTGGGATGGCCGGACTATTTGGAAGCCGTTTTCCAAGAGCAGTTTTGTTAAGGCTGTTGTGTATATTCCCCTAACCTTGGCTCTCAAGGCTAGCCAACCTTCTCAACCTTGTAAAGCCCATTAACACTTTTAACACCGAATTTTACGCCCAGAAGGGTTTCAGCCAGCCAGATGTTTGTCTCCAAATGGTCTGAGAGGGCTCTTGTTATGTAGGCTGACCTGCCCCTAGCTAAAGCCACGTATGGAATGAGCATGTCAGCCAAGTGAACGTCAACGGTAGCCCTAGAAGAGATTTCAGCGTGAAGCTTTTCTGCGGCTTCAACCCCAACGGCTTCGCTTGTCTTTCCAAGCTCCCCAATAGAGTCTGCGCCTAGCACTGCTCCCTTGTCAGTTTCAGCCCAAAGCACTAGGGAGCTCCCCTTCTGAAGTGGATTAGAGCGGTCGTTCACTATTTGGATGTCGGCTTTCAACCCAAACTTTTCGAGGTGTTTGTTTGCGGCTGCTGCTTGGCGTTCAGCCACCCGCCTATCCGCCAGAAAAGTGCAGACCGAAACGCCCATAACAGACTTTATGTTGCCAAAATCTTCTAGGTATAGGGGTTTAAGCTCTTTACAAGGCTCAACTGTTAAGGTTGCTTCTCCCATGCCTTTCGGATAATAGCCATACTTGTGGACGGTTATTTCGGCGTTTATGCCCATCCGCCTTAAAACCGGCAGAAAGACGAACCGCATATAGTTTATTGTTGGCGAGTGGGAGACATCTGTTCCACCCTTAGAGATGCGGAGGCGGACACTGTTTTTTGCAAAGATACAGATGGGTAGAACGGTCATGATGAGCATTGGTATGCTTCCAGCAGTGCCAATCTCAGCCTCAAAAACTCCTCCTTTAACCTCCTTCGGCGTGAACCAAAGCTCCCTAGAGTTTAAAGCTGCACCTTTGACTTCCGCGTCGCAGAGCTTCGCCGCTGTCAAAACAGCCTCTAAATGCTGTGGCCGTAAGCCGGGTTGCGGTCTGTTTTGGCGTATGTTGTATATATGGAGAGGCTGCCCAAGAATGGAGGCTAAGGCTACTGAAAGCCTTAGGATGGTTCCACTTCCGCTTTTCTGGCTTCCGTCAATCTCAATCAACAGTGGACTAGCCCCTTTCCATTTGACGCTGTGGTGGCTTTCACAGACAATAATTAAATACGGCTATAAGGTATTAAGCATTTGAAGAGCGTGAAACGAAACATGAGCACCGAGAAAGAGCACATCCAAAAACTCGCAGAAAAAGTAGACGAACTCCTTGTGGTTTTAAACAACATAGCGGAAGACCTAAGAATAGTCTCGGCATCGCTAAGGTCAATAGCCGTCTCACAGCTTGCCCAACCGCCGCCAACAACACCAGCCCCAGAAAAGCCCGAAGCAGAGAAACCTCTAGGCATCGATGATGTCAAAATGATGTTCCCAGAAGATTTAGAAGGACTCCTAAACTTCGAGGATAAGGGCGAATACATCAAAATTACTCCCCGCCAATATTTAGGTGCAGAAAACTTCGCCAAAATAGCCCAAATAGCTAGAGGAGCCGGAGGAGATTACATAAGCGCTGGAAAGGATAGCCACTTCCGCATCCCCAAGAAAAGAGTAAGCTAATATCTTATTTCGAAGTCTCGAAACTCGCCGGTATAATTCTCCCACCGCACATCAACTTTTGTGACTTTTGCGCCGGGCGGTCCATGCCTACAAAAGTCTATTAGCTCTTTCACGGCTTCTTCCTCGCCTTCGAAGACGGCTTCAACCCTGCCGTCTGGAAGATTGCGAACCCAACCCTTAACACCGCGCAACCTAGCCTCTTGCCTAGTTTCATACCTAAAGAAAACGCCTTGAACGTGTCCGCTGACAAAAACATGTGCCCTAACTTTCATGGCACCATCTCTCGTTTCTAAATTTTGTTTTCTCGGTTTATTATTCTACTCAAAAGGTTTTCTTGCTTGAACAATCACATCGGAATATTCATCGCCCTCGATTGGCAACAAATCCATGGGGTGGTAGGGCCAAACCCCAGAATAAACTTCTTCAATACATTCGAGTGTGAAACCGGTTTTTTCCAAAACTTTTTTCAGCCTTTTTTCGTTTGCTATCTGCGCCACTCCATACTTTTCAGCAACTTCTATGCTTTTAGAGCCTTCATTTAACCAAATGGATGTGAAAACTGTCTTCCCGCCGGGCTTTAGAACGCGGAAGCATTCTTTAAGTGCTAACACCGTTTCTGGGATGTTGTCGAACCCGAAAAAGGATGATATTGTTTGAAAAGATTCATTTTTAAACGCCAAATGTTTGGCGTCGGTCACCACAAGTGAAAGCTTGCTGTAAAATCCGGCTTTCTTAGCTTTGTTCATGGTCCCGCGCAGTGGTTTCTCGTCGATGTCCGTGCCTATGATCAGCATTTTCTCGGGACTGTTTCTCGCTAATTGAAGAATAAATGTTCCCATTCCGCTTGCGATGTCTAGAATCATGTCGTTAGACTCCTTAAATGAGGCGATTACGTAGTGGGCAAGTTTCTCTTTGAGTTTTTCCAGTGCTGCCTTTTGATCTTCGCGTAAATATGAGGCATATTGTCTTTGTATCTCATCGTATCTGCGTTCGTCAATCACGTCAACTTTCCATTCAAACTCGCCTGCTGAAAGCTTCGCGTCTTTAATTAATCCAATCTCCTCCTTAACTTGGTACATGTGTCCTTTGCCACATTCTAAAATTCCATTGACGAGGCGGTATTCTGATGTTTCTCCATTAAAAGTCAGCGGAGTTTTGCATATTGGGCATACAAGAACTTTCAGCAACTTATTGTGCATAGCTCTCCCATAATGGAAACGTCTAGCCTTGTTTAAAACATTGTCGTCTTTTAACGTTTCTTCTTCACTTTAACTTAACTCTCTCCCCGGGATGGTTTTGCCGTTGCACCGCTCGCCTTTAAAAGGGATAAGAGCAAACCGGTTTTGAGGCCTAAACTTTGCTGGAAGACAATCGTGGGAAATTGTTGGTTTATGTCTCAAACGTGGGGATTCACACGGAAAGACTGAAAGCGGTGAGCGCCGCCGTCGAGAAGACTGCTAGAATGTTGAATCTAGAAGTTGAAATAGTCCCATTAAAAGGAGCAAATGCCCTAATCTATATCTATTACAAGGACGGCGTAAACGAACCTGTTCCCCTTTACTGCGACAAGGAAAGCGAAAACAGCACAGAAAAAGTTTGCACAACCCTAAGGAGCATGATGTTTGTCTTGTCTTTTCACCCAAAATATTCGGCTTTAAAGAAGATTAGGAGGGAGATTATCCGCTTTTCCTAAACCTTATGGACTGATTTTCGAGGGTTATCTCATAAATCTGGTTAACATCGAAATCTATGCCTAAACTCTCGTATTCCTGCTCTGTTAGGAAGAGAATTATCTTCGGGATTGTGAACTGCACACGCCCCGGAAAGATTGGCAGTTGCTGCTGAAGCGCTTGGAGAACATCTTGTACCATTTTTGCCTCTTCGGTTTGAGGTCTAATGGCGAATTGGGGGATTGGACGCTCTTCAACAAGTTCTATGCGCTTCCCAAGGTTCCCATCAATGTCGCGAATAGACTCAATCTTGTTCACTCTAACACGGAACATAATCATCCACTTTAGAAAAGCGGAAACAGCTATTTAGGAGTTAGGGTTTTAGAGCAGTTTATATTGTTGAATGCGTTTTTGAGGTGCGATTTCAGTTGTGGAGCAAGATTAAAAGGGAGTTTGCCTTCATTCGAGGAAATTTCCTAGTGCTTCTTTTAAGCTACCTTCTATTCAATTTGGGCTATGCCATGACGTCGCCTTTCGAGTCGCCCTTCGTAGAAAGCCTCGGAGCTACACCAGCCTTGATAGGCGCAATCGGCGCCATAGGCTCATTTATCCTATTCCTCGTCCGCATCCCAGGAAGCTACATAACAGACAAGCATGGCAGAAGGCAGATAATTGTAACAATGACTTATGGCGTTGTCTTGGCAAACGTCTTTTTCATTCTGGCTCCCAACTGGATTTTCTATGCCGTTGGAGTAATCGTCACAAACATATGCCTAATTTACCAGTCAGCTCTTGAAGCTATTGAAGCAGACTCGCTTTCGCCTGAAAAACGTGGTTTTGGTTATGCCGCCTTCAGAGTTTTACCCTTTCTTCCCTCAATCTTTTCACCTTTAATTGCTGGAGCAATAGTAAGCCGATTTTCTATCGACCCTGGGATGCGGATAATCTACGCCATGGTGCTTGCTGTGGGTTTGGTTGCCGCAGTTCTGCGCCACGCCTTCCTTAAAGAGACTTTGAAGGAGCCGAAGCCCATTAGTTTAAAAGAGCTTAAGCTGGCTTTTAGGAACTCTGCAAAGGAAATTTTTGCTTCTTGGAAGCTGATGCCAAAAAGTTTAGTTTTCCTCCTAATGTCAACCCTTATTATTGCGTTTACAGACCCCTTCTTCTATCGCTTTGGTTCTCTTTACGTCCTGAATGTTGTCAGACTAAGCGATGTTGAGTGGGGCGCGGTGAACACGATAAATCTTGCGACGATGCTGGCAGTTGGACTTTTACTGGGCAAAGCCATAGATGTTTTTGGAAGAAAGAAAGCCCTCATAATGGCGCATGCAATCTTTACGCCAACAGTGATTTTCTTTATCCTTTCCAAAAGTTTTCTAATGTTTGCCATAGTCTACGTTTTCTTCGCTATAGCCTCGGTTCTTTTTGGTCCAGCGACTGCGGCGCTGCAGGCAGATATGGTTCCAAAAGAGATGCGGGGCAGAATAATGGGAAGCACGGGCGCCCTTTACATCCTTGCCAGTGCTTTGGGTTCTTTTGTGGGAGGCGTTCTATACGAAAATCTGAATCCAATAGCGCCATTCCTATTATGTATTCCACTGGACATAATTGCCCTACTAATAGTCTTGTTTAAAGTTAGGGAGCCAGAGAAAAAGGAAACTTAAACACGCCTACTCCATTTCAATGGTGGCTGGCGGTTTAGGCGTAACATCATAGTAAACAGCTGAAACATTTAGACATTTTTCGATAATCGCGTTTGCCGCTCCCTCCAAGGTTTTCCATGGTATTTCTGAAACCTGTGCCGTTAGGAAGTCCTTTGTCTGCACCGCCCTTATACTTATGACGTAGGGCTTTTTCTCCGGCATTTCCCTAACAGCGTAGAGCACCCTTGTTATTGTCGGGTTTTCGCTGGTTATCTTCGCCTGCAACGAAACGAGTTTAGGTATATCTGTTTGGTAGGTTTTGCCCTCTGCCGTTTCAGCTTTTATGCCTACAATTTTTCCGTAGCGTCTTTCGCCGCCCTTCACGCCAGTGGCTTTGTCCCTAAAAACCTTCACGTGAACGTTCCGAGAAGGCACATTTAGGAGCCGCGCCACAGTCTCTTTCACATGCGATATCGAGGGCTCTGCTGGTGCCTCTTCATTGTCTATTATTGCCGCGAAATATTGGCTTGGCTTATGCTCGGCAAGGGCGCCTTCAACTATTGTTGTAGCTTTTTTCAGTGTTTCCAACTTGTCTGGGCGGATTTCACCCACAACTCGAACCGACAAGCCTGGTCCCGGGAAAGGTTGTCTTTCAGAAACTTCTGGTGGCAGACCAAGACATCTGGCGACCATACGCACTTGCTCTTTGTAAAGCATCAAGAGTGGTTCTACAACTTTGAAGCCAAATTTTTCCACGGGGTTTATGCCTATCTGCTCTAAAACGTTATGCTGGGTTTTCACGCCGCCAACAGTTTCCACAACATCCGCGCGGATTGTCCCTTGAACGAGAACGCGGCAATTTTCCCTTTTTGCAGTCTCGCTTAGGACCGTGTAGAAGGTTTCCCGAAACTTTTTCCGCTTCTCCTCAGCATCGCGCAAGCCTTTCATGGCGTTAAGGAAGCGTTCCCTAACATCAACTATTTTAACTGGCACTTTAAACGGTTCTTTTGAAAGGATTTCGGCAACCTTTTCTGGTTCGCCCTCCCGCATGAAGGCGTCATCCAAAATCACGCACACAAGGTTTTCGCCTATAGCCTTGCGGGTTAGAACAGCGCATGTTGTGCTGTCAACACCACCAGAAACAGCCACCAAAGCCCTTTCACCGCCTATAACCTTCCTTATTTCCACAATTTGCGCTTCAACAAATTTTTCTGGGTTAAAGCTCTCCATACGTGTTTGAGCTCCTTCACTTTTAAGTGATTAACTGATTTACTATTTCGCGATTTATGTATTTACCGCCCCTAGGCACCTTCAAAACGCCTGAAAGCCTCTTAAAAGCCTCAAAAGAGACGGGGTTTTCAAGCTCGCAGAAGTTTGTAAACCTAATGAATGTGGCTTTCTCTCTTCCCTTAAGAAAAGCCAAATATTCCTTGAAAGAGTTTAGGCACGTTTCATCCCCATACTTTTCCCAAAGTTCCTTAGAATCGCCAGCAACCCGCTCTATGAAGTCTGCAACCCCCTTAATCTGCATAGATGGACGCTTAACATAAAATAACAATTTTTCAGCTCTTTTGGGACCAACAACGTTTCTCCGAACAAAAGCATGTGTTTTCTTGCCACTTTTGCACCTTTCACAAAGCCTACCCCACCACTTCTCGTCGGAAAGCAAAATGAAACCGTAATGCTCATCGGTCAAGTTGGCAAACCACCTGCACAAACCACGGTTATTTAGGTTTCAGAAATAATATTTTTGGTTAATCTACGTCGTCGCCGAACAAAATTTCACTCTTTAAACATCAAAAGCCAAATGAAACCAGACGGAGTTTGAAACAGACTTTTAAAAACGGCAACCCTTCTTAGACTTGAAAAGCATGAAAAAGCTCTTTTCTCAACTGTTAAAGTTTTTCTACATTGTTGCATCACTTGTCTTTTGCAAAAAGGAGGGTTCCCTCTGAAACCAGAAGAGGCTAAAGCCCTAGCTACAGCATTAAACGAGTTAAATGATAGTTATGCCGACTTCCTCCAGTCTTTAAGTGGCACCGTAAGGGAGGTGAAGGCTTCCAAAAAGCTTTGGAAAAACGGCAATAAGCCATGGCTCATCAAGCTGGGCTTAGCCCTAATAGTTTTCCCAGAACCCGTCCTAAGCGATGTGTTGGGAAGCCTCCTGATAGCTGCTGGAACCGTTCAGGAGGGAATTCGCCGCAGAGCCATACACATAGAAGACATACCAAAAACATTTCAAAACGTAATGCGGGAGTTACGGGCTTCAGAGGAGCGCATAATTGGAAAACTTGTTTAAATCTTATATTTGGAGCATATTATAAACATAACATGTTAGAGGTGAAGAGGGCGTGAAACTCGTAACAGTGCTGTTACCCGAAGCCTATTTGGAAGGGTTAGATGAGCTTGTGAGGGCGAACATGTACCCCAGCAGAAGCGCAGCCATAAGATCAGCCGTAAGAGACCTTCTCAAAAAGGAGCTTTGGGAAAGAAAGGAGAGATAAATCGTACAATCTCTCTTTCATTTAACGCTTTTGGCAGCGTCCCTAATCCTTTTGGCTATTTCAGCCGAATTTTCAGAAAGGGTTATCGCCCGCCCTACAATGAGATAAGAGGCGCCAGCCTTTAGGGCGGATTCTATTTCACCCCCTTGAACGCCCACGCCCGGCGAATAAATCGGGATTTTCCTGCCCAAAACCTTGTGCACTTCCCTTATTTTTTCAGGGTATGTAGCGCCGACCACAACGCCATCCGCACCCCACGTTAGAGCTTTTTCGGCAAAAACAATATATTGGGGCTTTTTCTGTCCGCTTTCGGCGTCCACCACCATTTGCCCATAGCCTTCGCCAGCTCCTTTATGGCTCATATAGACGAGTAGGATAACACCTTTACGCTGATTACTTGCCACTTCGAAGACTGGTTTTAGGCCTTCCTCCCACCCAACGAAGGGGTTAGCAATCAAAGCGTCAAAGCCAGCCTCATAATAGTATTCGGCGATTACCTGGTTTGTCGAGCCTATGTCGTTTACCTTGCAGTCCATTATGGTGAGGAGCCCCTTTTCATGTGCCTTTTCCAAGAGTTTTTGGACACCGTTGAAGACTCCCAGCGGCAGAACAAGGTGATGGTTAAATTTGACAGCACAGATATAGGAACCCACATCTTCAATAATCTTTTCAGCCCTTTTATAGAGGGTTTGGTGGCTTTCAGGCTTTTCGTAGGGGAAGTCTAAAGCCAAAACGATGTTTGACCCCTTTTTTCTGGCTGTTTCGGCCATTTTCTCTTTAAAGGACAAGGCTAAGCACCCAGAACCTATTTTGGTGTGGAGCTAAAAACCTTTATCATTTCAATTTCTCCTCCGCAGCACGCCCTAATGTATTCTAAGGCTATCTTAACCGCCTCTTCAAGCTGCTGGCGGGTTATTCCCGGCGCACCATACGCCACCAAAAGTATGTTTTTTGTGTTAAGCGTGATTTTTGTTTGGTCTGCGTCTCTGTGGGGATATATACATAAAACCCTTCTGGTGTCGGCTAAAACAAGCATGTTACTTGTCAACGCCATTGGCTTTTCCATTCCAATCCCAGTGAATGGCTCGCCGTTCTCCGCAAACCGCACGTTGAAGGGTGGATTAAGCGTGCCCCTATCAAAGCCGCTTATGGGAATTATTGTCTTCATAGAAGCCAAATTGTAGGCATCCACAGCCGTTGAGATGGTCGGGAGTTCATCGCCATGTAAAACCCGCCTAAGCAGCGCTTCGCCTGAAGGCCTTGTTTTAGTTGGGTCTATGCCAAGCCGCCAATAAAAGTCTCTGTAGGCTCTAACGGTTGGGTTTTCCTTAAGCCCTTCAATAGCATGTTGGGCTCTGGCCTCCGCGTACAAGGCTTTTTTAAGCTCTTTTATTTTCAGGTTTTCCTTCTCCACCATAACGTTGTTTATTGTGCCTATGCTTATGGCCAGTTGTGGAAATTTTGAGGTAACTTCTGCGCACCAGTAAACAGTGAGGGACTGCATTCCAGTTCAGCTCATGAAAGATTAAAATATTTTAATGGTTTTAGCAGTTTCTCCTCTAAAGTTGGCTGTCTATAATGATTGGCGAGTTGGCTGCCCTTGGAGCAGCTTTATGCTGGACTTTTTCGGCTGTGCTTTACAAGAAGGCTTTGGCTGAAACAAAGCCGGTTTCGGCGAATGTTGTGCGCTGCGTCGGGACAAGCCTTGTTTTGGTTTTGATTTTCGCCTTGATCGGGAAAGTTCACGTTTTCGCTGGTCTGCCAGCTCAAGTTATTATGTTAGCCTCTGTTAGTGGTTTGATTGGGTTGGGTTTAGGTGATACACTTTATATGAACAGCCTTGAAATCTTGGGGGTTGCGCGGGCCGTTCCGATAACGTGTATTTATCCTCTTTTCAGCCTTGTTTGGGCTTATTTTTTGGCTGGTGAGAACATAACGTTGCCAATTATCCTTGGTGCTTTGGCGATTGTTTTTGGAATTTGGCTTCTAACGGGCGAGCAGAGACAAAAAAGTGTAAACAAGGATAGGTGCCAGACAAAACTTCGCATGAGAGGTCTTGTTTTTGCTTTGGCAACGGCTGTTGCTTGGTCTGTGAGCATTTCAATGATTAATTTGGCTGTTAAAGCAACCGCAAGTTTGGAGCAAGCCTACGCCATAAACGCCTTAAGGCTTGTGGCGGTGACAATTTTTCTGTTGGCTTTGACTCCCTTCGGCGGTGTAAAACGTTTCGTTCGAGAAATGCGGTTAAAGGTTGCGGGTATGCTTTTGGCTGGTGGCTTAATAGCCATAGGACTGGGATGGTTCCTTCTAACAACAAGCTTCATCTACATCCCAGAATCACAAGCCGTGCCAATATCTTCAACGACGCCCTTGTTTTCGGCTTTATCAAGCGTGGTTTTTCTTCGTGAAAAAGTTACAGTTAAAGTCGCCATAGGCTCCATCATGGTGGTGGCCGGAATCTTCCTAATCTTCATGGATTAAGGTGACCACGATGTTTCCATGAAGCGGTACAGTTTTATATTGGCATGTTTCTAGAGGTGAAACTTGGCGGACTGAAGGGAAAGGCGTTTACATGTCTGTGTCTCCAAGCGTTCGCGAAGTTCTTGCAAGGCGAATTGCCGGCGAGATTATCCTCTCCAACAAGCCGGGCGCCACCATGCGGAAGTGGCGGGAGCTCTTCGGCGTTTCGCAGACAACGCTTTCGGATAAAATGATGCTTTCGCCTTCTGTGATAAGCGACTATGAAAGTGGGAGGCGGAAAAGTCCGGGAACAAAGTTTGTGCGCCGTTTTGTTTGGGCACTTTTGAAGATTGATGAGGAGCGGGGAAGCCGTTTCACACGCGAATTCGCAAAACTCACCAGTTCGCCCAGCATGGCCGTTATTGATTTACGGGAGTTCCCTATCCCAGTACGCGTGGAATATTTGTGTAAGGCCATTAAAGGCGAGATTGTGGCTTGCTCCAGCCTACACGTCCGGGATGTTTTGGGCTACACGGTTGTGGACAGCAAAAAAACCATTGAAACGCTTTCGGGTTTCGAGTATTCCCAGCTCTTTGGCGCCACAACGGAACGCGCATTAATCTTCACCAACATTGGGGATGAGAATTCTCCCATGATGCTTGTCCGCATGAGCAGCCTAAAACCAAAAGTTGTAGTTTTCCACGGCGTGAAGCCAGACGAATACTCAATTAGGCTGGCGGAGTATGACCGCATACCCCTAATTTATTCGGCTCTGCCAACAGTGGAACAGCTTGTAAAGTCGCTACGGAAGCTTTACCGCATAGCCCTAAGAAGGAAGCTTGGTAAGGCAGTCCGCCCACCCCCGAAAATAAGTGCTTAAAAAGGCCAAGAAAATGTTGCCCAAGCAGTTCAAAAACTATAAACTGACTAATAAGCGCCACTGGAATGCCATAGCTCAGCGTGAACGGGCCCACAAGATGGAAATGTTCAGGCTAATTAAAGATGATGTTTCTTCTTATTTTGAAAAGTGGGAACCAAAACTCGCTCCATATCTAAAACACATTATGGGAAAGAGGATTATTGTTCCCCAATTTGGTGATGGTTTGTTGATGCTAGCGTGCGCCAAGATGGGCGCTGATGTCACCGGCGTCGACTTTTCCCGTGAACAGATCAGGCTTGCGAGGGAGGCTGCTGAGTATTGTGGTGTTAAAGTGAATTTAGTGGAGGCAGATTGGCAAAATCTTCCAAAAATTATTCCAAGAAATTATTTTGATTTGGTTGTTACGGAGTGCGGCATTTTCATCTGGATAAATGATTTGGATGTTTGGATGAAAAATGCCTTTAGAGTTTTAAGAAAGTATGGCAAGCTAATTGTTTCGGATTTCCACCCACTTTCGCTAATAACGGATGAGAAGGATGGAAGAATAACCTTTAAAAGAAGCTATTTTGACCAGAGTCCAGAAATTTGTGAAGGTGAGGGGAATATTCCACCATCGGTTGAGTTCCGCTGGAAATTAAGCGATATCATCAACGCAGCAATTCATGCGGGATTTCGTATCGATCGTGTTGAAGAATATTATGTAAGACAAGAGTGTAAACGGCTTCCACTTTTACCAACAGACTTTCTTTTAGTAGCAACAAAAAGGTGATTTTACATGATTAAGGTTGGGTGTTGTGGTTTTCCAACATCCATGAAACGCTACTTCGAAAACTACGGCTTAGTGGAGCTAAACAGCACATTCTACGAATATCCAAAGCTAGAGACGGTTGAAGGATGGCGGGAAAAAGCACCAGAAAACTTCGAATTCACGGTTAAAGCCCACCAAGACATAAGCCACAAGGCGAAAATGCGGCTGAACGAAACAAGCAGAAAAGCCTTCGAAACCATGAAACAAATATGCAAAATGCTAAAGGCCAAAATGCTGCTGATACAGACTCCCGGCTCTTTCCGACCAGACAAGCTCAGCGAAGCAGAAAAATTCTTCGAGGCGGTGAACCGTGAAGACTTAACACTTGTATGGGAGACTCGCGGACCAGAATGGGAAAAACCAGAGGTCTATGAAAGACTAAGGCAAGTTTTAAGCCGCCTAGACGTAGTGCATGTGACAGACCCATTTAGAGTTTTGCCAGCCTACACGAGCCAAACAGTCTATTTTAGGCTGCATGGCTTAGGTGAGGAATTATACTACTACCAGTACACAGACAAGGAACTGCGGCAACTCGGCGAAATAGCCAAAAATTTTGAGGGAGAAGGCAAAACGGTTTATGTGCTTTTCAATAACCTCGCCATGTTCGAGGACGGACTACGCTTTAGGCAATACCTCTCCAGCGGGAAATTCCCAAAAATCACAGGCTCTGTTGGCTTGGAATCCGTTAAAAGTGTTATTGAAAAGACGCGTTATCCAGCGCCAAAAAGCGTGCTTGTTAAAAAGGTTGGCTGGAGGCTTGTGGAAATCGAAGAGGACAAACAGGTTAGGCTTGAGGAGCTGCTGGCGGAACTGCCATCAAAAACATACAAAAACCCAGAAGAAGTCCTAAAGGAGTTGAAGGCCGTCAAAAAGTTAGGTTAAACGGCTAAGCTCAACTCTTAGATTTTCGCCTTGAGCAGCTTAAAATCGCCAATGAGCAATTGTTTATATTTGGCGCTGTAAAGTCCAGCCGCCGGATGAAAAGTTGGAAAAACAGTTACAGCCAAGCCTAAAACGTTTGCTTGGTAAAATTTTCCCCTAGCCTCTGTTATGCCCTTAAAGAGTATTCCAGCCTTTGCAAAAATGTAGGCAGTTGAATAATTTCCAAGGGTGACTACGAGTTTTGGTTTTATAGCCATTATCTGCCGATCCAAAAACGGCGTGCAAGCCTCAATTTCAGCGGGCGCTGGCTCACGGTTTCCAGGCGGACGACACTTCAAAACATTCCCAATAAAAACTTGGCTTCGCAGAAGACCAGCCTCTGCCAAAAGCGAGTCCAAAAACTTTCCAGCAGCCCCAACAAAAGGCTTGCCCTTCACGTCTTCCCAGTAGCCCGGCGCCTCCCCAATAAACATTACTTTGGCGTTTGGGTCACCCTCGCCCGGAACAGCGTTTTTGCGGGTTCTCCAAAGACCACAACGTGTGCAAGCTTTAACTTCTGAAGCAACAGCCTCCAAAACAGCTGCACTTGAGGAATCCACGCCTCTCCAGCCCAGTTTAGTGGTATCTGGGAAGCACTTATTAGGATTGTCAAAAAATAATCAAATGGAGAAAGTGCCCGAAAATGGGTTATGTTAAGGTCAAGGTGAAAATTCGGAACATTCACAATCCGGAACTGGAAGCTGAAAAAGAGCTCCTCGCCGACACGGGCTCAATATACACAATGATTAGACGCAAGTTCCTCGAAGAACTCCACATAAAGCCACGGGGAAAGCGGAAATTCAAAACCGCCGATGGGAGACTTGTCGAACGGGAGGTTGGAGCCGCAGAAATAGAGATAAATGGACAGAGCACTTACTCAATCATAATTTTCGGCGAAGAATCAGACGCGGAAGTTCTGGGCGTAACAACCCTTGAAGAACTCGGACTGCGAGTCGACCCTGTGACAGGCGAGTTAAAACCACTAGAACTTCTACTCTTATGACAACCTTTCCAACAAAAATAAGGCACTTCAACGATTAAAGGTCACGGAGGTTAATTCTTGAAGAGTCTTTTGAAAATTGCAAGGAAATTTGTGAACGAAAAGTTCGTGGGCTGCAATGATATTTTGGGCGTTTTGCTGGAAGGCTCCGCCGCCATAGGAGTAAGAGACGAGTTTGTAGATTTAGATTTCGAAGCTATAATTACAGAGAAACGCTACAAGGAGGGCGTTTTCCTAGCTGATGAAACTGTATATGAGGGCGTTGAGGTTTGTTGGGGATGGACTAGTTTTGAAAGGCTGGAATCCAAACTAAATGGTTGGCACAATGACATTAATCTATGGGTATACTCCACATCAAAAATAATGTATGACCCCGCCGGAAAAGTGAAACGCCTACTAGAGAAGTATAAGTGGTATCCCGAAGACATTCGAAGGGAGAAAATGTTCGCTTACTTCTACTATGGGTGGGCTGAGGCACCATACAACTTCGAGAAGGCGCTGCTTAGAAAAGACCCTATAACTGCACAGTTCTGCCTAACCAATGCCGTTGAAATATTTACAGCCCTCCTTTTCATTATCAACAACAATTTTGTGCCTTATCGGAAATGGAGGCTTCGCGAACTGCGAAAATTGGAAAAGAAACCAGAGAAATATGAAGAAAAGATAAGGCAGCTGGTTCAAACAAACAGTTTTGAATGTGAAATCTTTAACTTAAAAAGGAAAATGGTCCATGAGGTTGTTGATGAACTGAGAGAACTTCTAATTCAAGAGGGAGTCCCCTCAGAAAAAGTTGGAAAGGACATGTGGAGGTACGAACCCAAATATCAGCCTTCAGTGTAGTTTGTTGTGAATTTTGGCTTCCAGTCAAGAGTTTCTACTATTTTTCTTGTTGAAACGGTAGGCTTACAAGCCACATTAAAAACCTGACCGTAAGCCTTACTGTTTAATGTCGCTAGGATAAATGCTCGGACAACATCTTTTACGTGTATCTCCCCTTTGCTGGGCGGTTCGAAAACGTATCCAATCCTTAAGATGGTTACCGGCAACCCATACTCGCTGAAGTATAGGAGGCATAAACGCTCCGTTACAAATTTCATTATTCCATACGCTGGTCCAGGGTCTCCATTGAAAAGCTCTGGTTTGCAGACGCTTTCTTCATCCACGACCTCTGCGCTTCCATTTCCGTAAACTGCGGTACTGCTTGCAAACATGAAGTGTTTAACTCCTTCAGACTTCGCCTCTTCCAATAGGTTTAAGGTTCCTCTAATGTTAACATCAAACAAGTCTGGCAAGGGAACTTTATGCTTCCATGTTGCTCCATCCCAATTTAGGGCTAAATGGTAAACCACCTCCACGCCTCTAACAGCTTGCCTCACAATATCCCCGTCAACCATGCCACCGCGTAAATCATCGCTTCCAACACCGAAAAACTCCAGCTTATCCTTGCAATCCACTAGTTCTCCATATCGAACATCAAGAACTCTAACAGTCCAATTTTTATTCAATAGGGCACGTACAAGCCTGGAACCAATAAAACCTCCTCCGCCAGCAACAAGCGCCTTCATCGCGTTTCCTACTCTCACTTTTGGCAATAACGAAAAAATATTATTTTCACTATTTGAAGCGGCAAAAGTATGCCTTAACGGCATACTCGAAATGTTTATTAGCGAAAAGCTTAGACGATAATTGCAGGACGTTGAAAGGCATGATTGCTTAGTAATTGTAGGTTTTCACGCGTCCTAAAATGGTTAGGGTTTGGAGTTCTATGTTAAAGCATTTCAGAATGGAGTTTAGCTTCATATCTGGGAACATTTTAATACTTCTGGTCGTTTGGGCAGTTACGGATTTCGCTCATTTTCTCCCAGACACCTATTATTCCCTTTACGCTGAGTCCCTTGGCGCTTCGCCTCAAATAATAGGCTCAATTTTATCAGCATCATTGTTTATCATGGCTTTTCTTCAGCTGGCTGGCGGTTATTGGGCAGACAAAAGAGGGAGAAAAATCATAATTGTGGCTACAAGCTTTGCCAGAGCCCTAATATACCTCGTTTTCGCTACAGCTCCGACTTGGCACTTCATCCTTTTTGGTGAAATGCTAGTTGGAGTGGCCGCCCTCTCTTATCCGGCGATGTCAGCTCTTGTCGCAGACTCGCTTCCACCGGATAAGAGGGGGCTGGGCTATTCACTTTCCATACTGGCTGGTGTAACTTCCATCCTCTCGCCGGTTGTTGCAGGAACACTCTACTTAAAATATGGATTGGTATTTGGCATGAGAACAGCCTACCTTATAGTTTCTATCTGCTGGTTTGCCTCCGGTGTAATGCTTCTAAAGTTAAAGGAAACCCTAAAACCTGAAGTAACCAGCGCTTCTTTAACGAGGTTTTGGAGAGAATGCCCTAAAGCCTTTAAAGAATGCATAACAGTATGGAAGTTTGTTCCCAAAACTATGCTTTATCTTTTCCTAATTTTCACCCCCCTCATGTTTTTTGTCAGGATGTGCATGCCCTACTATGTGCTGTATGCAAGCCGATTCTTGAAAGTGGACGAGTTTCAATGGGCGGTCTTGCAAACCGTATACTCCCTAACCTTCTATTGCTCATTGCTTCCCGCAGGCAAGCTGGTGGATACGTTTGGCAGGAAAAAACCGCTCATTTTATCCTCAGTATCAGGAGCCATTGGAATGGCATTGTTTCTACACGGACACCAATTGGGATTATACCTTTTTTCAATGTTTTCTGCGGTTTGCAACGCTTTAGCCTTCACAGCGTATCCATCCATGCAAACCGACCTAACCCCAAAGGAGGAAAAATGATGGGTTTCTCAAATTTTTCCGACTGCATCTTAGGATCCATAGCGCTGCTTTTAGGCGGCATTCTATACGAGTTTTCACCAATAACACCATTCCTTCTACTGCTTGCTACCATGACATTAACAGCCATAACAATAGCCATTTTCATAACTGAACCTCAAAAGAAAGAGGCATAACAAAATCTAGAGGGGGCTGTCGCTATTGGCTTTTTTCTCAGCCAAAATTAATGGAAAATTCTAGCGGGGAGGGGGAGGCTACCTTAAGCTGTTTTCCTCAACCATTTTCCCAATGAGCTAAAATTCTATAGAGGGTATCCAATTTACAAGAGCCGCACAGCCTAAAATTGCCACTAGCAATGCAAAATCTAGAGGGGGCTATCAATTTTGCAGTTCGCCACCAGCAACAAAATTGACATTTATAGCATGCACTTTAAGGCTTCTGCGCCTCGCATTCCAGGCTGAACGCCTAGTCTTTTAGCCTCTGTTGTTGCGGCTTTAATCTCGGCATTTAAAACATCCTCGAAGGTTTTTACTCCAGTCACCATGGCGGTAGCCACGCCGAGGCGTTCTGCAGCCTCAAGGTTTAGGAAGCCGCACATGATGAAGCCCTTCTCCGCCACAATCAGCAATAGTGGTGGCGAGTCTGGAAGCTCAACTCTGATGCCCAAACACGTTTTATCGTCAACCTTAACTTGAGCTACACTTATCAAGGTGTTCACCACAACAGTCTAGGTTATGTTGTAATTTTTAAATAAGAATTGCCACACAGAGAAAGCGAAACACTATGTTGACAAGGCTAAAAACCAAAGTGCAGGCAGCCATAAAAGCGCAAGCCCAAACAGTCAACAAGTTAGGCTTAACACCAAACATTATAAGTGCTATAGGTATCGTTTTAGCCCTCCTTTCGGCAACAGCCTACGCCAATGGACGCCAGACAGTAACGTTGGCTTTGGCTGTTTTTCTGCTGCTTCTTTCGGGATACTGCGACATACTAGACGGAGCCTTAGCAAGACTATATCAAAAGTCAACGCCTTTCGGTGGCTTTTTGGATTCCCTTCTTGATAGGTATGCGGACTCAGCGGTTTATGTGGGCATAATATTGGGTGGACTATGCTCGGCGCCGTGGGGGCTAATAGCCCTTATAGGCTCTTTGCTGGTAAGCTATTCCCGCGCCAGAGCTGAAGCAGCGGGCATAAAAATGGAGACTGTTGGTTTGGCTGAAAGAGCTGAACGAATAATCATAATTGCGGTTGCAAGCTTAGCCGAAATATTCTTTGCTGGCGTTATTGAAGTTGGCATGATAGTGTTGGCGGTGCTTACAAACCTAACAGTGTTTCAGAGAAGCCTATACGCGTATAAGGCGTTAAAGAAGAAAGGAGAAGCGAAGCAGGAAAGCTAGAATCTTCTGCCAATGCGGAGTTTCCGCTCTTCTCTGGCGCGAACCTTCACAATGCCATAATGAACGGCGCATGAAACACAATAATATTTTGTGTCAACCGGCGCAGAAATATAAGCGCCCTTCTGGCGAAGCTCTTTTGCTAGGGCTGGGTCCACGAGGGATAGCCTCCGCGTAACTTTTTTGGCTTTATCCCTTGGCACAAGCTCCCCACAGTTGGCACACTGAACAAAGCCACTTCTACCCTTGGCGCCCTTTGACCTTCCACGACTCTTCCTCTTGTACGGCATAACTAACCCACAAGCAATTCTATGCATGATATAGCCATGCACGCCTATATATCTGTTCTCAATTTCAAAACGTAAGCAATGTTAGCCCTGGAATCTATTCTAGGGATAATCTTCCCAGTAGACGACGTGAAGAGGGTTGTGACACCTGGACCATGCCCAGAAGTTACACAGTTCGTGTGGACAACTATGCCCACTGAAACGGCGCCCTTGCGGTATATTCGCCCATAAGAATGGTCCGCGTCCAGTATAGCCACCAAGTCTCCAAGTCTCAAATCGTCAAGTCCATACTCCTTCCGTGTGGCTTCATCGAAAAGTTGTATGTCATAATCTCCAGAATAAGTCTGGTTTGCACCTAAACCAGAGCCCATAATCGCCGCTGGAATAACATGCGTCACCGGAACCTCCAACTTGTCGCCCACCGGCTTCGGGTCTAAGGCTTCCAAGAAACGGGGGTCCATATTCATAACCTTAATTTCTGGAAAATCCAAAAGCTTCAAGCCAACGCCGAATGCCTTCACCAAAACTTTATCGCCCAGCATAAGCTTTTCAAAAGTTTCAGGCTGAAAATCCACAAGCACATGCTCTATCCCACCGTGCTTTCCAGTGACAACACCCTTTGCGCCTTTGGCGTCGCCAGAAACCACAACAGCCTCATTTCCAACGCATGAAAGCACGTTTAAAGCTGTGTTAGCACCACGACCAAAAGTGGGATCATTCTCCTTGTTCTCTATGCTCACGCCGGGTTCAACATGGTCTGCTTCCCAGCCGCAAGCCAGGTCGCCAACCCTCACGTTGTAGGTTATTCCGCCTACGCCTGGCAAGACCAATGGCACTCCTTCGGCTGAAATGTTGTATATGCCTCTTCCATAAATTGGGCTTGCCACCTCGCCAACAACAGAAATCTTAACAAGTTTGTCAACGTTTGTCCTTAACATGCTTTTCTCCTCGACGGATAAAAGTCAACATCAGTCTCGGATAATAAGTTTCCCCTCTATAAATGATGTAAACGCTTGGAACATAACAAGTTTTAAATGCCTCTTTACATTTTGAGTTGAGTGAAAAGCAGAGCGCACAAAACCGACAGTGGCGAAAACCAGATGGCTGAAATTGGTCTAAGGTCAAGAATGCTGGTTAAAGACGTCATGAGCAGCCCAGTGATAACTGTGGAAGAAGACGCTACAGCAAACCGAGTGGCAGAGCTCATGGACAAACATGGATTGGGATGCATTATAGTAACTAGTAAGGAAGGAAAGCCCATAGGAATCATAACTGAGAGAGACCTAGTGACAAGGGTTCTTGCAAAAAACGTTAAACCTGACGCTTTAAAGGCAAAAGACGTTATGACAACCCCCCTAATAACAATAGAGCCAGACGAAACAATAAGCGAAGCAGCCCGGAAAATGAGCAGACTAAACATTAGAAGGCTAGGCGTAGTCTACAAGGGACAGCTCATCGGAATCCTCTCCAGCAAGGACATATTGGCAGTAATGCCAGAACTCATCGAAACAATACAGGAGAGAGCCCTCATAGAGGGAGAAAACCTAGCCCAAGCAACCATAACAGAAGAGGAAGAATCCTCTCTTGCCGGGTACTGCGACCGCTGTGGCGGATGGTCAGACAACCTTAAAGAGGTGGATGGAGAGTTCCTCTGCGAAGACTGCAGAGCAGAATTGGAAACTGAATGAAAAAGGTTTAAAGGGGAGATTTTTTGCGTGTCAAAGAAATATTGAATGAAAAACACCCCTTCATTTACGATGATGAGCTTGCAACAAAAGCCCGGGCTCTCATCCGTGACTTCTCCCTAAGAATATTGCCGGTCACAAACCGTGAAAGAAAACATTTGGGAATAGTTTCCCGCGGTGCAGTCATGACTATATCCTCGTCTGTTTCGCCAATAAAGGTGAAGGGCATAATGACAAACCCAAAATATGTCGCCACAACCGAAGATGATGCTTTCCAAACAGTTAGGGCGATGCTACGTGTGGACGAATGGTGCACACCAGTTGTAAACAACAGAACAGAAAACATGTTAAAAGGGGTCTTAGGCTTAGAGAACTTCATAGAAAATATAATTAAAACAAGCCCTGAAAAACTTGCAAAGCCGGTTTCAGAAATAATGTCGACAAACATCCTAACATGCTCTCCAGACGATGAGATTGATGACGTCTGGCGCTTGATGCAAGACAAATCTTTAGCCGGACTCCCAGTCGTCACCAAAAACAAGCTTGTGGGCATCGTAACCCAGAAAGACCTCCTAGAAAGCGGGGCACTCATGCCGACATTCGAGTCCCATAAAGGAAGATTTAAGGCTTCAACGAAAATTTCAGCCGTTATGAAGACAAACGTGATAACTGTTCAGCCATCGGTGAAGGCAATAAGAGTTGCAAAAGTTATGGTTTCAAAAGACATTGGGCGAGTCCCAGTCGTGGACGAAGAGGGAAAGCTAATAGGTATAGTGGACCGAGAAGACATAGCAAGGCCCATAATCAAATGAGAAGGCGTGGAAATGAGTAGAGAAACTTTTAGGAGAACACTAAGAGGAAAGGGGCCAGTTTCGTTAAAAGGTTCAGCCGCCAAAAAACGCGAAGGCGACGTTATGCACATAGCAAAAAGCCCAGTCATAACAATGGCTCCAACAACACCCATATACGACGCCATAAAAATAATGGCGAAAGAAGGATTCCGAAGAATCCCCATCGCTGATCCAGGCACAAAAACATTGGCTGGAATAGTAACAGCCACCGACATAGTTGACTACCTCGGCGGAGGCAAAAAATTCGAAATAGTCCAACAGAAGTTTTCCGGAAACATCTTTAAAGCCATAAACGAGCCGATAAAACTCATAATGAACCAGAAAGTTTTCGCGGTAAAAACCACAGCGGACATAAGCGAGGCAATCCAACTTATGAAAGAGAAGAATGTAGGTGGCTTACCAGTTGTGGACAACGAAAACCATGTTA
The DNA here is from genome assembly GCA_038883715.1 of Bathyarchaeia archaeon. Classification (GTDB taxonomy): domain Archaea; phylum Thermoproteota; class Bathyarchaeia; order Bathyarchaeales; family Bathycorpusculaceae; genus JAGTQI01. Next base: position 62,043 of record JAVZLS010000006.1, read on the forward strand.
GGGCAATAGTCACTGAAAGGGATGTAGCCCGCATGTTCGCAGACAGAATAAGCGGGATAAAAGTTTCACAGCTAATGACCGAAAAAGTGGTAACCGCACTGCCAAAAACAACAATCTTTGAAGCAGAGAAAACCATGATTGGACAAGGCTTCAGAAGGCTCCCAATAGTCTCAGACGGCAAAGTTGTAGGTATAGTAACATCTATGGACATAATACGCTTCTTCGGCTCAGGAGAAGTCTTCAGACACCTAAAATCGGGAACAATAACGCAGGTTTTGAACACACCAGCCCTCGAAATAGCCACAAAAGAAGTCACAACAATCACGCCTGAAGCAGACGTTGGACAAGCGGCAAAAATCATGCGGGAGAAAAACCTTGGCGCCTTACCAGTCGTCCAGAACGAGAAGCTTGTTGGAATAATAACCGAAAGGGACTTCTTCAAAATAATAGAGTAGAATATTAGGCAATTTTATGCCGAAGGAAGCCCTCTGCCTAAAAGTCCCAAAAATTAACGGCGAAAAAGCCATAACAACAGCCCACAAACTAGAATTGGTTAACAAAGAACTAGAAGTTCAAAGAAATAACGCCTACATTTACATCCCCCTAGCTAGAAACCCATCAAAAGATGACGTTCAAGCCCTCCAAAAACAAGCCATAAGCCTTGAAATCACAACTTACACTTTTCCAGAAAGAAAAACGCGTCCAAAAACACTTATGGAGTTGTTGGAAGGCAAACTTCCGCCCCACCTATTAGCTTGTGTTCCACGAGCCATGGATGTTGTAGGCGACATAGCCATAATTGAAATCCCGCCAGAACTTGAAAGCTACAAAACGGAAATTGGAAATGCAATCCTACAAATTCACAAAAACTTGCGGACAGTTCTCGCCAAGGCTGGAGCAATAAAAGGCGAATACCGAACAAGACAATACATCGTCATAGCTGGAGAACCAAAAACAGAAACTATACATAAAGAGCATGGATGCCAGTACCATGTAGACTTAGCCAAAGCCTATTTCTCACCCCGTCTATCCAACGAGCATAAGCGAGTAGCATCAATAGTTAAAGAAGGCGAAACGGTCATAGACATGTTCGCTGGAGTTGGTCCCTTCTCGATACTCATAGCGAAAACTCATAGCCGTGTTAAGGTTTACGCCATAGACATAAACCCAGAAGCCATCACTTTACTCGAAAAAAATGTTAGGCTGAATAGGGTTGAGGGAAAAGTTTACCCAATTTTAGGTGACGCAAAACAAGTCATTAAACAAAAACTCCGCGGACAAGCAGACCGCATCATCATGAACCTACCAGAAAAAGCCATAGAATTCGTCGGAGCCGCATGCGAAGCCTTGAAGCCCGAGGGAGGCGCCATACACTTTTACGGTTTCGTCACAGCGGAAAATACATTGGAAAAATTGGAACAACGATTTAGGGAAGAGGTTGAAAAGTCCAGTAGAAGCGTGGCAAAAATCCTTTTCGCGAGAACCATCCGCGAAACAGCCCCCTACGAGTGGCAAGCCGTTTTAGACGCGGAAATTCGCTAAACCTCAACAGTTAAAGTTACCCTAACCATCTGCCCTGGAATCTGAAGCCTCTTCACAAGAGCCCTTGACAAGTCGCAAGCCGCCTTATCCGCATTAATCGCCAAAGTTCTACCACAAATGTATCCGCTTTTTCTCACAACCATATCTGCCGGATGCGACAAAATCAGTTTAGGGTTTCCCCGAGCCTTTACAACATCGACAGCTCCGCCAGCTTCTATGAGGATCGTAAGCCTCGCATTTTCTTTCTGGAGAAATTCCCTAAACTCCGGTTTGAGATCAGAAAAACCTTTATCAGCGGAAACAGCGACAATACAGTCCCCTCTAACGGAAAGCTCTTTCTCCCTTGTAAATTCAAGCGTGGTTCTGTGGGTAGCTCTGATGTTCCTATGACCAAATGCTGTTAGATATTCGGTGATTTGCATAGGCTACCTTTCCAATAAGCCAAGTTATAACTCTAATTTCAGAATTATCGCGTCATGTCCAACCCCAAAATAGTCCTGCTGAAAACCAGCTATACGAAAGCCAAACTTGTAGTAAAATGGTATTGCTGAAGCGCATCTATAATGAACCTCAGCAAACACCAACCTCACATCTTTCCGCCTTAAAACCTCCAATTCCTTCCGCAACAGCTTTTCGCCCACACCCCTACCTTGATATTCTCTGCCAACAGCCAAATCCTCAATAACCGCCGTAGAACCACAAACCCCCGCCTGCACATAACCAATAACCCTCCCATCCATCACAGCTACGAAAGAAAGATCTGGATTTTCTTCCAATACTTTAATGATGCGCTTCTTATATTCCTCTTTAATTGCATGAGGGTTCGCCAAAGGCGCCAGCTCTGAAACCTCAGCCAAGTCACGCCCAGACATTCCCCTAACGAAAATCTTTGACATTACACCAGCTCCTTGCCTTTAGAGTTCTTTCGCAAGGTATAACGCTGTTTTATCATTCTCATAGAGCTTTTCGTTGTAGCCACAAATTTTAAAGCCATTTTTCAAATAGAGGTTTAAGGCTGGAATGTTGTCTATTGCAGTGTCAAACATAAGAACCCGCGCCTTTTTCCCTTGCAAAATCCTCCATAGCCTTCAGTAAAAGAGAGCCTATTCCTCTACGCCTATAACCAGCGTCAACGAGAAGATTTATCACATAGGCGCTCTTATTCCACCTATAAAAATGCACCCTAGAAAAACCAACAATCTTGCCATCTTCCTCAGCGACAAAAAATCTGCACTTCTCGTTAGGACTTTCAAAATTGAAGATAGCCTCTAAATCCTCGTTTAAAGGCTCTCCATTCCTCTTAATCAGTTCTAATATTTTCGGCAGATCCGCCCGCTCTGCTATACGAATTTTTGGCATTTACTCCAAAACCTCTATTGAGTCAACTTTGCCATCGCCGTCCAAATCAAAACCTTGAATCACTTTGGCAAAAGTGTCCTCGCCCCTATAATTCCCCAATGTCTTTTCATGGAAATTTGTCAGCGCCAAAACACATGCCTTAGTGCCAACGGCCTTATTTCCAGCTAAAACAATAACTCGCTTGCTTTTATCCCATGGATTAACAATTTTCGCCACAAGCCCAACGGCATCGGCCGTATAAACCCGTCCAGTCTTGGTTGAAACTAAACCGCCAAACAAAAAGCCTTGCTCGGACGGTTGCATGTTAAACTTTAAAGGCAGATACTCATTCAACTCCTGTGTCAAAAGATTTGTTCCAGGTCCACCCACAAGAATCAGATTGTTCTTCTCCTCTTTCTCAGCCTTAACATCCACGTCAAGTTTCACAGCGAAATCTTCCGGCATCCTGGTAAATTGTCCAAGAAAGAAAGCCAAGTGAGAGGCGTAATGCCCATCCCGAGCGCTCGTTTTAAAAGGTCCATGAGGAGTTGGGCTACCCACAACAATTTTGCCGTCAAAACACTCGTCTTTGCGAATAAACTCGCCGAAAAATCTTCGAACCTGTTCGCTAACGCTGATCAACGGAGACTTTTCTATGATTTTGTATTCCTTTGGCAGTTCTATCCCGAAAGCCGATGAAGCTGCCATGTAATATTTGGCTATGGCTCCCTTCCTCTCCTCCTGTTTCGCAACAGTTATGGCTCCAGCCTTAATCAACTTTCTTATATGATAGTAAACCTTCTGCTCGTGAATCCCAAGCTCCTTTGCAACTTCGAGGGGGTACATCGCCCTTTCAGAAAGCATAACTAAAATTTTCCAGCTTAACCTATTCAAAATTAGCTTAAGCTTCTGCGGGTCGTCGAAAACCTTAATTTCCTTAACCATCTGCGTTTTGCCGTCGTCATGTAGCAGCAGTTTTTTACCCATAGTCGTCCATATGCATAAGCACACTCCATTATTAAAATTTTTATTACGGTAAACAAAAGAGATAACCACAACAAGCCCGTAAAGAAGGATAAAAATGATTGGCTGCTATGCGACAGGCATAATGCCAAGACCAAAGGAACTTATCGAAACCACAAGAGCCTACGAAAGAAGGAAAGTAAGCACAGAAGAGCTGGAAAAAGCCTTCCGAGAAGCAACAATAAAAGTTATAGAGGCGCAAGTCTCTGCTGAGCTAAGCTATATCACAGACGGAATGTTGAAATGGCAAGATTTGCTGAGGCCTTTCGCCGAAAACTTGGAAGGCTTGAAAGCAGGAGCTCTTGCAAGATGGTTTAACAACAACACCTTCTACAGAAAACCCGTCGTTCAAAGCGAGATAAAGCCTAAAAAAGGTATAACCATGGAGCTAGCTCACACAGAATACCTGCCAAAAAACATTTCATGGAAAGCCATACTGCCAGCACCCTACACGTTGGCAAGGCTTTCGGAAAACAAATTTTACAAGGATGAAAGGGAACTAATGTTCACTTACGCTGAAATCCTAAAAGCCGAAATCGAAAACTTAGCCAAAAAAGGTTTCAAATACATTCAGCTAAGCGATCCAGCCCTTGTCTACAATCCATTAAAAAAACCAATTTCCAAGGATACTCTTACCGATGTTAAAGAAGCCTTTAGGACAACCGTCAAAGGTACAAATGTAAAAACATGCTTACAAACATTTTTCGGAGACTTTTCACAAATTATGCCAGAAGCCTTAAACTTTCCAGTTAACGACTTAGGAATAGACCTATACGAAACAAGTTTAGAAAGGCTGAAAGAATATGATTTTGATAAAGGTGTCGCCTTAGGAATTGTGGACGCCCGCAGTTCTCTACTAGAGAATGAAAACGAGCTTGCCACGGTGGCTGGAGAACTTATCCAGTCAGTTTACCCGTCAAAGGTTCACGACGTTTTCATTTGTCCAAACTGCGATTTAGAATTTCTACCTTGGGAGAGGGCGGAAGAAAAAATAAGGGTCATAAGTCGCGTAGCCAAGCATCTAAAGGCGGAGTTGAGCATCCATGAATAAGCTTTTCCCAACACAAGAAATAGGAAGCCTCGCTAAACCCGCATGGAGAGTCAAAGGATACAGAGGTGAACCTTTATCAGAGAGCGAGATAGCCGAGGCACTGGACTGGGGACAGAGGCTAAGAATAGAAGGCATAGATGAATTCATCAAGATTTTAAAAAGCCAAAAAAGAACACCGGAGGATAAAAGAGCGATTCTTGAGTGGTCAGCGAAGTTTGTTATTCGCTTCTTTGAGAATGCGGGGCTTGACATAATTTTTGATGGAGAGCAATGGCGCTCGGAAATGTACGAACACGTTATCAGAAACATTGAAGGCTTCAAATTTTTAGGGTATGTAAAATCCTTTGACTACAGATACTTCAATAAGGCCGCTTGCATAAGTAAGCCAAAATATGTGAAACCATTCTATGTGGAAGAGTTTATTTTTACACGTAAAAACACCAACAGAAAGGTTAAAGTGCCCTTCACCGGTCCTTACACACTTGTTGACTGGACGTTTAACGAATATTACGAGAAAAAGCTCAGCAGCAAAATCAAAGATTTTAAACGTAGGAAGTTTGAAGCTCGGAGAGAATTTCTCTTCGACCTAATAAAGGAGATTGTAAGACCAGAAATAAATAGGCTTATTGAAGCTGGAGCAATGTGGATTCAGATAGACGAGCCAGCAGCAACCACAAACCCGTCAGCTGAAGAAATGGAGTTATTTATGGAAGCTTTCAACGAGACTGTTAAGGGGTTTAACTGCGCCTTTAGCCTCCACAACTGCTACAGCAATTATGAAGTGCTGGCGAAATATGCCGCTGAACTGCAGAATTGCAGCCAACTAGCCCTCGAATTCGCCAATAGAGACAGCAGACAAAAGGGAACGGATGATGTGCGAATAGGTTACAGGGAACTGAAACTATTTGAAGACTATGGTTTTAGAGGAAATTACGGCTTAGGCGTCATAGACGTCCACACAGACTTTATTGAACCACCAGAGCTGGTGAGGGACAGAATACTCCACGCCGCCAAAATCATCGGAGACCCGAGCAGGATATTTGTGAGCACTGACTGCGGTTTAAGAACCAGAACATGGGAAGTAAGCTTTGCAAAGTTGAAAAGCATGGTTCTAGGCGCCGAGCTAGCAAGGAAAGCATCATCATAAATGACTCTTATAAAATTTTTAACAATGCTATCAAAATTGACTAAAAAACTAAGCTTTTAACAGCGAATAAACACGAAAAAGCCTATAAAAAATTTTTAGAGCCTAAATTTTTCTCTTAAAAATGCTTATTACCAAAAAGCCCCTAAAAATAGCTGCAAAATCAAGCAAAAAGGAACAGTGACAGCGAGCATGTGTGGAATATTCGGTTGCATTCTGAAGGAGGGTGCCGCCGCAACATTAATTCATCAAGCTCTTAAAAGGCTTGAATACCGCGGCTACGACTCTGTGGGTGAAGCAACGATCCATAATGGAAAAATTTACATTAAAAAAGACGCTGGGAAAATAGACGAGGTTCACAAAATCCATAACCTTGACGACTTGCCAGGTTCCATAGGCATAGGTCACACAAGATGGGCTACACATGGAGCACCGTTAATGATTAACGCGCACCCTCATGTTGATTGCGGTGGGCAAATAGCTGTGGTCCATAATGGAATCATCGAAAATTTCGCAGAACTGAAGCTTGAACTTGAAGGGAAAGGCCACATCTTTCAATCTAGAACTGATACGGAAGTTATAGCCCACCTTATTGAGGAGGCGTTTAAAACGAATCCTTCTTTTGGGCTTGTGGATGCTGTCCTCGAAGCTGTGCGAAGGCTTGAGGGTTCCTACGCCATCGCAGTTATTTCGCCGAAAGAGCCGGACAAAATAGTTTGCGCCAGACATGAAAGTCCGCTTGTTGTTGGAATCGGAGAAAATGCACTTTACTGCGCCTCCGACATCCCAGCCTTTTTGCCATTAACCAACAAGGCAGTCATAATCGAAGATGGAGAACTGGCGACCCTATCTTTTGAAGGTCTTGAAATAAGAAAAATTGCAGACCTAAGCCCTGTTATCCGAGAGCCAAAGCTTATCGATTGGACCCCTGAAATGGCTGTTAAGCAGGGCTATCCCCACTTCATGTTAAAGGAGATTCATGAACAGCCCACATGCTTACGAAACACTTTGAGGCTACAGGAGCACTACCTTGACTTGATGGCAACTTTCTTGGACCGCGCAAAAGAAGTGTTCCTAGTGGCTTGTGGCACATCATACCACGCGTGTCTAGCAGCATCTTACATGTTTTCTAAACTAGCCTACCTAGCAACGTACCCCGTAATAGCTTCAGAATTCATCGAACAGCATGGAAAATCAGTGAACATTGACAGCACAATTTTAGCGGTAAGCCAATCAGGCGAAACGGCAGATACTCTTGCCGCTGTCAACGCTGCCCGTCAAAGAGCAGCAACAATTCTCGGACTTACAAACGTTATCGGCTCAACATTAACGAGAGTTTCACGGGTTTACATCAGCCAGCAGTCCGGACCAGAAATCGGCGTGGCTGCAACTAAAACCTTCACTTCGCAGCTTTCAGTTCTCGCCCAGCTGGCGCTGAGACTAGCAAAAAAGAGAGGTAAAATTTCGCAGGATGAAATGGACTTTATAGAGGCGAAGCTGAAGAAGCTTCCAGACATTGTGGAAACAGTAATCACCACGCAAGAGGAGAAAGTAAAAAGCATAGCGAGAAAGTACAAGGATGCGAAGGTCTTCTTCTTTTTAGGGCGGGGTATAAGCACAGCCACAGCTTATGAGGGCAGGCTTAAACTCATGGAAATCGCCTACATCCCCTCAATCGCGTTTCCAGCCGGCGAAAGTAAACATGGACCAATAAGCCTCGTCGAAGAGGGATTCCCTGTGGTTTTCATATGTCCCAAAGACGATACACACAAGACTATAATAGGGAACATTATGGAGATGAAAGCTAGAGGAGCTAAAATAATGGCCATCATTGAAGAAGGTGACGAGGAAGTTAAAAGGTTAGCTGACGACTATGTTGAGGTGCCAATGGGCATACCGGATGTTTTGTCACCCATACCCTTTGTTGTTCCGCTGCAGCTTTTGGCGTATTATATGGCTGTTGAAAGGGGATACGACCCCGACAAGCCTAGAAACCTAGCAAAGTCTGTAACTGTAAAGTAGTGCATTCAAATTTGTAATGCAAATCAGTTAAATGCCTCAAATCCCTCTATCTTGATACGGTGCAAAATTTGGAGAGGGACTGGGAAAGACTAATTGAGAGTCTAATAAGAGAGGGTATACTTCGCTCCCAAAAAGTGATTAAAGCGATGCGCAAAGTGCCTCGAACAAAGTTTCTGCCAGAAAACATGCAGTCCTACAGCGCTGTGGACACCCCTCTTCCAATTGGCTTTGGGCAGACAGTTTCAGCGCCACATAGCCTCGGCTTCCAGCCCTGGCTAGGCGAAACATGGTTGCAATAATGAATGAAGCCCTCCAATTGGAAGTAGGCAGCAAAGTCCTCGAAGTTGGGGCAGGCTCAGGATGGCACGCCGCCACGATAGCCGAAATAGTGGCGCCAAGCGAAGCACCTAGAAGTGAATGGGGACACGTCTACACGGTCGAAATAATTGAAGGCTTAGCGGAATTTGCAAGAAGAAACATCATGAAAGCGGGATACAGCGACCGAGTCACAATAATCTGCGGAGACGGTTCCATGGGATACCAAGAAAAAGCGCCATACGACAGAATAGTCGTCACAGCAGCAGCCCCAGACATACCAAAACCATTAATCGAACAACTGAAAAATGGCGGAATAATGCTCATTCCAGTGGGGAGCATGCACCTCTTCCAAAGTTTAATAAAGGTTGTGAAAGGCGCCGACGGAAAAATTACAAGGGAAAATTTAGGTGGCGTCGCCTTCGTGCCTTTAACTGGACGTTATGGACACAAACTATAGCTTTTTAGCCAGTTTCAAGTTTTTCCTTATACGCCGTTAAGTCTAGGAAACCATGTCCACTAATGTTCATGCAAATTACTTTTTCAACTCCGGCTTTTTCGGCTTTTATAGCCTCATCTATTCCAGCGCGAATGGCGTAGCTGGATTCTGGAGCTGGCAACCACCCCTCGCTTTGAAGGAAAATTCTTGCCGCTTCAAAAATAGCCTTTTCATCCGTAGGGTAAGCCACTGCCTTCACCAGTCCATGATGCCTTAAGAGGCTTATTATTGGGGCAGCCGCATGATAGCGAAGACCGTCGGCCTTTATGGGTGGCATCTCAATCTTATGCCCCAAAGTGTAAACTTTCAAGAGTGGTGTATATTCAGCTACGTCGCAAAAATCATAACGATATTCGCCCTTAACAAGGTTAGGCGCGGCCATTGATTGAGCGGCCAAAAACTCGCATTCCCTCTTCCTTCTTAAAACCTCTCCTATGAAAGGTAAGGCTATACCTCCAAAGTTCGAGCCTCCTCCAAGACAACCAATTATTAAGTCCGGTTTTTCATCTATAAGGTCAAACTGTTTCATGGCTTCCAATCCGATTATGGATTGGTGCATCAGCACATGGTTGAGAACAGAGCCTAGACAATAAACAGCATCTTCATGGGTTTCTGCATATTCTAGACCTTCTGAAATTGCTATTCCCAACGAGCCTGGATGTTCAGGATTCTTGGAGAGAACCTCTTTGCCAATCTTTGTCTGCTGACTTGGTGAAGCGTAAACCTTCGCGCCCAAAAGCTTCATTAACGTTTTTCTATCCGTTTTCCAGTCATAAACAGATTTAACCCAGAAAACTACGCAGTCCAAACCCAAGAGCCGTGCAGCATAGGAAAGAGCCGTACCCCACTGCCCGGCGCCAGTCTCCGTTGTTAATGTCATTTTTCCCTCTTTCATAGCGTAATAGGCTTGAGCAACCGCCGTGTTAGTTTTATGAGAACCTGTCGGAGACAAATCTTCCCGCTTGTAATAGAGCCTAACCTTCTTCAGTCCCAAATATTTCGCTAATCTTATCGCACGATAAAGGGGTCTAGGCCTACCCATATGAAGGTAAAGTTCACGCACTTCTTCCGGAATCGGAATCCAACGCTCACTTGACATCTCCTGCCTTAAACATTCTTTCACCATGGTCTTAGCCAAAAACTCCATTCGCGACGGACCGGTTTCCGGCTCCCTTGGAGGCGGAAGCGGCTCAGGCAAGTCTGGTAAGATGTTATACCATTTTGTTGGAAGCTCGTCTACTGGAAGCGGAATTTGGCTGCGCATTCTCATCTCACCTT